>DATELA010000056.1:0-24894 GCA_035277145.1 Gemmatimonadaceae bacterium | reverse complement strand
ACCTCCGCCGCCGCGGCCGCCGCGGCAGCGCTCGCGCGCGGCGGGTTCGCCCCGCTGCTGCAGCAGCAGGCCGCGTCGCCGGTGTTCACGCCCATCCGTCGCAACGTCGGCTATTTCACCATGCGCGGCGGCACAATTGGGTACCTCGTCGACCCGCGCGCTGTCGTCGTCGTCGATAGCCAGTTTCCGCCCGAAGCCAAGGCGTGCCTCGACGGTCTCAATCAGCGCTCGAACAACAGGCCGGTCGATTTTCTGATCAACACGCACCACCACGGCGACCACTCCAACGGCAACATCTCGTTCAAAGGCGTCGCGAAAAAAGTTGTCGCGCACGCGAAGGCCGCCGAACACATGAAGGCGCCGCCGGGTCAACCAGCGCCGACGACCGAACTGCTCTTTCCTGACACGACCTTCACCGAAACGTGGACGGCCGACGCGGGCGATGAAAAGATTCGCGCGAAGTTCTACGGCCGCGCGCATACGAGTGGCGACGTCGTCATCACGTTCGAGCGCGCAAACGTCGCGCACATGGGTGACTTGATGTTCAACCAGCGTCACCCGGTCGTGGATCGCGCCGCGGGTGCAACGTTGCGCGGATGGATGAATGTCATCGATCGCGCGGTGAAGGATCACACGAACGACACGATCTACATCTTCGGACACGGGAACACGGGCTTACCGGTCACGGGCAGCGGCGGCGACGTGCTCAAGTTCACCGACTACCTCGGCTCGCTGTTGATGTTCGTCGAAGCGCAGGTCAAAGCGGGGAAGACGCGCGATGAGATTCTTGCGATGCGCGATCCGCTCGCAGGCTTCGAGGGATTCGGCCGGTTCGGCGCAGCGGGCGCGCGCGATCCGCTGACGTGCGCCTACGAAGAAGTCACGACGCCAGGCGGTGTGTAGCGGCGTCGCGATTTTTCGCGGTCAGGGAACGAGCGTAAAGCTCCTCGCGTGCGCGGGGCGAATTGCGTTGAAGTGACGTCGATCTGTCGTCAGGATTTCGCGCACTTCGAGTCGCTCGGCGAGCGCAACAATTGATGCATCCACAAAGCCAAGCGGAAAGTCATCATACTTCGCCATGATGGATGCCGCGCGGTCGATGTCGTCCGGATCGACGTGCTCGATGGCAAACTCCTCATCGCCGATGGCGCGCACGAACGCGATTTCGGCCGCCGGCGATATCCGCGTCTGCAACAGATAAGTCGCCTCCGGTAACACCGTAACGGGGACGATCACGGGCTGGAGGTTGCGCGACCACCAGGCGAGCACACGGTGGTGCCACGCGTCGTCGACGTCCATCAGCGCGAACAGCGCGCCCGTGTCAGCGATGACGGTCACTGAGAGATGCGTGCGTTACTTGTGCGGATCCTTCCAGAGCAATTCGTCGACGCGCGCCGACGTGTCAGACCGTCCACTCGAGAACTTGCCGGCGACGGACGGCAGCGCGCCGCCACCCGCAGCGGGCGCGGCGACGTACGCGGCCATCGCTTCGCGAACGACAGTCGCGAAGCTCACGCCACGCCGCGCCGCGACGCGCTTGAGCTGGCGGAGAAGCTGTTCGTCGAGGAATAGAGAGGTGCGTTTCACAGCATATATATGCCACGTAGTATATGCCTATCGCAAGCCCCTCACCGACCCCCGTCGGGAGCGGCGAAAATGCGGTGACCGATGAGTTTTGCAGCTCCCGACCGTCGAAGAGGTGTCGATATCACTCACTCACGCTGAACTCATGACTCCGATGCGAAACCTCAAGCTGCAGGTCCAGATGACGGTCGACGGATACATCGCCGGCCCAAAGGGCGAAATGGATTTCTTCACGTGGAACTGGGGTGACGACATCAAGAAGTATGTCGGCGATCTTGTGCGTCCAATTCAAACCGTCGTGCTCGGCCGCAAAGTCGCCGAGGGATTCATTCCGCATTGGGAAGGCGTTGCGAAGGACCCGAAACACGAGGAGTACGGAGCCGGCCGCAAGTTCACGGATTGCGAGAAGGTTGTGTTCTCGAAGACGCTGGTGAAGTCGCCATGGGAACGCACCGTGATTGCGAAAGGCGATCTCGCGCAGGAGATCAACACGCTCAAGAGGAAGGGCGATGGAGACCTGTTTGCGTACGGCGGATCGCAGTTCGTTGGTTCGCTCATTGAGAGCGACCTGGTCGACGACTACTACGTGTTCATCAATCCCGTAGTCGCGGGGAAGGGCATGCCGATCTTCGATCGGCTCAAGGCGACGCGCCAGCTCGAAGTCGTTGAGACAAAACCGTTCTCATGTGGGATCGTGATGGTTCACTATCGCGTCGTGCGCGCGTAGTCGAACTACTGGCGCCGGGCGAGAGCGGCTTCGAGTCGTTCGCCCAGCTCGGCGCCCAATGATCGCGTGAAGCTGGCGGTCAGATGGTTGTTGTCAGTGAACACGATTTGACGGCCGCGCATCGTCTCGCATTGCGCTGATGCGCACACGAGATCGTTCATATCGATGAAGTCCACGTCGAGGCCGCGCGCGGCCGCATCCTGCGCGCGGCGCCCGCGCGCAATGAACGCACGGTCAACGTCGAAGGAACAGTTCGTTGCGAACGGCAGGCCCGCCGCGCGGCGTGACAAACAACTCGGCACATCGAACGGAACGCGCGGCGTTCCGCGAATGACTATCACCTGGATTCCCGCGCGCGCGAGCCGCGCATATGTGCGCCGCAGTCCTTCGATCCAGACGTTATCGGCAACCTGAAAACCAACGCCTGCGGCCTCGTCGGTCTGCATGTAATAGTCGAAGCTCGACAGGATCACCGCGCGCGGTTTCTGCGCGACAAGCCGCGCGAGTGTCGCTTCACGAAACTGGTTGCAACCGCGATATCGCCGCGCTGTCGCGCCGCTGATGAGCGCGCTGAAATCGGACACGGGACAGCCGCCCATCACGTTCGCTTCGATGCGCCATCCGTGTTCCTTGCCCGCACGTTCCAATCCGCCGAGCCAGTGCTCCGCGTGCGAATCGCCGAGCAGTGCGATTGCGGTCGACGATTGCTTGTCGCCGAACGCGCATTTGTTCGCCGGCGATACATTGCCCTCGCCAACCCAGCAACTGTGGTCCATGCGATCTTCGCGCGCCTCTGCAAATGCGCGATGCACGGAATGCGCGACGCGATTGTTGCTCCACATCGCGGCGAACTGCGCAGTGACAACGAGCGAGAGGCTCGCTGCGGCTGCTGTCAACAATGGACGCCCCGCCATCACGCGCGGGACAATTCGTTCATGGACGGGGCCTTCGATGTACCGCCGCGTGACGACCGCGAACAGCAAGCCAACAACGCCCCACGCAACGCGGCCGAGCACGCCAATGCCTGGCACAAGCGCCGCGCCGAGCACCATCAGCGGCCAATGCCACAGGTACCACGGATACGACACGCTCCCGATCCATGCGAGCGGTCGCGACGCAAGCAAGCGACCGAATGGCGTTTCGCTTGCGACGTCGCCGCCTGCGAGCAACAACATCGTTCCACCCACCGGCGCGAGCGCGATCGCGCCGGGATACGGCATGCTGCGATCGTAGAGGAACGCGGGGATGAAGATCGCGGCGAACCCAATCAATTGCGCGATACTCGTGCGTCGAACCGATCCGCCGAAAATGCTCTGACCACCGCCTGCGATGAATGCCATCAAGGCGCCGGCGCAGAACGCCCACAGTCGCGTATGCGGACCGAAATAGGCCCACATCGGTGAACTCGCGCTGATCCACACCGAAATCACGAACGAGATCACACCCGCAACGAAGATGCCGCCGAAGACGGTGCGCATCACCATCAATCGGCGTGTCTGGCCGGTATCCGCTCCCGCGCGGCGATGACCGAGTGCGACAAGCATCACGACGAGTGCGGGGAAAATCAGCACGAGCTGCCATTCGACGCCGAGTGTCCACGTGTGCAGCAACGGATTCTCAGCTGCACTGAAGTAGTTCACGCCGCCCGCTGCAAACGCGATGTTCGACGCGAAGAACGAGACTGGTCGCATGTGTTCTGCAACCGCGGCGCGATCGATGGGCGCGTACAACAACAACGCGCTCGCGAGCGTCGCGAGTACCACAACGATCATCGCCGGCAGCAATCGCCACGCGCGTCGCGCGTACACTGCGCCGAGATCTATGCCATCATCAGTGACGAGGTGGCGCGCGAGTGTCGTGGTGAGAAAGAACCCCGACAACACGAAGAACACGTCCACCGCGACGAACGCGCCTTGCAACCAGACGACGCCCGCGTGGAATCCGACCACGAGCAGCACCGCGAGTCCGCGCAGGCCGTCGACGTCGAGCCGCCGTGTGGGGAGAGGGGGCGGGGTGGACATGGCGCCCCCTACGGGCGCGTACTACGAAAGGTTGCGCCGCTCGCCGAACGGCGAACGGCGTATTGGAGCTAGGTCGCGACTTTCAGGAACGCTTCGACAACGTGCGGCGCCCAGTGCGCGCGCCGCTCGAGTATTCGCCAAATCGCGTGTTGCGACGGCAGCGCCTCGCGGCCAAACCGTGTCGTTGTGAGACCGTCGAACGTATCGAGAATGCCAACGACCTGTGCGGCCAGCGGAATTCGATCGAGCGTGAGTCCGTCGGGATAGCCGGTTCCGTCGCCACACTCGTGGTGCCACCGGATGATCGGCTTAATGGGCCACGGAAACTCGACGTCGGCGAGCAACTCCACCCCCCACACCGGATGCATTGCGACGATGCGTTCTTCCTCGGGTGTGAGCGGTTCGCCTTTGTGAAGGATTTCGTGCGGGACCTTCATCATGCCGAGGTCGTGCAAATACGCGCCGAGCAACAGCGTGGTTTCCGCGTGTGCATCGAGTCCGAGGACACGCGCCATGGCCACCGCGCGCTGTGCGACGCGGGCGCAATGTCCGAACGTGACACCGTCGTTTGCTTCGATGGACTCGCCCCACTCGCGCACGACGGACAAGTACGCGCCTTCGAGAGCGGCGCGTTTGCTGCCGACGCTCACGACATCAGTCCGTGCGTCGAGCCGCTGGAACAATCGGTGCGCGCGGTTGAGCAAGTTCAGCGACGCTTCATTGCGACCGAGCGCCTGGTACACGAGCGCGAGTTCGCGCGCGGACTCCGCTTCGATCAGCACCGCGTGCGATTCCACCGCGAGGTCGAGTGCCGACGTCAGGCGCGATTCCGCGAGCGCAGCGCGACCCGTCTCGCGATAGACCATGCCAATCACGCGATACGCGTCGGCCTTGCCGCGCTTGAATCCCAGCCGGTCAAACAGCGTCAGTGCTTTCTCTGCTTTTTGTCGAGCGAGATCATAACGCTGACGCACGATATCAACTTCGGCATGGCTCACGAGACATTTTGCCTGCAATTGTGCGTCACCTAAACGTTCAGCGATGAGCCGGCTCTCGAGGAATTGTTCTTCTGCGTCCTCATAGCGGCCCAGGTCGGTGCTCACCATGCCGAGGTTATGGTATGCGAGCCCGCATCCCAGATCGTTGTTGCAGTGCTGGAACCCGTCGAGCGACCGGCGATAGTGCACGAGCGCGCCGTCGAGGTCGCCTTGCACATTCGCGAGAATGCCGAGGTTCTGTTCAACGCGCGCACAGAGATCGCGCTGTGTTCCGCCGATGGTCAGCGCGCGCGTGAATGTTGCTTTCGCTTCGCTGAGCGATCCGCCAAGCAGATCCTGTACGCCGAGTGTGTTCAATGCATCGGCGGCCAGCGTGTCGAGTCCTGCTGCTCGCGCGACGTCATAACTGCGTTCGGCGAGTTTGCGCGCGGCGTCGTGCTGGCTCTGTTCATGACGGACTACCGCGAGACGTCGCAGTCCGTCCGAGAGCATCTCCGCCTGACCACATCGTTCGGCGGCGAGCACGGCTGCCTCAAAGCACGCGATGGCTTCGCTCGTGCGAGCCGATTTCGCATGTTCCCGCGCGGTGCGCAGGAGATCGCCGGCGCCAATCGTTGCGCCGGTTGTCGTCTCTACCGCGCGGTCGAGTCCCTTACCAAGCGACGGCATAGTCGGAAAAGTGGTCGAGTCGGCCGGTGACCTTCTGTGCGAAGAGATCATCGATCGACGGCAGGTAACTGAGAATGTTGAGGCCGTCGGACACGTGTGCGATGCGTTTCGGGATGAGCCGCGCGAGCCATCCACAGTTCGCATAGCTCATGGTCAGGCGCGCGGACTCCTCGAACTGCAGTCCTTCCGGCTGGAAGTGCACCCGATTCACCGTCTCGCTCTCGATGGTCGCCGTGATCGCGACAGTCGAGTCGAGTGCGTCTTCGGGAACGACAAACGTGTGTGGGCCGACCACAATCGTTCCGCCACTCGGCCCGATGTTCTGCGTAACGGAATCCGGCGCCAACGGTGTGCAGGTCAGCAAACCGATGAGCCAGTTGTTCGCGGGTGGGAGCGGCGCGCTCGAGACCGTGGGCTCGGTTGGGTCTGCGCAGCTCATCGCGACCAGTGAAACGCCTGCGATGATGGTGAATAGATGTCGTCGTAGCCGGGTCATGACTATCGCTCCAGGGCGAGCCCTTGTGGTGATGCGTGTGCGCGCAACCACAGCGCTTCGCGTTCGGGTGTTCCGTTGCGAATTGCTGACGTTGCGCGCGCGATGAGACCAACTGGATCAATCGGTGAGTAGCGAACGTTTGCGACCGCGTCGTAACCCGCTGCGATGCGGACGGAAGGCGCGGACGCACCGCGAGTTGTCGCGAGCTCTTCGAGGTACACGCGCACTTTGTCGCTGACGCGCGTCGCGAGACGTACCGCACCGACGGCGTCGGTGCCGGGGGCGACTACGCCAAACCGTCTTGGCAGCAGCGCTCCGACGATGTCGGATGTCCGCGCAGCTTTCGCGATGATCGAGCCAGCGGCGGGATCCGGAATTGCGTCGACCCATTCGAAGACAACGCACGCGATCGCACCGTGTACGCGCGACATGAGCGCACCGAGCCGGCGTGTTTCACGCGCGAGCCCGGTGCTCGATACGACGCGCGCTTCCGTGGGCACATCCCGTTCCGCGAGCGCGTCGTCGATGTTGCGCTTCGCGAGAACGCAGGTGTCGAGCTTGATGCCGATCGTGCCTCGCGCGTCGCCAGTGGGAACGAAGTCCCATGCACCGGCGCCGATCGCGGCAACGCGCTGTTCGGGGGTTGGTTCGTCGTCGACGAGCAGAAGGATCGGAACGCTGCGCGGCACAAAAAAGTCCGCGCGCAGCAACCTGCACACGTCCACGCCATTCGCATCGTCGAGCGACGTGCCGACGACGATTACGTCCGGCAGCACCTGACGCGCCATCGCGACGGTTGCCGCAGATGTCGTAGACGTCGCAACCAGGAATCCCTGGCTTTCGATTTCGCGCGCAGCGTTCTGAATCGAGTTGTGTGCAACCAGGATCAGACCGCGGGAGCGAAGCGGGTCGGCTTTGGCCACGGCGACGCTTGTGAGCAACAAGCGCGCCAGCCTGCGCGGCGTTTATGGGGCTTTATTGGTCCGCTATTGGGGTGTTACCACTACCGTTGCGCACCGTTCCTCAGCAAACGCGAGTGGACACTGCCCTAAAAACGTGCGCGTGTCGCGCTACCGCCTCAGTGCCCACGATCCCGCGACTACGTCCTGCACTGCGAGTCCGACGGACTTGAAGACGGTGATTTCATCGGGCGAGCGGCGCCCGGCGCTCGCGCCGGTCACGATGGATCCCAGTTCGATCAGTGTTTCGCGGCGGACGAGCTTCAGCGCAATCGCATCGATGAGCTCGCCCGATTCTTCCAGCGCCGCTTCCCGTTGGTCCACGACGACGCGCGCGCACCCGAGCAACTCAGGATCGATTTCGCGCATGGCAGGGGTAAACGATCCAATGGCGTTGATGTGTGTACCTGCGGCGATATCGCTGGCGCCGAGCAATGGTTCAGTCGCCGGGGTCGCACAACAAATGATCTCGGCATCGCGCGCGGCATCGTTCGGAGAGTCGGCGACGCGTACATCGAATGATCCGTTCCCCACCTCTTTCGCCAGCAGCTCCGCGCGCGCCCGTGTGCGCGACCACACGGCAACGGACTTCACGGCACGCACGCACGCAACGGCTTCAAGTTGTGTGCGCGCCTGTACTCCGGCGCCGAGGAGCGCGACGCGCGTCGCGTCGCGTCGCGCGAGGAGTTCGGTCGCAAGTCCACTCGCTGCGCCGGTACGAATCGCGGTCAGGGAAGTGCCATCGAGTATTGCGGCCGGCGTCCCCGTATTGGGGTCGATGAGCACGACAATCGCCTGGACGACCGGGGTCTTTGTTCCGGCATTGGCCGGAAAAACCGTGACGAGTTTCGCGCCAATCGCAGCGGGATTCTCCGTCTTCGCCGGCATGACGAGCATCGTTGCTCCGCCATTCGCGGGCACCGCGGTGCGCACGGGCAGGACGGCGCGTCCAGATGCAAGCGCCGCAAAGGCTTCGCGCATCGCGTCGATCGCGCGGGGCATCGGTAGCGCGGCGCGAACCTCGTTGGCGGACAGATATCGCGGGGCGGACATGGCGCTGGAAAGTTGCGCACTGGCACACCACTACGCGAACGTGAAGCATGCATAGTCGATTCCGAGTTGTCGCCGCGGCGTTTGTCGCGTTGCCCACCGTTGCGCTGAGTCAGCGCGAACTCACGCCCGCGGAGCAAGTGTCTCACGCGGTCGCGCGTCTGACGTTCGGCGCGCGCCCCGGCGATCTCGCGCGCGTGTCGGCAATCGGCGTCGACAAATGGATCGAGCAACAGTTACGTCCGGAATCCATCAGCGATCGCGACGCCGAGCACGCGCTGCGTGGGCTCACTCCGTGGTGGGGCGACGGAACGGACGAGCGCAAGCTCGCGACGGTGTACTACTCGAGTTTCAAAGACGCGTCGGGCATGATGCGCATGACGCGCGTCCCGCAGAGCGAACAGTTCGGTGCCGGCAAGATCATCCGCGCGCAGTTGAGCGAGCGGCAATTGCTCGAAGTGATCACCGATTTCTGGGAGAATCACTTCTCCGTGTATGCGGGGAAGATGCCGTCGGCCGGCGCGCTCTTTGTGTGGAATCGTTCCGTGATTCGGCCGCGCGCACTCGGCAAATTCCGCGATTTGTTGGGCGCCGTCGCGAAGAGTCCCGCGATGCTGTACTACCTCGACAACTACGAAAGCACGCGATTCGGAATCAACGAGAATTACGCGCGCGAGTTGCTCGAGTTGCACACACTCGGTGTTGATGGCGGATACACGCAGGACGACGTCATCAACGTTGCGCGTGCGCTGACGGGATGGACGTTTGATCCGCGGCTCACGCTTCCAGTGCGCGTCGAGAATATCGAAACGAAGTTCGTGTTTCGCCGGCATTGGCACGACACGTCAGAGAAGACGGTGCTGGGGCATGTGTTGCCGGCCGGCGGCGGTATCGACGACGGCGAACGCGTACTCGACATCGTCGCGTCGCATCCGTCGACCGCGAAGTTCATTGCGCTCAAGCTTGCGCGCCGCTTCGTGAGCGACACACCGCCGGCCGCGCTGGTCGAACGTGCTGCGATGGTGTTCACGTGCACCGACGGTGACATCGCCGAAGTTGTTCGAACCATCGTCACCAGTGACGAGTTCTTTGCGCGCGCGGCATTTCGCGCCAAAGTGAAGACGCCATTCGAGTTCATCGTCAGCGCAAAGCGCGCGTTGAATGCCCCCGCCGACACCACGCCTACCAGCGTGCGTGCGTTGCGTGAACTCGGCCAGCCGCTCTTTGGCAAAGACACACCTGAGGGTTGGCCGGATTACGCTGACGCGTGGATGAGTTCAGGCGCGATGCTCAAGCGTGTCATGCTTGCGTCGGACGCATCGGATGGAAAGCTGAATTACATGCCCGTCTCGCTGTGGCGCGGATGGATGCCGCTGTCGGGACTCGCGCCGGAACAACAGGCCGACGGAGTGGTTCAGTACCTGCTTGGCGGTACGGTCTATCCCGCAACCCTCAAGACGCTGCGTGCAGCAGAAGGCGAAAACGGTCGCGACCGGCTGCGCGAAATGATTGCCATCGCGTTGGGGAGTCCGGAATTTCAGCGCCGGTGAGCGCTGACAGGCAACGGTTGGAGTGGGCCGTCACGTCATAGTGGGTGTAGGGTCTGGCCAATAGGGTCTGGGAACTCCCTCGGCTTCCGGAGGTCGCGTGAAGACTCACCGCGTTGTTCTCACCGCACTCGCGGCTGCATTTGCCGCGACGCCGTCCTTCGCGCAGAAGCGCGAACTCAACACCGCTGAACAAGTCGCGCACGTTGCTTCGCGACTCACGTTCGGTCCGCGCTACGGCGACGCCGATCGCATCGCGAAGATGGGAGTCGATCGATGGATTGCGGAGCAGCTGCGTCCGGATGCAATCGCCGATTCCGCGGTCGGCACGGCGCTCGCGCCGCTGCTCGCGTGGTCCGCGCCCGTGTCGAAGCTCGATTCGGTGATGTCGATTCGTTTCTCGTCCAGGGCGCCAGTTCGTGTCGCCGTTACCAACTCGAATGACACTGCCGTTCGCCTGGCGAAGGACAATTCGATGGTCGCGTTGCGCAACACGGTACGTGCACTCACGCTGATCGTTCGCGGCGGACCGGATCAATTTGCCGCCGGCAAAGTTGTAAACGCGGAGAAAACCGAACGCCAGTTGCTGGAAGTCATCACCGATTTCTGGGAAAACCATTTCTCGGTGTACACAGCGAAAATGCCGTCAGTGGAAGCGCTCGCCGTGCTCAATCGCGACGCAATTCGCCCGCGCGCACTCGGCAAATTCCGCGACCTGCTCGGTGCCGTCGCGCACAGCACGGCAATGTTGTACTACCTCGACAACCATCTGAGTACAGTCGGCGGATTGAACGAGAATTACGCGCGCGAGTTGCTCGAGTTGCACACCCTCGGCGTCGACGGCGGATACACACAACAGGATGTCATCGAGGTTGCGCGCGCACTCACCGGTTGGTCCATGGATCCCGCGCCACGCGGTGGGCGCGTGCTCGTCTCTGGTGAGAATCAGCCGCCGAAGTTCACGTTCATGCCGGCCCTGCACGACACCGGCACGAAGAGCGTGCTCGGACACACGCTCGCTGCGGGCCGCGGGATCGAAGACGGCGAAGAAGTCCTCGACATTATTGCGCGTCATCCGTCGACCGCAGGGTACATCGCAACAAAGCTCGTGCGACGATTGGTCAGCGACGATCCGCCGCGCGCACTCGTCGATCGCGCTGCCGACACGTTCATGCGTACCGATGGTGACATCGCGGAGGTTGTGCGCACCATCGTGATGAGCGACGAATTCTTTTCGCGCGCCGCGTTTCGCGCCAAAGCCAAGACACCGTTCGAGTTCATCGTCAGTGCGCGGCGCTCGCTCGACGCATTGCCGGACACGTCGATCGCAACCGCACGAACGCTCACGGATTTCGGGCAACCGGTGTTTGGCCGCCAATCACCCGATGGATGGCCCGACGTCGCGACACCGTGGATCACTGCAGGCAGCCTCATGCGGCGCGTGATGTTCGCGAGCGACATCGCGGCGAATTACATCCCGACGATCAAAGTCGAGTCGTGGAGCGGGTGGACGACGTATGCAGACAAGCCCGCGAAGGAGCAGGCCGCTGCCGTGATCGAGCACTTCCTCGGCGGCGTCGCGAGTATGGAAACGCGCACGCTGATTGCCTCGACGGGTTCGGATGAAAAATCCAAAGGATTCTCGGAGCCACCTGCGCGATTGCGCGGTATGATCGCTGTTGCGCTCGGCAGTCCGGAGTTTCAGCGACGCTAGTCGTCCCGTAGTCCTTGTCCGGCGCATGCGCGACTCGTAGCGTAGCGCATGCGCGAAAACTCAATCCGCCAACTCGTCGCCGCTGCCGCGTTTGCCGCAGCGGCAGGCGCCCAGCAAGGGCCGCCACTCCCACTCGGCACCACTCGCACCGTCGCATTCACCACGAGTGAAGGCACGTGGATGTCGATCGATGTCTCACCCGACCGATCGACGATTCTTTTCGATCTGCTCGGTGACATCTACACGGTACCGATTGCGGGCGGGAAAGCTACGCGCGTCACGAGCGGCAATGCGATCGACGGACAAGCGCGCTATTCGCCGGATGGACGTTCCATCGTGTTCATCTCCGATCGCGGCGGTGCCGATGCAACCTGGCTTGCTGACGCCGACGGCAAACGCGCGCGACAACTCGTCGCGGGTGGTCATTATCCGGCGTGGACACCCGATGGCGCGCAGATCGTAACGGGAAACCGGCTGGTTGATGTTCGCGGCGGTGCGGGACTTGTTGTGCCGGGATTCGGAACCGCGCCGACGTTCACCGCGGACGGCCGGTACATCTGGTTCCAACAGGGCACACAGGCCGTTCGTTACGACCGCGAAAAAGGGCGCACGAGTTACAACACGAACGTTGCCGGCGGTGCATATCGGCCGATCGTGAATCGCGATGGAACGAAGCTCGCGTACTTCACGCGGTTTGAATCGCAAACGGCGCTGGTTATTCGCGACCTCGCAAATGGCGCCGAACAATGGGTGTCGATGGGTACGCAACCGCCAGCAGGAACGCCGGCGGCAGGCGGAGGCCGCGGCGGACGTGGCGGCGGACGTGGTGGCGGCGGGCGCGGCGGCGCAGCATCGCCGAGTGGTGTGGGACCGTTGCCGTCGTCCGCGTGGCTCGCGGATGGTAGCGCGATCATTACTTCGTTCGGCGGCCACATTTGGCGCATTGACGTTCCGTCGGGCCGCAAAGCGCAAATCGCATTCACTGCGGACGTGGAGCAATCGCTTGGTCCGTTGGTGAAGAGCGACTACACGATTTCTGATTCCGTTCAGGCGCGCGAGATTCGCGAACCCGCGTTGTCGCCCGATGGACGTCGCGTCGCATTCTCTTCGCTCGGCAAAGTGTGGGTGATGGATCTGCAGCAAGGCGCCTCGCCGCGCAGGCTCACCGCAGCGAACAACGTCGTTGAAAGTTCGCCAACGTGGACACCGGATGGCCGCTCCATCGCGTTTGCAACGTGGGCGGACGGAGACGGCGGCGACATTTTCCAGGTCGAAGCAAGCGGTGGAACGCCGCGCAATCTCACGCGCGCGCCCGCGATGTATACACGACTCAACTTCTCGACCGACGGATCGCGTCTCGTGTTTGCGCGCGCACCGCGCAGAGCGCGCACCGCGATTGTCGATGATCAAGCACCAGGCGAACTCAATCTCGATCTGCGATGGATGCCGGCGGGCGGCGGAGCGCAGCGCACGATCACCACGATCGCAAGTGCGCGACCGATGCCGCTCGGTGGATTCCCGCATTTCACGTCAGATACGAGTCGCGTGTTTTATCAGGCCGAAGACACCGGGCTTGTGTCTGTGCGGTGGGATGGATCCGATCGCGCAGTACTTCTCGCGAACGCAGCGCCGCGCACACTGATCGCGCCCGATGGACACACGGTCGTGTCGCAAGCCACGCGTCGCAATCATCTGTACTTGTTCGCGCTCCCGCAGGGGCCCGATTCACTCACGATCGATCCGGCGGGCAACAATCCGCCCGTTCCAGTTCGCCGCATCACGCGCATCGGAGGCGATTTCCCCTCGTGGTCGCGCACTGGATCGCACGTCGTGTGGTCGTCGGGCACGACGATCCACGTGTACGATCTCGCGCGCGGCAACAAAGCGACCGCGGATTCGATCGCTGCCGCGCTCGCGCGCACCGGCGATGATTCGACGAGTGGTCGCGGCGGAGCCGGACGCGGCGGCGGCGGCGCCGGCGGTGGGCGCGGTGGCGGAGGCGGCGGCGGTGGTGGCGCACAGGATTCCGTATTGCGCTGGACACCGGCGTATGACGCGGATCGCTACGACGTGCGCATTGTTGTCGCGGCCGACAAACCGGCGGGAACTACGGTACTTCGCGGTGCGCGCATCGTCACAATGAACGGCGCCGAAGTGATCGAGAACGGCGACATCGTCATCACCGGGAACCGCATCGCGGCTGTTGGCGCGCGTGGACGCGTCACGATTCCAAACGGCGCGCGCGCGATCAACGTGGCAGGTAAAACGATCGTGCCGGGTTACGTCGACGTGCACGGCCGATTGTCCGCGCCGGCACAAGTGCACGGAACGATCGTGCCGACGTATCTCACCGATCTCGCGTTCGGCGTAACGACCGTGCGCGATCCCGAAGTGGAAGCGACGGACATTCTGACGTACGCCGATCGCGTTGCCACGGGCGAGCTGCTTGGCCCGCGAGTGCTGAGTACAGGTCCGGCTGCGCTGGATTCGGGATTGACGGTGCGCACGCTCGCGGAAGGCCGCACGTACATGCCGATCTTCGCGAACGCATGGCGCACCGGCACGGTGCGCGGCGAGTACACGGGCACACGCGCCGACCGTCAGCGCTTTCTGCAAATCAGCAAGGAACTCGGGCTCACGGCGGTAGCATCGGGAACGACTGATTATCGAAAGAGCCTCAGTGCGATCCTCGACGGATACGCAGATCACCAGGAAGCGTACGAAGTCTTTCCGTTCTTCGGCGATCTCGCGCAGCTCATCGCGAAATCAGGACTGACGTACACCCCGATGCTGACGGGCCGTGTGGGCGATCGCAATGGACTCGACTACATCCGTGCGACGGAGAATCCGCACGGCGATACGCGTGTGCAACGCTTCTATCCGCACGCTGACGTCGACCGGCAAACACGGGGACGCGGATCGTGGATTTCACCCGACGAGTATCCGTTCGCCGACATTGCGGGCAGCGCTGCGCGTGTCGTGGCGCAGGGTGGTTCCGTCGCGATCGGCACCGGTGAGCGGTTGCCCGGCCTCGCATTCCACTGGGAAATGCTGCTGCTCGCAAAGGGCGGAATGAAGCCGCACGACATCCTTCGCGCGGCGACAGTGTCCGGCGCGAACGTACTTGGGCTCAGCGCAGACATCGGCGCGATCGCGACGGGCAAGCTCGCGGACCTCGTGGTGCTCGATCGCGATCCACTCACGGACATTCGTAACACGACATCAATCCGATACGTGATGAAGAACGGACGACTCTACGACGCGACCACGCTCGATCAAGTCGCACCGGCGCCGCAAAAGAGCAACGCGTCATGGTGGGTGGCCGCCAACGCGGCGGGAGGGCAACGCTAATGCGCCGCGTATCGCAGTACGCCGTCATCGCCCTTGCGCCGTTGTCGCTTTTCGCCGGCATGGCCGTCGCGCAAACCCAGGCGCCGCTGTTTACCGTGACACCGGGCAGCGCGCCGCGCGACATCACGAACACGTTGCCGCTCACTACAACACGTGTCGCGCGATTCACGACCGACGAAGGCAGCTGGATGTCGTTGTCCGTGTCACCTGATGGACGCACGATCCTGTTCGACTTGCTCGGCGATTTCTACACGATGCCGATCACGGGCGGTAAAGCGACGCGCATTATGGGCGGCAATCAGCTCGACGTGCAGCCCACGTATTCGCCGGATGGGCGCCGCATTGCATTCGTGTCGGATCGATCGGGCAGCGATCAAGTGTGGATTGCAAACGCCGACGGCTCCAACCCGATGCGGCTGTCGAATTTGCAAGCGGGCAGCGTGTCGTACCCCGTGTGGACGCCGGACGGTGAATACGTACTCGGCGGACAGACGCTGTATCACCCTGCGGGTGGCGCGGGCACGCGCGTTCCGTTCGGCGGTGGTGGTGGCGGGATTACCGTGTTCTCGCCAGATGGTAAGACCGCGTACACGTCCGCGCGCGGTAATACGATCACCGCATACGATCGCGAGAGTGGACGCAACTACACGGCGGTCACGGCTCCGAGTGGTGCGTTCCAGGTGTCCATCAGTCCGGACGGCAAGAAGCTCTCCTACTTCACGCGCATCGACATGCAGACGACGCTCGTCGTGCGCGAAATCGAGAGCGGCGACGAACGTGTACTGAAAGTTGGCGTGCAACACGACGCGAGCTATCGCGGAGCAGGATTCGGCGCGATGCCGAATCCAGCGTGGATGCGCGACAACTCCGCGATTCTCACGACGTTCGGCGGAAAGATCTGGAAGATCGACGTGAACACCGGAACCGCGACGATCATTCCGTTCACCGCGGACGTCGAGCAGTACATGGGGCCGCTCTCGCTCTTCCAGTATCCGATTACGGACACGTTCACGGTGCGGCAGATCCGCGACGCGGTCCCAAGTCCCGATCTGAGCACGCTCGCGTTCACCGCGCTCGACAAGGTGTACATCCAGGCACTCAACGGTGGCACGCCGAAACGTGTGACGCCGGTCATGAACACAGTCGAACACTCACCGTCGTGGTCACCGGATGGACGCTCGATTGTGTTCGCGACGTGGACCGACGAAGCGGGTGGCGACATCTATCGCGTCAACGCGGATGGATCGAACCTTCGCAAACTCACGAAGACGCCGTCGTTCTATTACGCGCCGGTGTATTCGCCTGACGGACGGCGGCTGGTGTTCGCGACCGGACCGTGGATTCCGCGGCGCAATTTCGTCGACAACTTGAGCGGCGCGATGGACGAAGGGCCGCTGACGCTCTCGTGGATGAACGCGGATGGTAGCGGCGACATCCATCCGATCGTCGACGTCGGCGGCGTTTCGAACGTCAACGACGCTGCGCAAGCGCATTTTGGACCAGACACCAGTCGCATTCTGTTCGCGACCGGCGCGGGGCTCCAGTCGATTCGCTGGGATGGGACCGATCAGCGCACGGTGTACGCGGGCGATCCGATCACGCTGTCACCGACGGGTACGCACGGCTTTACGACGAACACCGGCACGCACAGGCTCTACGTATTCCCGACGCCCGACATCGGACGTGCACTGCCGCTGAGCATTCGCACGGACACATCAGCGGTGCCCGCGCAAGT
The DNA here is from genome assembly GCA_035277145.1 of Gemmatimonadaceae bacterium. GTDB lineage: Bacteria > Gemmatimonadota > Gemmatimonadetes > Gemmatimonadales > Gemmatimonadaceae > DASRAP01. The sequence continues at coordinate 8,043 of DATELA010000056.1, read as the reverse complement.
TGCCATCGAGGTCGGCGGTGAGTTCCCGGGCTGGACGCAGGATGGACGGCACGTCTTCTTCTCGCTTGGTCCGTCGTTCTTTCTGTACGACGTACGCGCGGCGTTCCAGGCCCGTCTCGATTCCATCGCGCGCGCATGGCCGCGCCGGCTCGCCGGCGACACGCTTCCCGCGCCTGGTGCGGATACGTTGCCGCACCGCGCAGCGTACACGCCGCGACGCATCGACATCAAAGTTGCTGCGACCGGAGCGAAGCCGAGTGGTTCGGTGGTGTTGCGCGGTGCGCGTATCATCACGATGAAGGGCAACGAGATCATTGAACGTGGTGATGTTGTCGTCACCGACAACCGCATTGTGGCGGTGGGTCCGTCGGGCCGCGTGACTGCACCGGCGAATGCACGCGTCATCGATGTGGCCGGGAAAACGATCATTCCTGGTTGGGTCGACGTTCATGCTCACACATGGCCGTCGCGAGATGTGCACAAAACGGCGGTGCCTGCGTTTCACTCGAACCTCGCGTTCGGTGTGACGACCATGCGCGATCCGCAAACGAGCACGAGCGACATTCTCACGTACGGCGACCGTCTGCGCGCTGGCGACTTGCTTGGCCCGCGGTTTCTCGGGACAGGGCAGGGCATTTTCAGCGGCGATCAGATTCGCTCGTTGCAACGCGCACGCGAAGTGGTGAAGCGCTACGCGGAGTTTTATCAAACACAAACGGTGAAGCAGTACCTCGCCGGTAATCGTCGCACGCGACAGCTCGTGGTCATGGCGACGCGCGAACAGCGGATGTCGCCGACCACGGAAGGTGCGGGTGACTTCAAGATGGCGATTACCGAAATGCTCGATGGGTACGCCGGCCACGAGCACGCGTACGAGATCTACCCGCTCTTCAAGGACGTCGCGCTGCTCTCGGCGGCGAGCGAAATCACGTACACGCCAACGCTGCTCGTGGCGTACGGCGGGCCGGAGAACAAGTACTACATGATTGCGCGCGAGAATCCCTACGAAGAAACGCGCCTCAAGAACTTCACGTTCCCACCCGATCTCGCGCGCCGGACGCGCGCGGCGAACTGGTCACCCGAAGACGAGTTCACGTACAAAGGTGTGTCGCAAGCAGCCGCGACGATTGTGAAGTACGGCGGCAAAGTCGGCGTCGGTGCTCACCACGAAGTGCAGGGCATCGGTACACCGTGGGATTTGATTCTGTTGTCGGGCGGCGGCATGCCGTTGCACGATGTGCTGCGCGTCGGAACGATCTTCGGTGCGGTGTCGATCGGTCTCGACAAAGACCTCGGCTCCGTCGAAGCGGGCAAGCTCGCGGACTTGATTGTGTTCGACGCGAATCCGCTCGTGAACATTCGCGCGGTGCTATCGCCGAGGTATGTGATGCGGAATGGATTCTTGTACGAGTCGGCAACGCTCAACGAAGTCTGGCCGACCGAACGCAAGTTGGCGCAACCATGGTGGCAGAACTGGTGGCCTGCAGTTAACGGCGGAGAGCGATAACGACTAAACACGAGAACGACTAACTACGCCCTCTCGTGGTTGGTCGTTCTCGTTTGTAGTAGTAATCGTTGTTGGTCGTGATCGTAGTTAGTCCCAATCGTCGTTAGCCGTTCTCTTCGTTAGCGGTGCTGGCATCACGGCTCGCCCCACCATCCCCAACCCTCAGCAAGGTGGTCGAGTCTAAATACGGCCTCCCTCCGTTGGGATCACACCGTGCTTCGCCGCCGCCTGGCTGTCGCAGTCCTCGTCGCAGTCGCCGTCCTCCCATTGCAGCGACTCGCGTCGCAGACGCCTGCCAGTGAAGCGCGCGCCGCGAGCGAGCGAAGCCTCCCGACCAGTTTGACTGCGGCGGAGATCGATCGCGATCTCGATGCGTTGCAACTGGAACTGAAAAACCGGCCCGCGTATCTCAAGTCGGCCGACGCAGATTATCGCGTGTTGCTCGACACGCTGCGCGCACGCGGTGCGACTGGGATGAGCCGCCTCACGTTCGGCATCGAAGTGCTCAAGATCGTCGCGGGGCTCACCGACGGCGCAGCGTGCGTGAAGGGCATGGATTTTCCGCCCGGCGATCTGCCGTTCTATCTCGAGTCCACCGACGATCGTGTGGTCGCGGTTCGCATAGATCGTGTCAGTCTCGTGGATCCGTATCGTCCGTACGTCGCGCGCATCGACGGACGTCCTATCGAAGAATGGCTGGAGGCAGCGGAACGGCTCGTGCCGAAAGCTTCACCGCAGCGGATGTGGCGCGGACAGCTTCGCCACATACAAAACGTGCAGTTCATGCGCGCCATGATGGGGCTGCCGGCGCCGGACAGCGTGACGATCGATGTGGAATCGCGCGACGGACGCAGCACGCGCCGCGTGACAATGGCCGTTTCACCGCGCATGACGGGTTCCGTCGTGTGGCCGTCGTCGGTGAGCCGCGTGATGTATGGCAATGTTGGATATCTGCGTATTCCGTTGATGGATGATTACGCCGCGAACGAAATCGCCACGTGGATGCCGCAATTCCGCGAAACGCGTGGCCTCGTGATCGACGTTCGCGGCAATGGCGGAGGCAATCGCGAAGCGCTCCGCGCGCTGCTGCCCTACTTCTCAGCGGACACCGCTGCCGCACGCAGCACGAACGCGTTCGTGTATGGCAAACCCGTCGTGATCCTGCTCGATGAAGGAAGCATGGGTACGACCGAGGCATTCGCAGCTGCGTTCAAAGACAAACCGGACGTGACGCTGATGGGAACGCCGAGCGCCGGTGGCGTGGCGCCGCATGTCAGCGTCACGCTTCCTGTGTCGCAGCTGAAGGTGACGTTTACGGCGCTCGCGTCGCTGCAGCCAAACGGTCAGGCGATCGGAGTGGCCGGCGTGCAGCCGGAAGTGTTGGTGCGCCCCGAACCGGACTATTTCCTCGCGCGCGGCTGGGACGCAGCGCTGGAGAAGGCGATAGATCACGTGCGGAGGTGAACCGCGGGCACCAAAACGACTGAAAACGAGAACGACTGAAAACGAGAACGACTGAAAACGAGAACGACTGAAAACGATAACGACTGAAAACGATAACGACTGAAAACGATAACGACTGAAAACGAGAACGACTACAAACGAGAACGACTGAAAACGAGAACGACTGAAAACGAGAACGACTAAAAACGATGACTGCTAGAAACGATGACGACAGAAGCGACAGGAGCGAGCGCTAGCCCCCTCACCCCCGTCGCAGTTCGTCGTCGTCGTAGTCAGTCGTAGTCGTAGTTAGTCGTCGTCGTCGTTAGTCGTAATCGTCGTTAGTCGTTATCGTCGTAAGTCGTTATCGTCGTAAGTCGTTATCGTCGTTAGTTTTTTGCCCGTGCCCGCTCTCTCCAAGTCCCGATTTCTCGCCGGCTGGCAGTGCCCCAAGCTGCTCTGGTGGCAGGTGCATGAGCCGAACGCGAAAGAGCTCGAGCCGGACGTTGTGCTGCGCGACCTGTTCGATCAAGGACAACTCGTTGGTGAGCGCGCGCGCGAGGAGTGGCCCGACGGAGTTCTGATCGAGGGCGAGCGCTACGATCCTGAGCGCGTCGTGCAAACGATGCGCGCAATCGACGGTGGCGCGCCCGCGCTGTTCGAAGCGTGCTTCGAAGCCGACGATGTGTTTTGCGCGATCGACGTGCTCGAGCGTAACGACGACGGCGCGTGGACCGTCATCGAAGTCAAATCGAGTAACAGCGTCAAAGACTTTCACATCCCCGATCTCGCGGTGCAACTGCACGTGCTGCGCGCGAGCGGTCTGCGCGTCACGCGCGCCGAAGTCATGCATCTCAACGGCGAGTATCGCCATCCCGGTGGCATGCCGTTGTTCGTGCGTGAAGACGTCACCGCCGAAGTTGAAGCGTTGACGCCGCTCGTCCCGCATCGCATCGCCGAGCAACTCGCGGTGCTCGATGGTCAGTTGCCCGTCTATCCCGTCGGTTCGCACTGCTGGTTTCGCAGCGACGATGGATGTCCGTTTCACAAACGCTGCTGGCCCGACAACCCCGACCACATCAGCAACCTGCTTGGCGTTGGGCCGGTGAAAACAATGCAGTGGATGTCGAGCGGTGTGCATACGATGTCGGCTATTCCTGCGTCGACCAAACTGAATCCAAAGCAACAGCGGCAGATGCGCGCGCAGCGCGAAGGTCGCATGATCATCGAACGCGGCCTGCTCGAAGCGTTACGTCCGGCCATCGAATCAGAACGGCTCGGCTTTCTCGACTTCGAAACTGTTGGCCGCGCAATTCCCGCGTGGAACGGCCTCGGTCCGTGGCGACAGGCCGCCGCGCAATTCAGCTATCACGAACGCACACGCAACGGCGAACGCACGCACGCGGAATTCCTCGCCGAAGGTCCCGACAATCCGACTTTGCCACCGGATGATCCGCGCGAACCAATTGCGCGCGCAATGATCAATGCGACGAAGAACGCCGATCGCGTGGTGGTCTACACGAGTTTCGAAGGCACGCGCATCAAGGAACTCGCCGAACACCTGCCGCACCTCGCGGAACACCTCAATGCACTGCGCGCCAAGCTGTGGGATCTCAACCCGGTGATCGCGAACAACGTGTATCACCCGGGGTTTCGCGGGAGCTTCTCGCTCAAATACATCCTGACGCCGCTCGTGCCCGAGCTGAGCTATAGCGATCTCGTGATCGTCGACGGCAAAGTGGCGAGCGTCGAGATTGCGCGGCTTCTGTTTGTCTCCGGACGCATTCCGCGCGCGGAACGCGACAAAACGCGACGCGATCTGCTGGATTACTGCGAGCGCGACACGTTCGCAACGGTGCGTCTGGTCGAACGATTGATGGAAATCGCTGCGGAGCAGTGACGCACGCGCGTAGCTTCACACGATGCGCCATTCCCTGAAGCTGTTCCTCGCGTCGCTGCTGCTGGTCGCAGCATGCGCGCTCGATGAACAACAGGCGCAGACAGTCGTCGCAGCAACGGCTGCGCCGCCCACGCTACGCATTATCCAGATCGACGTTGGTCAGGCCGACGCAGCGCTGATCACGACGCCGGAAGGGAAGCGCATTCTGATAGATGCCGGCGCGAACTACGCCTCGGTCGCCACGGCGCTGCGTAGTCAGCGCATCGACACCATCGACCTCGTCATCGCCTCACACAATCACGCCGACCATATCGGCGGAATGCCGGGCGTGCTGGCGGCAGCGGTCGTGCGTGCGTACCTCGACAACGGAATCGCGCACACCACGGCGGCCTATCGCTCGACGCTCGCGGCGGTGCAGCGTGAACCGGGCCTGCGCTATCTCACGGCAACGGAACGCACCATCACGGTCGGCTCAGTGCGTGTGCGCGTGCTTGGCTTGCCCGGCGTCGACAGCAGCCAGAACAATAATTCTGTCGGTGTCATCATCGAGTACGGCAAATTCTCCGCGCTCTATACCGGCGACTCCGAACTCGCCGAACTCGGCGCATGGATTCGCGCCGGAAAGATCCCCAAGGTGTCGATGGTGAAGGCCGCACACCACGGGAGCTGGAACGGCTGGTCGGAAGACTTGGTGCGCGCGGCGAGCCCGAAGATCGTCGTTGTCTCAGTCGCCACGCCCAATGGGTACGGTCACCCCGCGCCGCGCGTCGTCAATTCATGGCTCGCATCCGGCGCCAAGGTCTACCGAACGGACCGGGATGGTGATATCGAAATAGCAGCTCGAACCGACGGCACCTTCACCGTGCGAACCTCGCGCGCGCCTGCGGCACAGCGTCAATGAACAAGAAGACTGGAAACGTTCGTCACGAAACACTCCTGTTTGTCGTCGACCGGCGCGAAGGTGCGACGGTTGTCGTCATCGACGACGATGGCAACGCGCACGACGTCCAGACGCAGACACTTCCACCCGACTGCCGCGCCGAGGGCGCTGTCATTCGCGTTGTCGTCGGTGCGAAGGGAAAACCGGAGTGGAAGACGGCGCTCCGCGACAAAGAAGAAGAGCGCCGACGCAGAGAGGACTTGCAGAAGCGCGTCGACAATCTCAAGCGTACCGATGCCGGCGGAGACGTGGAGCTCTAGCGGTTTGCCGGTATCTCCATCGCCGGATTGCGCGCAAAGAACGACGCCGGAATCAGCTTGAAGCTCGCGCGATGCGCGGGCATGATCGGCCAATCCTCTGGGCGCGGAATGTGCGTGACGCCGAGTGTGTACCAGAGCACGACGTCCTTATCGGCGAGCGGACGATCGGCGCGCGTCCACGCCGGCAAGCCTTCGTTGTCGCGACCAAGATTCTGGAATTCACCGCCGGCGTACAGTTCGTCCGGCGAATTGGGTGTTACCCACACTTGATGCGCGATGAATCCCGACATGCGCATCGGCGCTGACTCCGGCAGGGGGAATGCGGGCGCGGCAGCACCGGGAACAAGTGCGTAACTCGTGAACTGTCCGAGCGCATTACGTTCGTGCGTGTTCGCGATGCGCCAGGAACGAGCGGTTGCAAACGAAACATCAGCAATCGCGCCGCGCTCACTCGTAAGCGGAACTTCGCTCATACCGAACCATTCACCTTTCGGATTATCCGTGCCGCGCGCCGGCGCTCGCGTATCCAATTGGTAGGCCGTGTTCTGTGTGCCGTCGACATCGAAATCGAGACGATAACCGAAGAAGTGTTGGTGATTCGGCGCGAACACGTTTGGCGCGACGAGATGACTGAAGTGCGTGTGCCCCCCGGCGCGTGACGTGTCTCGCGTGTTCGGCGAACCGCCGACGTTCATGATTCCGGACAACACAACTTCAGCCTCGATCGATCCATCCTGACTGAAGATCCAGCTGAACTGGTAGTCGTAATTGTCGATCGTCGAGTGCCCACTCACGACGAGCTGGCGGCCGCGACGCGATTGATTGGCGTGACGCCACAGCATTCCGCCGTCGCGCTCGTACACGGCGATCGCGCGTGGAACCGCGATGGGGCGCCCCTCATGATCGTGCATCGTCGCGTTGATGAACGCGGCATTCGACGGCGCATCGTTGTTCTCCACGGTCGACGACATGCTGTAAATGCCCATGCCATAGTCGCCTTCATCGCGCGGATACCACGTTGCGAAGCTCGGACTCCCGTACGGCGCCACGATCTCGGTAATCGATCCACTGTACAGCACGGATCGCCGGCGATTGCCGTCGGTGAACGCGACGTCGTGTATTTCGATGCCGCGGCGCGGATCGACGCCAACGCGGAGCGTCCAATTGTCCCACGCAATTGCGTTGCCGGTGATGCGCGCCGCTGAACCTTGAGGCTGTTCGATGCGCAGCGGCGAGAGCGGCCGACGCGAAGCAAGCGGGCCGTCCGAAGGATCGGTGTTACGCGCGGCCGGCTTGCCACCGGCATCGTTGAATTCAATGACGCGCGCTTGCGTGAGGTTCACGCGCATGCCGATGCCGTCCACGCCACTCGACTGCGCGCCGCCGTCGCGATACCAGTTCGAAACACCAACCGTTCTGTCGGTGCCGGTGCGCGGAAGCTTCGCGCGTTCCGGCAACGACACGAGCACGTTGACGCGCGCGGTATCAATGCCACGTGCGCGCATCGCTGCGACCCACCGCGGATCGTTGTGCGCCGCTTCTTCCGCGCGGCGAATCGACAGCAGGCGCATCGGCGGTTCACTGTCGACGACGGCCCACGATTCCACGCGATTCGTTGCGAGGTTTACGACCGCAACGAATGCGCGATTGTTCGACCAATCGAATCCCACAATACGCGCCGCGCGCGCCGCTGCCGGCGCGGTCTTCGCCTGCGGCTGCACGCTGATTGTTCCAAACCGCGCCTGCGGCGTGACGTTGCCGGACGATTTGAGAATCGATACTGCGCTCGTGATCTCGCCGCCGGACAACGGATCGAGTGCATGGCGCGACGACTGCGCGGATGCAGTGGTAGTGAGGAAGCCAACACTCACCAATGCGCACAACGTGTTTGCGGTATTCATCGCTCGGGGCTCAGGGCTTGGCGTTCGGGGCTAAGCATACATCCCCTTTAGTTCACCCTCATCCCCCCTCACCCCTCACCCCCCACCCCTCA
>DATELA010000055.1:0-21676 GCA_035277145.1 Gemmatimonadaceae bacterium | reverse complement strand
GAGGGGGGATAAGGGACTACGGGGTCCCCCCTTTACCCTGCCCTCAGCGTCGCGCCGTCGCAGCCCGCTTCATCATCTTCCGCATCTCTTTGAACTGCTCCAACAGCCGGTTCACCTCTGAGACCGGGCGCCCGCTGCCCTTGGCGACGCGCAGGCGCCGGGCGCCATTGAGGATCTCGGGCTTTGCGCGCTCGGCCGGCGTCATGGACAACACGATCGCTTCGGCGTGGCGCATGCGTTTGGGGTCGGCGGCCTTGGCCTGCTTGAGCGCCTTTGCGTTCACGCCCGGGATGAGACCGATCAGCCCTTCGAGCGGACCGAGCCGCTGTACCTGCTTGAGAGCGCCGAGAAAGTCGCTCAGGTCCATGCCTTCCTTGCGGACCTTCTTCTCGAGACGCTTGGCTTCTTCGGTGTCGAACGCGGCCTGCGCTTTTTCGACGAGCGTGAGCACGTCGCCCTGCTGCAGGATGCGGCCGGCCATGCGCTCGGGATGGAATTCTTCGAGCGCGTCGGTTTTTTCGCCGACGCCGACGTATTTGATTGGCTTTTTGGTGACGCCGTAGATCGACAGCGCTGCGCCACCGCGCGCATCGCCGTCGAGTTTGGTGAGAATCACGCCGGTGATCTGCAAGGCACTATCGAAGCCCTGTGCGATTCGGACAGCGTCCTGGCCCGTCATGCCGTCGGCCACCAGCAAAATCTCGTCCGGGCGGACCGCATCCTTCACGCGCGACAACTCGGCCATCATTTCGTCGTCGATCTGCAAGCGGCCGGCCGTATCGATGACGACGACACGGTCCCGAGCGCGGCGCGCCTCTTCCACACCAGCACGGGCTATGCGAACGACGTCGGTCGTGGAGCGATCCGAGTACACAGGCACGTTGAGCTGTCCGCCCAACGTCACGAGCTGGTCGATCGCCGCCGGACGGTAGACGTCGGCCGCGACGAGCCGCGACGCGCGACCCTCGGAAACCAGCTTTCGCGCGAGCTTCGCTGCCGTCGTGGTTTTGCCGGAACCCTGCAAACCGACGAGCATGACGATCGTCGGCGGCACCGAACTCAGCTTGAGCGGTTCGCGACGCTCGCCGAGCATCGCGGTGAGTTCGTCGTGGACGACCTTGATTAATTGCTGCGCAGGCGAGACCGTTCGTAACGTCGTGACGCCTACGGCTTTTTTCTCGACGCGCTCGAGGAATTCGCGGGTCAGCTGGAAATTGACATCCGCCTCGAGCAGGACGCGCCGAATCTCGCGCAGTCCATCTTTGACGTCGCTCTCAGACAACACGCCGCGTCCGCGCAGTTTCGCGAACGCCGCTTCGAGCTTTTCAGATAACTCGTTGAACATGCGGGGAACGTAACGACGTGAAACGACGCAGCGACGGGGCGAGCGGGCGAGCCGGTAGCGGTGCGCGTAAAAAGTCGCGTGCTGCTGCGCCGCCGACTCCGGCTCCTACTTTGCCGATTCCGCTGCTCGCGCTGCGATCCACGGTGTTGATGCCGGGGCAGACGGTCGCCGTGCAGATGGGCGCCGACCGCAACGTGGCGCTGGCACGCACCGTCACAGTGCCCGGTGCTGAAGTCGTGGTGACGCTTGCCGCGGCCGACCGCGATGCGGCAACTGATGGCCTCGCGGCGCTCACCGGGCGGATTGGTGTGCTGTGCCGTGCGCGCGAGCGGAGCGAGCCGAGCGTACACACGGTGCAACTGACGCTGCACGCCGTGCGCCGCGTGCGCATCGGCGAAGTGCACAACGGCGGATTGTTCCCGCATGCGCTGGTCGAGGAAGTCACCGAACGAGGCGGAGACGAAGTCACCGTGTACGGCCTGTCATCGCGCATTCTCACGGCGCTCGATGAACTGCTCGCCGCGGGCGTGACGATCGATTCGTCCGTTCAGCCGTTGCTCCGCGCACAAGAGGACGATCCACCGCGACTTGCCGACCTTGCCTGCGCACACCTCGGCTTCCGCGTGGAAGATCGCGATGAAGTGCTGCAACGGCTCGACGTTGTCGATCGTTTGCGCTTTGTCGCGAGCCGCATCGAGAAGGAAGTGGCGCGCGCGCAGGTCGCCGCCGACGTCGCACGCAACGCGCGCACGCGCGTCGAAGGGCATCAGCGCGAGTTCTTCCTGCGGCAACAATTGCGCGCGATCCAGGCAGAGCTCGGTGAAGGTGAAGGCGGCGATCGCGACAGCGTCGAACTCGCGAAGCGCATCGACGAAGCAGAATTGCCCGATGCCGTTGCGCGCGAAGCGCGCCGCGAAGCGGAGCGATTGCGTGCGCTACCGGCTGCGTCGTCGGAGCATCAGGTGTTGCGCACATATCTCGACTGGGTCATTGCGATTCCGTGGAGCAAGGCGTCGGGGCACAATGGCATCGCGCTCGACGTCGTGGAGAAAGCGCTCGACGAACGGCACTGGGGACTGCGCGAGGCGAAGGAGCGCATTCTCGAACACCTCGCGGTGCGGCAACTCCGCGGCGGCGAACCATCCGGTCCCATTCTCTGCTTCGTCGGTCCACCGGGAACGGGAAAGACTTCGCTCGGTGAAGCAATTGCGCGCGCGATGGGACGTGCGTTCGATCGTTTCTCGGTGGGCGGCGTGCGCGACGAAGCGGAAATACGTGGTCATCGGCGCACGTACGTCGGTGCGATGCCCGGACGCATTGCGCAAGCGCTGCGACGCGCGACGGTGCGTGATCCTGTGCTGATGATAGACGAGATCGACAAGATGAGCGCGGGTGGCGCGACGGGAGATCCGACCGCGGCGATGCTCGAAGTGCTCGATCCGGCGCACAATCACGCGTTCGCGGATCACTACTTGAACCTGCCGCTCGATTTGTCGGGCGTGTTGTTCCTGTGCACCGCGAACAACCTGTTCGACATCCCCGATCCGCTGCGCGACCGACTCGAAGTGATTCGCATCGCGGGCTACACCGCCGAAGAGAAAGTCGAAATTGCGTGGCGATACTCATTGCCGAAGTTGTTCGAAGCGCACGGATTGAGCGATATCGATCTGCAATTCACCGACGAAGTGCTCGCGTATCTCGCGGGGCGCTACGCGCGCGAGGCAGGATTGCGGAATTTCGAACGCCAACTTGCGCGTCTCATGCGCAAACGCGCGCGCCGTAAAGCGGAAGGTGACGTGGGCGCGTGGGTCATGGATGCAACGCGCGTAGAAGAATTGCTGGGTCCCCCACCCCACCCCGCGCCCGACGGCGAAATGGCGCCGAGCGTCGGTACGGTTACGGGACTGGCGTGGACCGCGGACGGTGGCGAGCTGATGACCATCGAAGCGCTGCTCATCCCGGGGCGCGGACAACTCATCGTCACCGGCCAACTCGGGGACGTCATGCGCGAATCCGTGGACGCGGCGCTTTCGTACGTCCGCTCGCGGGCGAGTGAGATCGGTATCGACGATGCGGAGTTCCGGCGGTCCGATCTGCACGTGCACTTCCCGGCAGGTGCAGTACCGAAAGACGGTCCGAGCGCCGGCGTCGCAGTGACGCTCGCAATCGCGTCGGCGCTGAGCCGGCGACCCGTGCGGCGCGACATCGCCATGACCGGTGAGGTCACGCTGCGCGGCCGAATTCTCGAAGTGGGTGGGACGAAGGAGAAAGTTCTTGCAGCGTATCGGGCAGGATTGCGCGAAGTCTTACTTCCCGCGCTCAACGCGCAACAGGATTTGCGCGACTTACCGCGCGAGGTCGCGCAGCGCGTTGCGTTCCGCGGTGTGCGCACGATGGACGACGTTCTCGTTCGTGCGTTGCTCCCCGCGACGGATCATGCGGCGGTCATTATTGACGCCGATCGCGGTGACGAGTCGGTTGTTTCGCCGCGCGCGTAAGCGCGTGCACAGTCCGCGCTGACCTGCGATGAGCGACCTCTGGACAAGCTTCATCGTCAACGTGCTCGTCGGCACCTTCGCGGGCGGCATCACGAACGCGGTCGCTGTGTGGATGTTGTTTCATCCGTACGAACGGCGTTTTGGGCTGCACGGCGCCATTCCCAAGAACAAGGAACGTCTCGCCCGATCGATCGGCCGCACCGTCGGCGAGAAACTGCTCACGCCCTCCGACGTCCTCGCAGAAATCGAGCGGTCGGGTTTGCGCGACGCCGTGCAGGAACGCATCGCAATCGTCGTAACGCGACTGCTCGAACAAGAGCGTGGGTCACTGCGGGATTTGTTGCCACCATCGCTGTTCGCCGAAGTGGAGAAAGCCGTTGCGGCGCTCGGTGATTCGTTCGCGCAGCGATACGTCGGTTATGTGAACGACGACGATTTCGAATTGATGGTGCGCAAGTTTGTTGCCGCCGCGCGCGCGCAGGTATCGCGGGTTCCGCTGGCGGAGATTCTCACGCCGGAACGGCGAGCGGCGCTCGCGCAGCAAGCGGCGTCGATGTCGACCGATCTCATTGCCGAAGCGCGCGATGACAGCAATCAGTCCGCGCGTGCGCGCATCGGCCATTTCCTGCTGCAACTCGCCGGCGCCGAACGCACCGAACGATTCGTCGAGCGTACGGTCGCAGATGCGCTCGAGCGCACCGAACACCGCACCATCGGCGACATCATCGATACGATTCCCGACGAGACGTACGTCGAGTGGATCCTGCGCGCAGCTCGTTCACCGCGCGCCGCCGAGCTCGCACTTGGTGCCGCGGGCACGTCGGCGCGATCGCTGCTCGACACACCGATCGGCAAACCGTCGCGATGGCTGCCACCCGAAGCGGCACAACGCATCGCCGCTACCGCGGCGCCGGCGTTGTGGGAGTGGAGCGTCGCGCAGATTCCCGGATTCGTCGAACGGCTCGACATCGAAGGAATGGTCGAGCGCAAGGTGCTCGGCTTCAGCACCAAGCGCATTGAAGAAGTGATTCGCAACGTGACCGAGAAAGAGCTGCAGTTGATCGTGCAGCTCGGTTACGTGCTCGGTGCCGTGATTGGTGCGGCGACGTTCCTGGTGGGACTCGCGTTCCGATAGCTGCGCGTGCGAAAGCGCGCGCTTAATGCGGAACGAGCGTTCGCACCATGTAATTCCACCACAGACGCAGTCCACCGATCTGCCGCATGACGCGCGTCGTTGTGGGCTCGGGCGCAGCACCGGTGCGCGCGAGTGCCCACGTTCGCGTTGTGGCCCAGCGTCCGCGCTCGCCATGACCGCTCCAGCCAGGACGTATGGCCATGCACCAGAGTTGATACGCGAGCCGGACTGACGGGCACGGCGGTCCTTCGCCAAGCCCGATGTTCGAGACAAAGTGGCGCTCCAGCGCTCGACGCACCCACTCGGGCGATGGCGCCGGCAGTCCGGCGAGAACCTGGTCCGGTACGCGCACACCGCTCATGTGTCGCGCCAAGCGCAACATCCAGTAACACGCGCTCGCGCCGCGGGTTGCGCGCGCCAGCTCTACGAACGCATCCCAGTCGATGCGCGACGTGCGCAGCAACTCGGCGGTATCGCGGAACGTGCGCCACGCACCGAACTGCATGGTGTGCGACCACGCAAAGTGGACGCACGCGTGATACAACAAGTGCGACATCGACGGGACGAGCGCACCCGCGTACGCGGCAGGCGCAGGTGTCGCGTCGCGCCACACGTCGTCGTCGGACAATCGGAACGGATGATCCGCCGGCATGATCGACGTGTGCAGTTCCGCGCGCAGCCCGGTCGATTGTGCGTCGAAGAACGGCGCGAGATGATGGTGCTCCGAATACACCGACTCGAGCGCCGGGTCCATGCTCGCGCGCCAGCCCGACGCGAGAATTGCTTCGCGTGCGCGCGCGACATCCGCCGGACGCACGAGCAGGTCAGCATCCACCATTGGCCGGTCAGCGAACGACGGATACACACTCACGCCGAGCGCCGCGCCTTTGAGCAACACGACCGGAACGTTGCGTTCGCGAAACGCGCGGAGCGTCGTTTGCAAACGCTGCTCCAGGTGCAGCATGCGAAAATCGCTCACCATCCGGCTCCGCCGCAGATGCTCGGCGATGTCGGACGGCATGACGTTCTGCGCGGTGCGTTCCAGTGTACGCCACACACCGGCGACGGCGTTTTCGCGTTCGGCAATTGCGACGACGCGGCGCCAATCGAGGTTGCCGCGCGCGATCTCACCGATGGCGTCGTCGTACCCGTCCGTATTCGCGGCGAGAAAGACGAGCCGGCATTCCGGCGACAATGCAGCGCTATGCACGAGCATCAGTACTGCGAGAGCGTTCCCGCGCGGCGCGCGTAGCGCAACGCAAGCGTGAACGCGGTCATCGACGCAACCAGCAGCGCGAGCGTGAAGACCGCGAGCGTAACAACATCGGACGTGACCGCGGACGCGTCGGCGCCGCCCAGCAACAACATGCGTGACGCGCGCAGGGCGTACGTGAGCGGTACGAGCGCCGAGAGATCATTCAACCACGACGGAATGACCGACGTCGAGTAGTAGACGCCACCAAGCAATCCGGAGGCGGTGATGATCGCAGTGGTGAGTGGTCCGGATGTTCGAAACACCAGAACGAATGCTCCCGCGATGAGGCCCAATGCAAAGTATGCCGCCGTCATGATCGCGATGACAGCGGCAACCGCCGGCAGCGCGGTCCACGCAACTTGTACCCCGACCATCGACGCACCGGCCACCAGCAACAACGCCCGCAACGCGCTCCACGCAACACCGTAGCCGGACAAACCGAGCAACAGCTGATACGCCGATGTGCGTGTAACGAGCAGAGCCTCGAACGTACCGCTGGAAATACTGCCGGCGAGCGACGCGGGAACGCTCGACACCGCCGACGTCAGCATGAACGTCGCGCCAATGCCGACGATGAGAAAACCAAAGTACTGGCCACCCTCGAGGCGAATCGATTCCTCCACGACGGGCTGAATGGCGCCGGAGATGAAATACAGCGGGACGAACGACGCGAACAACCCAAGCACAGAAAAAACCATGCCGAGCCGATAGCTCGACGCGGTCAACAGACCGGCGCGTATCAGCGCGGCAACGCTACGCATGCGTGCCACCGTGCGCGCTGCGCGCAACCACGCGTTCGATCAGATCCGCGAGCGATGGCGCAACGCGCTCGAACCTCGCGACCGCTGCGCCATTGGCGCTGAGTGCACCAACAACGCGCGAGGCAGCGTCCGCACCGCCCGCGACGTCAAACTCGAGTTCCGTCCACCCCGCCTCGGTCGCGTCCGCGGTGCGTGAGACCGCGACGCCCGCAGCGCGCGCACGTTCGGCCGCCGCCGTGTGTTGATCCGTACGCACCCACGCCCGGTACCGATTGCTGCCGGTTCGCTCGCGCAAGCGAGCGGTCGCATCGACTTCGAGTAAACGGCCGCGCTCCAGCACGCCCACCCGATCGCACAAATCCCACACTTCGTCGGCGTCGTGCGTCGCGAGCAACACGGTGCACCCTTCCGCCTTCACAATTTCGTCGCGCAGAAACGCACGAAAATCGCGCGCAGAAATCGGATCGAGGCTTCGCGTCGGTTCGTCGAGCAACAGCACGCGCGGACGGCCGATCAGCGCGCGCGCAATCAGCAAGCGCTGGCGCATACCCGACGAAAACGCACCGACGAGTTTTTCGCCGGTATCGGTGAGGCTCACGATGCGCAGCACACGCGCGATTTCATCGAACATTGCGCGCCCTGATAGGCCCTGCAGCGCCGCGAATAACCGCACGTTCTCGTGCGCCGTCAATCTCCAGTAGAGACTGCGCTCATTCGCAATCACGGGCGCGAGCGCGCGCCGCACGTCGTTGGGCTCGCGAACGACATCGTGGCCAACGACGCTCGCCGATCCATCGTTCGGCAGAATCAGCGTGCTCAACATCTTGAACACCGTCGTCTTGCCGGCGCCGTTTTGGCCGAGCAGACCAAAGATCTCGCCTTGCCGCACGTCGAATGTGATGCGATCGACAGCAGTGGTCTCGGTGCCGCCGCGTGGCGCGACGAACATTTCTCGCCACGTTCGGCGCACGGCAAAACGCTTGGTCAGGTCCCGCACGCTGACCACGGCGTCGCCGGCGGTCACGCGCTATGCCACTCCGTGATTCGCGCTGCGACCGCGCGCAGCCCCGCGAGATCGCGGGGCACGGACAATTGGTACGCGGGAATAGCGCGAACAATGGTCGCCGCGCGGTCGAGCAGCGTCGGCGCCGACGATGCGCCGAGCATGCGCGCAATCTTCACATGCGAAACCACGGACAACGCCGCGAGCGTTTCGGGCAGTCGCACTCGTGTCACCGGTTCGTTCACTTTTGCAGGATCGACGGGGTCGAGGAAGTACAATGCACTCAACGGCGCCCGCTCGTGAGAGAGCTGCGCCATGGGAAGGTCGGTCACGAGCGTTTTGCCTTCGCGCGTCATCGCACCGCCACCCGGCAAGCCAATCGCCTCCGCCGCGTCGGGACGCACGCGCACCGCGTGCACACCCGGCCACGCACATGGCGGCTGCGTCAGTTCGACCGGCAACGTGTCGTCGGTGACCAGCTTGGCGCCCGCCGCCGTCAACGCAAGCGCGAGCGTCGACTTGCCGAAGCCCTTCGGCGCGAGAAACGCGGCCACGCCACTCCGAAATGCGACGGCGCTTCCGTGCAGCGGTAACCAGCCTTCGAAGAACAGCGCCGTGGCAAGGACGCGACCGATGAGATGGGCACGCACGAAGTCGGGCCACGCACCCTCGCGATTCTCCCAGCTAATGTCGCGGCCATCGTTCGCGATCTCGAACGCGCCGGTGTCGTCAACCGTGACCCGGTATCCGTCTGCATGGCGAAACAATCGCGCGTGCACGTCACCGTAAATGAGCTCGGCGCCGAGTTCGTTGCGATCGACCATCGGGCTGTGGGCAGCCGTCACGCGAAACGTCCACCGCGCCGCGCCCGACGGAATCGCGCGAAGCTCGGGGAACTCCACCGAAGTCCCGAGGCAACTGCCGTACACGGAATAGAGTTTCGGCGCGCCGCCGGTCTCGAGTACGGTCATCGGCCCGCCAACACGCGAAGGTCGTCGACTTCGGTGAATTGCGCGACGTGCTCGGGCCGGTCGCCGAGGATTTCGCCGCGCCATACGATCCACGCGTGCGCCGTGAACTCGCCATTCGCGCGGCGCACACCAACGCGCACGCCGCTGCCGTGAATGCCATTGGCGTGCAGCATTTCCTGCAATGCGAGCACGCGAATGAGGCAACTCGGCCTCCCGACGCCGTGCTCAGCGGCGCGAACGATTGCGGTCGCGATAGCGCGGGCGCGGCGCGGATCACCCTGCGCATTTTCGTCCGCCAGCGGGCTGCGAACGACGAGGTCGCCAACCGGAGCGCGCCGCACGCGTGACCGCGCCTTCAAGAGCGCGAATTGCGCTGCTATGAGGTCGAGCCACGCGCGCACACTCACGCGCAGCTAGCTCGCGCTGGTTGCGTCGCTCCGGGCCCCGGGCGCTGTTGCGAGTCCCTGACGCACGAGGTCGTCGAGCAACTCCTGCACGTCTTGCCGGATCGTCGCCGCCGGAACGTCCGGGTACAGCGCGCCAATCGATGCGCACAATTGATCGAACGAGCCGTTCGCGGCGGGGAGTGCTTCCCACACGCGCGCGCCAACTTCATTCAGCCCGAAATAGATCTCGATATTTGGCGCAAAGAGAACCGCACCGTCCGCGAGCGCTTTGTAAATGACAGTTGGATTGACCGCTGGGAGCATTCGTTCAGGTGTGTGCGGGAACTCGGGGTACATAAACAATGTGCCCCGACCTGACAACGCCGGGGCACGAATTCGAAATGTGCGAAATGTTGCGGGTGCTCGCCGTAGACGAGGCGCCGCAGAGTTTTTTCTAGTTCAGGACGTCGACGGACTCGGGCAGCCGATCTCGTAGCCGAAGGTGCTGCAGCCCGGGCTACCGATTCCAAGAATCGAGCCGCCGTCAGAAGCGCTGCGCCATCCCCACTGGGTCAAGTCGCGGAACGTGCCGAATTTCTCGAGCGTTGGCTTGCTGTACATGAGAGTGCCAGTAAGGGTACCAGCCGACTTCGGCCGGAAATCGCGTTCCAGAAGCTTAAGGTGCTTGGGCGGTACGTCAATCGGTCTCCGCCCTCGACGCAATACGCGGTGTGCGTCGGCGCGTTGAAGCGACGCCCGGCCGGGGCGCACGATGTGCGCTACATCACGCGTCGATGTCCGCCCGAGTCACGTACCACGGCAGTTTTCGCAGTGTCACATCCTGCCCCACGGCAAAGCTCGCGAACAGCGGACGCCGGTCGCGCTCACGCATTCCCGCTCTGCGGAGCGATTCGCAGTCCTCGTCGCCGCCCATAAAATCGAGGGACAGCGTCGAAAAACCCTCTCGATAGGCGTGGCGCGCGAGCGTGTCTACCAGGGTCGCGACACCACCCGGCACCGCGCGATCCACGAGGAAGTCACGGACGTGCAGCGTTGGGCGCGCGTCCTCGCAGATCGCGTAGCCAATGAGGCGCGCACCGTCTGCTGCGCGCAACGCGAACACGCGATGCGGGTGAGACGAACGCGCCAGGAAGCGCCATTTGAGGTAACCTGCGTCGCGCACACCAATCACGCCGGTGAACGACCGTGCCCGCGACCACAAATCATCGAAGCTCGCGTCGACCGTGTTGCGCCATTCGCCGATTGCGGGAGTGTTCGCGCCGCTCAGGCGACGCAGTACCGGCATGACAGTGTCGAGTACCGCGCCGCCGATGCTCGCGAGCCACGCCGGCATTCGGCGTCGCAATTGTTCACCGTACCGCAGCACCACCACGAACCGCACAAGGTCACCAATAGGTGCGTAGCCGAGTCGGCGGAATACAGGGACAGCCTTCACATTCGGTACGCCGAACACCACGCCGCACGCTGCAAGACCTTCGCGCGTCGCGGCGCGCTGCAATTCCATTGCCGGAAACAGCGTGCGGTGCGACGGAATGACGAGGAGATCGGCCAACACGCCTGCGCGGTGCACCGTCCCGTTCGCGACCAGCTCGCGCCTACCGATTCCCGCAGTGCCGACGGGCGTGCGCTCGGCGCCGTGCAGCAGGAACAGCATCGTGGACGGACCGTTCGGATGGTCGCAGTAGAACCACTGGAACTTCGCTTCGGGCTCGTCGCCTTCGTCAAGGTTGCCGCGCCACAAACTCATGACCGTCGCGCGATCGGCGCGCACGTCGGCGGTAGCGACGGTGTACCCGGGCCCCGGGTCGTCGCCGATCACGGCCGTTCGTGAATGAGCGGCCGCGAGTGGAGATAGTGCGCCGCGCGACGCTTGGAGGCGATGTCTGTGTACACGTGCGCGACTTGCGCAGCGGTCAAGTCAATGACAGGCGCGAGGTCCTCTGGTGTCACCTCGTTGATGTAACCCCAGAGCGCGAGATCCATTTGCGCGTACGGCAGCGCGAAGTAGAACTCATCCTGGCCCTGCGGCATGCTGTACGTGTCGGTCGTCGGGCTCGCGTTGCAGACGTCTTCTGGGAGACCGAGGTGGCGCGCGAGAGCATAGACCTGCGTCTTGTACAAATGCGCGATCGGTTTCACGTCAGCGGCGCCGTCGCCGTTCTTGACGAAGAATCCCTGATCGTACTCGAGCAGATTCGGCGTGCCGATCACGGCGTAGTTGAGCCGATCGGCGTGGAAATACTCGATCGTTTTGCGAATGCGCTGCTTGAAGTTCGTGGCCGCGACGATTTGCAAATACTGGCGAATCGGGAGGCGCCGGTCGAACATCGTGCCGGACGGTGACTGCACGACGAGTTTGAAAAAGTTCACGCCGCCCTGCGCGCCGCCGGCGATGACGATCTTGTTCTTCCATCCCTCGCCGTACTCGGGAAACACGTCGCGAATGGCGTCATCGCGCCACTTGTAGCACCCGATCGCTTCGAGCGTTGGCGCGATGTGCTCGAGTTCGTATCGAATACCGAGTTGCTTCGCGACCTGCAGCCCGCGATCGGAACTAGTGGGCGACGAATCGCGTTCGGGGAGCAGCAACCCAAACACTTTGTCCGCGCCGAACGCGCGCACGGCGAGCGCGCCGCACACGGAACTGTCGATTCCGCCCGAGAGCGCGATGATCGCGCCGCGCCGGTGCAGTTGTCGCGCGACGGCATCCACCAGCCAGCGCGAGATGCGTTCGACTTCGGCGGCGCAGTCGAGATCGAGCGCCGCGCGCGAGACGCGCACGCGTCCGTTCGCGCCGCGGTCAGGCTGCACGTTTGCGGCGCACATAGGCGTCGATGTTGTCCAGGCTGTCGAGGTTCTCGGGCACCATTTCTGCGTCGCTCACCACGACGCCGAACGTTTCTTCGAGGAACATCACGAGTTCGAGAAACCCCGTCGAGTCGATGACGTGTTGCTCGATGAACGAGTCGCCGTCCGCAAACGTCGCGTCGCCACCCATGATGAAGTTGTCCGCGATATACGCGCGAACCTTTGCCTTGATGTCCTGCATGTGTCGTTGAGAGGTGAATTGGCTGTTTCGGCGGCGTCGCCGCTCACGCCAAAGCAGTTTTCTTGATCTTTCCGTTGTCGGTTTTCGGTAGCGCGTCCACGAAGACCACGTGTTTCGGCGCCATGTAGCTCTCGAGCTTGGACAAACAGTACTTGATGACATCGCGCTCGGTGCACTGCACGCCCGGCTTCAGCGTGACGAACGCTTTCACCGCCTGGCCGAGTACGTCGTCCGGCACACCGATCACGGCCACTTCGAGCACGCCCGGCATTTCATACAACGCATTTTCCACTTCACGCGGACTCACTTTTTCACCGCGACTCTTGATGATGTCGTCCTTGCGCGCGACGAAATACAAGAAGCCTTCCGCGTCGGTGCGAAATATGTCGCCGGTGTACATCACCGCGTCACCCGTTGCAGGGTCCACGCGCAACTTGGCGCGCGTGTCATCGGGTTTCTCCCAGTACCCGCGCATGACGTGTGCCCCGCGAATGACGAGTTCCCCCGTCGAGCCGTGTGGCAATCGCGCGCCGGCGTCATCGACGAGCCAATGCTCCTGGTACGGCATTCCGCGCCCGACGCTGGCCGGCCGGCGATCGACCTCCTCCGGCGCGAGATACGTCACGCGCTTGCACTCGGTTTGGCCGTACATGAGGTAAACCTGGGCGGCCGGAAACAGCGCACGCAACCGACGTACGCGCTCTTCCGGAAGCGCCGCAGCTGCGTTCGTAATGATGCGGAGCGAACCGAGGTCTCGCTCTTCCACACCGCCGATGCTCGTGAGCATCGTGAACATTGTGGGCACGCCGGGAAACACAGTGACGCGCTCGCGCACCATTGCGTCCAGCACTTTCACCGGAAATGCAAACGACCGCTCGAGCAGCACCGTGGCGCCGAGCTGGAATCCGAGCAACACCTGGTACAGGCCGTAACTGAACGTGAGCGGCAGTGCGCACAGGATCACGTCGTCCGCGCTCATCGGCAGATACGCGAGCACGGAGCGGCAGGCCGCCATCATGCTCGCGTGCGTGTGCATCACACCTTTGGGTTCGCCTGTCGTGCCCGATGTGTAGATGAGCGCGGCGAGATCGGGTGCCGCTGTGCCCGGATCTACGAATTCGGGGATGCGGGTACCGGGTGCGGGATACGGGATGCTGCGGACAAAGGTCGAGGGCGTTTTGGGTGGCGGACCCGCAACGAGACACACGCGAATGCTCGCGCACTTCGCCAGCGCGGGCTCGAACTCGGCGCGGAGTGCGGCGTGCGTAATCAGCGCGCTGGGACGCGCATCGTTCATCAGGCGAGCGAGTGAATCGCGTTTGGCGAGCGAATTCACAGGCATCAGGACACCGCCGCACTTCAGTATCGCATACATCGCAACGACGGCATCGACACCGTTATCGAGAAACGTCGTCACGCGGTCGCCGCGTCGAACACCGTGTTGCTGAAGCACAGCCGCGAGATGGTTCACGCGTCGCTCGATCTCAGCATACGTGAAGCGTTCCGCGCCAACGATCAGCGCGGTTTTGTCGGGCACCAGACGCGCGCGCTGCTCGAACGTTTCGTGCAGCAGCGTCGCTGCGATCGTCGCGGTGGCGTTCACGCTGTTGCGCTTGGCGCCATTGCGCGCACGAATTGATCGTGAATGAGCATGGTCGACAACACGCCGACGAATGCCATGTTGTCGCCGAAGCCAATTGCACGGCCAGCTGCGCATTTATCGACGAGCTTGCGAACCGCGCGCGGCGCGAAGTATCCAGCGTCCGCGATGCGCGATTCGCTGGTGAGTTCGGCGACGTAATCGACCGGCGCGCCGTTCACGAAAAAACTCTGGCTGTCGGGTGCGCGATACGGTTGCTTGGGGCGCGTGCGCGCACCGTCAGGCAACAATCCGTTTACTGCCGAGCGGAGGATGTACTTCTCCGTCAGGCCCATGAGTTTGAGGCGCGGCGGCAGTTTGTTCGCGAATTCGATGACGCGGTGATCGAGGAACGGGAAGCGTCCTTCGATGGAATTCGCCATACCCATGCGGTCGCCTTGCGAACTCAACAAATATCCGGAGAGCAGCGTGTGCGCTTCGACGTACTGATCCCGCGCGAGCGGCGACCAGGTACGAATAGCGGATGGGAGCGTCGCAGTAATCGCTGCGTAGTGATCCCATCCACCGACCGACTCACGCATGGACGGCGAAAAGAACTCGGTGGTTCGCCGCGTTGTGGTCCAGCGCGGGATGTGTCCGAAATACGGTTCGTCGATCTGCGCCGCGCCTTCGCTGAAAAACCGTTGTGCAAACGCGCCGCTCGTCGCGGGAGAGTGCTTGAGGTACGGATAGAGACTCTTGAGCAGCCGCGGTCCGCGCGGTGATTCGGGCGAACGCGCAAGCAACCGACGAAGCCGGGCTTCCTTGAACAAGTCGTAACCGCCAAACACTTCATCCGCACCTTCACCGGTGAGGACAACCTTGAAGCCGTGTTCACGCACGAGGCCTGACAGCAGCATCAACGGTGTCGGCGCGGTGCGCACAATCGGCGATTCGGTATGCCAAATCGCGCGGGGAAACGCTTTCGCAATGTCGGCACGCGAACAGCGGACGTCCGAGTGATCGGTGCCAAGGTACTTCACGAGATCGCGCTGATGCGCGCTTTCGTCGAACTCTTCATCGTCGAACGTGACGGAAAACGTGCGCAGCGGCGTATCGGTGAAGTGATGAATGAGCGCCGTGATCACCGATGAATCGAGTCCGCCGCTGAGATACGCACCAACAGGAACGTCCGCGCGGAGTTGCAGCTTCACCGCGTCCACGAGCAACGCGCGCAATTCTTCAGCGTAGTTCGCGGCAGAGCGTCCGTTGCGAGACGATTCGGTTGGAAATTCCCAATCCCAGTACTGGCTCACGCGCACGTTGCCGCGCTCGGACACGAGGATGTGCCCCGGTGGCAGTGCGTGCACGCCATCGAACGTGGTACGCGATCCGATCGGCGCCCAGAACGTGAAAATCTCCGCGAGCGCGAGCGGATCGATACGGCGCGGTACATCGCGCACGGCAAACAGCGCTTTCACTTCGGACGCGAACAGCAAACGCGACTTGTGCTGCGCGTAAAACAACGGCCGAATGCCTGTGCGATCGCGCGCGAGGACGAGGCGGTGACGCTTCGAATCCCAGATCGCAATCGCAAACTGACCATTCAGGTGTTGCACGAACTGATCACCGTGCTGCTCGTACAAGTGCACGATGACTTCGGTATCCGACTGCGTGTAGAAGCGGTGCCCGGCGCGCTCGAGATCCGCGCGCAGTTCGACGTAGTTGAAAATCTCGCCGTTGAGCACCACCCACGCGGTGCGATCTTCGTTGTGGATCGGCTGATCGCCCGTCGAGAGATCGATGATGCTCAGCCGCGCGTGGCCGAGTCCGACGGGTCCTTCAGCGAAAAAGCCCGTGCCGTCGGGGCCGCGGTGGCGCAATTGCGCGATCATCCCGGCCAGCTCGGCCTGGGACGGTCGGTCGGCGTCGTCGCCGCTAAGGATTCCCGCTATGCCACACACAGGGAAGAATCATATCGGAACGACATGCGCCCGGGTGTGACGGCCATCAGGCGACGGCCTGCGCCGGACACGCCTATTGACCCCTATGTTTACCGCCCGTGAGCCATCGCCAGTCCGGTTCGGTCCTGCGTCGGGTCCTGCACGTCCTGGCTCCGTCTCGCGCGGGCGGGTTGGAGCGCGTGGTGGAGATGCTGGCGTCGGCGCAGGGCGAGCGTGCGCACGTTGCTGCGGTGCTCACGCCCGGTGACGCACCCGGCCACCCATTTGCGGCGGGACTGCGCGCAGCGGGCGTCGACGCGCACGAAATCATCGTCGGTGGCCGCGCGTACCGGCGCGAATACCGCGAGTTGCGCGCGCTGCAGGAGCGCGTCGCGCCGGAGGTCGTGCACACGCATGGGTATCGCGCGGACATTGTTGCTGGGAAGGCTGCGCGCGATGCAGGCATTGCCACGATCAGTACGCTACACGGGTTTACCGGCGGCGGATTTCGCAATCGGCTGAATGAGCGCGTGCAGTGCTACATGCTGCGTCGCGCGGACGCCGTCATCGCGGTCTCGAGCGCGATGGTGCCACGGTTGCAACGCACCGGGATTCCCGCGGAGCGCATTCATGTGGTCGCAAACGCGTATGGCGCGCCGGCCCCGTTGTTGTCGCGCGCCGAAGCGCGGGCACGTCTTGGCCTCGCCAAAAACGCGCTCGTCGCGTGCTGGGTCGGGCGGTTGTCGAATGAGAAGGGGCCAGATGTCATGGTGCGCGCGATGCCGCTGCTCGATTCGCAATGGCAACTCTCCATGCTCGGGGAAGGTCGCGATCGCGCGCAACTTTCACTGACCGCTGCAGAACTCGGAATCGCCGGCCGCATTCGGTGGCATGGCGGCGTTGCAAACGCGGCGGCATTGCTCGCGGCGTTCGACGCATTCGTGCTGAGTTCGCGCACAGAAGGCACGCCGATCGCCTTGTTCGAAGCAATGGCGGCGCGCGTACCGATTGTCGCGACGCGCGTGGGCGGTGTGCCCGATGTTGTCGGTGACGCGCACGCAATTCTCGTCGCGCCGGAGCGTCCCGACGAAATCGCGCGAGCGCTCGGCAAAATTCAGCGCGATTCGGCGGCTGCGGCGCGCCGTGCCGACGCGGCGCGCACGCGACTCGTGACGGCGTACGACGTGGATCCGTGGCGCGCGTCGATCGACCGGATTTACAACGCGATCGTCCGCTAAGCGGACGGTTTCGTCAGCGCAAAAAGCGTCAGGTCTTCGGCGTGCGCCGTCGCGAATGCATCTGCATCCGCCGCGACAAGCCCGTCTGAATTCTTGTGAAACGCGGGATCGTCGAGGAACTGGCGAATCGGTTCGTTGCGCGCCGTTTCTGCGAACTCCAGCGACTTCGGTGCGTGCGGTTGCGCGGCGAGCCATGCGAAGAATGCGTGCTCGGCGCGTCGCTGAAACACGCGGCAAGACATCACGAACGAGCGCACCGTGCGTTTGTCATCCACGAGACACGCGAGAATCTCACCGTGCGAACCCGTGCGGTCGTTCAGCGTGGCCGTGTACAGATGACCGCCCGATGCGAGCGCTGCCGCCACTTCATCTTCGGTAACGCGCTTTCCGTTCAGGTTGAACTGATTCGTCTTGTTGATGAGCTGCACCGCGCGCGTGAAATCGACCTTGGTGCGCCGATTGATCACGAGCGCCATGTCGAGGCCGCGCAGGAAATCGGTGAGTACTGCGCCTTCCGCTGCCGTCGGCACCAGGCCTTCGAGCCGACGGCGATACATGGCGGTGCGATCGGCGTCTTCTGCGGTAACAATTGCGCGCGGAAACAGTGCGGCGACGCGCGCGAAGAATTCCGGAAGCGCGTCGTCGCTGTGCGGGAACTGTACCGCTTTGATCTCCGGAATCGCCGACGACACTTCCTCGATCTCGATCGGATTGTCATCGACGAACACAAATGAATCGAGTCCGAGATTCAATTGCTTCGCGATTTCCTTGATCTGCGACGATTTTGCGTTGTAGCTCGCGACGATCACGACGAAGTCGTCGCTCTTGAGCGTCATGCGCCCGGTGCGAAACGGACCGTTTGCGAGTTCTGCGTCGTTGCGGCTCACAGCAGCAATCAACGCGCCTTCGCGTTTCAGCTTTGCAAGAAACGTCTGATACACGAAGTGGCGGAATCCGACGCCCTCAGCGGCGTAGTGAATGCCGTCGAGTCCATCCTCGCCAATGACACCGCGCCACATGACGCCATCGAGGTCAGTGACGAGCACTTTCGCGGGTTCTGTTGACGCCGCGCGCATCGCGCTTTCCACGACTGCGCCCGCAAGGGCGCCGAGTTGTGTGCCGGCAAACGGGCTGCCGTTCGAGAGATAACTCGCGAGCGAAAACACCGATGCTTGCAACGGACGCGCGCCGATGGACGCGGCGAGTCCGGTGAGCCACGCGTCGAGTTCTGCGTTTTCTTTTGGATTCGCAAACAGCGGCGGCACCGGTGCAGCGCAGTAGAGCACGCGTGCGCCCGCGCGACGCGCGAGTTGATCGGCGGTGGACTGCGCTCGGGCGCGGAGCGCGTTGAGATCCACCGCTGCCGAGCCCAACCCCGATCGCCAGTCGGCTTCTGGAACGAAGTCCCACGGAAACAACACGAAGACTTCTGTTTCGCCGGGCGCTGCCGGCGTCAGCAGTGATTGCGCGAGCGTGTTGAACGGCAACGTACGCGCAACGACGCTGCGTCCGTGCAGCGCGCCGTGCGCGCGCAGGAACACGTCAACCTTGTCCGGCGTTCCGGAAATCGCAAAGAGAAAACGAAGCTCGGGCCCGCCGGCAAACTGCGTCGCGAGTTTGTGCGCTTCGAGAAAGTTCACGGAATTGCTGAACCGGAAAGATCGATGGTCGCGCCCGACACGAGCACGCTGCGATTGTCGAGCACCCACGCGATTTGCCCCGCGGCTTCGTCAACGCTTGGCAAGGTTCCGCTTGGTGCGCGGTCGGCGTGCATGGCGCGAATTGCGGGCGTGAGTTTCTTGTTCATGCCGCCTTCGACCACGTCGAACGTCACTGCAAGACAGCGTTGTTTGGTACCGGCGAGTTCAACGGCGAGAATGCGACTCAGTGTCGGTATCAATGATTTCGACAACGTGTAGAGCGGCATGCGGTACAAATGGCGACCCGGATCAGCGGCGGTCGAGCCGACGAGCACAAGTGCGGCGTTTCCAGTTCCGCGCGACTTCAACAATTGCGCGAGACTGATCACTTGCCGCAGCGGTGCCGCGAGATTGTGTTCGACTGCACCTTCGATGTTTGCGAGTTGGGTCAGTGCCTGATTGTCCGGCGACGGCCACGCGCAATGCACGATTGCGCTGATGCGACGATCGCCAACCGCGTCGGCGATGCGCTCGATGTCCGGCACGTGGAGCAGATCGGGCTGCTCGGTGCGCGACGTGCCGATGCTCTTCGCGCCAAGCCGCGCAACAACCGCACGACCGAGACCACCAGTCGCGCCGGTAACAACGATCGATTCCGCGCCAACGGTACCGCTGTGCTTTGGAGCGTCGCGACGCGCGGTTTCCGATTCGACCTCGTGCCGGCTGAATTCGTATCCGCCGTCTACGTATCGCGCACCCGTCGAGACATCGGACACGGTGAGTTCAACACGGCCAATGGAACCGCTGTCGGCAACAACGCGTCCTTCGACAATCAACGACACCGGTGGAATGACCGGTCGCACAAAACGCAGGCGGATGCCGTGCAACAGACAATCGGTGCCGGGCAAATGCATGCCCGCCATGCGCGACAAGAGTCCCGCGGAAAACGCACCGTGCAACACCGGCCGGCGGTACGCGGTGCGCGCGGCGTGATTCGCGTCGGTGTGCAGCGGATTCCAATCGCCGGAAATCTTTGCGAATGCGAGCGCGTCTTCTGGAGTGACGTCGACCGTGAACGAAGCAGACGATCCGTTCTTGCCGGAGCTTTGCGCGCCGGACTTACTCACGCAGCCTTCTCCTGCAGGAGCGCTTCCGTTGCCGCGTAACTCGTCATGCGCATTTGATCCGACGCATCGAGGCTGACACCGAATTCGCTTTCCAGTGCGGCGACGAGCGACACGTGCGCGAGCGAATCCCACTTCGGCGTGTGCAGCTGGCGGAGCGATGACACGTCGGTGCCGTCGGGCATTTCGAAGACGGCGCGGAAGATGGCTTGGAGGCGGGGGGAGGACGGAGAGGTCATGGCGTGAAGATAAGGGTCCGCCGCGCCACGCGAACTAACAAATCCCACGCCCAACGCCACTGCATGCTCCGCCACTCCGATGGCGGCAAGGCACCGCTGGCTGCCGACCCATCGCCGCGGCGCGACCGCAACCAATCCAGCAGCGCGCCCACCGTCGGAAACCATCCCGGTCGCTGTGCAAGGAGTTCGAGGCGTTCGCGCGTCACCGCATTCACTGCGCCGTTCGTGACGAACCTTTTGCCGAAATGCGTTGCGACGATGCAAAAACCGCCTTCGCGCTCGAGGCGCGCAACGTTCTCCGGATGGATGAGCGCGTTGAACTCGTCCACCGACTCGGCGTCCGACGCTGAAAACCACCACGGCACGAGCGGGCGTTGCGGATCACGGTACGGCATCGACGGATTGAATCGCGCCGTATTGATGTCGCTGGTGGTGAGGTTGCGCGCGTATTCGAAGTGCCGCGCGCAAGCATCGCCCCACCAATACTGCGACGACTCGTCGTGGCCGACGAAATAACTCGCGGGACGACCGATGAACGTGCCGACAAGCCAACGCAGCAGCGGCGAATCGAATCGGCCGGCGCCCCAATAAATGTTCTCGCGATTGTGCGAGTGGTTTACGTGAATGCGCGGATACGCGCCGAACACTTCGCGAAATCGCTCGAGTGCCGCCAGGGTGCGATCGCGTGCGCTCGATTCCATCGTCGCGCCATGCCACGTGATCTCAAATCCGCGACGCTGCAATTCGAGGACAAACGCGCGGTACTCGTCGCCAGCGAGCGTTTCGGATCCCGCAAAATTCTTGCTGCCTTCAGGACACGGCACGGGCCACACTGTTTTTGTCGTGCGCATGCCGAGCGAGTGCAGCAATTCGTACAGTGGACGCACGTTCGCGACCGTCGCGACGTCGGTGTCGTCGACAACGGTGAATGCGAACCGTTTGCCGTTGGGAAAGTCGAACGGACGATGTGCGCTCACGTTCAGAACGATTCGTCCGACTGCGCGTCGCCGCGCGTGACCCACCACGTCTGCAATTCCGTGGACACGCCCGACGCGCGCTGTGGATCGCGCACCATCAGGTGGACGTTGCCCGGCAATTTGAGAAATGCGCGCCGTTTGAGCGCGTCGACGATCGAAGCATGCGCGGCACTGCACAGCAGCGCGTCGGCGCCCATGCGTCGCGCGGCGCGCTCTGCCGCGGCGATCACCGCGACGCCGGCCTGCACGGCTGTGGCGGAAAACAACAAATCGGAAAGCGACGCAACACGGATTCCTCGCAACCGCGAATCACCGCTTTCACTCGGGCGGCGAACTATGGCGATTGCTTCGAGAACACCCGAGCGGCTGCGCACGTTGATAGCCTCGTACATCGCGCCGCGTGCAGGGGCATATCTCCACGCGAGCATTCCGCCATCACGTACCGCCGCGGCGCCGAACGATTCGCGCGCGCGACGCCACAAATCGTCCACCTGCTCCGCGCGCGGCAGCGC
>DATELA010000054.1:0-64386 GCA_035277145.1 Gemmatimonadaceae bacterium | reverse complement strand
GGCGCCGCCCTGCGCGTCAGCCAGTGCCGGAATGACGATGAGCGCAGTTGCTGCGACCGCGCATCGAATTGCGAGACGTGAACCCATCATCGGCGCTCTCCAATAGAAAACAAGTCCGAACTTCTTACTTCTCACTTCTGCATTTTGACTTCGCGCAAGCATCCGCGCTACTACGGACGTACCACTACGAATGGTTGTGCAGGGGGCAGAACGACATCGTGCCCCCTATGAAATCCAACGTTTTTCACAGCGTCACGCGCGTGTGTTCTGCCGCGCTGATTCTCTGCCTTGCGGCGTGCGAAAGCGAGACCTCCGGTCCGAACAATCAGAACGAACCCGCGATCAACGAGATCGTACTCGACGGTCCGATCGATGCGAGTTCTAACGAAACCTTGACGCGGGTTAGTCTGGTGACAGGCGATGTCGTCGCAGCAGACGCGGACTGGGACATTGCATTTCGCCGTTTCGAAGTGCGACTGAATGGCGGCGTGAGCGGCAGCAAAGGCGTGCTTGGTTACTCCATGGCCAACAACGCCGACGCGACCGACGAAGAAGTGCTCGCGTTCACGGTCTCAAATACCGAAGCCGAGTTCGACGCCGTGCGCGAAGACTACATCCCCGAAGACAACGAATTCGTCGCCGACCGTCTCGTTGAAAACAAGTACGGCTACCTGACGCTTGGTGGTGCGCCGACGGCAAACGCGTCTGCGTATTGGAAAGTCAAAACATCCACGGGCGGCTACGTTCTGTTTCGCGTGACCGCGATCGCGCTCGATCCGCAAAACTATTCGCTGACGTCGATCTCGATCGAATCGCGCGTGCAAAGCGGCGCGTCGCTCGGCGCGCCCGTCACGCTGACCGCGCCGACCGGTGGCAACACGTTGTCCATCGACCTCGATGCAAACGCGGCTGTCACGCCGTCGGGGTGCAACTGGGACGTGCAAGTCGATCCGCAGGCGCTCGAGATGATCGTCAACAGCGCGTGCAACGCAGGAACGTTCCCGGGGCCGAGTGCGCCGTCGTTTGCAAACGCGACCGCAGCGAATGATGCGCCTGAATACGGTGCGTATCTCGCGGGGATGACCGGGCCGATTCCGAATTCATTTACGAGCGGCGAAGCGCCGTTTCGCTACAACCTCGAAGGCACGAACAAACTGCACCCGACGTTCAACATCTACCTCGTGAAGGTCGGCGCGCGCGTGTACAAGGTGCAGCTGGTGAACTACTACGGGAACGCCGGCGAGAGTGCGCATCCAACGATCAGGTACGCGCGCATTCGATGAGATCGGTAGGTCGCTGCATCGCGATTGTCGTAGCGGCGCTGGCTATCAGCGCCGCTACGCGCGTTTCGGAAGCGCAGTCTGTGGTACGCGGAACGATCGTGAGCCGTCTCGATGGCGCACCGCTCATCGCCGCGGAGATCGGCACGCTCGATGGGCGCATTCGCACCCGCACCGATGAGCGCGGCCGGTTCACGCTGCGCGCGGAATCGGCGGACACGCTTCGTATTCGCGCGCTCGGATACATCGAGCGTCACGTCGCCGTGTTCAGCAACGATTCGTCGATCGTGCTCGAGCCGTTTGCGACTGTTCTGCCCGCGGTAACGACCACCGCCGGACAGCGTGCGGTGCGCGTGAACGAAACGACGGCGAGCGCGGTCGTTATTGGTCGCGATGAACTCGATGCGCGCGCAGTCGTCGGCGCGGACCAGATACTGCGACGCGTGCCGGGGCTGCAGCAAATCGCGACGCCGCCGACGAAATCCACGATTGCGATTCGCGGACTCGATGGCGCGCGCGTGCTGGTGTTGGTCGACGGTGAACCCGTGAGCGGTGCATCGCTCGATATCCGCGATATCGGACGATTGTCGACCGTTGCGGCCGAGCGTGTCGAAGTCACGAAGGGTCCGTCGAGCGTCGAGTTCGGCAGCGATGCACTTGGCGGTGTCATCAACATCGTCACCGCTGCGCCGTCGGAGCGGTGGCTCATGGACGCGACGGCACGCGGTGGCGAACTCGGACGGCGCGAAGGAACGCTCGAGGTGAGCAACACGTTTGGCCGCACGGGTGTTCGCGCGAGCGGTGGCTGGCGTCAGGTGGATGGCGTCACGGCAATTGACGAAGCCGGAAGTTCGCTTGACCGCGTGTACGATCTGCGCGCGGACGTGCGGCACCGCGCGAGTGATCGCTTGGTGCTTCGCGCGGACGCGAACCTTTCACGCGAGCGTCAGCGATGGCCGGTTGGCGGCGGATACAACGGCTTCATCGACAATCGCACCGCGCAAGCGTTTGCTGAAGCGCAACAACTCGCGCTGGGTGGCGTTCTGCGCGCGCGCGTGGCTGGTCAATTCTTCGACTACCAGTACCGCCAGGCGCTTGGCTCGTCGCCGATTGCCGGCAGCGCCGATTCACTCAAGCAGAGCGAGCGCGTTGGGCGTGCGTCGCTCGCGTACACCGTTGCGGCTGGCGCGCACGCGATCGACGTCGGCGTGCAGGGAAACGCGCGCGAGATCGTCGCGCCGCAAAAAGTGGACGACAACCGCGCGAATGACCGCCAGTTCGAACTGTTCGCGCGCGATGCGTGGACGCTCGGCGCCGTCCTGATGACGGCGGGTGGGCGCTGGACGCGGAGTTCGCTCTGGGGCGACGCGGTGTCGCCGTCGCTTGGTGCCGCATGGCAGGTTGCGCCCGCATGGCGCGTACGCGCGAACGTTGCGCGTGGTTTTCGCGCGCCCGGATTCAAAGAAATGCGCTACAGCTTCGCGAATCCCGCGGCGGGCTATGTGATTGAAGGCAACGCATCGCTCGAACCGGAATCATCGTGGAGCAGTGACGCCGGTGTGACGTTTGCACCGACCGCACGCGTGGTGTTGGAGCTCGACGCGTACCGAAATCGCATCGCGAATCTCATCGACACGCGTTTCGAGGGAACGAATGGCGGCGGAATGCAGGTGTACCGCAACATCAACGTTGCCGCGGCCCACATCGAAGGTGCCGAGGTTGGCGCGACGATCTCAACAGGCAGTAGCACGGTGCGTGCCGGGTACGCGTACTTGCGTGCGCGCGACACGGAGAGTGGTGAGCGCCTCGATCGTCGATCGGCACACTCCGCGCGCATCGACGTGTCGCATGTATTACTCGCACTCGCTGGGATTACGACGGACGTCAGCGCACAGTACACCGGCGCGGCGCCGGTTGGAGACACGACGCAGGCCGCGCGCCTCGCGGTCGATGCGCAATTGCGCGCGCGAGTGATGCCATCACTCGAACTGTCGGTGGGCGTGAACAACCTGTTCAACGAACGGGCCGCGTTGTGGACGCCGACTTTCGGACGCCAGTTCTACGCTGGAATGCGCGTGAGGTTGCGCGAACGCGACTAAGCCGCGCGCAGCGGTGGCTCGCCCTCGCTGCGAATTGCAAGTGTTGAAGCGCCGAGCAATACGAGTGCGATCCATGTAATGTCGGCCAGCAACAAGTGCACCAACTGCATCCAGATTGGTGCAAGCAACGCGAGGTTCAGTACGCCGCCCGCCACCTGAAGAGTTACCAGCAATTGTGTCGCGCGTGCGAGTGCAGCGGTCGTTGGTGAAGTACTGCGCGCGGCGATGGCGCGTGATCCCACAATGACCGCGAGCGCAGTGAGTATCGCAAGCGCCGGATGAATCACTCGCAAGCGTTCGAGGAAGTGCGACGTCGCTTCAAAATCGCTGCGCAATCCTTCACTCAGTGATGCAGCAGGAAAGAGCGTATCGCCGAGGGAGGTCATTGCGCCTGTGACCGCGACGCACATGATGAGCGTGAGGAGTGTGGCGATCGTTGCGCCGTCCGGTCCTCGTGCACTCCATCGATGCGCCGGTTGATCGGACAGGCGCCACGCGGTCAACGTAAGCGCGGCGAGCAAAAGGAAGGTGTTCGCGAGATGCAGGCCGAGCGCAGCAACGCGCCCCCACGACGCGTCGTCTTCAACCCATCCGAACAGCACGAGACCTGCGCCGAGCAGGGCTTCGACGACGATCAACACAGCGCTCGCGACTGCGGCTGAACGCGCGGGATGTCCGGCGGACTTCGCGCGAAAAGTCCACCACAGCAATGCAAATACGGCGATCGCGGCCAATCCCGACGTCGCGCGGTGCGTCAACTCGATCATCGTTTCGATGCGCGGCGCGCGCGGAACTACTGTGCCGTTACACAACGGCCAGTGACTACCGCATCCCGCGCCGGATCCCGATGCGCGCACATACGCGCCCCACGCGATGACGAGCAGGTTGTAACCGACAACGGACCAGGCGAAGCGACGAAGCACGTGAGAAGGCAGAAGGCAGAAGGCAGAAGGCAGAAGGCAGAAGGCAGAAGTGCGGATGGAACTTCTTGTTTCAGCATTCAGAATTCTGACTTCAGAATTCCGAAGTGACTCTGGTCACCGCGTACGTTGCACCACGCGGTTCCCAAATACATCGCGGCGCGTTAACTCCCAGAATGATGGTTCCGACGGCCCAAAACTATCGCCTGTGCCGGCGAAGTCTCGGCATCGTTGTGCTTGGTGTCGCGGTGTCGTCGTGCGATCCAGGATCGGGGCCAAGCGGCGTTGTGCGCGTCGAGGTCAATCTTCCGTCGCCAACGCTGCTCATCGGTACCAACGGCACGGCGGTCGCGCGCGCGTTTGACATCAACGGCGACGAGCTCGCGGGCATCACGCCGCGGTGGAAATCTTCAGCCGCCGGAATCGTATCGATCGACAACACCGGGCAACTGTTTGGTGTCGCGCTGGGAACCGTGACAATCACCGCCACGATGGGCGGCGTTGGTGGCGAAGCGCTGTTGACCGTGGTACCGGTGCCGGTCGCGAGCGTGCAGATCACGCCCGGCGGCGGTCCCGTTGAACGCGGGCAGAGCCTACAACTGCGCGCGATTCTGCGTGATCAACTCGGTGTCGAACTCGAGGGGCGTCCCGTTGCGTGGGTGAGCAGCGCGCCCGGAATCGCGTCGGTGTCGGGATCGGGCAATGTGAATGCCATCGCGGCCGGCAGCGCGGTAATCACCGCGTCGAGCGAGCAGCGATCCGCGTCGGTCACGATTGACGTGACGGTCACGCCGGTACCCGGCGGCCCGACAATCGATGCAATTGCACCGAATCTGCTGGTGCCCGGTGCGACGGCGACACTCACTGGTACGGGGTTTGGCGAGACCGCAATGCAGAACGAAGTGCGCATCGCGGGCGTGCTGACGACGATCGTTACGGCGAGCAGCACCGAGTTGGTGGTGCAGATCCCGCTATCGGGGTTCGCGTGCGAACCAACGCGCGACGTCTATCTGCAGGTGGTGCGGGGGACCGTTGCGGGCGCGCGCGCACACCCGTTCCAGGCGGTGCCGCAGCGAACGCTAGAGCCGGGCGAATCCCTCATTCTCTCGAGCGCCACGGACCCCAAGTGCATCGAACTCTCGGCGACCGGCGGTGAGTATCTCGTGAGTGTGTACAACGCATCGTCGACTGCCACGGCCGTCACGCAAGCGGGGTTCAGACTCCGCGGCGCGTTTGGAATTCTTCCGCCCGGAGTTTCCGCGCTGCGCGCGCGCGCGGCGTCGCGCGAGACCGCGCCGCCCGCCCGCGTGACGGTTGCGTCGCCCCTCGAATTGTCCGGCATTCTGCAACAACAAGCGCATCGCGACGAAGTGCAAGCGCACAAGCGGTTGCTCGACGCGAACATCGAGATGCTGCGGCGCGAAGGTCCGACGATTCTGTCGCGACCATCGACGAGGTCGTTGATGGCGTCGATTTCCGCAAATCAGCAAATCGGCTCAACCGTGTCGATGAAGATCCCGGACATCAACGGACCAACGGGATTTTGCACCGATCACTTTGACGTCACGGCGCGTGTGAAATACAACGGCACGCGTGCGATCATCGTCGAGGACATCACCGCGCCGCTCGCCGGACAAATCGATACGCTCTACGCGCGACTCGGCGCCGAGTTCGATACGCTGATGTTTGCGCTCGTACAGACGAACTTCGGCGATCCGCTGCGCCTGGACCCGCTGCTCGACCAGAATGGCAAAGTCGTGATGTTGTTCTCGCCGCGCGTCAACAACTTCGCGGGCATCGCGGGATTCGTTGTGAGTTGCGATTTCCTGATTTCGCCCGCGTCGAGCAACCGCGCAGAAGTGTTTTATGCGCGCGTTCCGACAATCATCGGTTCAGATCTGAATTCGACCGTAACGATTGGCGGTTGGTTCAGAACAGTGCGCTCGACGGTCGTGCACGAACTGAAGCACATCGCGGCATTCTCCAACCGCATTGCGGATTTCGGGTCGGCGCTCGATGAATCGTGGCTGGAAGAGGGCACGGCGCGGCACGCCGAGGAGTTGTGGTCGCGCGTTGCGGCGTACGACGGTCTGGAGCAACGCGCGAACGCGACGTATGCGCAAACGCTGTTCTGCGACGTGCGGCCGGCCGGTGGCGCGGGTGCGTCGCAATGCGTCGGCAAACCGTTTGCGATGTTCAGGCATTTCGAAACGAATGGCCTGCACGACTTCCTCCGCGACAACGAGCAGCGGTCGCCAATTGGATCGCGACCGGGTTCAGTCGAAGCGTCGTTCTACGGCACGGCGTGGTCGCTCGTGCGATGGGCGCTCGACAATCACCAGGTCGACGAAGCCACGTTCCTGCGTGCGCTGACGCTCACCAATCAAACCGGGGTCAACAACCTCACCGCGCGGCTGGGCCGCTCGTGGGCGGAGATTGTCGCCGAATGGTCGCTTGCGTTGTACCTCGATGATTTGCCGGGCTTCGCGCCGGTGAACGCGCGTCTGCAGATGCCGTCGTGGGATTTGCGGTCGGTGTTTGCCGGCATGAACGCGGATTTCCCCGCGCAGTTCCCGTTCGCGTTTCCCCTGGCGCCGCACCCCGCCGCATACGGCAACTTCTCCTTCTTCATTCCGCGTGTGTCCGGTGGTTCGTTCTCGCTGTTCCGGCTCAGCGGCACGCAGACCGGCCGGCAGCTGCTGCAACTGCGTGGCGTTACGACAGAAGATCCAAATCCGGCGCTGCGCTTCGCGGTCGTGCGAGTTTTTTGAGAAGACGAGGTGCGACTACTCTCGCAATGCGTCGATCGCCGTGGCGGCGAAGACTTCTCGTCCGGTCAGAAATCCAATCGCCACGGCCATCGACATCATCACGAACGCGATCAGAATCGTCGCGCCGATCGCAATGTCGAACGGCATCTCGAATACCCAGCGCATCAGCGCGAACGCACCTGCAATTGCGAGGAGCGCACCGGTCGCCGCGCCGAGCAGTCCGAGCGCCGCGTACTCAGACAACAGCACACGGCCGATCTGACGGCGCGTTGCGCCGAGTGTCTTGAGCAACACGCTCTCGCGTAAGCGCTCGCGGCGTGTTGCGGCGACGGCGCTGATCAGCACCGGGATACCCATCGCGAAACTGAAGAGCGCAAGAAAACGCACCGCACCCGCGGCGCGGTTGATGATGCCGACGATCGTCGCGCGCAGCATCGAGACATCGAGACTCGACACGTTGGGGTAGCGCGCGACCGCCGCTCGCTGCAGCAATGCGACGGCGGTATCCGGCGCAGCGTGCGCGACGATCACATGTTGCTGCGGCGATCCGAGCAGCGCCGTCGGCGGAAATACGGCGAAGAAGTTCAGCTCAAACCGGCCCCAGTTCACTTCGCGAATGCTGGTGATGCGCGTGCGAACTGGAATGCCTTGCACATCCCACGTGATCTCGTCGCCGAGCCCGAGTTGCAGTTCGGCAGCGATGTCGCGCTCGATCGAGAGTTGGTGCGCACCGCTGTCGAGTGCAGCGTTTCGCCCGAACCATGCACCGCTGAGAATCTTTTCCGTTTGCACGATCGTGTCGCGGTACGTTGATCGATATTCACGGCGTAGCGCCCAGTATTGCGGCGGCAATCCAATTGTGCGCGCGTATTCGGACGTGGGCACGCCTTTGATCTCGGCGATGCGCATCGTCACGATCGGCACCGACTCCAGCACCTCGTGTCCCGTCTGCCGGATCAATGAATCGACGCCCGCGGTCTGGTCATCCTGCACGTCGAAGAACAGCACGTTACCGCGCGATGCGTCCATCGACACGTCGAACTGTGTGAGCAGGTTCGATTGGACCAGATACAACATCGCGACGAGGAACGCGCCGAACCCCAGTGCAATCACGACGGACTGCGTTTGATTCGCGGGCCGATGAAGGTTGGCGACACCCTGCCGGATCACGTACGGCCAACGAAATCGCGCCGCGCGCCGCGCGAGCGCAGTCAGCGCCCACGCACTCGCCGCGAGCGTCGCAAGGCTGACAGATATTGCGACCGTAAAGACGAATCCTTCGCGATCGCCATCGGCTCGTGCATACGTCAGCGCAATCACCGACAGGGCAAGCGCGGCGGTGACGACCCAACTCAACATGTCTCTGCGACGCGCGGTGCCGAGCGTTTCTGCGTCGCGGCGCAGCGTCACGAGTGGCGAGACGCGGCGAACTGCAAGCAACGGTCGCAAAGAGAAGATCAGTGCAACCCACACACCGATCGCAAGTCCGATGAGAACGGCGCGCGGCTCGAGTCGCGTCTCGACACTGACCGGCAGGAAATCCCCAACGAGCGCGGGCAGCGTGAGCTGAATGGCAACGCCAAGCACAGCGCCCACTGCCGCGCCGACAAATCCCATTGCGGCGGCTTGCGACACGTACACGCCAAGGACCTGCCAACCGGTCGCGCCAAGACAGCGCAGGATCGCGATTGTATCCGTTTTGCGCTGCACAAACGCGTGAACGCCACTCGCGACGCCGATGCCGCCAAGCAACAACGCAACCAACCCGACAACGCCGAGGAATTGGGAGAGTTGTGCGATCGCGTCGGTGAGGTTGTTCTCCGTCTCACCGACGGTGCGAAGGCGCACGCGGTGTCGTTCAAACGGGCGTCGCAGTGGCGTGATCCACCGGCCGGGCGACGTGCCATCGGGCACGCGCGCGACCGCCTCGTATTCGGCGCGGCTGCCAAACGTGAGCAATCGCGTCGCCTCGAGCCATTTCTCGCTGATGAACACGCGTGGCCCGACGATTGCCGCGACGCCGGGATCGCCCGCGCTCGATTCGACGGTTCCCACAATCGCGAACTGCGTGAAGCCGAGTGTGATCGTGTCGCCCACGCGCGCGTTGAGGGCAATCAGCAGTGCGGGATCGACGAGCGCGATGCGCGTATTCGCGAGCGTGTGCCACAGATCGGCCGGCTTGGTGAGGATCGCGCCGTAAATCGGGTAGGCAGCAGACACCGCACGCACTTGTGTGAGCCGCGTCGCGCCGGATCGCGTCACCGTGGACATCGACGCGAAACTCGTGACCCGTTCGATCGACACACCGCTCGATCGCAGCGAATCGAACAACGCGACAACCGTGTCGTTAAACCGTTCGCGCGACGTGAAGGCCACGTCGCCGCCGAGTATCGAGCGCGATTGTTCGCGAATGGACGTGGTGGTATTCGCCGCGAACGAATCAATGGCGACGAGCGCGGCGACACCCAGCGAAATGCTGCTCATGTAGAGCAACAGCCGGCGACGCGCAGTGCGCGATTCTCGCCATGCGAGACGGAACAGGTTCACGACGTCACGCGTCCGCGACGACCGCGCCATCACGCAGCCGGATCACGCGCTGCGCTCTGGCCGCAATGCTCGTGTCGTGAGTAACGAGAACGATCGTTGTGCCTTCGGTGCGGTTGAGCTCTTCGAGCAGTTCGACAATGAGCGCGCCACTCGCGCCATCGAGATTTCCCGTGGGCTCGTCGGCAAACAACACCTTCGGCCGGTTGGCGAACGCGCGCGCGATTGCGACGCGCTGCTGTTCACCGCCAGACAATTGCGCGGGGTAATGATCCACGCGATCACGAAGCCCAACGCGCGCGAGCAACTCGGCGGCGCGATCCAGCGCACCTCGGTCACCGCGCAATTCCAGCGGGACCGCGACATTCTCGAGTGCCGTGAGCGTCGGGATCAACTGGAAACTCTGAAAGACAAACCCGACTTTGTCACCACGCAGGCGCGCACGCGCGTCTTCGCTCATCGCGTGCAGCGGCTCGCTGTACACGTGGACTGAGCCTCGCGTCGGTGTATCAAGGCCAGCGAGCAGTCCAAGCAGCGTGGTCTTGCCACTCCCTGACGGGCCGACAATGGCAACGAATGCACCGCTCGCGATTTCGAACGAAACGTCGCGCAATACGGCGAGACGGTGCGTTCCGGTGACAAATTCCTTCGTGAGATCCCTGGCGACGAGCATGCGAAACGTTTTTGCTGTAGTTGCGGCCGCACTTGCCACCGCGTGCGGTGCGCGCGACACGACGAATGACTCCGCGCGATCAGGCGCCAAGCCCGATTCGATCGCGCCCGTCACGCAATCAAACGACGCGCTCACCGCCGCGCCAACGAGCGCGCCCCGTGTGCTCATCATCGGTACAAGCCTCACGGCGGGATACGGACTTGATTTGAATGACGCGTATCCCGCGCGCATTCAGCACATTGCCGACTCGCTCGGCGTTCCTGCGCAGATCGTGGGCGCGGGGCTGAGTGGTGAGACGTCGGCAGGCGCATTGCGTCGCGCCAACCGTTTGCTCGATCGTCCCGCGACGATCGTGATCATCGAAACCGGCGCAAACGATGGTCTTCGCGGACTCGATCCCGATTCGCTCGAGGCGAATCTCCGCGGGCTGATTGCGTTGATCCGCGGACGACTGCCCGGCGCGCGCATCGTTCTCGCGCAAATGGAAGCGCCGCGCAACTTCGGTCCCGGTTACCTCAAACGCTTCCACGATGCGTTCGAAAACGTGGCGCGATCGACGAACGTGGTGCTCATGCCGTTCTTTCTGGACGGGGTCGCCGGGGTGCCCGCGATGAACCAGGACGACGGGATCCACCCGAATGAAAACGGCGCGAAACGCGCCGCGGAAAACGCTTGGCAAACGCTCGGCCCGATGCTGCGGGCGCCCGTAGCCGGAAGGGGCATTGTTGTCCGGGAATGTGACACTGTGGTGAGTGCACAACACAACGTGTCGACATTCGCGTCTGCGCCGCGGCGCAAAACACGATGCCACAGGCGTTTGCGACGCAAAAACGAGCGAAAAACGATGGCGCGAATGGCATGGTTCCTGCCATTTTTTGAGCACGAAACGCGGCGCGCGATGGCGAGCCCGCGGTGACCCGGAAACCGGAGAACCTATGGCGGACCGCGAAACCACCGTGCGCGACGGTGGGACCATCCTGGTTGAGCCGCCAAGCGCGGCGTCGGAGCGACCACCGGCAACGGCTGGGCGGTGCTCGAGCGTGCCCGGGCTCGATCGCGCAGTCGAGGTGGTGACGACGGAACTCGACGCTACTCCCAACACCATTCGCGCACTGACACAACTGCTCTCGGCGGACGAGCGCCGCCGGATGAGCCGTCTCGCGTTCGACAGCGATCGTCGCCGGTTTGCGATTGCGCGCGGCACGCTCCGCGAATTGCTCGCGGCGCGTCTCGGCGCGGATGCCGCGTCCATCACCTTCGACTACGGACCGCGCGGCAAGCCGGCGCTTGGTGCGGCGTTTGCGGATTCAGGCGTGCGGTTCAACGTCGCTCACACCGCCGACGTCGCCGTGTTTGCGTTCGCCGATGGGCGCGAAGTGGGCGTTGACGTCGAGGCGTTTCGTGCAATTCCCGATGCCGACGATGTCGCCGCGCACTTTTTTTCCGAGGCCGAGAACGCTGCGTACCGTCGACTGGCGGTGACCGAGCGACTCGCGGGTTTCTACAACTGCTGGACGCGCAAGGAAGCGTTCATCAAGGCGCAGGGTGACGGGCTGCATTTCCCACTGCGCGATTTCGACGTCTCGTTCGCGCCAGGTGAGGACGCGCGCATTCTTCGCGTCGGGACTACGCCGGGCGAGCTGTGCGGCTGGTTCATGCAGAGTTTTGTCGCGGCGCCCGGTGTACCAGGGGCCGTCGTGGTGTCGACGTCTTCACGCAGAGGCGAGTGATCACGCCACCGGCGAAGATCGTCGTCGGCCTGCGTGCCACGCCGTATCTGGCGGATCACGCAGTGCGCGATGTCGTCATGGTGCCGGGTGCGTTCTTCGTCGATGTTGCGCGTTCGCACGACAGGGAGCGACGCGGTCCGGGTGCGCGAATCGTTCGCAACGTGGTGTTCGAGAGTCCGGTCATTCTCGCATCGGACGATACGACAATACGCGTCGACGTGCGCGAGAGCGGCGCGAATCGGTGGGAGTATCGGTTTTACGACGAGAGCGTCTCCGCAGGATCGAAGAGTGACGCGCATGTCGCGCGGCTCGAGATTGAGATCGCGTCCACAACACCGGCTGCGTCAGCGCGCGCGATCGACGCGCTGAAGGCGGGTGCGTCCGACCCGATCGACCGCGACCGCGTGTATGCGGCGCTGCGAGAAAACGGGAACCAGTACGGGCCGGCGTTTCAGCGCATCACGTCCGTCTGGCGCGGCGATGAGCGTTCGTTGTGCGAGTTGTCGTTCGCGCGCGAGAACGGTGCCGGCGCTGCGCGGGACACGATCGCGCTTGACGCGCTCGCGCAAACGCTTGCATCGCGATCGATGGAGGCCGGCAAGACGTTCGTGCTCCGGTCCATCGACGAGCTCGTGCTGGCGGACGGCGATGTGCCGGACGCGCTGTGGGCGTTGGCGTCGCTCGATCCGCAGAACACGAGTTCGGGCGCTGTGGAATCGTTCGACACCACGGGTGCGACATTCGCGCGGCTCAGCGGCGTTTCGTTCTCGCTCATCGATGCGCGCGGCGAGAACGACGTCTTACCGCCCGCTACGGTTGCTATCGCGGCGAACATCACTGCCGAGCCCATCGAGGATTCGCTGCGCTTCTGGAGCGATCACTTCGGCATGCCGTTGCGGTTCGAGTTCGCGCCGTACAACCAGGTGTTCCAGCAGTTACTCGATCCGGCGAGCGCGTTCCGCACGAATCGCGATGGAGTGAATGTCGCGATGATCGCGCTCGAAGAGTGGGCGACTGCGCAAACCCGCCGCACACTGAACGTCGACCGCCACCGCGTGCAGCGCGCACTCGGAACGCGCACACGTCGCACACTGCCCAACGGTCTCGAGATTGCGCACCTGAATCAGTACGAGACCGACTACGTGTACAAGGAAGTTTTTGAAGACCAGGCATACCTGCGCCACGGCGTGCGCCTGCACGACGGCGACACGGTTGTCGATATCGGCGCGAACATCGGGTTGTTCAGCCTCTTCGTGATGAGCCGCTGTAACAATCCGCGAATCATTGCGTTCGAGCCGGCTCCGCTTGTGTTCGACTTGCTCAGAGCAAACTGCGCGGCCTACGGATCGAACGTGCACGCGGTGAATGCGGGTGTGTCCGGCGCGCCGGGCACCGCGACGTTCACGTTCTACGAAAAGTCGTCGGTGTTCTCGGGGTTTCACGTCGACGAGAACGAGGACCGTGAGGCGATCGAAGCGGTTGTGCGCAACACGCTGCACGCAGCGACGTCTGGTGATGGCTCCGATGTGGAGTCGTACGTGGAGGAACTCACCGCGGACCGGCTCCAGCGCACCACGTACGAATGCTGCCTGACGTCCGTCTCGGAAATCATTCGCACACACAAGCTCGATCGCATCGACTTGCTCAAGATCGACGCCGAGCGCAGCGAGCTCGAAATCATTCGCGGCATCGGCGACGCAGACTGGGCGAAGATCCGCCAGATCGTAATGGAAGTGCACGACCGCTCACGCGAGATGATCGGGCAGATCGAGACGCTGTTGGCGGAGAAGGGATTCCACTGCGCGGTCGAGCACGAGGATCTGCTCGAGCACTCGGGCTTGTTCAACGTGTACGCGACGCGCGACGTGGCCGTCACGCGCTCGACGATGACCGCGCTGCAGCAAAACGTCTCGGACTTCAGCGGCGCGCTCGCGGCATTCATGCAGCAGAGTCCAGCGCCGCTCGTACTGTGCGTGTGCCCACCTCCTCCGGCGCGAAACGGCGACGTGCCCTCGCACGACGATCTCGCAGCCGCAGAAGGCGCGTTGCTCGCTGCAGCCGCGGCGATCCCGGGCGTGCACACGATCGCGTCAACCGATGCGTTGCGACGCTATCCGGTTGCCGAGTACTACGACGCGCACACACATCAACTCGGCCACATTCCGTACACGCCGGCGGCGTATGCCGCGCTCGGCACCGAAGTGTTTCGCGCAATGTGTCGGGCGAAGCGCACGCCGTTCAAGGCGCTCGTACTCGACTGCGACAACACGTTGTGGAGCGGTGTGTGCGGTGAGGACGGAGCTGACGGAGTGGAGATCACGCCGTCGCACCGCAAGCTGCAGGAGTTTGTCGTCGAGCAGGCGAACGCCGGCATGCTCGTTTGCCTGTGCAGCAAGAACACCGAGCAGGACGTGTTCGACGTGTTTGACCGTCGCGCCGACATGGTACTCAGGCGCGAGCATCTCGCATCGTGGCGCATCAACTGGAGCGGCAAGTCCGAGAACATTCGCGCGATTGCGCGCGAACTTTCTCTTGGACTCGACAGCTTTGTGTTCATCGACGACAGTCCGGTCGAGTGCGCTGAGGTTCGGCACGGGTGTCCATCGGTCCTGACCCTGCAGTTGCCTGAACGCGGCGACGCTGTGGCGTCGTTCCTCGATCACGTGTGGGCGTTCGATCGTGGCGGCGCAACGGCGGAGGATCGCAAGCGCACGCTCATGTACCGGCAGAACGCCGAGCGGGAGCGGTTCCGCGACCAGGT
Organism: Gemmatimonadaceae bacterium; assembly: GCA_035277145.1. GTDB lineage: Bacteria > Gemmatimonadota > Gemmatimonadetes > Gemmatimonadales > Gemmatimonadaceae > DASRAP01. The sequence continues at coordinate 49,608 of DATELA010000054.1, read as the reverse complement.
GATGTCGCTGAGCGATTTTGTGAAGGGCTTGGAGTTGCGAGTGGACATCGCGCCGCCTGCGGATGCCGACCTCGAGCGCGTATCGCAACTGACCTACCGCACGAATCAATTCAACTTCACCACGATTCGGCGCTCCGTAGCGGACGTTCGCGAATTCATGGCGCGCCGCGATGCGGGCGCGCTGACCGTGCGCGTTGCGGACCGGTTCGGCGACTACGGTCTTGTCGGCGTTGTGCTATACGAGCGCGCGGCCGGCCGCGTTCGGGTGGACACGTTCTTGTTGAGCTGTCGCGTGCTCGGTCGTGGCGTCGAGCACGCAGTGCTCGCGCACCTCGCCGCGCTCGCGGTCAATGCGAACGCAGAATTCGTGGAGCTCGAATACCAACCGACGCCGCGCAACGCGCCCGCGAAATCGTTCGTTGACGCGCTCGAGTACTCGCACAGTGGAGATGGCGCGGCGCGCTCGTATCGCGCACGTGATCTCGCGCAGCTCGCGTACACACCCGCATCCAGTGCGCCGGATGAGGCGGCGGCAGACGAATCGGAGAAACCCGCGCGCGCGACGTCCGCATTCTCAGCGGCGGGACGCGCGGAGCCGTTGCGCGCGATCGCGGAGTCGTTGCGGACGACCGACGCATTGATGCGCGCGATCGAATTGACGCGCGTCCGGCGTGAGCCGATGGAAATACCGGCTGACGGTGCGCCGGCGGGCTCGGTCGAGGCAACGCTGTTGGCAATCTGGCGGCGCGTGCTCGGCCGGGCGGGTGTTGGGATCAACGAAAACTTTTTCGAAGCCGGCGGCACGTCACTGAAAGCGGTGCAGGTACTTGCGGCCGTGAAGAAAGAAATGGGGAAGAGCCTGTCGATTGTGAGTTTGTTCGAAAGCCCGACGGTCGCCTTGCTGGCTGCGCGGATCCGCGGTGGCGAGACGGCGCCAGTGGCCGCGACGGTGAGCGATGCGATGCGTCGCGGACAACAACGCCGGCAGGTCGGACGCCGGACGGCATCCTGACATGGAAATCCGCAAAGTCGGTGTGATTGGTGCCGGAAACATCGGCGTCGGTGCGGTCACGGACCTCGTGATGCACGGCATCGCGACGGTGGTGGTCGACATCTCCACCGACATTTTGTCTCGCGCGCGGGACGCTGTGCTGCACAACGTGCGCACTGCGCCGCTGTTGTCAAAGACGCTTCCGAAAGTCACGAAGGAGCAAGCGCTCGAGCGCATGACGCTGACGACGAACCTGAAAGACGTTGCGTCGTGCGATTTCATTATCGAAAACGTCACCGAAGACTGGGAGCTGAAAGAATCGGTGTACGGGCAACTTGATCGCGCCGTACCGCCGCACGTGTGTTTTGGCGCGAACACGTCGTGCATTTCGATTACGAAGATCGCCGGCGCGACTACGCGCCCGGAGAACGTGATTGGGATTCACCTCATGAATCCGGTGCATCTCAAGCCGACGGTCGAAGTGATTCGCGGCTTTCACACGTCCGATCAGACGGTGGCCACACTCCTGCAGCTGTTCGCGACGCTCAAGAAAGACGCGATCATCGTGCAGGATCTGCCGGGCTTCGTGTCGAATCGCATTTCGCATTTGTTCATGAACGAAGCCGCGTTCGTGCTGCAGGACAGCGTGGCGTCAGCGGAACAGATCGACGCGATCTTCAAGAAATGTTTCGGGCACAAAATGGGTCCGCTCGAAACAGCCGATCTCATCGGGCTCGATACCGTCGCGCGTTCGCTCGACGTGCTGTACGACAGCTTTCACGATCCGAAGTACCGGTGTTGTCCGTTGCTCCGCAAGTTGGTCGATGCGGGTCATCTCGGACGCAAAAGTGGAAAGGGCTTCTATGCATACCCGGAGACGTAGATGACGGTTGCCGACGCCACCGGTGTCAAAGACACCATCCGCGGTTTCATCCAGCGCTCGATCAACCTCCCGCAGCTGGACGACGACGCCAATCTGTTCGAATCGGGCATCGTCAACTCGCTGTTCGCGGTGCAACTCATGACGTTCATCGAAAAGCAGTTCTCGATCGAGGTCGGTATGGACGACCTCGACATCGAGAACTTCAAATCGCTCAACGCAACGACGGCGTTCGTGTTGCGGAAGAACGGTCGAGCGTAACGCGTCGCTCATGCGCCATCTCCTGACTGACGCGCAGCGTGCGAAGCACGACGAATTCGTGGCGTTCGTTGCCGCGGACGTTGAGCCGTGCGCGGAGCGATGGGATCGGGAGCAGGCGCTGCCCGCCTCGATCGTCGCTGCGCTCGGCAAACGCGGTTACCTCGGCGCGACGCTGCCGCGGGATTTCGGTGGCCAGGCGTGGGATGTCGTGACGTTCGGTTTGCTCAACGAAGCGCTCGGGAAAGGCTCGTCGGCGCTGACCAATGTCATCACCGTGCAGGCGATGGTGTCGATGGCGTTGCTCAAGTGGGGAACGGCCGAGCAGCGCGCGCAGTGGTTGCCGCCGCTTGCAAGCGGCGAAATGATCGGCGCGTTCGCGCTCACGGAGCCCGGTGCAGGGAGCTCGCTGCGCTCACTCGAAACGCGATTCACGAAGAACGGTGACGGCTTCACGCTGAACGGCACGAAGAAATGGATCAGTTGCGCACAGTTCTCGTCGTTGTTTCTCGTGTTCGGCAAGTGCGACGACACGTTTGCCGTGTGCGCGCTGCCCCGCGACACAAAGGGCATTCACATCGAACCCATTAGCGGGCTCATGGGTTTTCGCGCGGCCGGGCTCGCGCAGGTGCGCTTCGACAACGTGCACGTCCCGGCAACGAGCATGGTTGGAAAGCCGGGATATGCGTTGTCGCATGTCGCACCGGTCGGGCTGCAATACGGACGCATCAGCACCGCGTGCTCGGCACTCGGACTGCTGCGCGGTTGCTTTGAAGACAGCGTCACGCATGCCGCGTCGCGCGCGCTTGGTGACAAGCACGTCGGCGACATCGGTATGGTGCGATCGCTTATCGCGCGTATGGGTGCCGATCTCGCGGCCGCGAGCGGGGTGTGTCACGCGGCGTGCGAAGCCGAAGAGCGTCGCTCGGCGGACGTGTACGAGCAGACGCTGATCGCGAAGTACTTCACCTCGCGCGCGGCGGTACGCGCCGCGTCAGACGCGGTACAGATTCGCGGCGCGTCAGGCGTACACGAATCTGCGGCCGTGTCGCGCTATTATCGCGACGCGAAGATCATGGAAATCATCGAGGGCACAACGCAGATCCACGAAGAGCTGCTCGGCAAAATGTTCGTGAGTCAAGCCGGGCGCATTCGGGGGACGGGAGCGTGATGCGATGCTGAGCGAACGCACGCGCGCCGCGTCTCCGGACGACGTTGCACGGATTGCGCGGTTCAACCGGACTGACGCGCCGTTTCCGAACACGGCAACGCTGCCCGAATTGCTCGACGCGGCTGCGATGGAGCACGCGCACGCGACCGCCGTGATCTGCGACCACGACGCGACGCTCGGGCAGTCGTCGCTGACGTATGCGGAGTTGTACGAGCGCGTCAATCAGCTCGCACATCGCTTGCGCGCGGAGGGGGTCGGCCCTGGTCACGTCGTGGCGATCATGGTTGAACGCTCGTTCGCGATGACGATCGGAATCCTCGGCATCATCAAGGCCGGTGCCGCGTATTTGCCGATTGCGGCGGACAGTCCGCCCGATCGCATCGCGTACATGCTCAACGATGCGGCCGTGCGCGTCATGCTGGTGCACGGCAAGACCGCGCAACGGGCGCGCGCGGAATGCACGATCAATCTCGACGATGTGAGCGCATATCGCGGTTCACGCGAGAATCCCCGCGTCGTGAATTCACCGACGGACTTGGCGTACGTGATTTACACGTCGGGATCCACTGGTCGGCCGAAGGGCGTGATGATCGAGCAGCGATCGCTGATCAACCGGCTCAACTGGATGCAGCACGCGCATCCAATCGGCCCCGGACACGTGCTGCTGCAGAAGACGCCGTTCTCGTTCGACGTGTCGGTGTGGGAATTGTTCTGGTGGGCGTTTCACGGCGCTGCGCTGTGCCACTTGCTGCCCGGCGGTGAGCGCAATCCAATGGCCATCGTCGAGACGATTCGAAAGCGCAGCGTCAGCGTGTTGCACTTCGTTCCGTCGATGCTGAACGTGTTTCTCGAATACCTCGACGGGAAAGACGACAAAGTGCGGCAAGGCCTCGCGTCGGTGCGGCGTGTGTTCGCGAGTGGGGAAGCGCTCACGCCGAGCCATGTGAGAAAGTTCAACGCGATCATCGCGGCCAACACGGACGCACGGCTCACGAATCTCTACGGTCCCACCGAGGCGACCGTCGACGTCACGTATTACGACTGTCCGTCGAACGACGTGCCCGATGTGGTGCCAATCGGTCGGCCGATTCACAACACGCGCTTGTACATCATGAAAGACGGCGTGCAAACGCCGATCGGTGAGCCGGGAGAATTGTGCATCGGTGGTGTGGGCGTTGCACGCGGCTATGTGAACAATGCCGGGCTCACGCGCGAACGTTTTGCGCAGAATCCGGTGAATCCCGGTGAGCGGATCTATCGCACCGGGGACATTGCGCGTTGGCTGCCCGACGGAATGATCGAGTATCTCGGCCGCGAAGACCACCAGGTGAAGATTCGCGGCCTGCGCATCGAACTCGGCGAAATTGAAAACACGATTCGCGAGTTCGCGGGGATCGCGGACTGCGTGGCGGTGGTCAAGCAGTATTCGGAGAACGTCATTCTGATCATTGCGTACGTCGTGGGCAGCGGCGAGTTCGACGCCGATGGACTGCGCGCGCATCTCAAGCGGTTGCTGCCTGATTACATGATTCCGCACCGCTTCGAGCGGATCGACGCAATTCCGGTGACTTCGAGCGGTAAAGCAGATCGCAAGGCGCTGCCCGAACCGGTGATTCAAGTGGGGACGGCGTAAATGGCTGACGTGAACGACTTCGACGTTGCCATTGTCGGCATGGCGGGCCGTTTCCCCGGCGCGCGCAATGTCGGCGAATTCTGGCGCAATCTCGCCGCCGGCGTCGAGTCCATCACGCAATTCACCGATGAAGACATTCTCGAATCGGGCGTCCCCGAGTCGCACCTTCGCAATCCTGCGTACGTAAAAGCGTCACCGGTACTCGAAGACCCCGCCATGTTCGACGCGACATTCTTCGGCTACTCGCCGGTTGAAGCGAGTGCGATGGATCCGCAGCAGCGATTGTTGCTGGAGCTTGCGTACGAAGCGCTCGAAGACGCGGGCCACGATCCGGAACGCAGTGCCGCGCGTGTGGGCGTGTTCACGGGCAGCGCGCTCAACACGTACTACACGGTCGCCGGACTCAACGCGCGAATTACCGAGGACTACATCCCGACGCTGATCGGGAACGACAAGGATTTTCTCAGCACGCGCATTTCGTACAAGCTCAACCTGCGCGGACCGAGCCTCGCCGTGCAAACCGCGTGCTCGACGTCCATGGTCGCGGTACATCTCGCGCGACAGAGTTTGCTGAGTGGTGAAACCGATCTCGCGATTGCTGGCGCGATTTCAGTGCGCGTACCGCATCGCGCGGGATACATCTGCGACGGCGGCGGCGTCGTGTCGCCCGATGGACGCGTGCGTCCGTTCGACGCGAGCGCGAACGGAACGGTGTTCGGCAGCGGTGGTGGCGTCATCGTCCTGAAGCGGCTCACCGACGCCATCGCGGACGGCGACACTATTCGTGCGGTCATCAAAGGCTCGGCGGTCAACAACGACGGATCGGAAAAAGCGGGATACACTGCACCAAGCGTGAACAGCCAGGCTGACGCGGTCATCGAAGCGCTCGCGAACGCAAACGTCGACGCCGAGAGCGTCAGTTACATCGAAGCGCACGGATCGGGCACACCGGTCGGCGATCCCATCGAAGTTGCCGCGCTCACGAAAGCCTTTCGCGCGTTCACGCAGCGGTCTGCGTTTTGCGCTATTGGCTCGGTGAAGAGCAACGTTGGTCATCTCGATGCCGCGGCAGGGATGGCGGGGATCATCAAGACGGTGCTTGCGCTGCAGCACAAGCAGCTTCCGCCGAGTTTGCACTATACGACGCCGAACCCCGAAATCGATTTCGCGAACACGCCGTTCTTCGTCAGCGCATCGCTGCGCGATTGGGCCGCCACGGGTCCACGTCGCGCCGGCGTGATGGCGACGGGCATGGGCGGCACGAACGCGCACGTTGTGCTCGAGGAAGCGCCCGCCTCGAGCGCCGCCACTGAAACGCCCGGGCCGCATTTACTCGTGCTGTCGGCAAAGACCGACACCGCGCTTGACGACGCGACACAACGGCTGCGCGAATTCGTTGCGACAAACGCACACGTCGGCGCGAGTGACATTGCATGCACGCTTCGCAATGGCCGGCGTGCGTTCGCGCAGCGCCGCTTTGTGGTGTGCAGCGACCGTGCAGATGCGGTGAAAGCGCTCGATCTGGGCGCAAAACGTCCTGTGACTGGACGCGCGACGGACGCGCGTCGCTCCGTGGTGCTCCTGCTACCGGGTGTGAGCGACCACTACGTGGGCATGGCGCACGAGTTGTACACGCGGTCTACGGTGTTTCGCGCCGAAATCGACCGGTGCGCGCACATCCTGCAGCCACTGCTCAACGCGGACATTCGCGAGATCCTGTATCCCGCGGGCGAGCCGTGGAAGAATCGCACGAAGGGGAAGGGAATCGATCTCAGGAAAATGCTCGGCAGATCTGCTGACACACCGAGCGATGCGCACACGGCAAAACTGAACCAGACGCAGTTCGTACAAGCGGCGCTGTTCACGATCGAGTACGCGACGACGCGTCTGTGGCAATCGCTCGGAGTGTTGCCGGACGCAATCGCTGGGCACAGCATGGGCGAGTACGTCGCCGCGTGTATCGGCGGCGTGATGTCGCTCGAAGACGCGCTGCGGCTGCTGGCGACGCGCGCAAAACTCGTCAGCGCACTACCGAAGGGCGGTATGCTCGCCGTGACGCTCAGCGAGCAGGAGGTGCTCGAAACGCTGCCGGCCGATCTGTCCATCTCGCTCATCAACGGGCCCAGTCTGTGCGTCGTCGCGGGCCCGCCCGAGTCCATCGCTGCGTTCGAGAAAGTCCTGACGAAGCGGGGCGTCATCTGCCGGCATGTGCCGAACACGCATGCATTCCATTCGCGCATGTTGGCGCCAATTGCCGACGCGTTCGAGCGCGAGGTGCGCACCGTAACGCTGAACGCACCCACGATTCCGTATATCTCGAACGTCACCGGTACGTGGATCACCGCGAGCGAAGCAACGGATCCGGCGTACTGGGCGAAACACGCGACGCACACCGCACGATTCAGCGATGCACTGCGCGCAGTGTGGCAGCTCGACGACCCGTTGCTCATCGAGGCCGGCCCCGGTCGAACGCTCGGCGTACTCGCGACGCAACACCCCGACAAACCGCACGATGCGGATGCGACCGCAGTCGCGTCCATTCGGCACGACTTCGACGGCAAGTCCGACATGGAAATGTTGTACGACGCGATCGGCCGTGTGTGGCTGACCGGCGTGTCCGTTAACTGGGATTCGCTCACGAATGCCGCGCCGACTCGGCGCGTTCCGCTGCCGACGTATCCATTCGAACGGCGTCGCCACTGGCTGCAGCCTGTCCGCAACGCGCCTGTGAATGCATCGGCTTCGACGTTGCAGAAGAATGCAAATACCTCTGAGTGGCTTTACGTCCCGTCATGGAAGCGGACCCTCGCACGATCCATTTCGCTGTATCGCGCAGCCGATCCCGTTGACGCGGCGAGACCGTGGCTCGTGTTCGCCGATGAAAGCGGCTTCTCCAATGCGCTCGCAGAGCGAATAGCGCGCTCGGGACGCGACGTCATCGTCGTTCGCGCCGGCACGCGATTTGACGACACAAATCGTGGCGCGATCCGCATCGATCCGGCGAACGCGGAGCACTACACACAGCTCGTGCGTGCGCTGCAGGCATGGCAATTGCTGCCTGATCGCGTCGTGCATGCTTGGTGTGCGGACGATTCCGCTGGCCGCGATCACGCTGATGCGTTTGAACGAGCGCAAACAGCAGGTTTTTTCAGCGTGCTGCATCTCGCGCGCGCGTGCGCCGCACTCAATGTGCGGCACGACATGCGCTGGTTCGTCGTGTCCAACGGCGCGCACGACGTGACCGGCACCGAGACGCTGCACACCGAACGCGCGACCATTCTTGGTCCGTGCATGGTCATTCGCCAGGAATACCCGAACATCCGCGTGCGAAGTATCGACGTTGCAAACGTGACTGACGACGCCGAACGCGGAACGTTGACCGACGCCATCACGGGCGAACTGGTGAGCAATGATCCCGAGTTGTTCGTCGCGTATCGCGGCGGACAGCGATGGGTGCAATCGTACGAGCGCGTGCGCCCGCAGGCCGCGCGCGGTATCCGCGAGCCGTTCCGCGAACGCGGTGTGTATCTCATCACGGGAGGACTTGGCACCGTTGGCGCGGCGATCGCTACGTATCTGGCGCAGCGCTACAAAGCGCGAATCGTGCTCGTCGGTCGTGCCGCCGCGCCGCGTGATCCCGCGCTGCTGGTTCGCATCGCGCAGCTCGGCGGCCAGGCGCTCTACATGAGCGCGAACGTGAGCGACGCGCACGCGGCGCGGCGCGTAGTCGATGAGACTCGCCGGCGCTTCGGCACGCTGCATGGCGTCATTCACGGCGCGGGCATTGTTGGCGACGGCGTGTACCGCGAAATCAAGGACAGCGACGCCGCGTATTGCGCGCGGCATTTCGAGGCAAAGGCGCATGGTGTCCGCGCCCTGAGCGACGCACTCGCCGACGTGCGCGTCGATTTCTGCTTGTTGCTTTCGTCGTTGACGTCCGTGCTTGGCGGCATTGGCCAGGCTGCGTACACGTCGGCGAACATGTACATGGACGTGTTTGCGCGGCACCACAATCGAACGTCGCGCTCACCGTGGCTCAGCGTGAATTGGGACGTCTGGCGCCTCGATACCGCGGCATCGTCCGGTGCCGGAATGGGCGCAACGCTGAAAGACCTCGGTATGAACACGGCCGAATCCATGTCGACGCTGGAGGCCGTGCTGAGCTCTGCGCCGGTCGGACAACTCGTCGTCTCCACGGGCGATTTGTCCGCGCGCATCGACCAGTGGCTCAATCTGTCGTCACTCGAGGCACCGGCCGTCGCGGGCGCGGCGGCGGGCGCGCTGGCGGAGCGTCCGAAACTGCAATCGGCCTACGACGCACCGCGCGACGACACCGAGCGCCGCATCGCGGAAATCTGGCAGGAGTCCCTCGGAATAGCCGACATCGGCATCAACGACAATTTCGCCGAACTTGGCGGGCATTCGTTGCTCGCGGTCCGCATTGTGGCGTCATTGCGCAACGCGTTTCAGATTGACGTCCCCGTGCGCGCACTGTTCGACTCCCCGACGATTGCGTCGCTTGCGACCGCCATCAAGGACCAGCTCATCGCGGAGATTGGCGCGATGAGCGATGAGGAGGCACGCCGTCTCGTGTCGACCGCGTAACCATGACGCCGACGAGCGACTTCTCCGACGCCAAACGCGCGCTGCTCGAGCAGCGTTTGCGCGGTGCTGCACCGGTGGCGGAGCGCGTCAGCGCCATTCCACCGCGTCCGTCGCCCGATACGGCGCCGCTGTCGTTCGCGCAGATGCAGATGTGGGTGATCGACCAGCTCACACCGGGCAACCCTGCGTACAACCTCCCCAACGCGTATCGCCTGCGCGGTGCGCTCGACGTGAAAGCGCTCGAGACCGCGTTCAACGCGGTGATTGCGCGTCACGAAGCGTTGCGGACCACGTTTGTCGTCGACGACGACCAGCCCACGCAGCGCATCCACCGCGACCTGCGCATCAAGATCGGTGTTACGTCGCTCGAGCATCTTCCGCCCGAAGAACGCGAGGCAGAAGCGCAGGCGCTCGCATCGACTGAATCGAGCCGCCCATTCGATCTCTCGCGGCCGCCGTTGGTGCGGGTGTCGTTGTTCCGCTTGAGCGACACCGAGCACGTCGTGCTCATCACGCTGCACCATATCGTTGCCGACGGTTTGTCGATCGCGCTGCTCCTCGACGAACTCGACAAGCAGTATCGCGCGGCGAAGGATGGCAGCACTGCGCAGCTCGCGCCGTTGCCCGCGCAGTATCCTGACTTCGCGGCGTGGCAGCAGCGCAAATTCGCCGACGACTCGGCGTACGACGCGCAAGTCGAATTCTGGCGCGCAAAACTCGGCGGAACGTTGCCGGTGATGGAGCTACCGGCGGACATGCCGCGACCGGCGTTTCAGTCGTTCCGCGGATCGAATGTGTTCTTCTCGATTCCGCAGGCACTCACACAGGAGTTGAAGGCTGTCGGCGCGCGCGCGGGTTGCACGTACTTCATGACGGTGCTCGCCGCGTTTCAGGTGTTGCTGCACCGGTATTCCGGCGCCGATGACATCATCGTCGGTACGCCCGTCGGTGTGCGCGGTTCGCGCGACGTCGAACCGTTGATCGGCAACTTCCTCAACATGGCCGCTCTTCGCGGCGACCTCTCGGGCGATCCGATTTTCACCGAGTTGTTGCGACGCGCGCGCGGGACGACGCTCGATGCGTTCTCGAATGGCGATGTGCCGTTCGAATCGCTGATTCGCCGGTTACGCTTTGAGCGCGATCCGCAGCGCAATCCGGTGTTCCAGGTGCTGTTGCAAGTCATGCCGACGCGTGTGCCGCACATCGGCGGACTCGAGACGCACATGTTCCACTTCGATCTCAAGTACGCGCAGTTCGATTTGAGTTTGCATCTCTACGAAGAAGACGGCGCGTACCACGGCCGGTTCGAGTACTGCGCGGATTTGTTCGAAGAGGAAACGATTCAGCGATTGTCGGCCAGCCTGACTGAGCTGCTGCGCGCGATCGTGCGCAATCCGCAGGAGCGGATCTCGAAACTGCCGGTGCTCTCGGCCGATGACCGCCAGCGCATCGTGCACGAGTGGAACGACACGCGCGCCGAATTTCCCGCGGACGCGCGGCTCCACACGATGGTCGAAGCGCAGGCGCGCAAGACTCCCAACGCGATTGCGCTCGAGTTTGACGGCCAGGAGCTGACGTACGCCGAGTTCAACGCGCGCGCGAATCAGTTGGCGCGTGCGTTGCGCGCGCACGGCGTCGGACCCGACGTTGCGGTGGGCGTTCTCGCGGAACGCTCGCTCGAAATGGTGGTGTCGTTGCTCGCCGTGTTGAAAGCGGGCGGCGCGTATGTGCCGCTCGATCCATCGTATCCCGCGATTCGGTTGCGGCACGTCCTCGAAGACGCGCGTCCGAAAACCGTACTGTCGCAACTGCATCTCGTCGACCGTTTGCCAGACGACGTCAAGCCGGTCCTGCTCGACGCGACGTGGGCCGCGTACGAAAAAGAGTCGAGCGAGAACCTCGAACCGGTGGGAACGCCGGACAGTTTGTGCTATGTGATTTTCACGTCAGGCTCGACGGGCCGGCCGAAAGGCGCGATGAACACGCATCGCGGTATTTGCAACCGTTTGCATTGGGGTCAGCGCGAATACCACATGCGTGGGTCGGACCGCGTGTTGCAAAAAACGCCGTTCAGCTTTGACGTCTCCGTGTGGGAGTTGTTCTGGCCGCTCGTGACGGGCGCGCGACTGGTGATTGCAATGCCGGAGTCGCACAAAGACAGCGCGTACCTCGTGCAGTGCGTACGTGAACGGATGATCACCACCATGCACTTCGTGCCGTCGATGCTGCGCGTGTTCCTCGACGAAGAAGGCGTTACGGGATGCCGCTCGCTCAAACGCGTGTTCTGCAGCGGCGAAGCGCTCCCGCGCGACGTGCAGGATCGGTTCTTTGCTCTGTTGCCGGACGTCGAGCTGCACAATCTCTACGGGCCCGCCGAAACATCGATCGAAGTGACGTACTGGGAGTGCAACGCGCGCGACGGACGCACGTCCGTTCCGATCGGCCGTCCTGTGGCGAACACGAGTATCTACGTGCTCGATCGCGCGATGGAGCCCGTCCCCGTCGGCGTTCCGGGCGAGCTCTACATCGGCGGTGTGCAGGTTGGTCGCGGCTACATGGGTCGCGATGATCTGACCGCCGAGCGCTTTGTGCCCGATCCGTTTTCGGCGACACCGGACGCGCGCATGTATCGCACGGGCGACCTGGTTCGCTTCGTATCCAACGGCGTCATCGAGTACCTCGGCCGGCTCGATCATCAGGTCAAAGTGCGCGGGCAACGCATTGAGCTCGCGGAAATCGAAGCGATGCTCGACAAGCACGCATCGGTGAGCCAGAGCGTGGTCGTCGCGCGCGAACACGCAGGTGATTTGCGGCTGGTTGCGTACGTGGTGCTCACACGCGGCGCGGAACTCACGCCCAGTGAAGCGAGAAAACATTTGCGGAAATCGTTGCCCGAATACATGGTGCCGGGCATCGTCGTACCGCTGACGGCGTTCCCGCTGACGTCGAGCGGCAAGGTCGATCGGAAAGCGCTGCCGGATCCGTTCGCGTCTGTGCGCACGTCGATCACGTTCGAGCCGCCGCAGAGTCCGGCGGAAGAAACCGTTGCGGCGGTCTGGCGCGAGCTCCTGCACGTCGACGTCGTGGGGCGGCGCGACAATTTCTTCGAATTGGGCGGACATTCGTTGCTGGCGCTGCGCGCCGTGCATGCGGTGCGCGTGCGCACGGGCACGCGTATCGATCCGCGACGATTGTTCTTCCAGACGCTGGCGCAGGTCGCGGCGTCGATCAACGAACCACCGGCGACCGACTGACATGCTGAACCCCGTTTTCTTCGGTGCGTCGAGCCGCCAATTGTTCGGCATGTACGATCCCTCCGCCATGGGCGGAGGCCAGGGCGCGGTGTTGTGCGCGCCGTGGGGGCAGGAGTATCTGCGTGCGCATCAGTCGATGCGCCACCTCGCGCGGCTCCTCGCGCGCGCGGGTGTGCACGCGTTCCGGTTCGACTACACGGGCAGCGGCGATTCCGACGGGTCCGACCTCGATGACTCCGTTACACAGTGGGTCGAGGACGCCGAAACGGCTATCGACGAACTCAAGGACACGGCGGGCGTTGAGAAGGTCAGCCTCGTCGGGTTGCGGCTCGGTGCGGCAGTGGCGGCTCTGGCCGCCAAGCGGCGGCGTGACGTCCAGCGCCTGGTCTTGTGGGACCCCGTCTTCGACGGGCAAGCTCTGCTGAACGCGCTGACCGCGCGAATTCCGAACAATCAGCGTACGTTTCCGTTGCAGATCAGCGGATTCCGGGTCACCGAATCCGCGTATGCTGAAGTGAAGGATGTTGGGTTGCACACGTTCGACGGCAAGCTTCCACGCACGTTGATCGTGTCGACGGATTCGGCGGAATCGGTGCGGCCACTCGAGGAACGGATGCGGGCATCGCAGACGGATGTCGTCACGGAGGTTCGCCCCGGCCCACAGGCCTGGGTTGAGATCGGGAATTTCGGCGCCGCCGGAATGCCCGTCGCAGCCCTGCAGTCCATCGCGAAATGGGTGACGTCGTGAGGCCATTCCGAGAGCGTGCGGTCACGTTCGGCTCAGGCCGCTCCCTCGTGGGAGTACTGACGGCGCCCGCCGAGCTGCCGGACGTGGACCAGCCCGTGATCGTGATTCTGAACGCCGGCGTCATCCATCGGGTTGGCGCGAATCGCTTGCACGTACGCCTGGCGCGCGAATTTGCGCCGCGCGGTCATCTGGTGATGCGGTTCGATCTCTCGGGCATCGGCGACTCAGATCCGCGTGGCGATGAGGCTGATCTCGATCGCGCGGTGCAGCGTGACGTCACGGACGCGCTGAACTACCTCGAGTCGGAGCACGGCGCGCGATCGTTCATCATTTTCGGATTGTGCAGCGGCGCGAACAACGGATTCCGTTGTGCCGTCGCGGATCCGCGGGTGACGGGCGCCATCCTGATCGATCCGACCGCGTATCCGACGTTCCGGTTTTACCTCACCCACTTCGTGCCGCGGCTACTGCGCGGGCAAACGTGGATTCGTCTGTTCACCGGCGAAGACGTGCGCGTGCGCAGGTTCCGCGACTGGATTACTGGCCGCGCGGTGCCGCAGCAGTTGCCGCCCGTTCCCGTTGGTGTACCCGCGCCGACCAAATCCGAGATGGATCAGGGCCTCGGGGCGCTCGTTGGCCGCAACGTCGAACTGTTGCTCGTGTTCACGGGCGGATTGGTGTGGCAGTACAACTACGCGACCCAGTTCCGTGACACGTTCCCGCGCCACGCGCGGAGCGAGCACGTGCGCGTCGCCTATCTGCCGAAGTCCGATCACACGTTCAGCGCGGAAAGCTCCAAGACCGATCTCATCGAGATCGTCCTCGCGTGGCTTGCGACGAACGCGCTTCGCGCGCGCGCGCGGCTGGGTGTCGAGCGCCTTGCGCGCGTGTCGGCGTCGCTGACCGTGTGGTGGCCGCTCATGGCGGCCGGATAGCCGTTTTTCTGCTGTCCGAGGGTTGAACGAGGGCGCCTGAGCCCGGTACATTATCCGGCTCTCCATTACAGCCGTTTTCAAGCCGTTTTTTCAGGACCCATGGCCATTCCCGCAACGCAAATCCGGCGCGGCATGGTGATCGTCTGGGAAGGCGATCCCGCCCGCATTATCGAGTTTCGGCACCACACGCCCGGCAATCTCCGTGCGATGGTGCAGGCGAAGCTCAAAAACCTTCGTACCGGCAACAGCTTCGAGCACCGTTTTCGCGCGGACGACTCCATCGAACGCGCGAACATGGAGACGCACGAGCTGGAGTTCATGTACAAGGGTGGTGATACGTACCACTTCATGAACACCGAGAACTACGACCAGCTCGAAATGGACGAGGAATCGCTGGGCGACGCGGCGCAGTGGATGCAGCCGAGCCTGCGCATCATCGCTGAGTACTACAACGGGCGCGCGATCGGCATTCAGTTGCCGGCGCGGCTCGCGCTGGAAATCGTCGAGACGGCGCCGGTCATGAAGACGGCGACGAAGACGGCGTCGACGAAGCCGGCGAAGCTGGAGAACGGTGCGACGGTGAACGTGCCCGAGTTCATTTCGACGGGCGAGAAGGTCTGGGTGGACCCGAATTCGGGGGATTATCTGGAACGCGCGAAGGAGTAGGCCTCACTAGTTTTCCCTCGCACGGTGACTGTAGCTCAACTGGTTAGAGCACCGGTCTGTGGCACCGGGGGTTGCGGGTTCAAGTCCCGTCAGTCACCCTCAGCCGGAATTCGGGAAGGATTAGGTCCGTAGCTCAATTGGTGGAGCACCGGTCTCCAAAACCGGGGGTTGGGGGTTCGAGTCCCTCCGGGCCTGTGGAGTGTTCGGCGGTATCGTCTAGGGGTCTAGGACACAGCCCTCTCAAGGCTGGAACACGGGTTCGAATCCCGTTACCGCTATAGGGCAGGGTTTAGGCGGTAGGCGGCAGGCTGTAGTCACTACCGCCTACAGGCTACCGCCTGTAGTTGGCCCCATCGTCTATCGGTTTAGGACGCGACCCTTTCAAGGTCGAAAGACGGGTTCGATTCCCGTTGGGGCTATAACTGAAAGGATCGAGAAGCGAATCCGAAGGGAGTAGAAGCGAGGAGAAGGAAACCGAGGGAAGGGTTGGAAGGGGGCGTAGCTCAGTTTGGTTAGAGCACTCGACTGTCACTCGAGAGGTCGCGGGTTCGAGCCCCGTCGCTCCCGTAGTAGGGTGTAGGCGGTAGGGTCTAGGCGGTAGTTCACTACCGCCTACCGACTACCGCCTAGACCCCGTAGTTCGCCCTGGTGGTGAAATTGGTAGACACGCCGTCTTGAGGGGGCGGTGCCGAAAGGCGTCGCGGTTCGAGTCCGCGCCAGGGCATGCGGAGGGGTGAGGTGTGAGGGGTGGGGGGTGAGGGAAGGATTGGGCTTCTATTTGGAATAGACACCTAATCATTCCCTCACCGCTCACCCCCCGCCCCTCACCCCTGCCTTCCGCCACAGTAGCTCAGTGGTAGAGCACTCGATTCGTAATCGAGCGGTCGTCGGTTCAATCCCGACCTGTGGCTCTTCGTTGCACTCGATGAGCGATACGCACTCATGAAGAAAACCGCGATCGCGTTCGTCGCCGCAGTCGCAGCAGGCGCGGCAATTGCCGTCTTTGGGACCGACACGCACGACGCGACGACGTCTGCGGTGCACGCGAGCGTCGCCGACGCGCCAGCGACAACGCCGTCGTCATCGTCACCGCGCGCCGCGCAGCCAACACAACAGTCCGCGCAGCAAACGACGTCGCTGCCGCTCATTACCGATCTCGGACCTGCGCTCAACGTCGCGGGCTGGGACATCGCGTACGACAAAGCGAGCGTCACCGTTGCGACGGATCCGTCTGGGGCGCCCGCGCTCGCGATGCGGTTCCCCGCGGGATACGAGGGCGGTTCATCACCCGCGACGGTCTACTACAAGAAGTTTTCGGTGTCGAAGATTCGCTGGGAATCCACGCTCAGTTATCCCACGAACTACGTGAAGCACCAGAGTAGCGTCGACAAGAGCGTCTTCGTGTCGGTGAACGATTACAACGCGATGTACACGATGATGTACGACGCGACGCGTCTTATTCCGGCGATTGGATTGCAGGGCATCGTGAACATGGGCGTGTCGACGAATCTCACGCCGAATGTGGCGCAAGTTGAATTGCAGCGCGGGAAACGGTACGTGCTCGCGTGCGAAGCGACGGGAAATACCGCGGGTCAGGAGAATGGGATCGTCGAATGCTGGCTCGACGGAACGAAATTCCTGCGCACCACAGGAATTCAGTTCACCAGGAATGACGCGAAGTTCACCGGTATCGCGTGGGTGCCGATCTGGGGTGGTGCCGGCGGCACGCTGCCCGCACCCCAAAGCGCGTACCTCGGCCGTTTACGCGTGTACGGCCAGTAGTCGGGCGAGCGCCGACTAACCGACGTAGAGCAGCGAGAACCCGCGTTCCTGCGCGCGGTTGATCACGACAACGCCCGCCGGTACCACGCGACAGTTCGGAACGAGATTCGCGACGAGTTCAGCGCGCACGTCTGCCGATGGACGGTTCACTTTGCGCGCGAACTCGCCCGCGTAGCGCGTCGTTGCGAGTCCGCACACGGTGAATTGCGCGCCGCGATCTGCGAGTGAACGAATCATGTTCATTTGCGGATTGCGTGTTGCACGCGCTGTTGAATCCGGTGTCGTCGTCGTCGCGCTCGAGTCAGTCGCGCCGCGCCCACCACGACCGCCGGTTGGACGCGCCGGGACGTCGAGCGATTCGCCGATCTTGTACTTCTCCCACATCGCGTCGTTGTAACCATACGGCGTCGCTTCGTGACGTAATGAAATGATTGACACGAGCTGCGCGTCGGTGAGACCGTAGTCCGTGGTGTTCGCGCGCAGAAAGTTGCTTGCGTACATCATCTCACCGATGTGCGCCTTGGTGACGCAATCGTAGACCTGTTTGTGCTGGCCTTTGAGTTCGTCGATCCATTTGTCGAGTTCGTGCGACTGGATCGCGTCCTGCGCCTCGGCGTCGCGGGGCAGGGCAAATGCGGCGCCGAACGCAGCGGCACCGGCTGCGAGGCGGGCGAGGAACGTGCGGCGTTGATTCATGCGACGGAAACTACAGTCCGTCGCTGAAAGCCCGAAGCCCTACGCGAAGACCTCTCTTCGGCGCAGGCCCCACAAACCAAGCACGATCGCGCCCGGTATCAGGACGAGCAGGGCGATAGCGGTGCGCGCCTTAGGAAGCGGCCCGGGTGAATAACTCGTGAACGTTCCAGCCAGTTCGCGAGAGAACCAGGTGCTCAACCGTTCGCCACGCGCTGCGGCGAACGCTTCGGGAAACGGCAAATCGCTCTTCCAGAATGCAAGAAATGCGTCGGCGCCGAGTTGACGCTCGAGTTCAGCGAGCACATAGCCGGCGTGCACGTTCTCATAGTCACTGAGTGTCCGTCCGCTTCCCGCGAAGCCCGGTGTGCTCACGTCAAGTCTGCGCACCTGATCGTAACGAATCGGCTTTTGGAGTAGGGCTTCACATGCGGACGCCCGCTTGGAAACGCACGCGAGCATGGTGGTAGGCTCGCCGTACCAGTCTGCAAGCGTGAGGCCTCCGCGCTCAGGTCGTGCGGGGCGGCTCTGGTACGACTTCATGACGGTTCTGCGATGATCGCTTAACAACGCCGCGTGATGCGTAGAATCCAGCCACGCCGCGATGCCGCGACCGGGCATTCCGTATGCACCGTACCACGCGCACGGGCCGAGGACGGGATAGTCACCTCGCTGCAAGCGCGCCCCGTCCCACGGCACGAACGCGGACGCGCGATGCGCGCGCACGACTACGACACACGCGGATGAGTCGGTTGACGTCGGCAGGAACGCGTCCGTACTAAACGTCGGTGATGGTCGACCAATTCTTTCTTCAGCCGCAACGACGGCCTGGGTATCAATTGCAAACGCGATCACAATGCGGACGCCGCTATCGTGGCGCGGCATGCGCGACGCCTCCGCGTCCGCGACCGCGCGCACTCTGCGTGTGAAGCCCTCGGCGCGTGGTGGCGTCGGCGCGAAATACAGAGCGCCACTGCGCGTTGCGGTGCCTTCAGCAGCAGTGGCAATCGCTCGGCTATCGGCTCGACGGAAATACTCGAGTTGCGTGCGAAGACGCGCATACGCGGACCGCACGCGCAGGTCCGTGTTGCTCCACACTTGCGGCGCATCGGGCCGCTGTTTCGGCAATGCGATCGTCGCAAGGGCCGCGGCTCCGAGAAGCGCGGTGACAACGACACGTCCGGTGCGCATTACGGTTTCCTCGCGACGGTGAGTCCGACAAGCGAGCCCAACAATGCCACGCCCAGGAAAACCTCGCGTCCGTTCGGCGCGGGTGATGGCGGGCGCCCGGCGAGAATCATTTCGCGCCACGGAGCCAGCAGCGAATCGACCGGTACACCCGCCGCGGATGCAATGGCCCGTTCAACTGAATCGGTTGAATCAGCGCGCAACCTCTCGAACGCGTGCTCGCCGCCACGCTGCAGCGCCAAGCGCACCAGATGCTGCCGGGACACGCGTGATGTCGGGCTTTGGACGCCGACCCGCGCGAGCACTGCGCGACACGCCGCGTCTTCACCAATCTCGGTGCAGCGATCGGCCGCTTCAGCGTGCGTGCGCAGTACCATGGCGCGCACATTCCGCATCTCGAGCGCTCGGACTACGCGTGCACGTCGTGACGCCGCGTCGAACCATGCGCCGATCGTGTCGGCGTTGGGCACCAACGCAAACGCGATCCGGCACGCCGTGATGGCTCCGTTTGCGCACGCGAGCCCTATACCCGACGGGTGCATCACGAGTCCAAAGTGTTCGGGCTCCCGCCAGCGAACGTCCCACTCGCGAACGTGCGTATGCGTTCCCATCCACGCCGCGATCGACGGTGGCAGTTGGGCGCCCGCCGCATACTCAAACCACATTATGAAGTACGACTTGATCTGGTCGATTGGCTCGGTGGTTCGCCAGCCCGCGTTGTGATAGCTGCTCGACCACGCCATTGATGGTGAGCGCAGTCCTTCGGCGTGTATTGACTGCGACGGCGTCGAGACGCCAAACCGCGTCCGCGACGACGTGCTTTGGGTGAGAATCACCTGGGCACCGGCGAGCAACGAATCTGTGGTGACGCCGAATGCTCCGGCGGCCTCCTGGCGCGCGCGGGCGAACCCGCTGTCGAGACGCACGAGAAACTCACGTTGCACAAACGTCGTATCGGCGCGCACCTGCAACCCAGCGTACGTACGCACCACGGGCAGGCGTAAGCGAGCGTCGCGGCGTTGGTCGTACGCGTCCGCCGCGGCGACGTACGTGCGGGCGGCGATGTCCACCGCGCGACGTTGTTGCACAGCGCGATCGCTCGACTGAGCGAGGGCCGGTAACGCAAGCGTAATACTCGCGAGCAGCGCACCCAGCCGCGGGCGGTCAAACATCGAACAACATCCAGTTTGAAGCAAAGACGCGAAGCGGACTCGCCTCACTACCTAGCGCGGTCCACAGATCACTCGTCAGACTGACGCCCGTGACGAGTTGACCGATTATTTCGACTGCACCAAGCCCCGTCAGCGAAAAGAGGATCCATCGGGTCGCACGTTTGCCGAGCCCGTACTGGATTCCGAACGCCAACGCGAATGCTGTCGCAGCGGCGAGAACGAACCGCATCGTGATCCCGACCGGGTACGCGTGTAGCATCGCGGGGATGTCGGCTGCTGTCGACGCAAACACCGCGCCGATGAGAAACCCCGCGGCGGGCATGAGCAACAGGAGCAGTCCTGTGCCAACCCGGAGGAGACCGTATTCCGTCCGGGAAACCGGCAACGACATCGCGTACGTGTGATTGGTAAGCGCATCGAGCGAATACGGCCGCAACGCGAGCACGCACCCAACCAGCGCCGCCAACGTAGAGCCTAGGACACCAACGATTTGTGAAAGGCTCAGGAGTTCCATCGGCGAGAAGGAGGTACTGCCCAGGGCCCGCCACGTGGCCAATGCCGGAACACCGCCGGCGACGATGCTGAGAATCGTCAGTTCGATGCGCTGATACTTGAGCTGCGAATACAGCAGCGCCTTGTACCTCGTCGCGCGGTTCATCGTTCAATCGTGGCTGCACCGCCGCGCCCACTGCGCAGCAGTTCGACAAAACTCTCTTCCAGGTCGAGTGGTTCGACCTCGCGCAGCGATGCGCCCGATGACGTCAGCCAGCTTGCGTGCGAATCCTGCCATCCGCGCACGACCCACGTTTCGCCGCGACCAAACTCATCATCGCGCGACAACACAGTGAACGGCGCAGCATCATGCACACGCGGTGCACCGTGCACGCGCAAACGTTTGATGCCGCTGCGGAATTCCTGCATCGGTACTTCTGCGATCAGCTTGCCTTGATCGAGCACGCCGACCCAATCGCAAATGCGTTCCTGTTCGTGCACGAGGTGGCTCGAGATCAATACCGTCGCCTGCTTATCGCCCACGTACTCCACAAGCGCTTGCAATACATCTCGGCGCACGACGGGATCGAGCCCGTCGGTTGGTTCGTCGAGCACCAGCAGTTCTGGCTGCGTCGAGAGCGCGAGCAACATCATCAGCTTGCCGTTCTCGCCTTTCGAAAGTGCACTCACGAGTTGCGATGGGCGCAATCCGAATTGTTGTCGCAGTGCGTCGGCGCGTGCGGCGTCCCAACGTGGGAAGAACGCTGCGTGAAACCGCATCGTTTCTTCGACACTCAAATGCGGCCAGAGGTGACTGCGCTCGGGCACGTAACCAATCTTCGCGAGTGCGGCCGGTGCATCGCGCGAGATCTCGTGGCCGAGCACTTCGATTGTTCCCGCATCGGCGCGGAGCATGCCGAGGAGGAGGCGAATCGCGGTGGTTTTCCCAGAGCCGTTCGGGCCGAGGAATCCATAGACAGCGCCGCGCGGTACGCTCATCGCGAGATCGCGAATCGCGAACTCCTTGCTCGTGCGGCAATCGACGCCGTTCAGCCGGATGGCTGTCGGTGCGGTAATCATCGTTTTCCTCCGGATTCGTCGTCGAATGCACGACGCAGTTCATCAGCGCTGACGCCTTGTCGCGCGGCTTCCGCGAGTGCGTCACGCGCAATCTTTTTCGCAGTCGATGCGCGGGAACGCGCGCGTCGCTCGGGCGCGACGTCGGCAACAAAGCTGCCCGCGCCTTGTCGCATGTCGACGATGCCTTCCTGTTCGAGATCGCGGTACGCCTGCACAACCGTCGCGGGGTTCACGCGCAATCGCGACGCGAGCGTGCGCACCGAGGGCAGTGCGTCGCCCGCGGCGAGTTCACCGGCCGCGACTGCAACGCGCACACGATCGGCTATTTGCGCGTAGAGCGGCGTCGGGAGTCGGGGGTCTAGTCGGTCGAAGAGCATGGTGGACTGCAGGCGTGAGCCATGAGCCTTGAGGCGTGAGGTCGTTAGCTACTGTATCGACACTCCGACACAGTAAAACGTAACAGCAGTGCGCGTCAAGTCCGCGACGTCAGCGCGTGAGGCGCGTCACGTCACGCACTACGTCGCGCGCATTACGTCGACTGGATTCGCGCGCGTCGCACGAATCGCCGGCACGATCGACGCAATCAGCGCCGCCAGCAACAACGTCGCTTCGGCGATGACTAACGCCTCCGCATCAACCGGGTACACCTCGTACAACAGGTCCCAGATGAGGAAGCTCGTCCACATCCCGAATACGGCGCCAATTGCCGTGCCCCCCAGGGCGACAATCATCGCGTCGCGCAACACGAGGCGCACGACATTCACCTGACGCGCCCCCAGTGCCATCCGGACCGCGAATTCACGCATGCGTTGACTAACGGCGTACGCGAGCACGCTGAACAAGCCAGCGGCAGCGAGCACGAGTGATGCGAGTCCAAGCATCACGAAGAGCCGGCCCACGTAACGCGCCGTGCGCAACACTTGCCCGAACACGGTCTGCCACGTTTGCACACCAACGCTGGAACCAGCGGGAGAAAGATCCTGCATGAGATAGAACGCTTCCGCAGCGACGCGCTCCACGTCGGAACGTGCGCGCGCGATGATCGAAACACCGCTTGCATTCGAGTCCGGAAGGAATGCGTACACCGGTGGAACGGGATCTTCGGTTGCCGACTTGTCGCGCGGTTCGAGTTCGACGTCGGCAACGACTCCGACAACTTCATACCACGGCTGGGTTGAGCGTGCCGAGCCAAGCTTGATCTGATGTCCAATCGAGCTGCCACGCGGGAAGAGCGCGCGTTCCGCGCGGCGGCTGAGCACGATTGCTCCGCGTGCGCGGTCCCCTTCGACGAACGTACGACCGCTGACGACGGGAACGCCGATGGTCTCGAAGTAACCGGGACCCGTGACCGTGTACACGTCGTCCTCACCGAACAGAATCACGCCGCCGCCGGTCGCGCTCACGTCGCTCACGATTGCGAGACTGTCGGGCGCGCGCACGGAATACATCGCGGCTGTGGATACGCCGGGTAATGAGCGGATGCGATCGAGTGAGGCGTGAACGGCCTGAACACGCTCGTGCGTGGAGGCTCGCCGATCGGCAGGGAATCGCACGCTCGCACGAAACAGCGCGCGTGGATCGTAGCCGAGGTCGGGGTTCGCAATTTCGCGAACGGATTTCGCCATGAGACTTGCGCCCACCAACAGCGTCATCGAGAGCGCCATCTCCGTGACCACGAGCACCCGGAACCGCGATGACGAGCGCCCGGTGGTCGTGCCCGCGCTGTCTTTGATAGGGTCGTGCGGGTTGGTGCGTGCTGCCAACCACGCCGGCCCGGCCGACGCGAGCGCAATTGCCCCGAGCATTGCCGCAAATGACATCGCAAACACGCGCACGCTCCACTGTGGCGTGGGTAGTCCGAGATTGTTGAGGTTCTCAGGCACACTGACTGTGAGGATTTGTGTCGCCCACATCGCAACGAACGCGCCCGCGATGGCACCGAATACCGCAATCGTCGTCACTTCCGCGACCACGCCGCGCATCAAGTCAGACGGGCGCGCGCCGAGCGCGAGATGCAACGCATATTCGCGTCGGTTGCTGACCCCGCGCGCAAGCATGAGCGCCGCGACGTTCGCGCATGCTATCAACAAGATGCCGATTGCGGCGCCGATCATCGCGAAGTGCGCATCCTTCAGCGCGATCGGATCCGGCCGGACCGAACCCATGGTGACATACCACGGTGGTGATCCGGAGCCGTGCCGCTCGCGCACCTGCGCGGACACTGCGTCGAGCGCGGGACGCATACGTTCGTGCGTCCAGCCCGCTGCGAGGCGGCCTCTGACCGTGTAGTAGCCGCGCATGCGCGTCTCGAGCGCGCCACGCGTGGTTGGGATCAGTGCGTCCGCGGCTTGTGCGTGCGGTTTAAGCACGCCGATGACGAGATACGTCTTTCCTTCGAACTTGATGGTGGCGTTGTCGAGGTTCTCGCGGTTGTTGAACTCGGAGCGCCAGACCATGTCGCTCAGGATCGCCACGTCGCCGCGGGCAAAATCATCGTCGCCGAAGAGTCGTCCCTTCGCCGGCCTGAGCCCCATGACGCGCGTGTAATTCGGCAGGACTTCGTGCACCGTGCGCCGGCGCCACTGCGCGTTCCCTTCGGCGAACCAAACGCGGTTGCGATACGCGGTGAGCTCCGCCAGCCCGGGAAGCGGCGTGAGCAGCGCTTCGAACTCCTTGCTGGTGAGTGGTTCGCGCGATGGATCGCGTTGGCCGCGCGCACCAAAGCCGACGATCTGATCGGCGCCATCGTTCGACATGAGCGGATGTCGTAGCGCGTCGATCATACCGAACACGGCAGTTGCCAGTCCGAGTGCGATGCCGAGTGAACTCACTGCGACCGCGAAGAATGCGGGGCGTCGACGAACCGAACGGAGCGCGGTGCGAAAATGGGATGCAATCATTTTTTGTCAGGTTGCGCGCATAACGTCGACGGGATTGGCCGCTGCTGCGCGCGACGCCGGAATTGCGCACGCAACCATGGTGACCGCGAGCACCGTCGCCTCCGCAATCACGAGTGCTGTCGCGTCGACAGGGTACACACCCCACAACCACGCGTTCACTTCGAACGCCGCAAACATTCCGAGCGCAGCGCCGAGTCCCGTTCCACCGAGTGCCATCACGAGCCCATCACGAAATACGAGACGCAGCAAGTTCGGTCGGCGTGCGCCGAGTGCGACGCGCACGGAGAACTCGCGCATGCGTTGGCTGACTGCGTACGACATCACGCCGAACAATCCAGCTGCCGCGAGTACTAATGATGCGAGGCTCAGAGTTGTGAACAATCCTGCGGTAAAACGGCGAGCGGCCAACAAACTCGCGTAGCGCGCAATCCAGTCTTCGCCGCGCAGCGAAACCTGCAATGGCAACGTCGCGCTCACTGTGCGCCTGGCCGCCGGCATGATGTCGGCCACACCGCGCTCTGCGCGTATGATGAACGACGCGTAAAACCGCGACGCTTCCTGCGAGACGTAAACCACCGGATGCGGCTCGAGCACGGGATCGAGTGGGAGCTCGTAAATCGCGTTTCGCGCGATCCCAACAACGCGCACCCAGCGATCGGGTGAGTTCAACGGCCCGAGTCGAACCATGCGCCCAACAGCATCGTTGTCGGGGAAGAGTCTGCGCGCAGCTCGCTGGTCCAGAATGACGGCACCGCTTGCACGGTCGCCATCGACGAAGTCGCGGCCCGCAACGATCGGTATACCGAGCGCGTCGAAATAGCCTGGGCCGATGTTGAATGTGGGCGGTTGAAAGAGAAGGCTGTCGACCACGGCTGTCGCGTCCGACATCACAACACCGCGCGTCGCGCTGTATGTGCCCACCCACGAAGCGGCGCGCACGCCGGGTGTAGCGCGAAGTTTCGCGATGACCTCGCCGACTTGACTCCATCGTATCGGCGGCGCTTGCACGCGCCGCGGCTGCGCGGATGAGATCGGGGCGCTGTCGGGTAGTATCTCCGCGTACGCGTCGATGCGTTTCACAGACGCGGCGTCGTAGCCGAAATCGAAATCGCCCACGGTCTTGGCAGTTTTCGCCATGACCCCTGCGACGAACAGCAACACCATCGACAGCGCGAGTTCACCGATGACGAGCACCTGAAATCGCTTCGTTGGCCGGCCGGTCGTTGTCCCACTGGCGTCTTTGAGCGGTTCGGCGGGCGCGATGCGCGCGGTGTGCAGCGCGGGGATCGCTGCCGCAAGCGCGACGCTCGCGACGACGGCACCGAGCATGAGCGCGAATACGCGAGGACTCCAGTTCGGCTGTTTGAGTCCGATCCACGAAAGCTCAACCGGTGTTACCGCCGTGAGAATGCCCATCGACGCATACGCAATTGCGACGCCGAGGACGCCTGCACTCGCGGAGATGATCAACACTTCCGCGGCGACATCGCGAAGTAAATCGCGCTTGCTGGCGCCGAGCGCCAACCGCAACGCCTGGTTTCGTCGATTCGATATTCCGCGCGCGAGCATCAACGCCGAGACGTTCGCGGACGCAATGACCAAAATGAACACGGCGGCAGCGATCATCGCGCGATGAAACACATTCAACTGCAGTGGGTTTGGTTTTCGCGAGAGCACGTGCACACGAAACCGATCTTGGCTGGTCCCGAATTGTTCGGTCCACCGCGTCGCGAGGTCCGCCATCAGCGTCCTCGCGCGCTTCTCCGAGACGCCCGGTGCGAGGCGTGTGTAGTACTCAAAGCCATTGAGCGCTGTTGGTTCGGGCGGCAGCCATACGTACGCATTGCCTGCTGCCTCCCAGTCGCGATCGAGGACGCCAACGACTTGGTACGTTGCATCGTCGATCGTGAATGACGCGCCGGCGAGCGAACTCGCGTTCGCGAAATGCTGACGCCAGTACGAATCGCTGACGATGGCAACGCCTGACTGGTGCGTTTCGCCCGGTGCGAACAACCGGCCGAGGCGCGGTTTCGCGCCGATCAGATCCAGGAATTCACGACCGACGTAGCGCGCTCGCACCGCGATCGTTCCCACCGGCAACGTGAGAAAAACGGGACGCACGCTGCTACGCGCGAGAGTCTCGAATGCGCCACTCGCTCGGAACGCTGACTCAATGTCCGGTTGACTCGGCCTCCCTCGTGGACCATTGCCCCATGCGAACAGCGAGTACACGCGCTCCGGCTCTTTCATCGGCGTGTACGGATGCATCAGCGAATCGATCTGCGCGATGACCGTCGTCGCGAGGCCAAGCGCGATCGCGAGCGAACTCACCGCGAGCGCGAAATAGCCGGGTCGTCGTTGGAGTGACCGCCATGCGCGCGCCAGCGCGCCGCCGAACGACCGGGGTTCGTTCACCTATCTAATGAATGCGAGGCAGGTGTATCACAATGCCAACACACTACGTCGCGCCGGCCCAGTGTGCAAGCGAGGCCCGTCACACGAATCGCTTGTCGCAGTATCCGCCCACCCATAGGTTCCGGGCAGTTCGCGGGCGTAATTCAGTTGGTAGAATGCCAGCTTCCCAAGCTGGACGTCGCCGGTTCGAGTCCGGTCGCCCGCTCTGACGAACGACGAGGATCGAGAAAGAGGGCGAGGGCGAAATGCGAGGACGCGGTAGTTTCCTCGCATTTCGAATTTCGCCCTCTTTCTCATTTCCTCACAGGTATCATGCGCATCAGGCTCGCCACCTCCGCAGACATTCCCGCCCTTGGCCGGCTCGGCGCACTGCTCGTCAGAACGCACCAGAACTTCGACGCGAAACGATTCCTCACCGCGTCGGACCAGACCGAGCGCCGGTACGGCGAATTCCTCGGCACACAGATCGATGATCCCGACGCGATTGTACTCGTCGCGGAATTGAATGGAGCGGTCGTCGGCTACGCCTACGCAGGCGTCGAAGGCATCGACTACATGGCGCTGCGCGGACCAGCTGGAGCGCTGCACGATATCGTCGTCGACGCCGCACATCAGAAGCAGGGAATTGGGCGCGCGCTACTCGACGCTACACTCGCCGCGCTACGCGAACGCGGGGTTCCGCGTGTGGTGTTGATGACCGCCGCAACAAACGAAAACGCGAAAACACTTTTCGCGCGTTCGGGATTCCGTGCAACGATGATCGAGATGACGCGCGAATTCGACGACTCGCGCGAGCCGTAGGCGAGCGCGGCGGTTTACGAAGCGTTCGGTGGTACGACGCTCGCGATGTACTGCGCGAATTCGTTCGGGTCGACCGGCTTGGTCACGAACGCCTGCGCGCCGAGTGATTTCACGCGCTGTGGCGCGTCGGGATCGTCGGATCCGGTGAGGATCACGACCGGAATCTGGGCCGTTTTGGTCGACGCTTTTAGACGTTGCAGTGCGTGAAAGCCCGTGCCCGCCGGCATGCTCAGGTCGAGCACAATCACGTCCGGCGCAGGCGTGCGGCCCGCGAACATGATGGCCTGCATCGCATCGTGCACCGTCGTGACGCGCCAGCCATCACGCATAAGCGCGGCGGCTATGACGGTCGTTACGACCGGATCATCGTCAGCGACGAGAGCTCTCATACGTCTATTCTCGGCAAAGCAGGCATCCGGCTTGAACCACGAGGAAAGAGAATAAGGGCGAAATGCGAAAGGCGAGGAGTGGTACCCTCCTCGCCCTTGCATTTCGCCCTCTTTCTCGCCTCCTCGCAGTGAGTTATGTCACCATTGGGGCCACGTCCGCCGGGATGTAGCGCAGCCCGAGGTCGCGCGAGGTCCGGAGTGTCAGTCGGCGCTCGACCTGCGTCGCCATGGCCCGCATGGTCACGCTCACGAAGGGTGCGATCGCTTTCCAGATCCAGCCGAACAGCTTCCGCGATCTGGTATCCGTCGCACGGGCGCGGATCTCATAGCTCAACACGCATCGTCCGTCGCCGATTGACGTGACCGAGATACTGCAGGCAATCCGGACGTGGCCTGGTTCATTGAACCGCTCGAAATCGTGGCCGCTCGTGCGAATCCACCTATGATCGCGCGCGCGCAGCTTCGCGATTCCACCGAGCACGATCTCGCGAGAGAAATCCTCGCTCAGGCGCGCCCATTCGCCGACCTCGGGAAGGTCTCGAGCGCATACGGCGCCACGCTGATCCCGCAGCGCTGATCCGGCCGGCCGGAGAGCGGACGAGAGCAGCAAGTCATTCGCGACCGCCGCACCGAACACCTCAGCGCGCGATCCGTTCACGACGCGGTGCTCTGCAACTCGTGCGTCGCATTTCGGGAGCAGGGCGGAGAGAGACATGGGGAAGTCGGAAGTAAGAAGCCAGAAGGAAGACGTGTTGACTTGAGTTTCGTGCATCACACGCTGGTGGGAAGTCGGAGGTCTCCGCCACGGCGTGTAGGGAAATGCCGCACGCGCCTCGTGAGGAAACGGCGGCGCGACGTAGGCCGATTCTCCGACTTTGCAACGATCGCAAATGGGCGATGCTGTACTCGCAGGCGCTGACCTACCGGCTGCGAGGACCACATGGGGCGAGCCAACAGAGGACACCGAGTACACAGCGAACACGGCAAGCACGTCGCGAGCGCAGTTCATGCCGCGGCGACCGCGCTGCTCGCTGTTGCTCCCCTCTGCGTGGTGGCGCAATCAAACGCATCGCTTCCATTCGCAGCCGGTGAACGCATCGACTACCGCGTGCACGCAACGCTGGTGGGAACCGTTGGACGCGGTTCGATGTGGATCGAAGGGCCGGTCGAAGTGCGCGGCAGTCGAACCCTGCATTTGCGCTCAGAGTTTCGCGCGCAATTCGGCTGGTACCGCGCCTTCGACCGCTCCGACTCCTGGCTCGATCCGGAACGCATGGCGGTGTTGCGCTTTGCGAAAGACGAACGCCAGCCACGTAACACCACCGAAGAACGTGTCGAGGTGTTTCCCGGAGAGCAGCGTTGGTCCAACGCGCGCGGCCAGGAGCGGGTGAGCGAAACCGATGCACCGCTCGACGAGCTCTCCTTCATCTATTACGTGCGCACGCTACCGCTGAGCGGCGACACCACGTACGTCGTGCGCCGCCACTTCGATCCCGCGCGTAATCCCGTCACGGTGCGCGTGCTCAAACGCGAAGTGACGCGCACCGACGCTGGTGAGTTCAGAACCATCGTCGTCGAAATGCGCGTGACGGATCCGATGCGATTCCGGCGCGAAGGCGTCATCAAGCTGTTTCTCACGGACGATCATTGCCGGCTGCCTGTGCGCATCGAAACCGCAGCGCCGGTGTTTGGCACGGCTGTGTTTACGGCCGTGTCAATCACGCGCGGCAACGCGGTGATTCTCGCGACTGCGCCTGAACAACAAGGAGGAAACCAATGACGCATCGAATCGTTGGCATGGCTCCGTTCCTCGTCGCGGTTGCGACGTCGATTGCGTGGGTGCAACTCGATCCGCCGCTCCGCATTCAGCCAGCGAGCACGCTCGTCGTGGCCGGCACGTCAACGCTGCGTTCGTTCGAGTGCCGCGCGAAGACGCTGAATGCGAAAGTCGAAAGCGCGACGACTGACGCAGTGAGTGCGGTGCTCGTCGGCGAAAAAGGTGTCGCGAGCGTCGAGTTCACTGTGCCAAGCGCCGATCTCGACTGCGGCAACGGCACGATGAACAATCACATGCTGAAAGCGCTCAAGGCGACGGAGTTCAAGACCATCGCGTTCACGCTCGCATCCTACGAGATGCGCAAAGATGGCGACACAACGCGCGCGCAAATGCTCGGCACACTCTCGCTGAGTGGTACGCAGAAGAGCATCACGCTGGACGCAACGGCAGTGCAGGGCCCTGACGGCACGCTGCGCATGACAGGCGCGTACCAGCTCAACATGAAGGACTACGGCATCAAGCCGCCGACTTTGATGCTTGGCACGCTGCGCGTCGGCGAGAAAGTCACTGTGAAGTTCGACCTGCTTCTGAAACCCTGACACGGAGATGCGATCCATGATCGCGACTCGATTCTTGACCGCGCTGGCGTGCGTCGCGTTTGCCACGACGATAGCGGCGCAACGGACCGATACCACCGGTGGTAGCGCGGATACGGCAAAGTCACGGCGGCGCACTGCGGCGGTGGAGCTCAATACGCAGCCGTCGTTCACCATTCAGCACCTGCGTCCCGTCGACAAGCGTGGGCTCAACATGTTCGAGAGCCCGAAGCAGGACACCGTGACGTACACCGGATTCAAGCTGAGCTTCGGCGCCGCGTTCACACAGCAGTTTCAGGGAATCGATCACGAGAACACGGCCGCACCGCGGATCGTGAACAACGTCGACGCGAATCAGTTGATCAAGATTGGCAATGGGTTCAACAACGCTGTCGCGAACTTCTATCTCAATGCACAGCTCGCGCCGGGGATTCGTGTTGCGATGACGTCGTATCTCTCTGCGCGGCACCATCAGGAAACCTGGGTGAAGGACGGATTCCTGCTCATCGATGAATCACCGATCGACGCCGCGCCGCTGCACAAGCTGATGGAGTACATGACGCTCAAGATCGGTCACTTCGAGATCAACTACGGCGACGCGCACTTCCGCCGCACGGACAACGGGAACGCGATGTTCAATCCGTTCGTCGGCAACTACATCATGGACGCCTTTACCACGGAAATCGGTGCCGAAGCGTACGTGCGCACCGGACCGTGGCTCGCGATGGCCGCAGCAACCGGTGGTGAGATTCGCGGTCAGGTTACCGCGCCGGAAAAGCGCGGCCCGTCGTACATCGGCAAGCTTGGCTTCGACAAGCAACTGACGGAAACGTTCCGCGCACGGCTCACGACGTCCGGCTACGTCGCAGCAAAGTCGAGCAGCAACACGCTCTACACGGGTGATCGCGCCGGGTCACGCTACTACATGGCGCTCGAGAACACGACAGCGACGGAGAAAGATCAGGCCTGGTCTGGCGCAATCCGTCCTGGACTTTCCGCGGAAGCGCGCGCGCTGGTCGTGAATCCGTTCATCAAACTCGGCGGCTTCGAGTATTTCGGAAACATCGAATGGGCACGCGGCCGCGCGCTCGCGGATTCCGGTGTAAAGCGCTCATGGACGCAACACGTTGGCGAACTGCTCTATCGCTTCGGCAACGACAAGGCGTATGTCGGCGCGCGTTTCAACAGCGCGGCGGGTGTACTCACCGGAATTCCGACGGAAGTGTCGGCGCAGCGTACGCAACTCGGCGGCGGCTGGTTCCTCACGCCAAGCGTGTTGCTGAAAGCGGAATGGATGACGCAGAAGTATCTCGACTTTCCGACGACCGACATCCGCAATGGGGGACGGATCCGGGGATTTATGCTGGAAGGCGTCGTCGCCTTCTAGGTGCAGGGTGACAACCAAGGAGACGAGAAAGAGGGCGAAATGCGAAATGCGAGGAGCGGATTCCTCGCATTTCGCCCTCTTCCTCGCTTCCTCGTAGTTACAGCGGAACCGCGAACCGAAACGTGCTCCCCTTTCCAGGCGTGCTCTCCGCCCAGATCCGCCCCCCGTGCGCATCGACAATACCGCGCGCAATCGCGAGTCCGAGTCCTGTGCCGGGGTCCGTTCCTTTTGCTGTTCCGCGCCAGCGCCGCTCGAATACGTGCGGCAGCTGATCCGCAGGAATTCCGATCCCGGTGTCTGACACCGTGAACACGACGGCATTGTCCGCGACTTCTGCGCCCATCGTCACGGTGCCGCCCGCCGGTGTGAACTTGATCGCATTCGCCAGCAAGTTCGCGAGTACCTGCAGCAATCGTTCCGGATCAGCATTCAGTGCGGGCAGGTGTTCAACGCCGGCGGGCACCAACTTGACTTCGCGTTCGGTTGCTGGGAGTTCGAACAAACTCAGAGCGCGTCCGAGGATCAGCACTGGATCGACTGATTCACGCTCGACGGACAGTTTGTCCGCTTCAATGCTTGCAATATCGAGTAGGTCTGCGATCAAGCGCTGACACCATTCAACCGATTCGTGAATGGTTTCTGACAAACGCTTGCGCTCATCGGCCGGCGTTGCGTCATCGGCGAGCACTTCGGCGCACATGCCGATTGCACTCAGCGGATTGCGCAAATCGTGCGAGACAATGCCGAGCATTTCGTCGCGTTGAGCGACGGCGCGCTCGGCGGTTTCACGCGCGGACTGCGCTGCGGTCAACAACTCGGTTTTCTCTTCTTCTGCGGACCAGCGTTCGGTGACGTCGCGCAGCACTGCGGTGAACAAGCGGCGTCCGCCAATGTCGGCTTTCGAAATCGACGCTTCGGCGCGAAACACTTCGCCGTTCTTGCGCCGTCCGAAGATTTGCCGGCGTTGGCCCATGCGGCGCGCGGCTTCCTTGGCCTCGCCGAACGCACGCACTTCTTTCACGTGAAGCGCGCCGAGTTCGGGCGGCAACAGCACATCGAGCGTTTTTCCGAGTACTTCGCTGGCGGAATAGCCGAAGATTTGTTCGGCGCCTTGATTGAATAGCAGAATGCGCTGTTCGTCGTCGATGGAAATAATCGCGTCGACAGCGATCGACACGATACGCTGGAACCGTTCTTCCGATTCCCTGAGCGCGGTTTCTGCGCGCTTGCGATCGGACACATCGCGCCATTCGGCGACGACAAGCACCACGGTCCCGTCGCCCGTTTTGACGGGATTGAACGACAGTTCGATTGTGGTCGTCGCGGACTCACCCGGAAGCTCGGACTCCTGATGTACGGTGACGCCACGACTCGCGGCCGACAGCGCGGCGCGGAGGCGGTGGCGGAGGTCGGCGACGTTGGTCCACGAGGGCGCATCCCAGATGCTGACACCGAGGAGTTCGTCGCGGGGGGCTCCAAGCGCGCGAACGGCCTGCACGTTTACCTCGAGGATGGTGCCGTCCGCGGCGAGCAACGCGATGCTATGCAGCGCCCGGGAAACGATCTCCTCGGAGTACGAGCCGTCGGCCATGTTCTTCCCACGCACCGCTCGCAGTGCATCGGCGAGGGCAGCCGCGGCCTTTCGGCGGCGATCGACGGCTCCGTCTTTCACCCGCAATCACCGTGGATGATCACGTGCGAACGGTGAGCACAGCGCCGCAGTGAGGCAAGGGGCCCGCCCGTCAGGTATTTTTCCGGTCGATGACCGGCCTTCCGGAACGCCAAATCGAGGTGACCGCCGTCGGCAAGCGCTTTGGCGCCCGCTGGGTTTTGCGCGGCGTCACGTTGGGCGTTCGACGCGGTGAAGCGGTGGGCTTGCTCGGCTCGAACGGCACCGGAAAAAGCACGGTGCTTCGGGTCATCGGTACGCTGCTGCGCCCGAACAGTGGAACGGTTTCCGTGAATGGAATCGACGCAGTGCGTGACGCCGACCTGGCGCGCGAACAGGTTGGCTACCTCGCGCACACGCCGGGACTCTACGACGATCTCACGGCGCGCGAAAACCTTGCGTTCGCGGCCGACATGCTCGGAATGCCACGCACCATCGTCGACGCCATGCTGGATCGTGTTGGATTGGATGACGTCGCGAACGAACGCGTGCGCGGTTTTTCGGCAGGCATGCAGCGCCGCGTCGCTCTGGGGCGTCTCATCATGCGCAAGGCGTCAGTGCTCTTGCTCGACGAACCCTATGCGAATCTCGACGCCAACGGTGTCTCGCTCATGAATTCGCTGATCAAGGAGACAATTCGAGAGGGCGGCGCAGCGCTCATCGGGTTGCACGAGACTGCGCCCGCGCGCGGCGTGCTGGATCGCGTTCTGACGCTGATGGACGGGCGCGTCGATTCCGCGCACGCAGACAAAACGGGACCGCGCACGGCGCTCGCGATGTCGGAGCAGACGTAATGGCGATGCGAACACACTGGCGCCGTGTGCGCGCCATCGCACGAAAGGATCTGACGACGGAGCTGCGCGCGAAGTCGGGATTCAACAGCGTCGTCGCGCTTGGTGTCACGATTCTCGTGTTGCTCGGACTTGCGCTTGGCCCCGACACGGCCGCGCTGCGAAACGCGGCGGTCGGCGCGGTGTGGCTCGCGACCCTGTTTTCCGGAGTGCTCGCGTTCAATCGCTCATTCCAGGTTGAAGTGGAAAGCGGCGCACTCGAGCCGTTGCTGTTGTATCCGGGACCGCGCTGGACCATTCTCGCGGGGAAATTGCTGGGCAATCTGTTGTTCGTATCGTTGATGGTCGCGATCGTGGTCGCGATTGGAATTGTGTTGTTCGGCGTCGGTATTCCCGCTGCGTGGCCATCGGTGCTTGCCGTACTCGCGCTGGGCGTGCTCGGGTTGGTGCTGCTCGGCACGTTCTACGCGTGCATGGCGAGCCGCAGTCGCGCGCGAGAAGTCCTGTTGCCGCTGCTGCTTTTCCCGATGCTCGTGCCGGTACTGGTCGGTGCAACCACGGCGAGCAAAGCACTGTTGGGCGCCGATCTCATGCACGAAGCAGGTGCGTGGATTCGTCTGTTGATCGCGTACGATTTGGTGTTTCTCATCGCTACGTTCATGGCATTCGAACACGTCATCGAAAACTGAATTCATTGATGCAAACGACCGTTCGTTCTGCTCCCGTTTCGTTCGCTCCGCCGCGCCCGACCAGCCTCGTGTTCGGGATTGGTGCGCTGGCGGCTGTTGTCGCGACGCAGGTCTATGCGATTTCGCGGTCGCCGGCTGAAGCGGATATGGGGCATTTGCAGAAGATCATGTACGTGCACGTGCCTGCTGCGTGGATGACGTTTCTCGCGTTCTTCGTCGTGCTCGTGTTCAGCGTGAAATACATGTGGAAGCGCGACGAGAACGACGATTTGCTCGCGGCGTCCGCGGCGGAGGTTGGCGCGCTGTTCAACGGTCTCACGCTGATGCTCGGCATGCTGTGGGGGAAGCCGGCGTGGGGCGTGTGGTGGGTGTGGGACGCGCGATTGACGTCGACGTTGGTGCTGTTTCTGATCTTCGTCAGCTATCTTGCGCTACGCGCGTTCGTCGACGATCACCAGCAGCGGGCGCGGTGGAGTGCAGCGGTTGGCGCATTCGGCGCGCTCAACGTGCCGATCGTGTACCTCTCCGTGACGTGGTGGCGCACGTTGCACCAGCCGCCATCGAGTCCGTCTACACTGGACCCGGCGTACACGCTTGGACTGCGAATCAACGCAGTCGCGTTCTTGTTGGTCATGATCTACTTCGTTCGGAAGCGGTACGAGATCGCGCGGTTGCATCGCGCGGTCGAGCATGCGGCGGAGGCAGCCGCGATGGGAGGACGGTAAACACGTGATCGAATCAAACGGAACGTTCATTACGGCGGCGTACGCTGTAACGTGGGTTGTGATACTCGCATATTTCACGCGCTTGATGATTGCGGGTGCGCGCGCGCGTGCTGAGTACAAGAAGCGCGTCGGCGGAGAACAGCGATGAAACGCAACTGGTTGATCGGCGGCGCGGTCGCTATCGTCGGCGTGTTCGCGTGGCTGATTTTCGGCGGACTCCGCGACAATGTCGTGTTCTTCGTGACGCCGCAGGAATTGCTCGCGAAAGGCAACGAGGGTGTCGGGAAGCCGGTGCGTCTTGGCGGTCAGGTGAAGCCGGGCTCGATCGATTGGAACGCTGAGACGCTCAAGCTCACGTTCACTGTCACGGATCTTTCGCGTGAGTTGCACGTGCGTTCGACGGGATCGCCGCCGCAGATGTTTCGCGAGGGCATGGGTGTGATCGTCGAGGGACAGCTTGGCGCAAACGGCGAGTTCGCCGCGACGAACCTGATGGTGAAACACTCCAACGAATACCGCGCGCCGAAACCCGGTGAAGAAGCGCACGAGAAGTACAAGACCTTGATGAAGCAGACTACGCAGTGATCGGGCCGGTTGCGCACAATGCGCTGATCGTTTCATTCGCGGTCGTGCTCTTCGGTGCGGCCGTCGCGCCGTTCGCGATTCGTTCAGGCCGCCGAGATTTGCTTCGGCTGACGTACGCGTCGGTGTACACAAACTTTCTGCTCGTCAGCATCGCGACGATCCTGATGGTCGTCGCGCTGGTCGCGCACGATTTCTCCGTGTCGTACGTGGCGGCCGTGGGGAGTCGGTCGACGCCGCTGTTCTTCACGATCATTTCATTGTGGGGGGCGCTCGAGGGATCGATCCTCTTCTGGGCGTGGGTGCTCGCGATGTACGCGGCCGCGGTCGTGTGGATGCACAGCAAACGCGAAGGGAACCTTGTTCCGTATGCGTCGATGACGCTGCTCGCGGTCGCGGCCTTCTTCGCGGTGTTGCTGATCGGTCCGGCTGATCCGTTCAAGCCCGTGTTCCCGGTGCCGACCGATGGACCCGGACCAAACACACTGCTGCAGAATCACATTCTGATGGCGGTGCATCCGCCGCTCTTGTATCTGGGTTACGTCGGAATGTCCGTGCCGTTTGCGTTTGCGATGGGCGCGATTCTTGGCGGTGAAGCGCCGTCGAACACGTGGAGCCAGCTCTCGCGTCGGTGGATGCTTGCGTCGTGGGGTTTTCTCTCCGCAGCAATCGTTGCCGGCATGTGGTGGTCGTACGAAGTGCTCGGATGGGGCGGCTACTGGGTGTGGGATCCCGTAGAGAACGCGTCGTTCCTTCCGTGGCTCACCGCAACGGCGTATCTGCATTCGGTGATGGTGCAGGAACGTCGCAACATGCTGCGATTGTGGACGCTCAACCTGTGCGTCGGCACGTTCGTGCTCACGATCCTCGGCACGTTCCTCACGCGATCAGGCATCCTGTCATCGGTGCACGCGTTCACAACGGGAACGGTCGGTTACTACTTCCTCGCGTTCATCGCGATCGTGCTCTTGTCGACGATCGTGTTTGTCGCGGGGAATTCTGATCGGTTGCGTACGAAGGGGAGTTTGGGCGGCGCTGCGTCGCGCGAAACGGTGTTCCTGCTGAACAATTTGTTCTTGACCGCAGTGATGCTGACGGTGCTCGTTGGCACGCTGTATCCGCTCGTCGCCGAAGCGTTTCGCGGCGTGAAGGTGAGCGTTGGCGAGCCGTTCTTCAATCGCATGGCCGTGCCTGCGATGGTGGCACTGGTCTTCTTGATGGGAGTTGGTCCGGCGTTGCCGTGGGGCAGCACGAGTTGGGAAGACGCGAAGAAGCGTCTCACTCCACCGTTGATGGGTGCGGGCGTACTGACGGCGAGTGCACTGGCCGTTGGCGCGCGCAGCGTGTACTCGATTCTCGCGTTCGCGTGCGTTGGCTACGCGGCGGTCGCGAACTTGCGCGAGTACTGGATTGGCGCGCGTGCACGGCGCAATGCGCACGGTGAAAACTGGTTTGTTGCAACGACGCGACTCGTAGGCGCGAACCGGCGTCGATATGGCGGATACGTCGCGCATATCGGGATTCTGTTGGTGGCGCTTGGCGTTGCCGCGTCGTCGACGTTCCGTTCCGAGCGCGAGATGACGCTGCGACCGCTGGAAACGCTTACCGTCGCTGGGCACACGGTTCGTTTCAAGGAATTGTGGTTGCGCGATGAACCGCAACGTTCCGTCGTGGGTGCGACGCTCGATGTCATCAGTCGCGAAGGCGCGATCGTCGATGAGTTGCAGCCGCGCATGAACTTCTACAAGGTGTCGGATCAACCGGTTCCGACGCCCGATGTGCGCAGCGGATTTCGCGGCGACGTGTACGTGAACCTGATGGCCTTCGATCCCGATGGAAAAACCGCGACGATCAAGTTGATTGTCGAGCCGCTCGTGCCGTGGATCTGGTTCGGAGGCTTCGTGGTGGTGATTGGTGCGGTGATCGGACTTTTCCACGGCGCGAAGCGCGCCGAGCGCGCACCGCAGGCTGCGGCGGAACCGGTAGTCTCAGCACCTGAGCCGGTGAGCGTGGGCGCGCAATGAACTGGAAGCGGTCGTTGATCGGCGTTGGCGTCGCAGTCCCAATCATTGGACTGCTCGCATTCGGATTCATGCGCGACCCGCGCGCGATTCCGTCTCCATTGCCCGGACACGAAGCGCCGGCATTCGATCTCGCGGTGTTTGCGCCTGGGGAAGCCCCGCTCGCGCGCAAAGTTGGCGATACGCTGCGGCTGCGGGAATTCGCAGGAAAAGTTGTCGTTGTGAACTTCTGGGCGTCGTGGTGCTTGCAGTGTCAGGACGAGCACCGCGATTTGAGCGAGACCGCCCGCGCGTACGCAGATCGCCCGACGCAATTCGTTGGTGTGCTGTACAACGATCGCACCACCCTCGGCACTCGCTGGATCAGTGAGATGGGCGGACAGAGCTATCCGTCGGTGACCGACGACCGTTCGCGCGCCGCCATCAATTACGGGTTGTACGGCGTTCCGGAAACGTTCATCATCGCACCTGATGGACGCATTGCGTACAAACACCTCGGTCCGATTTCATCAGCCGTGCTCGGCAAGTGGATCGATTCGTTGCTGACGCTCGCACCGCGAGCTGACACGACTGCAGTCGCGGATAAATGATGCGTCGTGTGATGGTGCGCGCGGTGTTCGCGGCGGCGATGGCGGTACCGTGCACAGCGCACGCGCAATCGCAGAGCTCGGCCACTTCGGATGCAAACATCGACGCGCGTGCGGCCGCGATTTCCGCGACGCTGCGATGTCCGGTGTGCCAGGGCGAGTCGATTCAGGATTCACCGTCTGAACTTGCCGGGCAAATGCGCGCGGTCGTGCGCGAGCAACTCGTTGCCGGCCGCACACCCGATGAAGTCAAAGCGTACTTCGTCGGCCGTTACGGCGAGTGGATATTGCTCGAGCCATCGATGACGGGAATGAACGTGCTGTTGTGGGCGTTCCCGGTGTTGTTGGTGATCGGCGGGCTCTGGCTCATTGCAGTCGTCGTGCGCAAATGGAGCGCACAAACTCCGACCCCCGATTCATGACCGCTCCGTCGGAATCAGCACACGCGTTTTGTACCGAGTGCGGTACCAGACTCACGGTCGGCGGACGCTTTTGTCATGGATGCGGCGCGCCGATTCCGGGTGGTGGTGCGAGGGTCGCCGCGTCGGGTTCGTCGCGACTCGTCTGGGCCGTGCCTGCCGCCGCGATATTCGCCGTTGTGGCGCTCTCCGTGATTTCCAATTCGCGTTCGACCGGCGGCAACGTCGGATCACCCGCGCCCCAGGGCGGGGGCATGCGCGCGCCCGACATTTCGTCGATGTCGCCTGATGAACGCGCGGATCGCTTGTTCGATCGCGTGATGCGTTTGTCGAGCGAACGGAAAGCGGACAGCGTGGCGCTTTTTGCGCCAATGGCCCTCGCTGCAATCGAAGCGATCGGTCCGCTCGACGCGCACCGCCGCTTCGATCTCGGGCGGGTGGCGCTCGCAGCCGGCGACGTGGCTATGGCCAAGGCCGCGGCTGATACGATTCTCGCGGAACGCGCTACGCACTTACTCGGGCTTGCGCTCGCAGCGCGCGTTGCGGATGCGCGCAACAATGCGGCGGCGAGTCGTGGGTTCATCCAGCGGCTTGTGGCCGCAGAGCGCAGCGAGATGGCTCTCGGGTTGCCTGGGTACGCGGAGCACTCGCGGGAGATTCGTGCGGCCGTCGACGATGCCGCGCAGCGTCGAGACTAGCCATCAGCAAAGGGAAGGGGAACGTTGAAGTGAGAAGTGCGAGGAAAGCCACCGCGGACTTCCTCGCACTTCTCATTTCAAAGTTCCCTTTCCCTTCAGTGGTCCGGCTTTCCCCTACAAGCGCGTGGTACTTCTCCTGAACGTTATTGGGGCCCCCTGCCGACATAATCCCGGCCGAAGTGCTGCGAAACTAGGGGCCATGGACACCACAATGACTGCAAAAATCGCGATGATCGAGCAACGCGTCGTCGACACGGGGCGCGCCCGCCGATTTGTCGCGCGCGCCATCGACCGAACGCTTCGCGTGCCCCTGGCTGCGAAGTTGCTGGGCGCGAACATCGGCGTTACGGGCGTTGCACTTCTCGTCGCGGTGCTCATGCAACGCGGGGGAGCCGATTCTGGCGCCATCACGCTCGCGCTCAGCACGGCGCTTGTCGTTGGCGCGGGCGTAAACGTCGCGCTGACGTGGGTCGCGCTCCGACCCATTCGCGAAATCGAGCGGACCATCTGGCGCGTGCGTCACGGCGATCCCGATGTGCGCGTGTCGCCGTCGCCTGTTGCCGACGCGAACATCAAAGGCGTTGGACGTACGCTCAACGCGCTGCTCGATAATCTCGAGCGCGACCGCCAGAAGATGCGCGAACTCGCGACCGAAGTCATTCGTGCAGAAGCGCGTGAGCGCGCGCGCGTCGGCGAAAACCTGCGCGAGTCGATTGCGCAGTCCGTCGCCGCGGTGTCGTATCAGCTCACCGCGCTGGTGCGTGAATGCAGCGATCCAACCGTCGCCGCGCGCATCGGTGAAATCCGGATGCTCGCGAATCAAACGTTGGATGAAATCGACGTGCTGTCGCACTCGGTGCATCCGCGCGTCCTCAACGATCTCGGCCTCGTGGCAGGGCTGCGCATGCTAGCGCGTGAGGTCAGTACGCCGCGCACGAAGGTCACCGTATGTGTGACATCGGGTCGCGAGGATGATTTACGCGGTTTGGGACTCGACACGTCAGCGGCGCTGTTTCGCGTCGCGCAGGAAGCAGTGCAGAATGCGCTGCGTCACTCGGGCGCGAACGGAATTTCGATTTGCGTCGGCGTGTCGAACGCCACGCTCACGCTCACCGTCGATGACAACGGGACCGGATTCGACGTCACCGCGGCGCGTGAACGCCGTCCGGGGATGGGGTTGTTCACGATGCGGCAACGCATGTCGCTCATTGGCGGCGCTCTGGAGGTGGAATCGGACCGTGCGAGAGGCACGCACGTGGTAGCGACGATGCCGGTCGAGCCGGCCGTTCCCGCCCGAGTATAGAATTCGCCCATGCCAGGAGACGTCATCAGGGTCGTCCTCGCAGACGATCACACCGTGGTCCGTGCCGGTCTGAAGGCAGTATTGGGAACGGCCAAGGACATCAGCGTGGTAGGTGAGGCGACGAACGGCCGCGAAGCCATCGCAGTCGTTGATCGCGTCAAACCCGACGTTGTGGTGATGGATCTCTCAATGCCGGAGCTCGACGGCCTCGGCGCGACGAAGGAGATTCTCGCGAAGGGGAATGGTGTGAAGATTCTCGTTCTCACGATGCACACGGAGGACGAGTACCTGCTGCCGCTGCTCGAGGCCGGTGCAGCGGGATTCCTGGTGAAGAGCGTCGCTGATCGCGAGCTCGTGTCCGCCGTACGCGCGATCGCGCATGGCGATGCGTACGTGAGTCCGAACGCGTCGCGCCTGCTGGTGAAAGGATTACAGCGCAAGGATCCCGCGCAGGCCGAGCGCGAACGATTCGAATCCCTGACGCAACGCGAGCGAGATGTTCTCAAGTTCGTCGCGCAGGGTTACTCAGCGCCGGAGATCGGCGAAAAGTTGTCGATCAGTCCGAAAACAGTCGACACGTACAAGCAGCGCATCCAGGAGAAGGTCGGCCTGTCGCACAGGGCTGAGTACGTGAAGCTGGCCCTTCGGTTGGGCCTACTGAGTAAGGACTAGCTGAAAAGACGGAAGGGAACGTTGAAGTGAGAAGTGCGAGGAAAGCCTCATTCCACCACGAGAAACCCGATCGCGCCCTTCTGTCCGTGCCCGAATCCGTGGTTCACAAACGGGAACTCACCGCGGATGTCGCAATCAAGTTCGAAACACATGCCGCCGCCGGCGGGGACGTCCCACGTTTGCACGCCGCGGATCGGCGTGCCCGGCGGTGCGCCGAGGTACATCGTATCGAACTGTTCGCCGACGACGTGAAATGCGCACGGATGCGTCGGCCCGCAGTTCACCACCCACAGTCTTACACGGTCGCCCATACGTACGCGAATGGGATCGTTCACGTATTGCAGCGGGCGTCCATTGAACGCGACAAAGTCGGGCAGCGTGCTCAACATCTTCTGATAGTCGAACGGCCGCACGTTATTGGCCGCCGGTGCGCCGAGGTAGAACTCGCTCTGCACGAGCACGAACTCTTTCGCGGGCGGTAACGCCCGTTCCGGCGACACGATGATGGCGCCATACATGCCGGAGCCAATGTGCATCAACACCGGCGCAGTGCCGCAGTGGTACATGAACGCGCCTGCCCACTTTGGCCGAAACGTGAACGACACGGACTGACCGCGACCGACAGACCGAAATGCAGCTTTGGGATCGATTTGCGCTGCGTGAAAATCCATCGAGTGCGGCATCGCTGAATCATTCGTCAGTGTGAACTCGACTGTATCGCCGACGCGGCAATGCACGATGGGGCCGGGCAGTGATTGTTCGAACGTCCACGCCGCGACGACCGTGTCCGCCGAAATGCGCACGTTGGTTTCCTGTGTGCGCCAATTGAGTCGTAGCGTTCTCTCGCCGCTGAGTGGCGGGAGGGCGGGGTTGTAGCGCTGGAATGCGGGATTTGCGGCATCGGTAGGTGCGGTTGTCGCTGGTACCGCCATGTCGCGGTGTAGCGCGGTGTCGAGCCTGCTGTTGGGATTAGCGAGTGCCTGATCGCGTCGCACCGTGTCGGCTCCTGCGGCGCCCTGTGACGCATCCCCCGCGTCGCGCTGGCACGCCGCGAGCGCGGAGCCACCTACCACCAGACTCAAACCGACGTGACTCAGGAATGCACGGCGCGGAGTTGGTTGTTCTGCGTCAACGATCAAATCCGAAAGTCGCGGTGGGTGCGGCGCGTGGTTCGCGGTCATGCCTCTCTCCGGTGTCGGTGCGACATAGGTATCGCGAAAACGGTGACGAAGCGAGCAGGAGCGTTCTGCCTGAGGAACCTGTAAGGGTTTTGCTGACGGCACACCCGGGAACGCGCCGACTGAGGGATTCGCTGACGCGGACGAGACTGATGGCACGTCGCGCTGCATCGCGGCGCGACAAGACCGACTTCCCGTACTCCCGAGGTTAGCTCGCATATGAACAGATCTTTCACTTCACGCATCGTCGTCGGCGGACTGGTCGCGACGACGGTGTTCTCACTCAGTTATGCGTGCGCGTCGCGGCAAGGCTCGTTGAACCTTGTTGGTGGCGACGTCGCACAACGCGTCTACGTGGCACCTGGCACGTACGACGAGTTCTACGCGTTTTTGTCGGGCGGCTTCAACGGGCAGGTCAGCGTGTACGCGCTGCCGTCGGGTCGTCGCCTCAAAACGATTCCGGTGTTCTCACAATATCCGGAAAACGGTTACGGCTACAGCGAAGAAACGAAAGGCATGCTGAACACATCCTACGGCTTCGTTCCGTGGGATGACACGCACCATCCGGCGCTCTCGCAAAGCGCCGGCGAAGATGACGGACGCTGGCTCTTCATCAACGCCAACAACACACCGCGCATCGCGCGACTGGATCTCACGCGGATGGAGACCGACGAGATCATCGAGATTCCCAACGCGGGCGGTAACCACGGCTCGCCGTTCGTCACCGAAAACACTGAATACGTCGTGGCGTCAACGCGATTCTCAGTGCCGGTTCCGAACACCGACGTCCCGATCAGCGAATTCAAAAAGCGTTTCAAGGGACAGATCTCGTTCATTCGCGCTGACGAACCCGGCAAGATGCGCGTGTCGTTCCAGATGATCGTGCCCGGCTTCAACTATGATCTCGCGCGCGCCGGCAAAGGCCCGAGCCACGGCTGGATGTTCCTCAGCACGTACAACTCGGAGCAACAGAACTCGTTGCTCGAAGTCAACGCGTCGCAGAACGACAAGGACTTCGTCGCCGCGGTGAACTGGAAAGCGCTCGAAGTGTGCGTGAAAGGTGGCAAGGGCAAGAACGCACCCGCCGAGTACGTGCACAACTACACAGACGAGTTCACGCGCACCGCGATCAGTCAGAAGCTGACATCGGTCGTTCAACTCGCGGCCGCGGATTGCGCGGGCGCGATGTACTTCCTGCCCACCCCGAAGTCGCCGCACGGCGCGGATGTGGATCCGAGCGGTGAGTACATCGTCGCCGGCGGCAAACTCGCGTCGGTCATTCCGGTGCACTCGTTCACGAAGATGCAAAAGGCCATCGCCGACAAAGCGTTCGAAGGCGAGCTCGATGGCATTCCGGTGCTCAAGTACGAATCGACAATCGCCGGTGAAGTGCAGAACCCGGGCCTCGGTCCGCTGCATACCGAATTCGACGGCAAGGGCTACGCCTACACGTCGATGTTTATCTCGTCGGAAATCGTCAAGTGGAAGCTCGGCACGTGGGAAGTCGTGGATCGTGTGCCGACGTACTATTCGATCGGTCACCTGATGATTCCCGGCGGCGGCACGCGCGCGCCGAACGCGAAGTACGTGATGGCGCTGAACAAGATCACGAAAGACCGCTATCTGCCGACGGGTCCAGAGCTCACGCAAAGCGCGCAGCTCTACGACAACACCGGCGACAAGATGAAGTTGTTGCTCGACTTCCCGACGGAAGGCGAGCCGCACTATGGCCAGGCGATTCTCGCGTCCAAGATCAAAGATCGTCAGGT
Source organism: Gemmatimonadaceae bacterium (assembly GCA_035277145.1). Taxonomy (GTDB): domain Bacteria; phylum Gemmatimonadota; class Gemmatimonadetes; order Gemmatimonadales; family Gemmatimonadaceae; genus DASRAP01. The sequence goes on along the minus strand of DATELA010000054.1, from coordinate 4,692 downwards.
CAAGTTCTACCGACTCGCGGAAAACAAGAACACGCACGTTACGCGCGCCGAACGCGAAACGGGTGTGAGCCGCGATGGCAAAGTTGTGCATGTGCGCATGACGGCGATTCGCTCACACTTCGCGCCTGACAATATCGAAGGTGTGAAGCTTGGTGACACGGTGCTCTTCCACGTCACCAACCTCGAGCAGGATTGGGACATCCCGCACGGTTTCGCGATCATGGGGAATCGCAACGGCGAACTGTTGATCATGCCGGGCGAAACGCGCACACTGCGCTGGATTCCGACCAAGGTCGGTGTGTATCCGATGTACTGCACGGACTTCTGCTCTGCGCTGCACCAGGAAATGCAGGGCTACGTGCGGGTGTCACCCGCGGGAAGCACGGTCGCGCTGTCGGGCACGTTGTCGAAAGGCCCAACGGCCGAGCAGAAACCCGGTGGGAACGAGTAAGGAGTTGTCCGTGACACGCAACGTGCGAATCACGGTGGCGTTCGCCGCGCTCTTGATGAGCGCGGCGTACGCCCTCCCGCTGTGGCGCATCGGGCTCATTGCGCCGCAGTACCCGGAAGGGTTGGGCATGCTCATTCACGTCGATGCGATCGGCGGATTCAAAGAAGGTGATCTGCAAAGCATCAACGGGCTCAATCACTACATCGGTATGAAGACGATCGAGCCCGACGCGATCCCCGAACTGAAATGGATGCCGCTGATCCTTGGCGCACTCATTGTCACGGGGCTTGGCGTTGCTGCGCTTGGAAGGAAGCGGCCGTTCATCGCGTGGACGGTTGTGTTGGCGAGCGTGTGCACCGCAGGTCTCGTCGACTATTGGAAGTGGGGATACGACTACGGCCACGACCTGAGCCCAACCGCGATCATCAAGATCCCTGGCATGACGTATCAACCGCCGCTCATTGGATCGAAGCAGTTGCTGAACTTCACGGCGACGTCGTGGCCGGCGTCAGGTGGGTGGCTGCTTATCCTTGCAACGTCGCTGGTTGTCGGCGCGCTGGTGGTCACGCTCGTGCGGCGTCGCGCTCCGGCCGCGATGATCGGCGCCGTATCGCTCGCCGCAGCAGCGGCGTGTGCGCCGGCCGGTCCGAAGTCCGTCGTGCTCGGCGAAGACAACTGCGACTACTGCCGCATGACGATTGTCGACGCGCGATACGGCGGTCAGGCAATCACGACGACGGGGCGGGCATACAAGTTCGATTCGGTGGAGTGCCTCGCGAATTGGGTGCGCACAGCGCCCGCCGGAACCGTACGCGACGTGTACGTGATCGACCTGCAGCACCCAGGCACGTTCGTTCGCGCGGATAGCGCAGGTTTTCTGACGGGTGTGTTGATCAACGGTCCGATGGGGAAGGGCATCGTTGGTTTCGCGAACGCGCAGTCGGCGGAGCAACAGCGGGCCATGGTCGGCGGACGCATCTCGACATGGAACGAGATCGTCGCCGACACGACGTCACACGCGCACAGCGGCCAATGATCGTGCGCGTGTTATCTGTCGCGTTCGCCGTACTGTGCCCGCTGGTCGCGCGCGCGGCGGACATCATCGTCGATGCGCGTGGGAATGTGCGCACCGTCGCCGATGCACTCGCTATTGCGAAGCCGGGTGATCGCATAGTCATTCGCGCGGGCACGTATCGAGAGCCCACCATTCACGTGCGCACACCGGGAATTACCATCGTCGGTGACAACTGGCCCGTGCTCGACGGCGAAGGCGCGCGCGCGGTGCTGATCGTTGAAGCAGACGACGTCACCGTTCGCGGACTCGTGCTCACGCGCACCGGCGTGTCGAACCTCGAAGACCGCGCGGCGTTGCGTGTGCGCAATGCGCGACGGTGTGTCATTGACGGCAATCGTTTTCGCGACAACCTCTTTGGCATCTACCTCGAACGCGCAATGTCGTGCGTGGTGCGCGACAACGATCTCGCCGCGCACGGCACGTCGCAGACGACGAGCGGCAACGGCATTCACTTGTGGAATTCGCCGAGCACGATCGTTGAGCGCAACCGCGTGGCCGGCCATCGCGACGGGATCTACTTCGAGTTTTCGCGGCACGGCATCACGCGCGGCAACGTGAGCGAGCGCAACCAGCGCTACGGTTTGCACTTCATGTACTCGGACTCGTGCCGTTACGAGACCAACGACTTTCGTGACAACCACTCTGGTGTTGCGGTGATGTACAGCCGCGATGTCGCGATCGTGGGAAATCGGTTCACTGGTGCCGTGGGCGGCGCGGCGTACGGTCTCCTGCTGAAAGAGATCCTGGGCGGGGACATCGCACGCAATCACTTCGGCGCCAACTCGACAGGCCTGTATCTCGAGGGATCGTCGCGGCTCGCGGTGCGCGATAATGATTTTCTGCGCAACGGATGGGCCGCGCGCGTTCTCGCCGACGCCGAAGGGAATCGCTTCACCGGCAATCGGTTTGCTGGCAACGCATTTGATGTTGCGACCAACTCACGCTCGGCGAATTCGACGTTCGACGGAAACTGGTGGGACGCGTACCGCGGCTACGATTTGAACCGCGACGGCGTCGGCGATGTGCCATTCCGTCCGGTGCGCCTCTTTGCATTGGTCGTTGAACAACATCCCGAAGCGCTCGCGCTGCTTCGCAGTCCGTTCGTGTCGATTCTCGACGCCGCGGAGCGCGTACTCCCCGTCCTTACACCGGCCGCGCTTGCAGACGCGCGTCCGCTCATGAAATCGCCGCGATGATTGCATTCTCACACATTCGCAAGCGCTACGGCGCGCGCGACGTTCTCACCGGTGTGTCGTTGGACGTGCGCCCGGGAACGGTCACCGGGCTCGTTGGACCGAACGGCTCCGGCAAAACGACGCTGATCAAGATTCTGCTCGGGCTGTCGCGCGCCGACGCGGGAGCCGTGTGGTGCGATGGATCGATGGTGGACGGGGAAGGTGACTACCGGCGAGCGATCGGCTACATGCCACAGATCGCGCGCTTCCCCGACAACCTTTGCGTGCGTGACATCATCGAGTTGATGCGTGCGCTCCGGCCCGGTGCCGATGTCGATGACGAACTCATTGCCGCCTTCGGATTGCACACCGAGTTCGATAAGACGCTCGGCGCATTGTCAGGCGGCACGCGCCAAAAGGTGAATGCCGTGATCGCGTTCCTGTTCCGGCCACAGATCGTCGTGCTCGATGAGCCGACGGCCGGCCTGGACCCCGTTGCGAGCCGAGCGCTCAAGGACAAGATCGCGCGCGTTCGCGACGAAGGGCGCACGGTGCTGATCACGTCGCACATTCTCGCGGAGCTTGAAGAGCTCGCGGATGACATCGCGTTCTTGTGCGACGGATCGTTGCAGTTCGCCGGGTCCGTCGACGCGCTACTTGCGCAAACGCGAGAAACGGGCCTCGAGGCCGCGATCGCGTCACTCTTGCGCACGCGCGCATCGGTACGACCGTCGCGCGATGTGGAGCACGATGTCGCGACGACAGCGAACGCGACGTGCGCACTGCAAACGGCGGGCGCATGAAAACGGTGAGCGTCGTGCTTCGCGCAGGCCTCCGCGATTTGTCGCGTAACCCGTGGATCGGGACCTATGCAGCCGCGTTCTTCCTGGTGACGGAAGGATTGTTCTGGTTTGGAGGTACGGGGCCGCAGGTGGTGCTCAGCGTCCTCAATGTGGTTCTGTTGGTCGTGCCGTTGGTGTCGGTGGTGTTCGGCGTGATCCACGTGTATGCGTCGCGTGAGTTTGTGGAGTTGTTGCTCGCGCAACCGGTGTCACGCACGCGGTTGTTTCTCGGGCTGTATCTCGGACTGGTCATTCCGCTCGCGGGCGCGTTCATCGCAGGAACAGCCGTTCCGTTCGCGCTGCATCTGCGCGCGGGCGCGTCACTGGGTGTTGTCATCGCGCTCCTTGTTTGTGGCGTGTCGTTGTCACTCGTCTTCGGCGGCATCGCAACCTGGATTGCGTTGCGAACCGATGACCGCCTGAAGGGTGTTGGTCTCGCGATCGGCGCGTGGCTGCTTGCAACAATCGTATATGACGGCGTCGTGCTTGCCGTCGCAGCAGCGTTTTCCGCGTGGCCGCTCGAGCGGCCGATGCTGGCGATGATGATGGCTAACCCAGTCGACCTCGGCCGCGTCGTGGTGCTCACGCAGCTCGACGCTGCCGCTCTGATGGGTTACACGGGCGCGGTGTTTACGCGCGCGTTCGGCAGTGTACCGGGGCTGGCGGTTGCATCCGTTGTGCTCATGCTGTGGTGCGCGGCGCCTCTCGCGCTCGCCGCGCGCCGGTTCAAGTTGCGCGACTTCTGAGACTCTACTTCAATGACTGTTCGTCCAACGTTGAGATCGATCGCGGCGCTCGGCATTTGCGCGCTTATCGTCGCGTGTACGGAAAAACCTCAAACGCCGGCTTCGTCCTCACAGTCCACGCCGGGCGGGAAAGCGGCGCCGTGCGCGACATGCAAAGTCATCACCGTGCAGATGACAACGTCCGAAGCCGGCAACTTCTTTACGCCAAATGCGATTGAGGCAAATGAAGGCGACGTCGTGCGCTTCACGCTCGTGACCGGCGTGCACAACGTGAACTTTCCTGCGGACTCCAACCCAGGCAAACAAGCGCTGCCACCCGTCAGCGACATGCTGCAGTTACCGGGTCAGACGAAAGACATCGAACTCTCATTCGGAAAAGGCACGTTCATCTTCCAGTGCGACC
>DATELA010000053.1:0-9650 GCA_035277145.1 Gemmatimonadaceae bacterium | reverse complement strand
TGCAGCCGCCGGAGCGCCACCGCCGCGCGCGCCCGTAGAATCGCCACCGCGCCCGCCACGGCCGGCGCGACCTGCGCCACGACCGCCGGCGGAATCAGCACCGCCACGTCCTGCGCCGCGTCCTGCCGCTGAGTCAGCAGCACCGCGACCGCGTCCTCCACCACCGCGCGCTGGCGCCACATAGCCTGGCGGCGGATCAGGCGCGCCAATCTTGCCGCACGAATTCTGCGGTCCAGTCGCGCCGGCTTGCGTGTAGTTCAATTCGGAGCACGGATCTTTGCCGATCTCCGTCGTGCTCATGCCCGTGATGCCACCGACGTAGAGCATTCCGTTTTCCGGATCGACCGCGCCACCACCGTCGATGTTCACGCCGCCCGATGCACCGGGCGAATACCACGAACATTCAAACGTTTGTCCGTTCTTTCCTTTGCCGTCCCACGGCGACGGCGGGATGTAGTACGGACCCATGCGACAACGTTTCGCGAGTTTGAGCGCGGAATCCTTGATTGCCGGTGTGTAGTCGATGACGTCGGACTCGAGGAGTCCTTGCTGCGAGTACGGCGCGGGCCGCGTTGGAATTGGTTGCGTCGGCGATGTTTCTTCGCCGGGAACGTCGCTCTGCAACACGGGTGTTTCGACAATCGGCCAAATCGGCTCGCCGGTCACACGATCGAACACGTACACCCAACCTTGCTTCGTCGTTTGCGCAACGATCTTGCGCGCGCGTCCGGCAATCGTGACGTCCATCAGGTTCGGCGCCATCGGCGTGTCGTAATCCCAGATGTCGTGGTGCACCATCTGGAAGTGCCAACGACGCTGACCGGTTTTCACATCGAGTGCCACGATGCTGTTGCCGAACAAATTGTCGCCGGGACGGTGGCCGCCGTATTCATCGCTGAGCGGCATGCCGACCGGGATGTACACGAGACCCAAATCCGGATCCGCGGAATACGTCGCCCATGCGTCGTTCTTACCGACGCCTTCGGTGCCGGGCCGCGATCCGTTCTTCCATGTGTTCGCGCCGAACTCGCCGGGCTCTGGAACGAGATTGAATTTCCAGAGTTGTTTACCGGTCTTGATGTCGAACGCGCGGATGTATCCGGGCACGTTACGCACGCGCGTCGGATAGTAACCGTGAATCGATGAATTGCCGACGATCACGATGTCGCCGACAACAATCGGCGGACAGCTCGCAGCGATTTGTCCGTTCTTTGGATCCAGCCCGACGGTGCCGTCGGCGCCCGTCTTTGTTACGGGATCCCATTTCTCACCCGGACGTGCGCGGCGGGCGGGACGCGTGTCGCTCACTTCGAACGAACCCGAATCATCAACAGCGAGCGGAACCATTTCGAAGCCGAGTCCGTCCTGCAAATCCACAACGCCGGCTTTACCAAAAGCGGGATCAGGTTTGCCCGTTTTTGCGTCGAGCGACACCATGTGATAACCAGGCGTCACAACGATCAACCGCTCCTGCGTTCCATCGCTCCAGTACGCAGGTCCGCGACCCGCAAACTGACGCGGTGCCTTTTGCCAACGGATGCCTTCTTCGAGCACGTAGTGCCACAGCGTTTGTCCCGTGACGGGATCAATGGCGTATGCCTGACGCTTGGTTGTCGCCACGGTGAACAAGCGACCGTTCGCGAACAGCGGCGTCGTGCGATAGTACTCGTCGATGCCGTGCTGCGACGCATTCCATCGCCACGCAACCTGCAGCTGGCCGAAGTTCGACGCGTTGATCTGGTCGAGCGAGGAGTAGCGCGTGCTCCACGCGTCAGCGCCCCAGTAGCGCCATTCGCCGGGCTTGTTGCCGCGTACGAGCGCCGTGCCTTGCTGCACCGCGCCGGTCGACGTGACGGATACCAACACGATGGTGATGAATGCCGCCACCGTGCCGAATCCAAGGATGCCGCGCCGTTGCCGCTTCGTCATGAGTCGAATCCTCGTGATGTGCGAGTGCGATCGCGTGCTGACTTACTTCTTCGTTGACACTGTATCCATCCAGAGCCGCTCGAGCGCTGCATGATCCGTGGGCAGCGCCGTTTTGCCTGCCGGCATTCCGTTGACCTTCAGAAGGTACGCGATAACTCGCGCGTTGTCTTCAGGGCTCAGTGAACCTGGGTCGTTCTTGGGCATGTATTCCGACATGTAGTCGAACAGTTCGGAGAGCGCGCGGTCGCCCCAACGCTGCTTGAAGATCTCGCCGGAATGATTGCCGAGCCCCGCGTGGCACGAATTGCACATTCCCAGATAAACGTCGTAACCCTCGGCGGCCTGCGCCGCCGTGTAGACGCCGAGTCGCGTGGAACCGGGGTCGATTTTCGCGGCGGATGGTGTGGTGCGGGGACCGGGTACGGGGGACGGGGTAGCCGGTACAGGTGGCGCGGAATCGCGCTTCACACTGGCCGTGTCGATTGGTGCGCGCGTTGAATCGGGTGCCCGCGGAACGACTTTGCTATCGGCTTCATCGGGCGTGCACGCCGTTGCTGCACATACGCCTACGACCATCAGCATCCCAACAATTCGTCTGCACACCACGCGCTATTGCTCCACAACAGGTTGATCGCCCGACGGCGCGGGCTTGATGAATCGCGGAATCACCGCGGACAGCATCCATCCGATTCCGACGGCCACGAGCAGCAGCATCAAGGCTCGCATAGTGGCTATGGCAAAAGCAACGTCCAGCGTGGGTGCCGTGAAGTCGTATTGTGTGAGCGCTGCGCCGCGTTCCAGCATCCAGTGCCATGCGGTGTGGGCGACCAACGCGGACAGAATGATCGTTCCGATGCGCTCGGCCGTGACGTATTTGAACAGTGCGTGCAAAACCGGGAGCGCGAGCGCAACAACGAAGATCTGGCCGATTTCGACGCCGACATTGAAGGTCAGCAGCGACGTGAGCAGGTGCGTGCCGGCGAATTGCAGCGAATCGCGCAACGCAAACGAGAATCCGAAACCGTGAATCAGTCCAAACGCGAACGCGATGAGCCATCGCCGTTCGAGTTTGGGTCCGACGATGTTTTCGAATGCCATGAACACGATCGACAACGCGATGAGCGTTTCAACGAGCGGCGGAAACCACAGCGCCGTCGGTGCGAATCCCAGCGCGGACGCAATCAGCGTGATCGAGTGTGCGACAGTGAATGATGTGACGATGACAACAAGCGGCTTGAGTCGGCGGAACGGAATCACCAGACAGATGATGAAGAGCAGGTGATCGAGGCCGTCGAGAATGTGTTCGAAGCCGAGCTGTACGAATTGTCCCGCAGCCTGATACCACCGCGGGTCGAGGTGAACGAGTCCCGGATTTCCGGGATACTGCAGCGCACGTTCGGCGCCTCCGACCGGCAGGAAATGCAGAATCGTGGTTGTGCGAACGCCGAGGTGCGCGAGCTGCGGGTTGATCGAGAACCGCGCGCTGTCGGACGCGATCGGATACTCGAACAACACATCGACCATTGCGTTCTGCCACGCGAGCTCGACCGTCGACGGGAGTGACGGTGACATGACGGTCCGGAGTGCCGTCGCGTACGAGGCGAACGATGGATCGGACGGTAGCGTGATGCGCGTTGCGACGAGTTGCTCGCCGGTGATGCGCTTCCCGTCTTCATAGATCTCGACGTAGTGCGCAATCCACTGCTGTGCCGCGGTCGGAAGCAGTGAATCGGCGCGCGCAATCTCGAGATACCCGGGCGGACGCACCGGCCACTCCACGTCGCGCATGGCTTCGAGCGGCACGCGAACCAGCAATCGCAGGCGCGTGCCGTCGGGTTTAATGAAGGCCCGGACGAGGACCGTTTGCGGGATGTCGTGCGCCGAAATTGCGGTCGGCCGGGCCATCAATGCCGCCACTGCACACGCCGCCACCAACCCGGTCCGGAGCCGCCCAGAGTTTCGCATCTCGGACCACGAGTATACACTCTGTGAACAACAGAACACGAGAAGACGAGATGACGAGAAGACGAGGAACGCTCGTTTCGATGCTTACATGCGGCGCCGCCGTTTTCGCAGCGGCGGCGGCAGTGCCGCGCCAAGCGGTGCAAGCGCCGACGTTCGAAGTCGATCTCATGTGGCCCAAGCCAATGGCAAACCACTGGCTCCTCGGCTCCGTGGTCGGCCTCGCGATCGATTCGCGCGATCACGTGTTCGTCGTGCATCTCACGAACAGCTTCACCGCGCGCACGGAAATCGGTGCTGATGCGACGCCGCCAATTGGCGAGTGTTGTCGCTCAGCGCCCGCGGTGCTCGAGTTCGATCCCGAAGGGAACGTCGTGAACAGTTGGGGCGGACCCGGCGATGGTTACGCATGGCCGACGTCGAATCACGGGCTCGCGATCGATCCTGACGGCAACATCTGGATCGGTGGCAGCGGTGGAACGGATTCGCACATTCTCAAGTTTTCGAAAGCGGGGAAGTTCATCGCGCAAATCGGTAAGGCCGGTGCGGCGCCTGCACCCGCGCCCGCCGCCGCGCCCGACACCGCGTACGCCGGGGTCAGCGGTGCCGCGCGCGGCGCCGGGCGTGGTGGCGATAGTGCAGCAGCCGGTCGCGGAGGTCGGGGCGGTCGCGGTGGACGCGGGGGTGGCGGTGGTGCGCCGGCTGCGCTCGCACCAAACAGCGCAAGCACGGAAACGTTCGGCGGGCCCGCGGACTTTTCATTCGATGCGGCAACGGGCGAAGCGTTTGTCGCGGACGGATATCGCAATCGTCGCGTTGCCGTCGTCGACTACAAGACTGGCGCGATCAAGCGATTCTGGGGCGCATCGGGTAACGCACCGTCAGACGCAGCGAATCCGCCGGCCGCGCAACAATTCGGAACACCGGTAACGTGCGCGCAACTCTCGCGCGACCAACTGGTGTACGTGTGCGATCGCGCGAACAATCGCATCCAGGTGTTCCGCAAGAACGGACAATTCGTGAAGGAAGCAACCGTAGCACCGTCGACGCGCGGCGATGGCGCGGTGTGGGACGTCGCGTTCTCGCGCGATGCGAACCAGCGCTATTTGTACGTCGCCGATGGCGCCAACATGAAAGTGCACGTGCTCGATCGCGTCACGTTGCGCGAACTCACGAGTGTCGGCGAAGGCGGACGCCTCGCCGGTCAGTTCTACGGCGTACACAGCGTCGCGACGGATTCCAAAGGCAATCTCTACACCGTCGAGACGTACCAAGGGAAACGCTTGCAGAAATTCAACTTCAAAGGCGTGCAGAGCGTGACGAAGCCCATGGGTCCGGCGTGGCCGGGGAGAGGCCAATGAACCGCCGTCGCACAGTAGTTCTCGCGAGCGGACTCATTGCGTCGATCGTTGCACTCGGCGCCGCGCAAGCGGCACTCGAAGCGTCAACGCAGGCGAGTCAGACCGTGCAAGCGCCGCGCTTTGAAGTCGATCCGATGTGGCCCAAGCCGCTGCCGAATCATTGGGTACTCGGCAATGTGATTGGCGTCGGCGTCGACGCACGCGATCACGTGTTCATCGTGCATCGCAACGATGTGTTCGTGCCGACAGAAATTGGTGCGGCATCGAATCCACCGACGAGTGAGTGCTGCGTACCTGCGCCGCCGGTGATCGAGTTCGATCCCGACGGCAACGTCGTGTCAGCGTGGGGTGGGCAGCCCGCGGACTCGTCGTACGTGTGGCCCGGTTCGAATCACGGCATCTCCATCGACCATAAAGGCAACGTGTGGATCGGTGGCAACGGCAGCGGTGCAGTGAACGATTCGCACGTACTCAAGTTCACGCACGACGGAAAGTTTCTCGCGCAATTCGGACGTCCGCGCCAGGCACCGGCGAGCACGGATACGACGCACTTCGGCCGCGTCGCAAAGATTTCGTTCGACACGGCCGCAAACGAGGCGTATCTCGCCGACGGTTACGGCAACAAGCGCGTTGCCGTGATCGACATGGATAACGGTCGCGTCAAGCGTTTCTGGGGCGCGTACGGCAATGTGCCGAGTGATTCGAATTACGGTGCGTACAACCCGGACGCGCCGCTGATTCCGCAGTTCCGCACGCCGGTGCACTGCGCCGATCCTGCGGCCGACGGCATGGTGTACGTGTGCGACCGTCCGAATGACCGCATTCAGGTGTTCCGAAAAGACGGAACGTTCGTGAAAGAGGTTCGCATCTATCCGAAGACGCTCGGCGATGGTTCGGTGTGGGACATCGCGTTCTCACGCGACGCGCAGCAGAAGTACATGTTCCTCGCCGACGGCAAGAACGAGCGCGTGTACGTGCTGGACCGTCTGTCGATGGATATTCTGACGATGTTCGGCGGTGGCGGACGTCAGCCGGGGATGTTCTTCGCGGTGCACAGCATCGCTACAGACTCACGCGGCAATCTGTTTACGACAGAGACATACGAAGGGAAGCGATTGCAGAAGTTCGTTTACAAGGGAATAGCGAGTGTGCCGCGGAATCAGGGAGTAGTCTGGCCAAAGAGATGACTGCAACGGCGTTATTGGTGAGGCGTTACCAAAACTGCGTTAACGGAAGGGCGTTAAAGGAAAAGCGTGACTGCAACTTCGTAACGACGTTGCGGTCACGCTTTCTGCTTCACGCAGTTCTGATAACGCCGTTCGACTAACGCGGTTCGAATAACGCCGTTCAAATAACGCCTTTGCTGTCCCGTTATTTCGGTATGACGATCTTCAACTTCTTAAGCGCCTCTGCCTCGATTGGCATCGGCGTTTTTCCTGCCGGTACGCCGTTCAGCTTCATCATGTACGCGAGCACATCGGCGTAGTCCTGAGTCGGCAGCGTGCCCGGATTTTCGTCGGGCATGGTTGATCGCAACAAATCAAACAGTTCAAACGCCGGCCGGTTGTTCCACTTGGCGCGAAACTCCGGGCCGGTGTACTCGAGTTTCTCGTGACACTCGACGCACACGTTGGCATAGACCTTCTCGCCGCGCGTGGCTTGCTCAGCGGTGTAGAGCGACGACGATTGCGCGCTGTTTGCCGGCGCTGATTGCGCGGGTTTTTGCTGCGCAGCCAGCGGCGCAGCGATCAACACGCACGCAGCGACAACAATTGCGGCGCGCTTCATCGCGACGCTCCGTCGAGCGCGGCATCCGCGGCGAGTACTGCGCCCATCAACACGTTCGCTCCGTTCACGCAATCTTCCGGTTTGGAGAATTCTTTCGGTGAGTGACTGATGCCGCCAATGCTCGGAATGAAGATCATGCCCATCGGTCCGAGCTGCGCCATGGCCTGCGCGTCGTGTCCGGCGCCGCTTGGCATTACCCGCGTCGAAAGCCCAAGTGCCTTCGCCGAATCTCCGACGAAACTGCGCATGCGCGCGTCACTGGGTGCGGCGACGTTTTCGTGCAGCGAACGGTACTCGAACGTCGTGCCATTCGCCTCACCGATTTTACGCGCTTCCGCGGTGACTTGCTGATACAGCGTCGCGATCTTCGCGTCGTCCAGATCACGAAGTTCGAGTGAGCAAATGACTTTTCCGGGAATCACGTTCGGCGCGCCGGGAAACGGCTGCATCTTGCCGACGGTGCCTACCTGACGACCGGGCATCGCGCGCACGACGCGGTTCACCATGTCGGCAAAACGCGCCGCCGACAGCAACGCATCGTGTCGCTGATCCATCGGCGTTGTGCCCGCGTGATTCTGGAATCCCGTCACCGTCACTTCCCACTGGCGGATGCCGACGATGCCTTCGACGATGCCGACCGCGGTACTCGTCTGTTCGAGTACACCACCTTGCTCGATGTGCAATTCGAAATAGCCCGCGATGTCGCCGCGCTTGCGTCGAATCTGATCGAGCTTCGTTGGATCGCCGCCGAGAAATGCGATGCCTTCCTCGATGGTTTTGCGGCTGTTCGAAACATTCTTGAGTTCAGGCGCCGTGAGCTGACCGCTGACCGCACGGCTGCCATACAGTCCGCCTTCTTCGTTCGCCCAGATCACAACTTCGATCGGATGTCGCAGCACCATCGCGCGCTCAGCGAGCGACTGCGCAACTTCAATCGCGCCCGTTGAGCCGAGCGTACCGTCGTAGTTGCCGCCCTCGGGAACCGAATCGATGTGCGACCCGAACATCAGCGGCTTGAGTGACGCGTCGGTTCCGCCACGACGTCCGATGATGTTGCCGGCGAAATCGATACTCGGCGCGAGTCGCGCCTCGCGCATCCATTGCATCACCACTTCACGCGCGGCTTTGTCGGCGTCGCTATACGCGACGCGGCTGATGCCGCCCTGCGGATTGGCACCGAACGGCATGAGCTCGGCGAGGTGCGCGTTGAGGCGCGCGCCGTTGACCTTGACCGGCGCGGTTTGCGCGGAGTGGCGGCCGGTACGCATTGCGACCACTGCGCTGAGCAGCGAGGCGGAGAATTCGCGGCGGTTCATAGGAACGAAGATACCGGGGGTAGGCGGTAGGCTGTAGGCGGTAGCCTATGGCTTGCGGCCTGTCGGCCGCACATATTCGCCGCGTCCATTTCCGCCCGGAATTCTCCGTGTCGAATAAGCCGCCTGCTTCGCCGCTTGGACCCAATGACAACGACGCGTCGCTCGATCGGCGCGACTTTTTCAAACTCACCGGCGCCGGTGCGGGGTTGCTCGCACTCGGCTCGTGTACCACGGGCGGCGATGAGCTGACGCCCGGGCTCGTACCGCCGCCAAAGATCACGTTCCTTGGCGGATCGCGATCAGACGTTGTGGTGGTCGGCGCGGGTCTTTGGGGAAGTTTTGCCGCATACAACCTTCGCAAACGCGGCGCGCGCGTGACGCTGGTTGATCAACACGGTCCCGGCAATTCACGCGCAACATCGGGCGACGAGACGCGCGGTGTACGCTCGACCTACGGCGAACGCGGCGAGACGGGCGAGCTGTGGATGTTGTGGGCGCGCGAATCGATGAAGCGCTGGCAGGAATTCGACAAAGAATGGGCGAAGTACTGGAAGATCGAGGTGTACGCGAAGACCGGCGACCTCACGTTTCGCCCTGATGACAGCGCGGGCATCATCAAGACCACGCGCGAGTGGTGGGACAAATACAAGATTCCGTACAGCATGGTGCCGGTTGATGTCGTGGCGAAGGAATATCCCGTCATCAATCTCGAAGGCATCGGTGCAATCATGCTCGAGCCCGAGGCGGGTGTGTTGCGCGCGCGTCGCGCGGCGCAATACGCGGCGGCCGCGTTGGAGAAAATGGGTGGACGCGTGGTGATTGGTCGCGCGAAATCGCTCACGTCAACCAACGGCACGCTCGAAGAGATCGAACTCGATACGGGCGAAAAGTTGCGCGCGGATTTGTTCGTGTTCGCGCTTGGTCCGTGGATGCGCACGTATTTCCCGGACGTACTCGGCGAACGCATGAACACGCCGCTCGCGCAGGTTTGCTATTTCTCGCCGCCTGCGGGTGATCAGCGATTCACGTTCCCGAACATGCCGAGTTACAACTTTCCTGGCGTGACGGGCTGGCCGGCGTTGCCGGTCGATAGTCGCGGATTTCGTGTGCGCGGTGGACGCGCAGCGCCACAAACGGCGGGCGGCGCCGCGGGTGGTGGTGCAGGTGGACGCGGCGGCACCGGTGGTGGTCGCGGTGGTCGCGGCGGAACCGGAGGTGGCCGCGGAGGCACGGCGCTCGCGAATGGCGGCGGTGGTCGCACTGGCGGCGGCCGGACCGGCGGTGGTGGTGGCGG
>DATELA010000052.1:0-27385 GCA_035277145.1 Gemmatimonadaceae bacterium | reverse complement strand
GAGTCGAGTGATCATCGGTCAAAGATGCGGTATGGGCGGCGTTTTCGCTTCGTGCGTTGGCTTCGGGCTGAGGGCTCGGGTCGCGCGCCGTGATGCAACCCACTAACTCGCGCGCGCCCCGAGCCCTCAGCCCTACGCCTGAACATCCAACGCACGCGCGCCGTGAGCCCGTAGCCCTACGCTGCGACCGGGACTCACGCACGCGCCCCGCGCTCTCACGCCCTCAGCTCTGCGTCTTCCTCAACAACGCGAGCGTGCGATCGACTTCCTCTTCAGAGTTGTAGATGTGGCAACCGTGCCGAACGAGCGCGGTGCCGTTGGCGCGCACGCGGATCTTCGACTCCCACAGATAATCCTGCAGTTCTTTGCCGGTCTTGCCCGCGACGCCATAGAGCGTTGTCGCGCAGCGTAGTTCGGGATGCGTTGGAGACGCGATCGTAACACCCGGAATCTTTTTCAGTCCGTCGCGCAACCGGTCGGCGAGACCAACAACGCGATCCTCGACGACCTTCGAACCGATCTGCATGTGGAACAGCGCCGCCACCTCGAGTCCTCTGAGCAGCGACAGGTTACCGGTGCCGTACGCCTGCATGCGCAACATCGGATCGTCGACGTCGTCGTAGTGACCCGATGCGAGCGTCGCCCACATGGTCTTCTGATGTTCGGGGCGCAAATAGAAAATGCCAGTTCCCTTCGGCGCGAGCAGCCATTTGTGCGGCGATGTGAAATACGCATCACAACCGAGTGCCGGGATGTCAACGACGATGTGTCCGATCGCCTGCGCACCGTCGACGGTTGAGAAGATGCCGCGCTCGCGCGCCATCGCGCACATTCGCGCCACGGGAAAACGGATCGCGCGCGACGATGTGATGTGCGGAATCGCCCACACTTTCGTGCGCGGCGTGGTGAGGTCGGTGTACGCCTTGATGATTGTTTCGGGATCGGGCACCGGATCGGTGAGCCGGTATTCCTTCACGACGATGCCGTCGCGCTTTGCGCGCAGATCGAACCCGCGCCGTCCGCCGGTGTGCGCGGTCTGCAACACGATCACTTCGTCTCCCGCTTTCAGCTCCAGCCCGTGCGCGACGAAGTTCATGCCGAATGTCGCGTTCTGCGTGAGCGCGAGATCCTTGCCGGGCACGTTGAGCACTTTGCCGAGTGCGTTGCGAATGTCGAGCTCGGCGGCGTAGCCGGTGAAATACTGTTCGTTGGTTGCCACGTAATCCCAGTTCGCGATGTCGCGATCGACGTGGCGCATGTGCGCGATCACCGCTTCCTGCACCGCGAGCGGTGATGAACCAAGTGTGCCGGTGTTGAAGAAGACGTGATCGCGCGGGATGGTGAACTCGCGGCGCAGCTTCTTCCAGAACTCAGGCGTGCCGGGTGTGCCAAGCTCGGCGGGCATTTTCGGCTTTGGATCCGCGAGCGGCGCGGCTGGTTCCGGCGGCGCGGTGTTGAACGCCGGCAATTTGCCGGCGACGAGTGGCGCAGCGAGTGAGCCGAGAAATGCGCGGCGCGAAGTGGTCATCGCGAACTCCGGGTGGATGAACGGTATCAGGCTTCGATCAAGATACCGTTCGTGCCTGACTCGTGTGTATGTCCGATGACGGTACGCTGACGCCCGCACGTACCGTGGGGCGTGTCCGCGACGGTCTCGTCGCCTTGATCTCCCACGACGGCGTGTACTACAATGTATGACATGAAGACGCGTGCCCTAACCATTCGGCTTGACGCGGCGCTGGAGCGTCAGTTGCGTCAGCTCGCGCGACGTACTGGGCGCAGCCGTAGCGATGTGGCGCGTGATGCATTGCGCCGGCAACTCGCGATCGCGCAGTTCGACGATTTGCGGCGCCGGGTCATGCCGCTGGCGGAAGCCCGCGGGTATCTCACCGACGAGGATGTGTTCCGCGACGTGTCGTGAAAGTCGCGCTCGACACCAACGTTCTTGTCAGCGCGCTCGGCACGCGCGGTTTGTGTGCGGATGTTCTGCGCGTAGTGCTGCTCGAGCACGACCTGATCATCAGCGAGCCAGTGTTGAGCGAGCTGCGCAAAGCCCTCGCGAAAAAGTTCAGGCTACCCGCGGACCTGATTCGTGAGACGGAAGAACTCTTGCGCGCGCGGTCGACCGTGGTGACTGAGCGGCCCGCAGCGATCCCGGCGAGCATCGACGCGGACGATGCCGTTATCCTGGGGTCGGCCGTCGCAGGCAAGGCTGATGTGTTCGTTACGGGTGATGCCGCATTACTTATGCTCGGCGCGAAAGCGCCTATCCCGGTGGTCAGTCCACGGCAGTTCTGGGTTCTGCTGCGGCGCTGAGATAGCGCTGAGCCCAGGGCTGAGGATTTGGGTCGCGCGCGACTGCGCTGCCCACTGACCAGCGCGCGCCCGGGCCCCCAGCCCTGCGCCTTAGATCGTCGCCTCGCGCGTGCGCTCTCGACGCAAGCGCGCAGCGACAGCGCACACGACACCGCCTGCGATGCCGACGAAGTAGCTCGCCGAATGTGCCCACAGCGCGCTTACGAATCGCGCCTGTCGGTCAGGTGCAATTGATTGAGTGAACGCCGGCGGAATCGCAATCGCGCCTTGTGCGGCAAGTATCCAACCCACAAGCGCGGACAGCGCAGCGGCAACGGCCATCGCGAGCAGCAATCGTTTTACGAATGGAACGATGTCGGCCGCGCTGGCTTTCGGCGTGGGTCCGCCGCGCGCCGCGACTGCGAGAAGCGCTCCGAGCGGCAGGCCCACCCACCACGTTGCAACGACACCCCAGGTGAGCGCGAGCAGCGTCGGGTTGTTGGACGATATCAGCGGCGGATGCGCAATGGTGAAGTATTCCAACGAAATCCGCACGGTGACTTGATCGTGCAATACGCCGTAGGCGACAGCGGCGCACAAGCACAGAACCACAATGCGAATGGATGCCATACCAAAAGCTGGGTTAGCGACGCAAGGCGGTGCAGCTGGCGCTGTCAGCGGCACGCCCGCGAATGAACAGCGGCATATGCTCCACCGTGAGTTGCTGAAAGGCAGTGTCCATCGTAACAGCACGGAGTACTGAGTCGCTTGTCGGCTGGATGATCGCGCGGACGCTGTCGGGGACGCGAGCAAGTGTCGACCGAAAGCCCACGGTGTGGCCCGGCAGGACTTGCCTGCTGAACCGACTCGGGCAGTACCATCGAGCAAGCGGGTCCAGCGTTCCCCGCCGA
Source organism: Gemmatimonadaceae bacterium (assembly GCA_035277145.1). Taxonomy (GTDB): domain Bacteria; phylum Gemmatimonadota; class Gemmatimonadetes; order Gemmatimonadales; family Gemmatimonadaceae; genus DASRAP01. The sequence goes on along the minus strand of DATELA010000052.1, from coordinate 24,179 downwards.
CTCGCCACCAATTCGCCGAGACTGCTCGCAAATTCGACCGTTTCAAGTGCGAGCCGAGTTGTGTCACGCGTCGGAAGCGCAACGGTGTAACCGTTCCGCGCGATGAATACTTCGGCACAAGTAACAGCAGCCTGTTGCGGGCTAAGTCCGCGCGTTGCGGCGGAACACGCGCGAGGATCGCTCGGCGCGCACGAGATGCACACGGAAGCAAGCGTGATCGCGCGTGTCGTGTCTAGGAGTCGCACGTTGGATTGCGCTGAGTCACGGGTCTAAGATGCAACGTATGAATTAGGACCGGATTTCGCGGCGATTACGAATCCGTGACGCCGGGTATCTGGCGTTAGAAGGTGTGTCCGAAGCGGCTGTCAGCGCTGTTGGTGCGGTACGCGCGGCGGCTTCGCGCTGACGGCGCGCTGACGCCCGCAGGTACCATCTGGCGTCATGACGATCAGTCACACTTACCATCAGCCATTGACGTATATCAGTCAATGGCGTATATTCTCCAATGGAGCTCGTTGAGACTCCCATATTCACGCGGCAAGTTGCCGCCTGGATGGACGAGGCTGAGTATCGGCTCCTCCAGCTTTATCTGATCGGGCATCCTGACGCGGGCGCGCTGATTCCCGGCTCCGGCGGCTTGCGAAAACTGCGCTGGCGACTGCCTGGACGCGGCAAGCGTGGCGGTGCGCGAGTGATCTACTTCTGGGCTGTCCGTTACGATCGATTGTATTTGCTGTTCCTATATCCCAAGAACGTGAAGGGCGACTTGACCAAGCGCGAGCTGCAACAGTTGCGCCGCTTGATCGATGACGCCTGAGCGCCGAGCGCGGAGTGATGATGCGAGCAGACCTGTTTGACGAACTCGTTGACAGCGTACGGCAGATGAAGGAGATCCAACGCGGCCGGCTCAAGCCTGGGCGTGTCACGCGCGCCGCTGATCTGCTGGGCGAAACGATACCAGATGTCGCTGCACTCCGCGCCCGGTTCGGGCTGAGTCAGTCGAAGTTCGCGCTCTTGCTCGGAATCAACGTGAGCACGTTGCAGAACTGGGAACAGAAGCGCCGGGAACCAGACGGTCCGGCGCGGGTGCTGCTCCGCGTCGCGGCCGCGCACCCTGAGGCAATTCTGTCCGTTACAAACGGAGCGCGGACACCGCGCCGTCGCAAGGCGCGAACGTAGCAGCGCGCGCTCGCTAAAACTTGTGCCCGAGTCGCGCCCAGCGGATGCCGCGCTGCGGATCGAGGGAGAAGTACACCCAGTCCGGCTTGTGGGTGATCGCCGAGTCGGCGACAAAGCCGTAGGAGCGGCTGTCTTCGCAGTTGGTGCGATTGTCTCCTAGTACGAACACATGTCGTTCAGGAACTACGAGCGGTCCCCAATCGTTCAGTGTTGGACGGTATGACGCGGTGTCGGCGAGTCCGATGAGGCGCGCGCGCTGCCACGCCATGTCCGGCGTCGGCGATGAATCGTACAATTCATTGGGCGAGGCACACTAGCAACGATACGCTGGAGCTGCTGTCTCGCTCCTACCTCAGCACGACCTGCACCGATTGTTATTCTTCGCCCCGAGCTTCACGAGCAACGCAATCGTCTCCGGGAACGGCGTGATCCGCTGCTGCGGACCGTTCGCCATGTCCGCTGTCGTGCGCCCGTTGCGCGCGACCACTTTCACATCGCCGCCCTTCGACACGAGATAGTTGATCAACTCGTTGTCACCGCGCGCGGCCGCGTGGTGCATCGGCGAATAGCCATTGAAATCGCGCGCATTCACGTCGGCGCCGAGTTCTTCGATGAGATACTTCACCGCGGCGACCCAACTGTCGGGTGCGTGCACGTGCGCGTTCGCTGCGTACCCATCGCCGTAACCGACGCCGCTCGCCGCGTGAATCGGATACACACCGGGCCCGCCCGGCGGAATCGCAGCAAGACCCGACGGATCGCCCGCGATCGAATCTTCTTCAACCGGCGCATCGTCACCGCGCTGACGTCCGCCCGCGGGACGCCGCGTGGGAATCTTTGGATCGGCACCGTACTTCACGAGTAACCGCATCGCAGGAACGTCGGTGCCATACGCGGCGCGCCAGAACGCCGTCGCGCCCGCGGTGTTCACGCCAAGCAAATCGAAATTGTACGACGCGTACCACAAATGCTTCGTGAGGCGTGCGTTCGGGTCCGCGCCTTTCTTCAACAACTCTTCCATCAAATCGAGATACGACACTTTCTGCTGTCGCTGCGCCGTCGGCTGCGGATACAACGCCTTCGCGGCCCACTGCACGTTGATCGTTGCGTAGAGCGGCGCCGTACCTGCATCGCTCACCCAATTCGGATCGGCGCCCTTCTCGAGCAACACTTTCGCGATGTCGAATTGCCCGTTGATCGCCGCCATCAACAACGGACTCGTGTGATCGCCCTGACTCACCTGATTCACGTCCGCACCCGCTTTGAGCAGCGCGTTCACCGCATCGGCATTGCCTTCGCGCACCGCAAACAGCAGCGGCGTAAATCCACCTTTGTTGCCGACGAGTTGTCCGTACCCCAGCGCGCGCTCACCGCCACCACCTGCGCCCGTTGGTCCGGCGGTTGGCACCGTACCGACACGGCCCGCGTTTGAATCTGCAGTCGCGCCGCGTCCGCCGAGTCCGCGCGTGGTCAGCGATGAAAGTGTGAGACCTGTACCGGCAGTCGCAGCGTCGCGCGCGGCGCGCCCCGCGGCCGAAGTATCCACAACATCGGCCCGCGATCCCGCGCTGTCGCGCGCAGCGAGCAACGCTTCGAGTCCACCGCGACCTGCAACTGGCAGTCGTGGCGCATTTGGATCCGCACCGCGTCCAGCTGGTGGCATCACGGGCTGGGGTTGTTCAGCCTGGCGCAACGCAGTCACGCGACGATTGCGGGCGGCCTGATCCTGCCGCTGCTCCGCTTCCATCTGCGGAACATTGTCGACGCGCGAAACTGCGCTGATGCTCGCACCGCGTGCTGCAAGTACCTCAATCGCAGCGGAGCGATTGTACGCAGCCGCCCACATGAGTGGCGTATCGCCGTATGACGTCGTGCGCACGTCGATGCGCGCGCCTTTGTCGAGCAATGCAACGATCGACTCCTTGTTGCCCTGCGCTGCAGCGAAATGCAGCGGCGTTGTTCCGCCGGACGTGGTCGCCGCGTTGACGTTCGCGCCCGCGTCTGCGAGCAGCTTCACTGTTGCGGATGCACCCGCTCGCGCAGCGAGATGCAGCGGCGTGTAATTCGCATTGCGTGTTTGCGCTTCGAGTCGCGCGCCGGCGACGATCAACATCTTCGCGAGCGCCGCATCGCCGTTCATCGCAGCCCAGTGCAGCGCCGTCATGCCATCGCCCTGCGCGGCATTCACATCGGCACCGGATTTGATCATGGCGCGAACCGCGGCGCTGTCGCGCTTCATGGCGGCATCAGCGATTTGCGCGTCTGCTTGTGCGGTGAGCGTTACTGCGGCGATCGCAACGAGAGTTTTTAGCATGCGAAGCTCAGTTCATGTCAGTACTGCGTCAGGCGGACTGCGTCAAAACCTCATTACGCTCCGGCCAAAGACAGCAGTCCGTTACTGTCGCCAAAGCTCTTCATGCTGTTGAGGCCGAGCGAATGCATCATCGCCAGCATCGCATTCGCCATCGGCGTTCCATCTGGCGCCTTCAAGTGCACGTTGCCGCTCAGCGCACCGTTGCCTTTGCCGAGCAAAACGAGCGGACAGCGGCGATGATTGTGCAAGTTCGAATCGGCCATCGGCGATCCGTACACGATCATCGTCTTGTCGAGCAGGTTGCCGCCGTCTTCCTGATAGCTCTTGAGCTTGTCCAGGAAATACGGCAGCAGACTCACGTGATACTTGTTGATCAGGAAGAACTCGCGCACGCCGCGTTCGTTGCCGCCGTGGTGCGACGCCGGATGGAACGGCCGATCCGATCCGCTTTCCGGATACGTTCGCGCGGAACCATCGCGTCCCATTTTGAACGAGAACACGCGCGTGACATCGCTCGCAAACGCGAGCGCCTGCAGATCAAACATCAGTTGCACATGCTCGGCGAATGAGTCGGGTACGCCGGCAGGTGCTTCGGGCAGATCGCGCGGTTCACCGCTTGCGTTGCGCGCTTCGACGCGCTGAATGCGGCGCTCCACTTCCTGCACGTCGGTGAGATAGCGATCCATGCGACGCTGATCCTCGGGACCGAGTGTGCGCGAGAGCGACGACATCTCACCGGCGACCCAATCGAGAATGCTGCGGCGCGTTGCACGGCGATACGCGCGCTCTTCGTTCGTACCGCCAACGCCGAACAGTTTCTCGAATGCAACGCGCGGATCGCGAATCACGGGCAACGGTTCTGTCGGCGACGCCCAGCTGATCGAATCCGTGTACACGCACGCGTAGCCATACGCGCAACCACCGGCCTGGTCGACGTTTTCGATGCACAACTGCATCGAGGGAATCGGCGTTTCCTGTCCGAACTTTTGCGCGTACAACTGATCCATCGACGGCCCGACGTAAATGTCGGAACCTTCGGTCTGCTTCGGATGCGACTGCGTGAGAAACACCGCGCTCGACCGGAAGTGATCGCCGCCGATTTCCTTGTCGGCTTCGGGCTCCGCTTCGCGACAATCCGTGTTGCTGACGATGGTCAGGTAATCGCGATATGGCTCGAGCGACGACAACGCAGTCGGACGCAAATCGAACGCGCGTCCCGTCGCGGCCGGCGACCACATGTTGAAGCGCGCGCCGAGTTCGTTGCAACCCGCGGCACCGTGCACCATTTCGATGGTGACGAGGCGCGTAGCGCCGGCGGCTTTGAGTGCGCGCGTGCGACCGACGGGGACCATGGCGTCGAGGAAGGGGAGCGCGAACGCAGCGCCCATGCCTTTGACCATGGTTCGGCGATCGAGAGACTTACCAGTGAGGAAATCCATGCTCAGTCCTTGTTCAGTCCCGCGGTGACGTGCCAAAAGGCGTCATACCAAAGGCGTCATACGAAAGGCGTCATTCGGAAAGCGTCATACGGACTACGTCAATCGACCGACGTAGTTGGCATGACGCAGTTCGTCTGACGCAGTTCGTTTTGACGCATTAGTTGCCGGCGCTCGTTCGATTTGGAACTCTCCCCATCCGAAACGCATCACTCCTAATCACGCCGAGAATGAACTCCTGCATCTTGTAGCCACTCGGCTCTGCACCCGCAACGATCGTGCGCACTGCCGGCATGTCGTAGTACTCGACGCGACGGCCGAGCGCGTACGCCATCAGGTTCTGCGTAAACGCCCTGATCATGGGAATGGGACGTTTCATCAGCGCCTGCTGCAACTCGGTCGGTGACGTCACCGGCGTACCGTCGTACAACTCGCCGCGTGTGTCGAGTGGATTATCGAACTCACGAATGCGCCAGCGGCCGGTAACGTCGAAGTTGTCGAGCGCCAAGCCGATCGGATCGATGTACTGGTGACACGCGTTGCACGTCGGGTCGCTGCGGTGCATTTCCATGCGCTCGCGCGTGGTGAGCGTACGTCCTTCCTTCGCCGTCGTGGTCTTGTCGAGATCGGGAACGTCGGGCGGCGGCGGTGGCGGCGGTGCGCCAAGAATTACTTCCATCACCCATTTGCCGCGCAGTACCGGCGACGTGCGATTGGCGTGCGACGTGAGCGTCAGCATGCTCGCGTGCCCAAACAATCCGATGCGACGATTATCCGGATACTGCACACGCTGGAATTCCGGTCCCGTCACACCCGTGAACCCGTAGTGCTTCGCAAGCGCTTCGTTCACGAACGTGTAATTCGCGGAATACAAATCGAAGATGCTCTTGTTCTCGCGCACGAGGTGCTCGAAGAACACTTCGGTCTCGCGGCGCATCGATTCGCCGAGTTGTTCGCGGAAGTCCGGGAACTGCAGCGCGTCGGGGTGAACCTTGTCGATGTCCTGCAAACGCAGCCACTGTGATGCGAATCGCGACGCGAGCGCTTCGGCGCGCGGATCGGCGAGCATTCGACGCGCTTGTGTTTCGAGATTCTTGGGCTGCGACAGGCCTCCGCGCTTGGCGGCGTCGAGCAGTACGTCGTCGGGCGGTGCGCCCCAGAGGAAGAATGACAATCGCGACGCAAGGTCTGCGTCGTTGAGTGCGTAGCGATCGCCGGGCTTTGCGCCAACCGGCACGCGCTCCGTTCTGAAAATGAAATGCGGACTCGACAACATGGCTTCGAGCGCGACGCGAATGCCCATTTCGAATCCACCATCTTTCGCGCCCGCGTCATAGAACTTCATCAACCCTGTCACATCACTCGGCGCCAGCGCGCGGCGGTACGCAGCGCCGCCGATGGAATTGATGATGCGCTCAGCGCAGGGACGCGTTTCTTCGGCGGTTGTTGGACGGCACGAGAAGATGCGACGACGACTCGGTGTTTCTGAAACACCCGTGGGATTGGTCGGGCCGGTCACCGTCATGTCGCGCATGTGCGCGACGTTGGTAATGCCGAGCTCGGAACCGATTTGCGTGTCGCCGATGCTGTGACCGTGACGCGCGATGAGATCGTTGTTGGGTCCGTCGAACGTTTGCAGGAACGCGGCGGTCACGCGATGCGGGCCGGCGCGCACCACGACCGGTTCCGTTTTGACTTCCATGTTCGCGGGATCCGCCTGCGACTGCCAGCGATCGATCTTGATCAAGGCGACGCGTACGCCGTCGACAGAGATCTCTGCTTGTTCGTCAAACGGTGCGTCGGAACCAAAGAGTTGTCCCGTCGGAATCGAATGCAGCTCGAACGAAAACGTGTATTCGCCGTCGGCGGGGAAGTTGTGAATGACGGAGATGCCACCGCGTGTACCGATGGGCGCACCTTCCGCTCGATCCCACTGCGCGTGGAGACGCGCGATCTTGTACGTCTTCGACGCGTTGCGCGCTTTTGCGTCGCCCACCGCGAGCCGCGCGATTTCGCTAGCGGCATCGAGATACGCATCGAGTACCGTTGCCGACGGCACCTGGACGTCGGCGATGTTGTCAAAGTTCGCGCTCTTGGTGTCGAGCGGCAGCCAATCGCCGGCGTTGACGTCGAGGCCGAGCAGCTCGTGAATGGAGCGTTCGTACTCGACGCGATTGAGACGCTGGAATGTGCGCGAGCCCGGTTCCGGTTTCGTCGCCGCGGATTTGTCGATCAACCGCTCGAGCGTTTCAACGAGCGCAACGAGCGAATCACCGCCCGGCCGTCTGCGCTTCGGCGGTGGCATCATGCCGGTGCGCAGCTTGCCAATCATTTTTTCGGCGACTTCGGCGTTCGCGGGTGCAGCGGCGACATCGAAGTTTTCGAGCGACAGCCCGCCGCGAAGTTCTTTGGTGTTATGACAACCCGCGCAGTACTCCTGCACGACGCCCGTGAGCGCGGCGGCAGGGATGTCGGCGGTAATGCGCGTGCGAGCCGCACTGATTGCGGCGCTGTAGTTCGCGCTTTCGTGCGCCCTCACCGCCGACCGCGCCATGTCCGCGTACGCGCGAGACTGTGCGCCGAGCGGGGCGGAGATCAGCAGGGCTAGCGGGAGTGCGTAGCGCGGAATCATTCCTGAGAGGCGGGGACGGGGTACGGGGTACGGGGTACAGGCGACGGACGTTGGACCCGGTACCCGGCACCCAGTCCCCGTCTCCGTCCCACATCTATAGTATTGCCGCCGCCCCGGGCAGCAAGCCCAAACAGCGCCTTGCTCCGGCGCCGCGTAGAATGCGGTACTCGCCGGGCCGTATCAGGTCGTCCCCTCGTGGAGGAATTGCGCGTGTGTAACCGAGTGTGCGTTGTGGTTGGTGGCGTGTTGCTCGCGGGGTTGGCGATGACGCAGCAGAAGCCGCGGCTGAATCCGGTGATCGATCTGTTGGCGGAGCACAAACCGGTGTTCGGTCTGTACGCGCCGGCGAATCCGCGCGGGGGACGAGGGGGTCGGGGTGGCGGTCGCGGAGCTGGCGGTGCGGGAGGCGGTGCGGTTGGAACGCCCGATACGACGCCACCGCCGCCGCGCAAAACTGCTGCCGAACTCGCCGCAGATGCGGTCGCATACAAAGGTGCCGATCTGATTTTCGACGGCACGATGGAAGGCGGCGCGCGGTTCGACACGAGTCTGGCTGCGTTTTCGCAATTCGCGCAAGGAATGCTTGCGGCGGGTTACGTGCAGAAGTCGCTGGCGCGCCTGTCGCATCCCTTGTTCGTGAAGATGACGGAAATACATGGCAACGATCAGGCAGAATCGCAGATCGCGAAGCAACTCAACGCGGGCGTGTCGGGCGTGGTGTTCGTGAGCGTCGAAAGCGCGGACGAAGTGAAGCGCGGTCTTGCCGCGATGCGATTCAAATCGAACGGCGGCACGCGTCCCGACGATGTCGCTGGAGCGCCCGCGATGTGGGGACTGTCTGAAAAAGATTACAAAGCGAAAGCTGATCTCTGGCCGCTCAATCCGAACGGCGAGCTGGTGAACTGGACGATTGTCGAAACGCAGAAGGGACTCGACAACGTGCGCGAGATCGCGGCAGTGAAGGGAATTGGTGCGCTGTTCCCGGGCGCGGGCACGCTCGGCGGATTGTTCACGACGACGGATTCAACGGGCCGCCGCGTGCGCGACAACGAAAAGTGGGAAGCGGCGATTCAAAAAGTTCTGGCCGCGTGCAAAGAGTTCAACGTGCCGTGTGGATTCCCGATTGGCGATCCGGCGACAATGGAGCTCCGCATGAAGCAGGGCTTCAGCGTGTTCATCATCAACTGGAACCAGAATGGATTCGCTGCGGTTGAGGTTGGTCGGAAGGCAAGCGGGAGATAACTGCGAACGACGAGAACGACTGACCACGAGAACGACTGACCACGAGAACGACTAACTACGAGAACGACTAACCACGATCGCGACAAACAACGAAAACGACGTGAAGACGGCGGTCACTCTTGTCTGAGAGTTCGGATCGGGTCGACTGACGCCGCACGCCTGGCTGGTATCCATGTCGCGATCATCGCGACACTCGAGACTGCGAGTGCGATCAATGTTGCGACGCCGATCATGCCGGGTGTTTCGATCGGCATTGCCGACTGAATCCCGCGAATTGCAAACACGCTCGCGGGCAGACCAATCGCGCAGCCCGCGATGCTGACGATGAATCCATCGCGGAAGAAATGCCGCACGACTTGCGACGGTCCTGCGCCGAGCGCGATGCGAACGCCGATTTCCCGCAGGCGTTGTTGCACGGCGAATGACACAATCGCATAGAGACCAATCGCAGCAAGCACGAGGGCGAGCAGTCCGCCCGCGGTGGCGGCTCCCGCCGTGAGCGCATTCTCGCGTCGGTGTCGTAGGTCTTCGGCGGCGCGCGTGGTTGCGCGCTGAATTGGGAGATCGGGAAACGTCTCGCGCAGCCGCGTGCGAAGTGGATTGATCATCGCCGCACCATCGGTGCTCACGCGCACGACAAACCGCGGGTCCTGGAAATACTTCTTCTGACTGAGCGCGACGAACACGTGATCGCCACCGTCGCGGGTGATCGCGGCGCTCCCTTCGGCGTCGACGACTCCGATGATCACGAGTTCCGATTCGCTTCCGCACCGGCCCGCACAGCGAAGCGTTCGGCCAACCGGGTTCGCAGTCCCGTAAAGCCTCATCGCAAGGTCGCTGCCGATCACCGCGGTACCCGGTGTGCCCAGCACATCTGTGCGGTCAAACTCTCGGCCGCGTGTCACGCGTGCGCCCATCGCATCGAAATAGCCCGCCGCAACGGGATGCGTTCTCGCGCGGAAAACAGTTGGCGCGATTCCAGCGGCGTCATCAGCCTGCACTTCGAAGTCGCCTCCCGAGGTCCAGCCTGTTGCCGCCGATGCCCGTTCAACGCCCGCAATTCCACTCAACAACACGATGCCTTGCTCGGCGATGCTGATGCCGCGTGTATCATCCGCGTTGCGTGGATTCGGAGTCGACACCTCGATTTCGACGATGCGTGCGTCGAAATCGCCGCGCGCTCGCGCGCGGTCTGCTTCGACAATGCTTGTGACGAGCAATCCGACTCCAACCAGTAGCGGTTGACTCAACGCGATCTGTGCGATGACAAGCCGGCGTTGCCCGCGCGTGGCGCGCGTGCCGGACGCGCTGGAGCCTTTCATTGCTTCGAAGACGCTCGCCCGTGTCGCGTGGAGCGCGGGCGATAACCCGAACAACACACCGACAATCAGCGCGAAGAGCAACGTCGCTGCCAAAGGCCACGCGCTCAGATAAACGCGGTCCTCACGCATCATCGTGTTCACAACGCGGATTGCCGCCGCAAATAGCCCGAGTCCAACCGCGCCCGCGGCGGCGCCGAGCAATGTTGACTCCGTCAGCAGTTGCCGGATCAGTCGCGCGCGCGTTGCACCGAGCGACAGTCGCACGCCGATCTCACGTTGGCGTGCGACAGCGCGCGCGAGAAACAGCGCACTGATGTTCGTGCCGATGACCGCGGCGATGAGCAGTGTCACCGCCGCAAACATGGCGATGATCAACAACTCAGAATTGCCGCGCACGCTCACCGCGTCACGGTTGTTCTTGCGCAACCGAACGACATCACTCGTCGTCGTGACCCGCTCCGTCGTCCATCGCGCGGCGGCTTGCGTGCCAATGGTCGACGCGAGTGCCTCTGCGCGGTCGATCGATACGCCTTTCGCAAGCCGCGCGACAGCATAGAATGTGGCGTCGTCGCGCGAGAGTGGATTGTGCGGTGCGATGACACGCGACGCAGACAGCGAGAGCCACACGCTGACGCGTGGCGTGCTGCTCGATGCGGCTGCATCGAATCCCGGCGGCGCTACGCCAACAATCGTTACGCTGCCGTCGCCGATTTGCAGTTGCTGTCCCACGATGTCGGCGCCGCCCAGCCGACTACGCCAATACGCATACGACAGAAACGCGCTCGGTGTCCCCGCATTGACGGCGTCGTCCTCGGCGGGGAGAACTGTCCCGAGTTCAGGTTTCACACCGAGCAGACCCAGGTAGCCGCTCGTCGTGTACTGAATGCCTTCGTTCGATGGTTCGACATTAGCCATGCGCACGACCGCCTCGCCGCGCTGCGACAGCCCGGCAACGCCCGCGAACACGTCGCGACGCGCGCGGTAGTCGCCAAGCTCCGCGACCGACAGCAGGCGTATGAACTCACCACCGCGCGCGTACGTGATGCCGCGGATCCTCACCAGCGACGCGTCGCGCGCGATGCTTGGCCCCGGTGAGAACTGCAGATAGTCAACGAGCGTGAACATCCACGCGTTCGCGGCGATGCCGAGCGAAAGCAGCAATACGATTGTCGCGGTCGACCACGGCGTGCGCGCGTACTGCCGAATCGCGAAGCGAATGTCCTGCGCAAGATTGTCGAGCCACCGCGTTCCGCGTTCGTCTCTCACCGACTCGGTGTGACGTTGCACGCCTCCGAACGCGATGCGCGCGCGACGATCGGCGTCAGCGGGTTACATGCCCTGCGCGATCAAGTGATCGCGTTCCATTGCGATATGCGATTCGATTTCGCGAGCGAGCTCGCGGTCCGCATCGCCGCGGCGAAACACGGCTCGCAGCCACATGCGAAGGCGGTTGAACAGCGTGTTCATGTCGCGGCCTTCAATACCTGCTCGACGGCCGCGACAAAATAGCGCCATTCTTTCAGTTCATCGCCGAGTGCGCGCTGGCCCGTTTTCGTGAGCGCGTAGTATTTCGCCTCGCGATTGTTCTCAGTGGTTTTCCACTCGCTCTTCACGAAGCCGCGCTTCTCGAGCCGGTAGAGCGCGGGGTAGAGCGATCCTTGGCCGATCTGAAACGCATCGGTGGAGAGCTGCTGAATGCGCTGACTTATCCCCCAGCCGTGCATGGGGGCGAGGGAAAGCGCCTTCAACACAAGCAGGTCGAGCGTTCCCTGGATGACTTCGGCTGACGGCAGCGGCACAGTGCTTCCTGTCGAATGGCACAGGGAGGATAGCACTGCTTCTGTCGGGTGACAAGGGGAAGGCGACCGCTAACTACGAGAACGACTAAACACGAGAACGACTAACCACGAGAACGACTAACCACGACGACTAACCGCGATGCTACTTCCGCGGCGCCTCGAAGCGCTGCCCGCCCTGTTCGAGCACGAGCTTTACCGCGCGCCCGTTCTCGACCACGAACGTGATTCGCAGCGTACGATCGAAATCCGCGCCGAACGCGTGATTGCCCACGTGGAATAGCTTGTTCGCGCCCTGACCCGCGAGTTGCGCAACGAGTTCGCCATCCCGCACGGTGAACGTGAAGTCGCGAGCGCCGGTGGGCAGCGCGAGACTGTAGACACCCGCGTATCGCTGCAGTTCAGCCGTTGTGATCGGGACGCGCGCGGGCGTCGTCGCGGGCGCAAAACCGAGCGCAACCTGCGTCAGGCGCTGGGCAATGCGTCCACCAATGCCGTCGCCGGCGTTTACGAAAACAGTCACGGACAGCTCAGCATCGGGAATCCATTGATTCGTCGTGGCAAAACCGTGGATACCGCCGCCGTGCGAGATCACCGTGTGTGTTCCAATCGTGCCGCGTCCGATACCAAAGCCGTATCCATTCGCGCGCGCGGCACCTTCTGGCGTCGTCATCTGTGCATACGATTGCGATGAGACAACCTTTCCTGTGTTCAGCGCGCGGTTCCACGCCGCAAGATCACGCAACGTCGAACACAACGCGCCTGCCGCGTACGGCTGCGTCATCGAGATGTACTCGTAGCGCCGCCATCGGTCGCCGTCGCGACGATACCCGTGCGCAGCGCGCGTATCGGTCGGCCGTGAATCGCACACGCGCGTATCACGGAGTCCAAGTGGTTTCGCGAATCGCTCGATGATGTCGTCTGCCCAAGGCCGTCCGGCGATCCGTTCGACGAGCATCCCGAGCACGACATAACCGGTGTTGTCGTATTGCCAGCTCGTGCCGGGCGCGAACCACATGGCCTCTTTCGCAGTGAGCGACACGATGGTCGAGGGCGTCATGTCTTCGCCCCAGCGCGCAACCCAGCTCGGGCCGAGGTCGGTGTAACTCGGAATGCCGGACGTGTGATTCAGTAGTTGGCGAATCGTGACGCGTCGCCACGCGGCCGGGAGATCGGGCACGTGCGCCGCGATTGAATCGTCGAGTTTCACTTTGCCTTGCTCGACGAACTGCATGACCGTCGCCGCGGTGAACTGCTTCGTCACTGAACCGATTCGATAGATCGTTGCCGCGGTTGCTGCACGCGGCGATTCGATATCGGCGGTGCCCCATGCACCGAGGGCCAGCGTGTCGGTGCCGCGCACGACCGCGATCGCGATACTCGGCGTCGCCTTGGACTCGACGGCAAAGCGCGCAAGGGAATCAGCGAGCCGGGAAAGTTCGACGGCAGAGGCAGGCTGCTGTGCAGTCGCGCTGGAATACGCAGCGAGACTGATCGCGAGCAGGCGGATGTTCATTGGACTTGTATCGGTTTGAGCATGCCGATTTCTACGTGTGCACGCTTTGTTGCGGCGTCGGGAATCAGGCAATACGCGATGTAATTCCCCGGCGGCAGGTCGGCCGGCATGTACACGACTTCACCTGGCCCCATGCGAGCGACGCCGACAACGGGCGTTCCGTGCTGTTCGGGCTCGACGACCCACTGCTCGAGTGTCGAACCAGGGTTAAGTCGCACGAGTCGAAGCTGGTGATCCTGTTTGCCGACATTCAGGATGCGAATGTTCTGTGCACCTGCGCGCCACGTGTCGATGCCGGCGTACGTGAATTCCGTCATACGCAATTCGTGTGTCGCGACCGGCGGTGCGGCGCGCGCCGGCGCGATCGCCGCGCTGGTCACGACGAACGATTTTGCTTCGCCGATGCTCGCGTGACGGTGACCGCTGGCATCGCGGCTCACACAACCGAACACGTAGCGTCCCGGCGTGAGATTCACGACGACGTCGGCCGTGTCGCCGATTTCGGGTCCGCCCATTGCAACGCCGCTCGGCGGAGTCGTTGCAGTTGTGTCCAGTGCGGCGAGAAATTTCGCGACGTCAGCGTCTGTTGTCGCGTTCGGCAAACGAAATGCTACGACGATGTGTCCGACGCCGTCTTCCTCTACTCGAACGCGCGTCCAGCCCGGCGCAATCGAGTCTGGCGCGGCGATGTTTCCGCTGCGCACGCTGACAGTGAGGTCGGCAGCGGGTGCGTTGCGTGGCGAATCTTTGCACGCAGTGACCGCGAAACCGAGCGCGGCGACGATGCTGTAGTGACGAGGGTTCATCGTGTGTTGCAGTCAGTTACTTCTTAGGCGCGATCACCGAGGCGGGAACGCGCGCTATGGTGATGTGTTTCGGTCCCTCACCAATCGGCATACGCACGATCTCTTTCCGTTCAGGAATTGAAATGATCGAGAGATCCGCGCTGCGGCTGTTCGCGGTGAGACACACGCGCCCGCTGTCGGCGACTTCGGCCCAGCCGGGTGCGTCGCCGACCGGAACCGTCGCGAGCAATTTGAAATCAGGCGCGCTCACGAGCGCTGCGTAGTCGGACGAGCGCGACGCAAGGCACAGCGTCGATCCATCGTCCGTCAACGCGAGCCCGTGATGCGGCGCGTCAAAGTCCGTGTCCGCACTCGTGACGCCGTCCTTGACCGGCAAATCGAGGCGCTTGGTGAATTGCTTCGTGCTGAAATCGTAGAAGAACACCGCATGCTCATTCGACAACTGGGCGTACAAACCTTTCTCGCCCGGTGCAAACTGCCACGGACGAATGGCGTGTTCCGTTTCGATCTTTTCGCGAATCTCCATCGTGTTCACGTCCGCGATGGTGATCTGATACGAGAATCCCGGCGTATCGGCGAGTGGCGCGGCGTCAGCAGCGCGCGGCATGCCCGACAGCGGACCGATGCTCGTGTTGTAGAGCAGCGCGCCGTCAGCGGAAACCTTGTTGTCGTGCGGATACACACCGGTGACGATGTGGCCGGTGATTTTACCCGTGCTCGTTTCGACGCGATACACGCGGTTATCGAGCATCGCAGACACGAACAAATTCTTGCCGTCTTTCGTGAGCACCATGTGGTCTGCGCGGCCGGTGTTGAGCGGCGTGTGCCACAGCATGCGTCCGCTCGCGAGATCGAACGCTGCCACATCGCCGACATAGCCTCGCGACACGTACATCGTGCGCCCGTCGGGCGAGATATCGGTGTCCTGCGCGTAGTTTGGCGAACCAGGACCCGAACTCTTTACGCGATCCGGATTGACGTCGATGGTTCCGACGATCGAACGCTTCGCGACATCGACCAACACCACAGTGGCCGCGCGCGCGTTCGCGACGAACGCGATCTCGATGTCAGGAGCTTGACGTGGCGCGCAGCCGAGTGAGGCGAATGCGACGAGCGAGGTGAACGAGGCAATGCGTGTCAAAGGCATGTGTAACGATAGCACGCCGTCCGAACAGCGCCATCAAGCAACGCCGTTCGGACGGCTCACTACTCACGACGCCGTCAAAACGGCGTCGTTCTAACAACTGCGTTACTGCGCTATCAATGGTTTATCGTCTACCAAATACGCCTTGAACCAGTCCACATACTCTTTCAGTCGTCGCACCGACAGCCATGGTTCGCCACCGCCGCCCAATCCGTGCGATGAATCCGGGAAGCCGACCATCTTCACCGGGATGTTGTGCTTCTTGAGCGCGCGATACCACTGCTCGCCTTCCTCGAACGGCACGCGATAATCGTTCAAGCTGTGAATGATCAGCGTGGGCGCTTTGACTTTGTCGGCCCACACGATCGGGCTCAACATCGTCGCGAGCAGATAGCTGCCTGAATCCGGCGACAAATACGGCCACGGCATGCCGTCGAACTCGCCTTCAACAAGGCTCGACGCGTCGGACACGCCGTAGAAGCTGATCCAGTTCGAAATGCTGCGGTCCGTCGCAGCGGTTTTCCAGCGCTGATCCTGCGCGGACAACCAGTTCGTCATGAAGCCGCCGTACGAACCGCCACTGATGGCGAGCTTGGTTGGGTCGGCGACGCCGCGCGCAACCATCGAATCAACCGCTTGCAGAATGTCTTTCGCGTCGTCGATGCCCCACGCGTTCAGCGTCATGTACTGGAAATCATTTCCGTAATTCGTCGAGCCACGCGGATTCGTGTACAGAATTACGATGCCCTGCGCCGCAACCATCTGGAACTCGTGATTGAATCCCACCGAGTAACGGCCGTGCGGTCCGCCGTGCACATACGTCACCATCGGATACTTGCGGCCCGGCTGATAATCCGGCGGATACAACACCATCGCCTCAATCCGCGGACGCTCACCACTCGGCGCAACGCCCTTGAACATCGCGGGCACGCCTTTTGTCTTCAGCGAATCGAGCCACGCGCGATTGTGCGGCACACCCGGATACGAGAACAATTCGCTCTTGCCGATGCGAATGTTCTTCATGAATTCCGTGTTGACGTTCGTCACCTGACGCTCGCCGGTGCCGTCCGCGTTCGCGACGAACACTTCGCCGCCCAATTCCATCGTCGACTTCACGTACGCCATCGTCTTCTGCGCGGCGTCGTACGTGAGACTCGAAATCGTTTGCAATCCTTTCGTGACGTTCACGATCGGTCCGCCGGTCGCAGCCGCTTTCACGATTTGATCCGTCGCGCCGACGCCGGAGAGCCACGACACTTCTTTACTCGTCGGTGACCACTGCACTGTCGTGATCGGATACTTCCAGCCGCGGCCGATATCCGAAACCGTTTTGCCGGTAGCGACATCGAGCACGCGTACGATTGGATCGCGACGACGACCTTCCGTGAGCGTGAGCGCGACGTACTTCGCGTCCGGTGACATGCGCACGCCACTTACCGTGCCGCGCACTTTCGCAACTTCGATTGGCGCACCGCCGCCCGCTGAGGACACACGGAAGATTCCGACTTCCGGCATCTGCGCGGCCGCGCCACCCGCTTCCGTCGTGCCTTCTTCCGGTGGTCCCCCGCCGCGTCCACCGCCCGGTCCGCCACCGACTGTGTAGAGAATCCATTTCCCGTCAGGGCTGATGGATTCGAAGTTCTTGTTCACGCCGTCGGTGGTGAGCTGCACGAGCGGACGATCTGCTGCGATGCCGTCGACCGACATGCGGAAGAATTGTGTGTTGCGTCCGCCGGCTCCGCCCGCGGGCGCAGCTCCACCGCGACCACCACGTCCACCGCCGCGTCCGTCACCACCAGGTGTCGGCGGGAGGAACGAGTACGTGCCATCGCGCTTGTACGTCGCATGCGTGATCACGTAGACGTCGCACATACGCGCTGATTCTGTTTTGCCGCGCGTCGTCGGAGCAGACGGACCCGTGAGCGCAGGAGTTCCGGCCGGCCAGCACGCTGCGGAATCCGCGGGCGCTGCACCAGCGCCGCCGCCGCGACCACCGCGTCCGCCGCCACCACCGGGCGCATCAGGTGCGTTGTTCGGATTCTCACCAGGTGCGATACTGCGCGCGACGAGAATCCATGAACCATCGGGCGAGTAATTCGGCGCCGCGGTGATTCCCGGAATGCGATACGCTTCGCCGCCGGGTTCGAGGAAGTTGATGAAGTGCAGCCCGCTCTCGTTGCCGCGCGTCGTCGTGAAGTAGATGCGCTTTCCGTCGGGCGTCCAATTCGGGCCCGTCGAGTTGATGCCCTGCGTGCTCAGTCGCCGCGACACGCCGGTACGCAGATCTGTGTACCAGATGTGCGTGATGCGGTCGTTTTGTTCGCGACGGCGCGTCTGCACCGTGTACAGCAGATAGCGACCGTCGGGCGAAAGCTTCGAGTCGCCGACAGCCTGCAGACGGTAATAATCGTCTGGCGTGAGGACGCGAGTTTGCGCACCTGCGCTGGCGCTGAACGCGAGCACGAGAGCGCACGAAAGGATGGCGAAACGGGACGTGAGACGTGGCATGCGTTGACCGTTGGTTTGAGGCCGGAGTAAACGCTACGACTCGCCTACGGAAACCGCAAAGATTTCGCTGGATGCGGGCGCGCCGCCCTGCTACCGAAGCGTGTATCGCGCGACCTGTTCGACGCCGAGTGAGTCGGTCTGCATGACCAACAGGTAGTCTGCGCCGAGTTCCAGGAGTTCGGCGCCACGCGGGAAGGAAGCGCGACACACCGCGCGGCCCGCGGGTGAGAACGCGACCCACGGGGCGACAGCGGTTTCGCCGGGTTTGGTGTATTCGCGCATCCACAGGCGTCCGTCGCGACCGAGTTCGATGCCGGCGAACGCGGGGAACGCGTCCGCGATGGGGCGTTTGTCACTCACCGATGATCCGGTGAGGCGTGCGACTTGATCAGCAGGCCGGCCCTTGTACTGATCCATGATTCGCTTCTTCTCCGCCGCGACGTGCGCGGCGGTAATTCTGCGATCGCCGGTCGTGAACCGGATTATCTGCGTAACGCGTGCCGTGCGTCCAATCGTATACACGCGCAATTCAGCTTTCGACGAATGGCCGACGATGAATCGGTCGCCTCCGCCCGCCATCCGCGCGAACGATTCGAAAAACGGATAGCTCCACAGGTTGTTGTCCAGCGCTGGATCGACCACGCCCCATCGTCCGTCTTCGAACGCGCCGATCGAGTCCGCGCGCGTGCCGTCGGCGTTGTGTAGCAACACCTTCGTGTGTCGCACGGTGAACTCCGGACTGCGTCGCGTTCCTGCTCTGACGTCGTCGGCAATGACGATGCGGCCGTCGTTGAGCACGAACGTCCCGCCGGGATTATTGAAATACTGTGGCGTCGGCTTGACGGTGCGAACGAAGCGCCCGTCGGGCGCGAACACGTGGAGTTCCCATGGGACGTAATTGCCAACGTAAATCGTGTCGCCGGGACGGTTCCACATGAGGAACGCGTCGCTGAATTCGCCGGGTCCTCTGCCTGCACGACCGCTGCTCTTGATGAATTTCCCGGCGCGATCGTAGAAGCGCACTTGCTGTGTGCCTTGATTGACGAGCGCGATGCTTCCGTCTCGCAATTGTGTCGCGCCGAACACACGATGCAGCTCGTACTCTTCGCCGCCGTCAGCCGATCCGATCGCGACGGTCGGAGCGGCGCTGACCGTGCATATGGTGGTGAGGCGCGCGAGATCGTTGCTCACGATCGCGATTCCTGCACTGTCCTGCTGGACCGCGGCCGGCAATGTCGCGTCGGCGGTTGCGATGCACGCAGACGTCGATGCGAGCACGACGCAACGGACGGCGCAATTTGCGCTGATGGGTTTGCGGCTTGTCATGGCGAACTCACGTTTGGCGATTTTGAAACCAGCGTCATCGACCGGCCGTGGTCATACGTACCCTTTGAGAGTAATCTTGTCCGATGGCTGAGACCTCGCCTGCACCCGACCGGTTGTTCATCGCGTTCCAGGAGGCGCTCGCCGGTCGCTATTCCCTCGACCGCGAACTCGGCCGCGGCGGCATGGGTGTTGTGTACCTGGCGCGCGAAGTACACCTCGACCGCTTGGTGGCGATTAAAGTCTTGCCGCCCGAACGCGCGGCCGATGCCGGACTTCGCGAGCGATTTCTGACGGAAGCGCGACTCGCCGCGAAGTTGTCACATCCGAACATCATTCCGATTCACGCCGTCGCGGAGACGGGCGCGTTCGTGTATTACGCGATGGCGTTCATTGACGGCGAGACACTCGCGCAGCGCGTGCGCACGCGCGGTCCGCTGCCGGGCGCGGAAGGCACGCGTGTGTTGCGCGAAGTCGCGTGGGCGCTGGCGTACGCGCACTCGAATGGTGTTGTGCATCGCGACGTGAAGCCCGACAACATTCTGCTCGAGCGCGCGACGAACCGTGTGCTCGTCGCGGATTTTGGTATTGCGGCCGCGACGCACCAGGATGTCGATGGAAAAGTGAGCGGTACGCCGGAGTTCATGAGCCCGGAACAAGCGCTCGGGAAGGAGACCACTCCGCAGAGCGATCTGTACGCACTGGGTGTGACCGCGTTCTACATGTTCACGGGTCGGCTTCCGTTTGAAGGACGCACGCCGACCGAGGTGCTCGCGAAGCAAGTGACGGAGCAAGCGCCGGCGGTTTCGTCGATGGGGATGCCGGTGCCGAGGAAAGTTGCGGTGCTGGTTGATCGTTGTGTGATGAAGGATCCGAAGCAACGCGTTGTGAGTGCGGACGCGCTCGCGGAACAACTCGGCGTTGCGCTCGAGCAAAGACGCGAAGTGCCCGCTGCATTGCGCGCGTTTGTGAAACGCAACGGACGACTCGATAGTGGCGGCACACTCGTGTTCCCTGCGGTGCTGCTCACGAGCGCGACGGCGATCGCTGCGTTTGCCGGCGAAGCGGCGGGCATTGCGTCATTCATCGGCGGGCTGGTCGCGGTACCGATGGGATTCCTCGCTGCGGCCGCGCGCAAGCTCATGCGGCTTGGGTTTACGCACGCCGACGTCGGGCCGGCGTTTGCGGCCGCGATGGAAGCAGAGCGGGAAGAGCGCGTCGTCGTCGGAAGTCCCAACGACCTACGACGCGAGAAGTTGGCGAAACAGACTATGAAAATCAGCGGGATTGCGCTCGTGGCCTCGCTGTTTCTGGGGCTCGTGATCCTGGGTCCAAGCATGCCGATGTTTTTTCAGATTACAGCTCCGATCGCGGGTGTGATTCTCTCGTTGTCCGCACTCGCGTATGGACTTTACGTCAGCGCGCGTCGCGATCTCGACATGTCGTTCTGGGGCTGGATGTGGCGCAGCCCGATTGGCAAACTGGCGTTTACGATTGGCCGGAGATTCATCGGAAAAGGCGCGCGCGAAACGGCGATCACGCACCGCGCGACAGAATTGTCGCTGAGTCTCGCCGCGGAATCGTTGTACGCGAGTCTCCCTGCGGCGACGCGCAAATCGCTCGGCGATTTGCCGAGTGTCGTGAAGCGATTGCACGAAGACGCGCAGCGATTAAGAAAACTTCACGATGAATTGCAGGACGCGGTTGCGAGTACCTCGTCGGTTCCCGACTCGGAAGCACATCAGTCCATTCGCGCATCGGCGGAAAGTGCACGCGCAAAACTCGGCGCCGCGGTCGGTGCGCTCGAGACGATTCGCTTGAACTTGCTGCGATTGCACGCGGGATCCGGTTCGGTCGAGGGACTCACGACGCATCTCGATCTGGCGGCGGAGATGTCCGCGGAGATTGGGCGGCTGCTGGCAGCGCGCGATGAAGTGGAGCGGGGGCTGGAGTACCCGAGAGAGGTGGCGACAACGCCGGCGTAAGCGGAACTGCCAGGGCGTCAGGCGAACGGCGTCAAGCGAGCGGCGTTAAACGAAGGGCGTCAAGCGAGCGGCGTTAAACGAAGGGCGTCAAGCGAACGGCGTCAGGCGAACGGCGTCAGGCGAACGGCGTCAAGCGAACGGCGTCAAGCGAACGGCGTGTTTATGAATACGCGTGCGTAAGAATGGTGATGGTCGCACGACCACCAAGCTGTATGCTGGCGCGTGCAGAACTTCTCCAACCTCCGCGCCTGGCACTTGGCCAGAGAAATCGTTCGCGACATTGCGGACCTGCTTCCGGCGTCGCGATGTCGGCGCGTACCGGGATTCCACGGCCAGATACTGCGCGCGGCGCGGTCAATCGCAGCAAACATCTCAGAAGGATGCGGCAAGCGTTCGCGCGCGGAGCTGCGCAGGTACCTGGAGTCGGCGCACGGTTCGCTGTTCGAGGTGCAAAGCGACGTCGAAATCGCCATCACATGTCGCATGCTGCGCCGGAACGAGCACGCCATGCTGTACCGAAAGCTCGTCGTGCTACGTCGGATGTTGGCGTCGCTGCTTCGGCGAGTCGATATGGAGGGAGATCCGTAGTACGGACGACGCCGTCAGAATGACGCCGTCGGTCTGACGCAGTCGGTCTGACGCAGTCAGCATGACGCCGTCGGTCTGACGCAGTCAGTCTGACGCAGTCAGCATGACGCCGTTCACCCATTGCCCCACGCGAGTTACCCCCTCCACTCCCGCTCGCTAGAATTGCGTCGTGCCCACCATGACTGACGCACCGCCGTCCAGCGCGCTCTCCTTCGATTCTGCCGCCGCTCTCGCCACTCGCCTCGACCGCGAACTCGGTTCCGTCATCATCGGTCAGCGCGCCGTGCTGCGCGAAGTCCTCGTGTGCTTATTTGCCGGCGGTCACTGTTTGCTGCGCGGCGTACCGGGTCTCGCGAAAACGCTCCTCATCAAAACGCTCGCCGATGCGGTGAACTTGAAGTTCAGCCGCATTCAGTTCACGCCCGATCTCATGCCGTCCGACATCCTCGGCACAGACGTCATCGAGGAAGACGTCGCGACGGGCAAGCGCAACATCCGATTCATCGCCGGCCCGATCTTCGCGAACATCATTCTCGCCGACGAAATCAATCGCACGCCACCGCGCACGCAGTCCGCGCTGCTCGAAGCGATGCAGGAGTATCAAGTCACAGTCGGCGGCACGCGCTATCCGCTCAGCCGTCCGCTGTTCGTGCTCGCGACCGAGAATCCAATCGAGCAAGAGGGCACACATCCGCTGCCCGAAGCACAACTCGATCGATTCATGTTCAACGTGGTGATCGAGTATCCACCGCTCGACGATGAACGGCGCATTCTCGACGAGACAACCACGGGTGAAGAAGCGCACGCGAGCAAAGTTGCGACGGGCGCCGAGCTGGAAGCCGCGCGCATGCTCGTGCGCGAATTGCCCGCGGCGAGCAACGTGGTCGATTACGCGCTGCGATTGGTGCGCGCGACCCGTCCGTCCGATGCATCGGCACCGAAAGCGGTTCGCGATTGGGTGCGATGGGGCGCGGGACCGCGCGCGGGACAATCATTACTCCTCGGCGCAAAAGCATCTGCACTGCTCGACGGACGCAGCGTGCCCGCGCTCGATGACGTCACCGCGGTCGCACTTCCCGTGTTGCGACATCGCGTGTTACTCAACTTCCAGGCGGAAGCGGACGGTGTCGCACCCGATCAGGTTATTCGCACGTTGCTGGACACGGTGAAGCCGTGATCTGATGACGTCCGCGCTGTCACCCAGTGTCGTTGCGGCGATCGACGATCTCGAACTCGCGGCGCGTCTCGTGGTCGAAGGGCTGCGCGCGGGCGGACATCGAAGTCCCTTCCACGGGTACAGCGCGGAATTCCAGCAGCACCGTCCGTATCGCGCAGGCGATGATCTCAAGTATCTCGACTGGAAGATTCTCGCGCGCACGGATCGACTGTACTCAAAACAATTCCGTGAAACGACGAGCATGTCGGTCATGCTCGTGCTCGACGCCAGCGCGTCGATGGCGTTCCCCGATGACGGCGTTTCCAAGTTTCGCTACGCGTGCCTGACGACTGCGGCGCTGGCGTACCTGATCTCGTCGCAAGGGGACGCAGTCGGCTTGATGACGTGGGCTGGTGGCCGGTTGTCGTATGTCCCGGCGCGCGGCGGCCGGCCACATCTGCGTTCGCTCATCGCACACATCGACCGGTTGAACGCCGAGGGGCAGTGGGATGCGCCGCGCGCGATCTCACGCGGCGCGGACTTGCTCAAGCGTCGCGGTGTCGTGCTTGTGCTCTCCGATTTCTACGATGCGGAAGAGGAAACACGGCGCGAATTGCGGCGTGTGATTCGCCGAGGGCACGATGTGTCGATGTTGCAGGTGATGTCGCCGGAGGAGACGCAGCTCGCGTATCGCGGTGATCTCGAGTTCGAAGATCTCGAGTCGAGCGAGCGACGGTTGCTCGATGCACGGGCCGTGAGCGCGCAGTACAACACGGCGGTTGGCGAGTTTCTTTCGCGATGCCGCGCTGGTGCGCACCGCGATGGCGTGGATTACACGCTGATGCAGACCGATGTGCCGCCTGAGCGCGCGCTGCGCGATTACTTGTTGCAACGCGGCGCGCAACACCACGCGCGACACGGCGCACGCTGGGGCGCGCGATGATCTGGCAGAATCCCATTGCGTGGTTCGGGCTTGGCGGACTCGCGATCCCGATTGTCATCCACCTCCTGAATCGCCGCAGCGCGCGCGTTCAACGGTTTCCCACGTTGCGGTTTTTCGCAATGTCGCCGGTGATTGCACCGCGTCGCCGGCAATTGAGCGAGTTGCTGTTGCTCGCGGTGCGTTTGCTGATTCTGCTCGCCGCCGTCGCGGCGCTCGCGCTTCGCCGCGCGCCTGTGCTCGCAGACGAGGGGCGCTAACGGCTAGCGCGCCGGCGTCCCTTTCGCGTCCC
>DATELA010000051.1:0-3642 GCA_035277145.1 Gemmatimonadaceae bacterium | reverse complement strand
AAATCGTAGTGCGATTCCCACGCTCGGCGAAAATGATACCGCAACTCAGGCCGGAGACACCCGCACCCACGATCGCTACCCGGCGTTTCATTCGAATCATCTACGTGCAATGAGCCTCGGCGTCATATAAAATGGCGAGCGATGGGCTATGTCATACGAGATGGTCTGACTGAAAAGGTGCTTGCGGGGGAACGGATTTCGACCGCGGAATCACTTGAACTATACCGGCTGCCGTTGGAAGAACTTGGAGCGTTGGCCGACGCGAGACGTGACCTGGCCAAGGCGAAAAGCTATGGCGGCCGCGGAGGCGAAATCGTCACCTACATCGTTGACCGCAACATCAATTACACGAACGTCTGCGTCGCCGATTGTGGCTTCTGCGCGTTCTACCGGCGCCCGAAACACAACGAAGGGTATACGCTTTCGTACGAACAGATCGGCGCCAAGATCGAAGAAACGAAAGCGCTCGGTGGCGTGCAGATCCTGATCCAGGGCGGGCACAATCCGTACATCCCGTTCGAGTGGTACATCGACCTGCTCAAGTACATCAAGAAGCACCATCCGATTCACATCCACGGGTTTTCGCCGAGTGAAGTCGATTTCTTTTCGACGACATTTCGCATGGATGCGCGCGATGTGGTGCGTCAACTGAAAGCGGCCGGCCTCGATTCGATTCCCGGCGGTGGCGGTGAGATTCTCGTGCAACGCGTGCGCGATTATGCGGCACCGGGCAAAGCCGGCGCGGATCGCTGGCTCGAGATCATGGAGATCGCGCATTCCGAAGGCATGAAGACGTCCGTTACCATGATGTACGGTCTCGGTGAAACACTGGCGGAGCGGCTCGAGCATTTGATTCGCGTACGCGACGTTCAGGCGCGCACGGGTGGATTCACGGCGTTCATTACGTGGCCGTTGCAACCAGAGAACACGCCGAGTTTCTCCAAACAGCCGAAGACCGACGCGACGGAGTATCTTCGCACCGTGGCGATCTCGCGCATCGTGCTCGACAACGTGCCCAACCTGCAATCGAGTTGGGTGACGATGGGACTCAAGGTTGGGCAGACCGCACTGCACTTCGGCTGCAACGATTTCGGCTCGCTGATGCTCGAAGAGAACGTGGTCTCCGCAGCCAACACGACCTATCGCACGACGACCGACGAAATGGAGCGGCTCATCCGCGATGCGGGCTTCACGCCGCATCGACGCCGGCAGGACTACACGCTCATCGCAGCCTGACAATGGGCGTTCGGTTTTCGGCCGATGTGCGGCGGCTGATCGTCGCGGCAACAACGCTCGCTGAAGCTCGACAGGCGCAACGGCCGCGCGTGCGCGATCTGACGGATGCACTCGCCAATCAAAAGGCGACGATTCCGCCGATTCCCGTCGACGCGCTCAACGACGACCTCGAAGATGTCCTCGGACCCGCGGCGGAAATTGCGGGCGACGACGAAGTGACGTTGGGCATGCTGCTGAAGGCACTCGGTGGTCTTGGGCGTGCGCGGCGCGCACGCGCGTCGGCGCCGCAGGGCGGGGGCGCGACACCGCTCGTCGCCAGCTCGACGCCCGCGTCCTCGATCAGCATCGCAGTGCCGGTGCGCGTGGGCGTCGGGTATGACTCCCATCGTTACGCACAAGGTGGACCGCTGCGGCTCGGCGGCATCGACATTCCCGGCGATGTACACGCCGTCGCGCATTCTGACGGTGACGCCATCTGTCACGCGTTGACCGACGCGATACTGGGCGCCGCGAACGCCGGTGATATCGGTGAACTTTTTCCCAACACCGATGCAGCCAACGCGGGGCGCGATTCGATCGAGATGCTGCGCATCGCGGTCTCGCGCGTGCACGCGCATGGATACGCGGTCGCGAATGCGGACATCACGGTGATTGCGGAACGGCCAAAGGTTGGCCCGCATCGCGACGCGATGCGACGCGTGTTGGCCGCGGCACTCGGCGTCACCGAAAGCGCCGTGTCGCTGAAAGGCAAAACCAACGAAGGCATGGACGCGATTGGACGCGGCGAAGGACTCGCCGTCATCGCAGTTGCAACGATAGCGCACACGCCCCGATAGCTCATCACCGCGCAGGCCGTGCCATCTCTCGAGCAGATCTTTGCGTGGTTGATCGGATTGCCGTCGTCCGCTTTGTACGCGGCGGCGTTTGGATTCTCCGCGCTCGAGAACATCTTCCCGCCGTTTCCCGCTGACGGACTCGTTGCGCTGTGCGCGTTCGTCGCGAATCCGGGTCAGGCATCGGTCACTGCTGTGTGGGCGATGGTCGTGGTCGGTAACATTGCCGGTGCGGGTGTGACGTTCGCGCTCGGGCGACGATACGGTGCCGCCGGCTTGCGCGCGCGACTCGAAGAAAAGGGACTCGTTCGGCGCGAAGAGAAGATGGAGCACTTGTACGAACGCTACGGCCTCGTCGCGATTTTTCTCGCGCGACTGATCCCCGGCGTGCGTGCAATCGTGCCCCCATTTGCCGGCGCGATGAAACTCAGCGCAACGAAAACGTTGCTCGTGGTGGGCCTCGCGTCCGCAATCTGGTATGGCGTGATCGTACTCATCGCGTTCCGCGTCGGCGAGGATTGGCGGCTCTACATCGACGAGATTCAGAAGATCGGCGTGTGGGGAGGAGTTATCGCAGTCGTGCTCGTCGCTGCAGCGGGTGGTGCCGTATTCTGGTACACACGGCGCCGCCGCGAGCGAACCTGACATGCGCTCGGCGTCGATCGACGATCTCGCACGCGAGTTTTATCTCGAGCCGTTCGCCGAATCACTCTCGCTACAGCGCGGCTCGTCGCCGCGCACCGTCGAGGCGTACGGCCGTGACGTGAAGCGCATGGTTGAGTTCGTCTCAACGAAGGGCGCGCGCGAACCAGGCGCCGTCACCTCCGCGATGTTACGCGACCACGTTTATCAGCTCAAAGACTTCGGCTTGTCAGCCGCGTCGATGCGCCGGGCAGTGTCCGCGATTCACACGTATTTCGCGTTTCTGCTCGCCGATGGCGTCGTGCGCGCCGATCCGAGCGAGCGCATGGAGGCACCGAAGCGCGGGCGCACGTTGCCGGACGTACTCACCGCTGCCGAAGTCGAGCGACTGTTGGCAACGCCGTCGTTGGATGAACCGCTCGCGCTGCGCGATCGCGCGATGCTCGAGCTCGCCTACGGCGCCGGACTTCGCGTGTCTGAATGGACCGGCATCGGCATTCAGGATCTGCAGCTCGACGAAGGCGTGATTCGCGTGTTTGGAAAAGGGTCGAAGGAGCGCGTCGTTCCAATCGGAAGGACTGCACTCGGCGCCGTCGCGCTGTACGTGCGCGAATTGCGACCGCGACTCGAGAAAGGGGCAGGTGAGGGACGATTGTTTCTCAACGCGCGCGGTGAGCCACTGTCCCGAATGGGCGCGTGGAAAGTGTTGCGCAAATACGTGGATCAGGCGCGCATCAAGAAGCGCGTCACGCCACACACGCTTCGCCACTCGTTCGCGACCCATTTGCTCGAAGGTGGCGCGGACCTTCGCGCCGTGCAGGAAATGCTCGGTCATGCAGACATTGCGACGACGCAGATCTATACGCACGTCGATCGAGAGTATCTCCGCACGGTGCATAAGCAGTTTCACCCCCGGGGGTGAGGGGTGGGG
>DATELA010000050.1:0-146338 GCA_035277145.1 Gemmatimonadaceae bacterium | reverse complement strand
CCCCACCCCTCACCCCGCTCTCTCGGGCTCCCAGCGAATGCCGAGGTTCAGAATGCGTTGCACCAAGTCCGTGTATTCCAGTCCCGCGCGCTTCGCTGATTCCGCGAGGTCTTCGCCGAACGCGAGATGCGGATTGGCGTTGGCTTCCAGCACGTACCCATTGCCTTCAGCGTCGTAACGAAAGTCCATGCGCGCGTATCCGCTCATCTCCAGTGCGCGGAACGCGCGCTTGGCAATGTTCTGCAGTTCGTCGGCCTTTGCGCGCGGGAGATCCTTGGCTTGCGCGGTATCGATGCCGTGGCGCTTCTGATACTTGCTGCTCCACTTGGCTTTGCTCGTCGCAATGCGATGCACGCCTTCGGGCATCTTGGTGAAGCTCATCTCCCACACGGGAAACACTTCGAGCCGCTCGTTACCAACCACGCCAACGTAGAGTTCGCGGCCTTCGATGTACTGCTCGACGATCGCATCGGTGCCGAGTGATTCGTGAATGAACTGCACGCGCTCTTTGAGTTTTGCGTCGTCATCGACCACCGACGCCTGCGCGATACCGCTCGATGATTCTTCGGTGAGCGACTTCACGATCGCTGGATAGCGCAGTTTGCCGGTGAGTTTGATCGCGCGGCGGCGCTTGATCACCGAGAACTGCGGAATGGGAATGCGGTGATACGCGAGGAGTTTCTTCGACAGCGCCTTGTCGCGCGACAACAACATCCCGCGCGGATTGCATCCGGTATACGAAAGGCGCAGCAATTCGAGATAGCTCACGACGTTCATATCGAACGTACCCACTTCGTGAAACGCTTCCATCAGGTTGAACGCGATGTCGGGCTTGAAATCATCGCGCGCCTGGCGGATAGCGCCGAGGTCGTCTTTGACGCCGAGCACCATGACTTCGTGTTCGAGTTCGCGCAGCGCTTTTGTGACGTCGTACTCGGTTTTCCAATCGGCATCGACAGCGGCTTGTGCCGTCGCGTCGTCCGGCGGCACGAGGTAGTGGTGCATGAGCGCGAGCACGCGGAGTTTTTTCATGTGTGCTTCATAGCGCGACGCGGTGACCGCCACCGTGGAGGTAGTTCATCGTTTGCACGAGCAGAAGTGCGGTGATTTCCTCTTTCGCGCGCTGCTCGCTTGTCATGAGCCGCAGCTCGAGTTCTTCGCAGCGCTGAATGATGTCTTCGAACACCTGATCGATCGTGTACTGATACGCCGACGTCCATTTGGCGACGTGGCGCCGCACATCGCGTCGCACACGATGGAGGAACTGCGCCGCGGGCGTGTTGCTCGCGAACTCCGGTGCGTCTGAGAACAGTTTGCGCAGATCGCGATCGTAAAAACTCGGATGTTCGCGTCCGTAGTGTTTGCGCTTGCGCATGTAATGCTGGCGCAGCGTGCGCGTGAGCCGATGGAGCGGATCGAGGACGCGGCGCGTGGTGACGAGCGGACGGCGTCGCGCGACGTCCTTCATCAACGAATCCATGTATTCGAGTTTCTTGAGCGCGGGCCAGCCGGCGTACCGCTTGCGCCACATCGAATGTGGCGCGAGCCACACCGCAAACGTCTCCGCAAAATCTTCAGCGGGATGACTCTGCGCGTACCACGAATCGAGATGGAGCACGAAGCTGCGGCTGTACGGACGCGGTGTGTAATGCTCGGGATACGGCTCCGACCACTTGCCGAAGAGTTTCTGCCGCTGCCGTCGCAGCTGCAACCGGTACGCGTTGTCGATTGCGTGACCGATTTCGTGCCGCAGAATCTGCATTCCTGCGGTTGGCGCGCCGCCTTCGACCTCGAGCATTTGCACGAGTTCGAGTCGCTCGAGTCGGGGGTGGGCGAGGTAGAACGGCACCGCAACGCCCGGCACACCATCGGGCGTGAACCACTCGTCAGACAACCAATAGTGCGGGCGAAACCGAATGCCGCGCGCGTCGAGCTCTTTGTGGACGGCCGTGATCCATCGCTCGACCTTGGTGCCTTCGAGGCTGAGGTCGAGATCGCAGATTCGGAGGTTGAGCAGGCGTTCGTCTGACCACCGGAGCCAGACGGGCTTGGAGTGCTTGGTTTTGCGCGAGCGACTGGCCACGTGTCGAACAATGTGAACGGGGCCGAAGGTGCGCCAGCGCTCCCTCGCGCACTCGCGCGCGACCGGGCAGCTTTCCATGCGATGACCACGGCTGCCCGGCGCCCCACACACACGCCCACTGCGGCGACGCACCACTTTGACTGGCGCCGGATCGCGTACAACGCCCTCGTCTCGCGCGCGCTCGACGACCTCGAGGAAGCCACCAACAAGAACCGCGCGAACGTCCCCCGCGAACACCTCATTCTCTACCAGTTCTCGGCGCGCGGACATGAAGTCGCACAGTGCATACTCGGCTCGCTCATTACGCACCCGCACGACGGCGCCGGCGCGTATTACCGCAGCCGGCCGCTGCTCCTGTCGCTGGGCCTATCCATAGAAGACGCGCTCGCGAGCCCCCTTGGACGTTCCGGCGGATTCTCCGACGGTCGCGACATCGGCGTCGTGTGTAATCTGCCGACACCCAACGGACCGATCGTCATTCCGATGGGCGGCGACGTGGGTTCGCAGTACACACCGTCCGCCGGTTGGGCGCAGGCCATCACATACCACCGCGACGTACTCGGCGACGCTTCATATGAAGGCGCGATCGGCGTGGTGCTCGGCGGTGACGCCGCAGTCGCGACCAACGGATTCTGGTCGGCGCTCACCATGGCGACGACGCTCAAATTGCCACTCCTCTTCTATATAGAAGACAACGGACTCGGCATTTCCGTGCGCGGCGAAATGCAAACGCCGGGCGGCAACATCACGCGCAATCTCGCGTCGTTCCGCAATTTGTTTTTGAAAGACGGAGACGGCACCGATCCACACGAATCCGCATTGTTGCTCACGCAATGCGTTGATCACGTGCGCTCGGGCAAAGGCCCCGCACTCGTGCGGCTCACGGTGCCGCGCATGTGTAGTCACTCCGGCCCCGATAATCAGAAGGGATATCGGACGGACGCCGAGATCGAAGCGGATTTTGCGCGCGATCCGATGCCACGACTCAAGAAGCACCTCGTGCCGTCGTTTTTGAGCAGCGCAGAGTGGACGGCTCTCGAGCAGGAAGTCGAGCGCGACGTCCAGGCGGCACTCGCAGGTGCGCGCGCGCGGCCGGCTCCATCACCCGATGGCGTCGGCCGTTTTGTTTTTGCGGATGAGAGCGCGGAAGAAGCCTACGGTGGTTTGACGCGCGCGGAACGCGGCGCGCTTGGCGGAACCGACGTCGCGGAAGAAGGCGGCGACATGCTGCGCTTCGCGGAAGCCGTGCGACGCACGCTTGCACGCGAACTCGAAGTGAATCCGAAAGTGCTCGTGTTCGGCGAAGACGTCGGCCGCAAAGGCGGCGTGCACCTCGTAACCGAAGGCTTGCAGCGCAAGTTCGGCGACAAGCGCGTGTTCGATACGTCGCTATCTGAAGAGGGAATCATCGGACGCTCGGTCGGCATGGCGATTTCTGGATTGATGCCTGTCGCGGAAATCCAGTTCCGCAAATACGCTGACCCCGCCGCGGAGCAATTGAACAACACGGGCACGATGCGGTGGCGCACGAAGAATCGTTTCGCGGCGCCGATCATCGTGCGCATGCCGGGTGGCTACGGCAAAGACGTCGGCGATCCATGGCACTCGCTGTCCGACGAAGTGCGCTTTGTGCACGCGTATGGTTGGCAAGTTGCGATGCCGTCGAACTCGGCGGACGCGGTTGGCCTGCTGCGCGCAGCGATGCGCGGTGCGAATCCGACGATCTTCTTCGAACACCGTTCGCTGCTCATGACGGGCGACGGCAGCGCGCGTTATCCCGGCGACAACTATGTATTGCCGTTTGGTCGCGCGAACCTTGTCCGCACAGGCAGCGACCTCACGGTCGTTACGTGGGGCGCGATGGTACACCGCTGTACTGAAGCCGCGGCGAAGTGGGACGACGGTACCATCGAGATCATTGATCTGCGCACGGTCTCGCCGTGGGACAAAGCCTGCGTGCTCGCGTCAGTCGAGAAGACGGGCCGCTGTCTTGTCGTGCACGAGGACAACATCACCGCAGGTTTTGGCGCCGAGATCGCCGCGACGTTGGCGAAAGAATCGTTCTGGCACCTCGACGCGCCCATCGACCGGCTGGCGCCTGAGGACATTCCGGCTGCGTATCACGAAGACTTGCTTGCCGCGCTGATGCCGACGGTTGAGAAAATCGCGGAGCGGATCGACCGCGCGCTAAACGCGTAGTTCGCGCATGGCTAGCCGCGCAGCCCGAATCCAATGATTGCAACCAGGAGCGACGCCCACGAGAGGAACATCCATCGTGTTTGCTCCTTGAGCGCGCGTTCCATGAATTCTCGATTCTCAATCGCTACACGGTCGATCTTGGCATCAAGCGCAACGAGCTGACGCTCGATCGCGGCAAAGCGCTGCTCGTTTTTTTGATCGGCTTCAGCCAAACGACGTTCGATCTTGACCTCGGCTTCAGCGAAACGACGCTCGATCTTGACCTCGAAATCCGCGAAACGTTCGTCGACGCGCGCGAAACGCTGAGCCTGATTCGCATCAAAACGCGCGAAGTTCGTCTCATTGGTTTCACGAAGCGCAGTGCGGAACTCCGCATCGACGGCATTCAGCCAGCTCACCAAATCCTTAACCACCTGATCGCCAAGGCGATCGTAAACGATTTTTGAAAGGTTCGCTGTAATAGGCACCGGCAAATTTCCTGTTCGGGTACGCCGGTACGGTACAACGTATGCTCGGCAAGACCATCACCGAAAGAGCGCGTGTGGTGTCTTTTGAACGCAGCGCTACGCGCCGGCGAACACCATATGGTATTTGTTCCAGAACTCGAACTCCTTGAGCTCGAGGGGCGAGCCGAGATGCAGGTACGTGTCGACCGGGAACGCTCCAACTTTGCGGCCGGTGTCGACCATGTGTTTGAGCACGTGATCGGCGCTGAGTTCTCGCCCCGCGTCGTCGGGAATGCGATCGAGTTCAGCGAAAGCTGAGCCGTCATTGAACCAGAAGAATCCTGCGAGTCCGCGTGCGTCATCGTTTGGCTTGTGCTTGATGTGCACACCAGTGACGCGTTGACCATCTACCGATACGTACGTGTGGCTTCCGCCGAGGTTGGCTTGCAGCAGCGTCGGCACAAACGTGAAGACAATCGCGTCTGGTTTCTCGCGCTGAAGGAATGCGTTGAGTGCGCCGTTGTCCCACAGACCGGTCGCGTCGCACGACGTCAGAAAGAATTGCTTTTGTTTGCGAAGCGTCGTGCTCGCGGCCTTAAGCGTATCGAGTTGGCTTTTCGTCGGCGCACCAATGTTCACGATGGATGCATCGCGAACACCTTTGGACGCCAACGTTTCGGCCATGCCGTCATTGACGATGAACAATTCGTTCTTACAGCCGAACCGATCAGCTACGTAGCGGAACATCGGCACGCCGGACACCGGCATGAGCGCCTTTGGCACGGCGCTCACGGATTGCATGCGCACACCGGAGCCGCCCATGCAGCACACATTCACCGCGTTCGACGCGGGCGCTTTTTGCGTCAGCGTGCGGCATGCATTGACCCACGCGCGCAGATCTTCGAGTTGCGTGGGCACGCCCCAATGCACGAAGAAGTCGACGTCGCTGAGCCGCACGTTGCCGCCGGCTTTCACGATGTCGTTGAACAGCAAGCTCGGGAAAAATTCCTGCGCGACCTTACGATCTTCACCAATCATGGTGTTGATCGCGCGAATCATCGCGTGTCCGTCGCGCACGTAGAACGCGCCGACCGACAGCGGTTCGTTCATCCAGTCATCGGTGAACGAGCCCTTCTCCTTGATTTCCGCGAGCCGCCGGTCGTCACCCGGTGTCGGTTTGCAAAACGCGGAGAAGTTGTTGCCCACGAGGTGCGGATGAAATTCGCGGCGCGTGAACACGACGCCGTCCGCATCCAGCAGCCGCTCAACCTGTGCGTAGTCCCATGTCCAGAAAATGTCCGCATACGCAATAAAGAACGATTCGTCGAGCGGCAGGTGGTTACGCGCTTCGTGAATCGTGTACGCCGGGCCCAGACTGTGTGACGCGACGAAGTGCACGACGACGCCAGACTGCGCGCGCAAATACGCGAGCTGTTCATCGGTGATGAGCGCGCGATCCACGAGAATGTGTTTTGTAACATGCGCCGGGAACGCGTCGAGCACGTACTGGATCATCGGTTTCCCGAAGATCGGCAGGAACGGCTTGTATGTGTCGTAACCTGCGCGGCGAAACCGCTTGCCCTGCCCCGCCATCGGCACGAGCAGGTTCACACGCCGCGTCAATTCTCTCCCTTCGAGAAGACGCCGTGTACCGCGCGCACTTTCGCCTGCATGTCGTCGATGTTCTGGCCTTTGATGATCGACCAGCCCGAGAACAACTGACCGCCTGCTTTGCGGCACAGCTCGAGGTTCTGCACGTTGAGGCCGCCGTCGACTTCGACGAGCAAGTCACGGCCGAGCCGTCCAGCGAGATCGTGCAGGCGCGAGATGCGATTGAGCGTCGAGTACTGGAAGACCTGTCCGCCGTAACCGATCGGCACGCCCATCACGACGATCCAGTCGAGCTCCAGGTCGCGAATCAGCTTCTCGAGATTCTCGTCGACCGCATCCGACGTTTCGACCACGATGCCCGGGCGCACTTTCAGTTTGCGAATGATCTTGAGGGCGGACACCGCTTCGCGATGCGAACCGCACGCGCGAATGTGAATCGCGATCGCGTCGATGCCTGCTTCGGCGTACTGCTGGATTTCCGCGAACTCGCCGTCCTTGGGATAGTGCGGGTTTGTCACCATCAGATGCGCGTGGATCTGTGCGCTCGGGAAATGCTGGCGCAAATAGCGGACCTTCTCCACACCCGAGAACCGCCGCGAAATGAACACGCCATCGCCTTCATCCACGTGGAAGTGGCGAATGCCGGTATCCCACAACGCATTGAGGATCGGGCCGCGGAATTCTTCGTAGGGCACTTCGATCATCGACGCGGCGAACCCGTAACCCTGACGCGCATCCGCAAGACGACGCGGTGCCTTCGGCATCAGGTGACTCAACTCGCGCTTGAGTTGCGCGAGAATCGTGCTCACCTGCTGCTCGGTGAATTCGTAATCGCGATACTGGAAGTAGTTCGCGTCCATCGACGACAGCTTGGGACTCGCGATCGTCGAAAGAATGCGGCCGCAATGTTCGCGCAGCGCGCCGTAGA
Source organism: Gemmatimonadaceae bacterium (assembly GCA_035277145.1). Lineage (GTDB taxonomy): Bacteria > Gemmatimonadota > Gemmatimonadetes > Gemmatimonadales > Gemmatimonadaceae > DASRAP01. Next base: position 139,071 of record DATELA010000050.1, on the reverse strand, counting down.
GCTTTTCATTCTCCGGCTCCGACAGCCGGTCCATTTCAGGACGCACCGCGGGCAACATCTTCTTCGGCTGCGTCTTCCCGTCCTGAATTTTCTGGCTCAGGCGCAGCGGCAAGTTGCCGACGATCGTGTCGAGGAAATCGCCGGCAATGTTCACCTTGTGACAGCCCACCGTCGCGGCGGAAAGAATGTCCTGGTGGCTGCGCGTCGTTCCGTGCAACACCGCTGACACAAAGCCATCACCTTTTACGGCGTCACGCCATTCGCGCGAACGCTCCACCCACGGCTTGGTCTCGTCGCTCCCGTGGTGGCACGTGCCGAGGTTGCTGATGAACAACTTCGGACGGGCGATATGCGCGGCGTATCCGTTCTCCACGAGCGCGTCGTTGTACGTCTCGGCAAACAGCCGGATGTCTTCCGTCTTCGGTACATACGCCTGCTGCGCGCCCGTGTAGTTCAACTCCGAAATGCACACCTCCATGTCCTTCAGGAAGGTGTCGTTGGGCGACTCCATGAGATCGAGCACCCAGTCGTTCATCTTGCCAAACACGCGGCGGAGTTCGTCGCGGCCTGTGTCGTTGAGCTGGAACAGATCGGAGCCGTCGAGCACGACGTGCGTCACGCCGCCCGCTTTCACCGCGTGTTGCAGAAAACGCTTGGCGCGATGATCGGGCTGATCGTTCGTGACGTTGACGTGATCGAGACCGATGCCGAACAGCGGCGGACGCTTGCCCGACGTGAGATACAAGTCGCGCGACGCGAGCCGCGCCGCTTTGATGAAATCCTCGACACCGTTCTCCGGCTGCAAGTAGCCGTGATACGTCTTGCCGTTCTCCGTTTCCTTCTGCCCCACCGCATTCATTGAACACTGCAACACGATCGGGCAACCACGATCGGCGGCGGCTTCGAGGAATGCGCGCGCGTCCATCGATGTCTGTCGAATGTCGTATACGTTCGCGCCGAGAATCGCCGAACGCTCATTGCGCAACGCGAGCCACAAATACAACTCGGCCATGATGCTCGAGCTGAGCGCCGTGAATTCATTGAGGCTCAGCGATTGCTGCGCGCCGTCCGGAATGTCACTCCACAGTTCGGCCGTCGGCAGCGCAAAGCCCGGGAACAGTTTGTCGATGAACTCGATCGCGCGTTTGCGCAGTACGCGGTACGGGCTGCGCAGCAGCGTCGCGATTTCTTTCATCGACGCTTCGATCGATTCCTGATCGAAGATGTCGCCGAACACCGCACCGTCCTTGATGGACAGGCGCGGGCAATGTTTGTCGACGAACGCCTGGATCGACGCTTTTTCTTTCAGCATCGCATCGTCGTACGCGTCGTGTCCTGAGCGCGTGACCGCGATGCGATCGATGGGCGTAGCCCACTGATGGCGGAATTCGCGGAAGCGGCGCTTGATTGCCGGATCGGGACTCTTGACCGCGATCAAGTAGTTGCCAACGTGCACGCTGTGCACGCCTTCGACGTCGAGGCAATACCGGAAGAACCGAATTTCCCGCTGCAGCGCAAAGCGGTGAATCCATGCACCGCCTTCCTGCAGGATCGTGCGCAGCACCCGCGACGCGGAAATGTTTTCCTGCTCGCGGCCAATGAAGACCGGGTTGATGTCGATACCGTCGAGAAACGACGGCACCGTGAGTTGCGTCGGAAGAAAAACTTTCAGCGTCGTCGGCGCAGGGCCGTCGGGAATTTCGAGCGCGGTGTCGCGCACTTTTCCCTCTGCCGTACCGATGCCGCCGAGCGCCCGCTCGAAGCGCAGCCATTTGGCGCCGCCTTCCCAGAACACGCCGACATGCAGTTGATCGCGATCCACTTCGGCGAGCAACGTCGCCGCGGTGCGTTGCGACGCGACGTGATAGATCTCGATGCCGAGGGTGAGCGGCAGCTTGCGATGGTAGACGTTGTACAGGGCGTCGGTGTGCGCGAGGCGCGACCGGTACGACGACACCTGGAACGCGCGATTCAGACTCTCCGTCGCGCGAACCGCGAGCGTTTCGAGATCTTCGTCGACTTCATCGAGCGTAACGCGCAGATAGCGACCGACAGTGCTGTCCCATTCGATAACGGCGCGCACCGCAGCGGTGAGAATCTGACTCAGCTCGGCGCCGATCAGCGTCGATTCGGAAAAAACGTATTCCGGAATGTCGGTGAGATTCTCGAGTTTGCGTTGTCGCGTCGCGATCGGACCTGCACCCGTTTTCTTCAGCCACTGCGGGATCGCGTCGGGCCCGACGATCTTCGGATTGCGGTAGTCGGTGTTGTCGACGATCAAATCCGCATTGCGGCCGAATCGCGCGATGTGGTGTCGGAAACTCGGAAGATCCGTGTGCCAGAAGTAGTGAATCGCGTCGTCGGGACTGCGATAGCCTTTGACGCGGTCGACTTTGCGATTGAGCAACTCTTCGGGCTCGCACAACAGCACGAGATTGAAATCGGCGAGTGCGTCGAGTTCGTTGCGCAGCGTGTAGTGGCCTTCGACGAGTACCACCATGCCCGCTTTGAGCGTCAGCGATTCCTTGCCCGTGACCGTGCCACCGGCGGGACGCGAATACAATCCGGCGAGCGTGACTTCCTGATCGGACGTATCACCCAGCTGGACTTTGCGATTGAAGCGCGCGACAGCTTCGAGCACTTCGCGCGCGAGACCAAGGCGCATGTGCAGCTCGCCTTCGAACTCGAACGCCGCGCCGATCTTTCGTAAATGCGCGACGTCTGCCTCGCGCTCAGCACGGCTGCGGAGTAACCAGTCGAGTTGGAAGGTCCACGTTTCGAGTCCGGCGTCCTGAAACGCGGTGGTCAGCGAACCCGCGAGCGTGGATTTGCCCGCCGCCGTAGGACCGTCGATGCCAATGACGGTAATGCGCCGCGTGTCGAGCCCATGCAGCCCGATGACTTCGTCGACAACGGTTTGCAGAAGTTGCACGGCGACTATCGCGTGTGATGTGTCAAGCGTCCAAAAATGGCGTCTGTGCCGGGGGCGAGTCAAACGAGGAACCACTGACAACTACTGGACGATTGTGTCGCAACTCACGACTTTCGCGCTCTCCGACCGTCTACGAGCTTTCAAGACGAAATGACGCCCGAATCTCCGCGCTCCTCGTCGCCGAGCGGCCAGCCGCTGCTGTCACTCGTCCTGCCATGCTATGACGAGGCAGCGGGGCTGCCGCATCTCATCAAGCGCATCGAGGAATCCTTCGCCGCCGAGCGCGAAGTGGAGGTCATCCTGGTCGACAACGGTTCGACGGACGAGAGCCCGAAGATCATGTCGTCGCTCGCCGGGCATCGCTTCATTCGTTCGGTGCGCGTGGAGGTAAACCAGGGCTACGGGTTCGGGATTCTCGCCGGTCTGCGCGCGGCGCGTGGCCGGTACGTTGGCTGGACGCATGCCGACCTCCAGGCCGACCCCGCCGATGCGCTGCGCGCACTCGAAATCATCCGGCGCGAAGGCGGCGACAACCTCTACCTCAAAGGCCAGCGCCACGGCCGCCCACTGGGCGACGTCGTGTTCACGGTTGGGATGTCGGTGTTCGAAACGTTCCTGCTGCGTACTCGGCTGTGGGACATCAATGCTCAGCCGAACATCATTCCGCGCGCATTCTTCGAATCCGTCGCGAATGAAGCGCCGCACGATTGGTCGCTCGACTTGTACTTCTATCACGCGGCGCGCCGTCGCAAACTCCGCGTCATTCGGTTTCCGGTGCGGTTCGGTGAACGGCCGCACGGCGCGTCGCACTGGAACGTGAACTTCGCGGCGAAACGCAAGTTCATCGAGCGCACGGTGAAATTCAGTCTCGAATTGCGCGCGCGCACAGCGCGCTCGAGCGCGCGATGAGAATCATCGCGCACCGGCGAAACACAATCGCCGACCTCAAGGCAACGCCGCGCGATTGCGGTGTCGAGGTAGACATACGTTCGCAAGGCGATCGCCTGGTCATTCATCACGATCCGTTTCAGGCGGGTGAATCGTTCGACGCGTGGATCGCGGAGTACAAGCACGGCACGCTGATTCTCAACGTGAAGGAAGAGGGTCTCGAGCAACGACTCATCGCGTTGATGCGTGCGCGCGGAATTGACGATTGGTTTTTTCTCGATCAATCGTTTCCGTTCTTGCTCAAGACCGTTGCGACGGGCGAGCGACGCACCGCGCTGCGCGTGAGTGAGTACGAATCGATCGAGACGGTGATGTCCCTCGCGGGGAAAGTCGATTGGGTGTGGGTCGATTGCTTCACACGCTTTCCGCTCGACCGCGCGGCATGGATGCGATTGAAGGACGCAGGATTCCGGTTGTGTCTCGTGTCGCCTGAACTCGTCGGGCGCGCGCCCGAGCCGGAGATTCTTGGTTTGCGAACGATGTTTGCGGATTGGGGCGTCGAGCCTGACGCGGTGTGCACAAAGCTCGCTACGATGGCGCTGTGGACTGTCGCGATGCAGCGATCGTAAAACGCAACGCAGAGGGGCAGAGTACGCAGAGGAACGCAGAGAAGAACTTGTGGTAACAGCGCTCGCCACGCCGACACGTGCTCGGCGAGAGCTGTTACCAACAGTCTTTCTCTGCGTTCCTCTGCGTTCTCTGCCCCTCTGCGTTGCGTTTGCAGTTTCGAACTAGACTAGCGCCCGGCCCTTGGTCTCCGGAATCCAGATCCACGCAACCGCGGCGAGAAGGAACGCAACTCCGCTCACGAGAAACGCCGTACCGAATCCGCGACTTGCCGCCAGCGTCCCAGCGATGAACGGAGCGGCGGCGCTCACAATGCGCCCGAGGTTGTACGTGAATCCCTGCGCACGCGCACGAATCGCCGTGGGATACAACTCTGCCGTTAACGCACCGAATCCGCTGAAGTAACCGGTTCCGAAGAACATCACGAGCGGGCCGAGTGCGAGCAGCACCGCGGGCGTCTTGATCACTCCATACAGCGGGATCAGCACACTCGCGACGAGCAAGTACGTGATGTAGGTGCGCTTGCGACCAACCGCGTCGCTCACATAACCGAACGTCACGTACCCGAACCACATGCCGACCTGATTCACGAGAATGAGAATCGACATTGCGCTCGTGCTCATGCCGAGCCCGCCCTGTTCGGGCGACAGCGTCATCCGCGCACCGACCCACGAGTTGAGTCCCCACCACGCGAACAGAGTGCATGCATTCATTAACGTGACCGCGGTGGTTACTCCCGCGCGACCGTCGCGGAATACGTCCGCAAATCCTGCGCTGCTCTTGGAGTGTTCGCCGCGCCGGTCCAGCCAGATCTGTGGCTCTTCGACGTTGCGCCGAACCCACAACGTCAGCAGTGCGGGCAATACGCCGACAAAGAACGCCGCGCGCCACCCGAATCTCGGTAGCACAATTGCCACTGCAACGGCCGCCGCGCCATAGCCGATCGCCCACGAACTCTGCATGAAGCCGAGCGCTTTGCCGCGATGCTGCGCGGGCCACGTTTCAGACACGAGCGCAGCGCCGCTCGCCCATTCGCCGCCCATACCGAGACCAAGGAGCGCGCGCGCAACTGCGAGTTGCCAGAAGTTGTTCGTGAAGCCGCACACCGCCGTGAAAATGGAGTACAACAACACACTCCCAATCAGTGCGCGCGTGCGACCGTAGCGATCGGCGATGATGCCGAACAGCAATCCACCCGCGGCCGCGCCGAGCAATGTGATCGACCCGAGCGCGCCGGCGTCGGCCTTGGTGAGACCGAGGTCGTTGATGAGGCTCGTCGTCAGCAGGAAGAACAGCGTGACGTCGAACGCGTCGAGCATCCATCCCAGGGACGCGGCGATGAGCGATTTGTGTGCGCGTTCATCGCCGGCGCGCCACCAGCCGAACAGACCAGAGTTCATCGGCGCCTAACGTACGATTCGTCGCACCGGAACGACAGCTTGACGAACGAGTGGGCACGCGTGTACAAACCACCGTGACTATTCCGGCTGAAGACGCTATTCCTCGGCGCACAAACGGACGCCTCTCGCATCTCTGGTCCGAGATCCGCACGGCGGCGCGCGGCACCAAACACGACTACACCTCCGGATCGATCGGCCGCGCAATCTTCTTGCTCGCGGTGCCGATGGTGATGGAGATGATGATGGAGAGCGTATTCGTCGTCGTCGACATCTTCTGGGTCGCGCACCTTGGCGCGGAGGCTGTCGCGATCGTCGGTCTGACGGAATCAATGATGGTGATCGTCTACACCATCGCGTTCGGGCTCACCATCGGCGCCAGCGCGACCGTCGCTCGGCGCATTGGCGAAAAGGATCTCGATGGTGCCGCGAACGCCGCGGTGCAAGCCATCGCACTCGGCTTCCTCGTCTCGGGCACGCTCGCAGTCTGCGGCGCGATCTTCGCTCCCGATCTGTTGCGCATGATGGGCGCATCGCCCGACGTGCTCGAGCAGGGCACGCGTTTCGCGCGCGTCATGCTCGGCGGCAGTGTGACTGCGTTCATGCTGTTTACCGTCAACTCCGTGTTCCGCGGCGCAGGCGACGCATCCGTGGCGATGCGCGTGCTGTGGCGCGCGAACGCATTCAACATGATCCTCGCGCCGATGCTGATCGTTGGCCTCGGGCCGTTTCCAGAACTTGGCGTCACCGGCGCAGCCGTCGCGACGACGATCGGACGCGGGACGGGCATGCTGCTCGCGCTGCGCCAGCTTGGCGTTGGATCCGGCCACCTCGTCGTCCGTCGCGAGCACGTGCGCGTCGACCCACGCGCAATGGCGCGGCTCGCGCGATTGTGCGCGTCGGGCACGTTCCAGGTGTTTGTCAGTTCCGCCGCGTGGATCGGATTGATTCGCATTCTGTCGAGCTTCGGCAGCGTCGCGGTTGCGGGTTACACGATCGCGATTCGCATCGTGATCTTCGCGATTCTGCCGGCATTCGGATTGAGCAACGCGGCTGCAACGATGGTCGGTCAATCGCTGGGCGCAAAAGATCCTGCGCGCGCGGAAAAATCCGTTTGGACTGCGGCGAAGTTCAACCTCGCGTTTCTCGGCGCGCTGGGTGTGGTGTTCATCGCGTTCGCGCCGCTCATTGTCAGTGCGTTCACGCCGGAACAGCCCGTGCGCGACGTCGCGGTCTCGGGCTTGCGTATTGTCGCGCTGGGGTTTCCGATGTTCGCGTTCGGCATGGTACTGACGCAGGCGTTCAACGGGGCCGGCGACACGTGGACACCGACTTGGGTCTATCTGGGCGTATTCTGGCTCTTCGAGATCCCGCTCGCGTGGTGGCTCGCGCACGAAGGCGGACTCGCGTACAGCGGCGTGTTCTGGTCCATTACGCTCGGTTACGCTGCGCTCGTCGCCGCGGCCGGATACCTGTTCAATCGCGGGAAGTGGAAGACGCGCACCGTATGACTACCAGAAAACTTTTTTCATTCCGGTTTGTCCCGGTCTTCGCATGCGCAAATAGATGATGAACCCAGAGACCGTGAGCCACACCAGGATCGTCCCCCAGAACATCGCAAATACCAATCCGCCGTCGCCAAATGCTTCGGCGCTGTGAATACGGTTGATGAGCGGCTTGTCGGCGTAACTCTCGTCGGCTTTCAGTTCGCCGGTGCGCAGATCGAAAATGAGTTTACGATCTTCGCCGCCAGTGGGCTTGCCCGTAAACAGCGCGACGGTTGGTGAATCGCCTTTGTATTGCAGCGTGACCTTGTCGATGGGCGCGTTGGGATACTTCGATGACGCGGTCGCGAATGCTTTCGACAACGGATCGCTCCACGCGTTCGCGTCGGAGCTCGTATTCACGGGACTGACGATCGATCGCGTCGCTTCGCGCAGCCGTTCTTCTTCGCCGAAGAACTCAGTGCTCGCGACAATCACGCCGGTGACACCGGCGAAGCACAGAAAGATTGCCGCAGGAAAACTGATCCAGCGGTGCCATCGTCTCCAGAACGCTGTGTCGAATGCCATCGGTCCGGTTGCAGTTGGAGTTCGCGCGCCTACGCGGCACGCACGCAATCATTCGTCCGTCGACTTTTGTGCCTCAGCAAACAATTCACGAAACGCCGTCGGTGTGGATGACGACGCTGCAGCCACAACGCGCTCCAGCGCGGCGCGCAACTTCTCGAGCGCCGCGCGCGAATGCGGATTCTTCGCCTGGATCTCGTAGTACACGTCGGGACTTTCGCGAACCAGTGCGGCAGACAACGTCTCCAGTTTCTGAAACGTTGTACTGCGCACCGCATGCTGACTCTGCGGCAGAGCCAGCGCGAAGGTGATCGCGGTCGCGTGCGCGAGGCTCAGCAAATCCGCCATGATCGCGTCGTGTTCTTCCAACGGCACGCGAACGAGGCGCGCCGTGGTAGGACGAAACAGTTGCTCGATCTCGGTGGTCGCGGCTTCGTCACCCGTGTCGCAAATGACGACGTCGGCGTCGCGCAGGAGTACGATCGACGGGCCGAACATCGGGTGTACAGACGCAACGCGCGCACCCTTGGCGCGCAACGCACGAATGGGTTCGACGAGCGGCGTCTTGATGCTCGCGATATCGACGATCAACCCGGCCGGCGCACGCGTCATCCACTCCTTGTACAGCGACGCAATCGTTGCCGGCGGCGCGGAACACACCACCAGATCCGCGCTCATGAGCGCGGTCTTCGCCCACGCGTTCTCGTCAGCAGGTGCGTTTGGATCTAGCGCGCCGGCCTCGTAACCCGCGGTGCGCAAAAAACGGCCGAGCCAACGGCCCATGCGCCCTGCGCCGCCGATGATCACGGCGCGCTTGCCCGCTCCGGTCGCCGCAAAACGCAAGCTGTCCTCGTCCTGCGCGCTGATCGACGCGACGATCAGTCGCATGATGACGTCTTCCGCAACGCTCGCCGAAAGCCCGCGCTGCGTTGCAGTCTCGCGCGCACGCGTGAGCACGTGCGCTTCGCGCGCATGATCCACCGTCGGGATTTGCTGCTGCCGCTTGGTTTCCCCAACCTTTCGCGCGAGCGCAATCCGCTCGGCCGCAATCGCGATCAGCTCGGCGTCGAGCTTTTCGATCCGGGCGCGGAGTTCGTCCAGCGTGGGTTCGGGCATTGTCAAACAGTAACCGCTTGACCCCACCGTTGGTGCCGTAACGCCGCGCTCGATCGTCATGACCTCCCATGCTTTGCGTCTCGCGCGCCGTCGCGCTCTCGATACTCCTCACCGCTCCGGCGGCTGCGCAAACGTTGCGCGGCTCGCACGCGTCGATGGGCGCGCAGCGCGAGGTCGCGATTGAGCAGGACTTCACCTTCCTGAGCACCAAGCGCGACGTCGCCCGGTTTGTTTCCCTGGGGCTCCTGGTTCCCGTTCCCGGGTCGGCGTCCTATTCGCTGGCGGGCGTGTCCCACCGGTATGCGCGGCCCGCCGTGCGCCTCTTCGTCGAGCGGCTCGCGGACCAGTACAAGGCCGCGTGCGGTGAGAAACTCGTCGTGACGAGCCTGACGCGCCCGGAAAGTGAGCAGCCGCGAAACGCGTCCGACGAATCGGTGCACCCGACCGGAATGGCCGTCGACCTCCGGATCAGCCGCGACAAGCGATGCCGCGCGTGGCTCGAGAATACGCTGCTGTCGATGGAGCGTAATGGCGTCATCGAGGCGACTCGCGAGAAACATCCAGCGCATTACCACGTGGCGGTGTTTCCGGTGCGCTACTCGGATTACGTCGAAGCGAAAACGGGCGCCGCGAGTTCCATCAACGACCGGTAGCTACTGGTCCGCGTTGAACCCGCTCAGATCGCCTTGAATTCTTCGAACGGCTGCGTGCAATCGTTGCACACGTGAAGCGCTTTGCACGACGTCGAGCCGAACTCGCTCGTGTGGCGCGTATCGAGTGAACCACAGAACGGACATTGCACCGCGGCGCGGCGCCGCGTGAGCGTGACGAGACCGCCTGATGAATCCGATTGCCCCGGCGGCGCGATGCCATACGCACGGAGTTTCTCGCGCGCCGCGTCGCTGATCCAATCCGTGGTCCACGCCGGCGAATAAATCGTTTTGATGCGCGCGCCATGAACGCCGGCATCGTTCAGTGCGGCGAGAATGTCGTCCTCAATCACTTTCATCGCAGGACAGCCGGAATACGTCGGCGTCACGACGACGGTGACACGGTCTCCATCCATCTCGACGTCGCGCACGATGCCGAGCTCGACAATGCTCAGCGCCGGCACCTCGGGGTCTTTGACCGTGTCGAGCACAGCGAGTACGCCCTCGCGGTCGGCTCTGGGCTCAGGGCTCACAGCTCTGGGCTGCCGTTCTACCATTTCGCTCCCGGATACGCCCTCGGCAAACTCTGCATTTCCGTGAGCATGTGGCCGAGATGCTCGGTGTGTTTGCCACTGCGCCCACCGCGCTGAGCGAACGGTGCAGCGCGCAGCTCGAGCGTCGCGCGGGTCAGCACATCGCTGACGTCAGCGCGCCACGCCTTCTCCAGCGAAGACGAGTCGACGCCGAGTCCGTCTTTCACAACCGCACGTTCAACGTTGTCGGTATCGAAAAACTCCGCAACGTACGGCGAGAGTTCATCGAGCGCACGTTGCGCGCGCGTGTGACTCTCCTCGGTGCCATCACCGAGCCGCAGCATCCAGTCCGCGGAATGACGCACGTGGTAGCGTGTCTCTTTCACAGCCTTCGCGGCAATGCCCGCCAGATCGTCGTCCTTCGCGCGCGTGAGCGCGTCCCATTGATGCAGCGCGAACGTGCTGAATAAAAACTGACGCGCGATCGTGAATCCGAAATCGCCGTTTGGCAATTCGAGCATCAACGCATTGCGATAGTCGGTGACTTCGCGCAGAAACGCGAGCGCGTCCTGGTCACGTCCCTCTCCTTCGATTTCGCCCGCGCGCTGCAATAACAGATTCGCCTGACCGACGAGATCGAGCGCGATGTTCGTGAGCGCGATGTCCTCTTCGAGAATCGGCCCATGACCACACCACTCTGACAGGCGATGGCCGAGTACGAGGCGGTCGTCGCCGAGTCGCACGAGGTACGCGAAAAACTCAGACACCGCGCACACCGCTGGGCACTTTGTAGAACTGCGGATGCCGGTACGGTTTGTCGTTGCCCGGATCGAAGAACGGTCCCATGTCGTCCGGTGTCGACGCAGTGATCGCTGACGCGGGCACAACCCAAAGACTCACCGCTTCACCGCGACGGCTGTACACATCGCGCGCGTTTTGCAGTGCTTGTTCGGCGTCAGCGGCGTGCACGCTGCCGGCGTGTTCGTGCGGCGCGCCCTTGCCGGCCTGAGTGAAGACTTCCCACAATGGCCATGTAGGGTCTGGGGTGGAGCCAGTAGGGTCTAGTGGCATCGCTTACGCCGCCTGCGTCTTGCGAGCGTGCTTTTCTGCGTAGACCAGTGCCGCCTCGCGCACCCACGCGCCTTCATCGTGCGCTTTGTTGCGCGCGGCGAGACGATCCTTGTTGCACGGACCGCCGCCTTTCACGACGCGCCAGAATTCATCCCAGTCGATTTCACCGAAGTCCCAGTTCTGCGTCGCGTCGTTGTACTTCAGTTTCTCGTCGGGCAACGTGAGGTTGATCGCTTTCGCTTGCGCGACGGTGAGGTTCACGAAGCGCTGACGCAATTCGTCGTTGCTCTTTCGTTTGATGCCCCAGCGTTCGAGCTCGCCGGAGTTCGGTGAGTCCTTGTCGTGCGGGCCGAACATCATGAGCGACGGCCACCACCAGCGATTCACGGCGTCCTGCGCCATTGCGCGCTGCGCATCGGTGCCGTTCGCGAGCACCGACATGATTTCGTAGCCCTGGCGCTTGTGGAAGTTTTCTTCTTTGCAAATGCGAATCATCGCGCGCGCGTACGGACCGTAACTCGCTTTCGCGAGCATGGTTTGATTCACGATCGCGGCGCCGTCGACAAACCATCCGATGCAACCGATGTCAGCCCACGACAGCGTCGGATAATTGAAAATGCTCGAGTATTTCGCGGTGCCGTCGAGCAGCTGCACGATGAGATCGTGCCGGTCGACGCCGAGGGTCTCGGTACCACAATAGATGTAGAGTCCGTGGCCGGCTTCGTCCTGTACTTTGGCGAGGAGCGACATCTTGCGGCGCAGATTCGGCGCGCGCGTGATCCAGTTGCCTTCGGGCAGCATGCCCACGACTTCGGAATGCGCGTGCTGCGACATCATGCGGATCAACTGGCGCCGGTATTTCTCCGGCATCCAGTCTTTGGGCTCGATAGTCTCGCCGCGCGCGATGCGCGCTTCGAATTCGGCGAGGCGCTTGGGATCCTCATTGGCGCCGACGCCTTTGTCTTTGGGCGGGGTGCCTTTGGGTTCGTGGATCTCGTAGGGCATGGGGATAAGTTACACCCCACTATGGACGGTTCAGTAGAGTCGCGCGTCGAGGGCGGCGTGGCCGCAATCGAATTCGGTCACCCGAAAAGCAATTCGCTGCCGGGCGCCGTCTTGCGAAAACTGGGCGATGAGATCGCCGCGGCGGGTAAGCGGAGCGATGTGAACGTGATCGCGCTGCGGAGCAGCGGCACCGGGCCCTTCTGCGCCGGCGCATCGTTCGATGAACTCATCGCGATCAAAGACGCGACCATGGGCAAGACGTTTTTTCTCGGTTTCGCGCACGTGATCATTTCGATGATGCGGTGTCCGAAGCCGATCTTGACGCGCGTGCATGGAAAAGTTGTCGGCGGCGGCGTGGGCGTAGTTGCTGCGTCCGATTATGCGATCGCAACCAACAATGCCGCGATCCGGTTGAGCGAACTCGCGGTCGGTATTGGTCCGTTTGTGGTAGGACCCGTGATCGAACGGCGGATCGGGTCGGGAAAGTTCAGCGCGATGGCGCTCGATGCGGACTGGCGTTCAGCGGAATGGGCGCGCGACGCAGGATTGTACGCGCAGCTTCACGCGTCAGTGACCGAACTCGATGGTGCGTTCGATGCATTCGTCGCGAAAATGAATGCATCGAATCCCGACGCCACGGCCGGCATCAAGCAGCGTGTATGGGAAGGCACGGACAATTGGGACAAACTGCTCGACGCGCGCGCAGAGATGAGCGGCAAACTCGTGTTGTCGCCGTTCACGCGCAAAGCTATCGAGGCCTTTAAAGCAAAGGGTTGAGGCGGTAGACGGTCGGCGGTAGTGAACCCACGGCCCAGGGCTCACGGCTCACAGCTCAGGGCTGCTTTAGCGGCCCCTGCCACAGCACGTGCGTGATCATCCACTTCCCCTTCTCTTTCGCGAGCAGGAGATAGTCGGTGCCCCACCACGCCGTGATTTTCACTGCGGCCGTTTGATCCTGAATCTCGAAAATCTTGACGTCTTTCGGCGGATTCGCGGGGACTTTTGACTTTCCGGACTTCACGTTGAGTCCGTACTCGATGATCTGCTTGTACGACATCGCTTCGCCCGTGTACGTCCCTTTGTCGTTCCAGTAACCATACTTGCGCACTTCCGGCCAGATACCGCGCGTGAGTTTCGCGGTGTCGCCTTCGTAGAACCCTTCGAGATAATCCAGCGCGGCGCGGCGTACGGCCGCTTCTTCGGACGCACCCTGTGCGCGAAGCGCGGGGGCCGTGAGTGCAACGAGTGCAGCGAACAATGCGAATCGACTGGCGCGCATTGACTGATCCTCAGAGTGAGTGCCGAAGAATGACGCGTTCTGGAGCGTTCGGATAGCCGCACGGGACCAACCGTGACCGAGAACGCCGCTCATGATGGCGCCTGCCGCCGTGGCCCCGTACAATTGCGCGACCGTTGCGTCCGGCCCCTACTCATTCGCGCGTGAGACCGTGTCACAATTCGCCGCCGCGGAACTCGGCCACACCGTCGACAAAGCGAAGTACGAGCGCGAAGAACCCAAACTGCGCGAGGCGCTTCTCAACGCGCAGTTTGATCTCGCGACGCGCAAGGCATTTCCCGCGATCATCGTCATCGGCGGCGTCGACGGCGCCGGCAAAGGCGAAACCGTCAACCTGCTCAACGAGTGGATGGACCCGCGACACATCCACACGCACGCGTTCCAGGACCCATCTGACGAAGAACAAGATCGTCCGCCGATGTGGCGCTACTGGCGCGCGCTCCCGCCTAAAGGCACCATCGGCATCCTGTTCGGCGCGTGGCACACAGATCCAATCGTCAAACGCGTGGCGCGCGACATCGACGGCGCAGAGCTCGGCCGCGAAATCGACGCCACGTTGCGCTTCGAGCGCATGCTCGTTGACGAAGGCGCGCTGCTCATCAAGCTGTGGTTCCACCTGTCGAAAGACCGCCAGCGGAAACGTTTGCGCGCGCTCGAGAAGAATCCGCTCACACGATGGCGCGTTACGGCGCTCGACTGGAAACGATTCAAGATGTACGACCGGTTCCGGCGCATCTCGGAGCGCTATCTGCGCGAGACAAGCACGGGCGATGCGCCATGGACGATTATCGAAGGCTACGACGAACGCTACCGAAGTCTCACGGCCGGCAATGTGATTCTTTCGTCGTTGCGCGCGCGTCTCCAGCAGCCAAAGCAGCGCGGCGCGCGCAAAACGGTACGACTGCCGAAACTCACCGACACAAAAGATCTGATCGGGTCCATCGATCTCACGGCGCGCATCGACAAGAAACGGTACGAAAAACAACTCGAGCGCTTGCAAGGCAAGCTCAACGGGCTGTCGCGTCACCGGAAATTCAACCGGATGTCGGTGATCGTGGTGTTCGAAGGACCCGACGCCGCCGGGAAAGGCGGCGCCATTCGGCGCGTCACCGGTGCGCTCGATGCACGGCAATACCAGGGCATTCCAATCGCCGCGCCGACCGAAGAGGAACGCGCGCAACCGTATCTCTGGCGATTCTGGCGTCACCTGCCCCGGCTCGGACGCTTTACGATTTACGACCGCTCGTGGTACGGTCGCGTGCTCGTCGAACGCGTGGAGGGATTCTGTACGGAATCAGACTGGAAACGCGCCTACGGCGAGATCAACGACTTTGAAGAGCAATTGTCCCGCAGCGGCGCCGTCGTCGCGAAGTTCTGGCTGCAAGTGAGCAAGGCCGAACAACTCAAACGGTTCCAGGAACGTGAGCACACGAGCTTCAAGCGATTCAAGATTACCGCGGACGACTGGCGCAATCGCGACAAGTGGGACGCGTACCGCGTGGCGGCCGATGAGATGATCGAACGAACGTCGACATCGCGCGCACCGTGGACGCTCGTCGGCGCGAACGACAAGTACCACGCGCGCATCACGGTACTTCGCTCACTGTGCGCGCAGATCGAGCGCGCGCTCAATGACCGTTAGCGGTTCCGGTCAACGCCTCGCGTTGAGCGCCGCCAGCGCACGACGCGACTTGTCGACGATGGGCTGAAACTCCGCATCGGCATCACGCCACAGCGACACAACGCGCGTGAAGTGAAAGACTGCGCGTTCGCGATTTCCCAGGCGTTGGTAGATCTCACCTTGCCGGAAGTGCGTCGCGGCCATGTACGGCGCGTCGTACGTACCCTGGAACGAGTTGTACAACGGAAGCGCTTCAGCATCGCGGTTCAGCGCGTGCAGTAATTCCGCGCGAAGGAATCGTTCGCGCACGCCCCAGTGCGCGATCATCGGAATACCCGCCGCTGTCACGTCGAACGTGACGTGCGCGAGTTCGTCGAGCGCGCGCGCGTAGTCCCCGCGCGTCCGCGCTACTTCGGCGCGCAGGGCATGGCCAAGCTCTGCTGCCACTGTGCGGTAACGGCCGTCGTCGGGCGTGGCGAGCGTCGCGAGCGCGCGCGTCATCGCGGCGGTGTCACCGAGGCGGACGCTGAGCAGTCCCGTGAGATACGCTTGCCACGCGCGTCCAATCCGCGGATCAGTCGGCGTGCCGGGCGGTGCCGGCGTGGGAAACGGCTGACGTGCGGCGAGACTATCTCGCAGCGCGGCGAGCCGCGCGCGCGGCGCCGCAAAAAATGGATCGGCCGCCAGCATCGACTGCAGCTCGATGAGCCACGTGTCGTTCACCACGAGTCCGGGTATTTGCGTCGCGCTGCGCGCCCACTGCCCGCCCGCCAATCCCAACTCCGAGAAGTAGCGCTCCCTCAGCTCGCGTGATGACAGCGCAGAAACCGCGGGCACCGCAGGGTCGGCGAGGTCACGCGCGGCGTCCATGTTTCGCGCGAACAGGAACGCACCTTGAATCAGTGCGCTCACCACTAACTCATCGGCGTTGCGTGCCGCGGCCGCGATGTCGCGCCGGGCGTGTACGTCGTTGCGCGAATACGCGTCGAGCGCGCGCATCTCGAGCGCACGCTCCGCATCCGGATGCTGCGAGAGGTATCGTCGTTTGAGCGAGTCGAGCTCGCTCACCAGTCCGTCCGCCGCCGCAAGCCTCGCGAGGTGAATCGTCGCGTGCGCATTGGCCGGGTCGAGCGCCAGCACACGCTGAAACGCCGGCCACGCCTCCATCGGCGACCGGCCTCGCCACATGTTGTAATGAAAGAGCGTCTCGCCGAGCATGAACCACGCTTCGACGTTGTCCGGATGCCCTTCGGTGACGCCGCGATACAATCGCTCGGCTTCGCCGCCGCGCAATTCCTTGTACGCGCGGTACGCGGTCACAAGATCGCGTGCGAGCGGCGTCAACCGTTGCGCGTGACGGCTCGCCGCGGCCGCGAGCGCCGCGGGATCTTCGGCACCGCGCGCGTACACCCACGTGCCCGTCACAGCCAGGCGATACTGCGCGAGCGCGAATCCGGTATCCAGAATCGTCGCATCGCGGAACGCGGCTGCGGCCTGCGCGTCGCGCCCCGCGCGCAATTCGCGTTCGCCGTCGAGGAACCGCTTCAGCGCGGGCAACGAATGCGTCGTGACTGCCGCGAGTCGCGTAATCGCCGTATCGCGGCCGCTCGTGAGACGCACGAGTATGCGCCCGGCGAGATCGTCGACCAGGTCGAAGAGCGCAGCCGTATCTCCGCTGACGCTGGCGGTTGCAACGGGTTGCGCATCGGCGCCTGCGTTGACATCGACGAGCGTTCCGTTGAGCTGCAGGCGTCCGGCGATTTCAATCACCGCGCCGCTGATATACCAGCGCGCGCCCAGTTGTCGCGCGATGCGCTGGCTCGCGCTTGCGCTCAGCGGCGTCGAAGGGTCGTGACCGGCAACGGCCGCGACCACGCTACGCGGATCGATCGCGCGGAATCCGGTCGCACCGTCGAGTTTTGCGCTCAGCAAATCCACCATGCCCGCGCGCAGATCTGCGAACGACGCGCCACTCTGCAGCGTGAACGGCAGCACCGCGATGGTTTTTGGCGCGGGCGGTGTGCCGCGCCAGTTACGCAATCCCACGGCGGCTGCGCCCGAGAGGACAACCACGGCAATGCCGACCACTGCAAGCACTCGCCGGCTACGCGGTACGACGCGCGGTTGCGACGTGCGCAGTAATGGTGTCGCAGGTTCCGTGCTGACCGGTGCCGATTCGCCTGCCGTCGCGGCTTGTTCACGACGGCGGCGCATCGTCTCAACCAGCCGCTGCGTTTCCGCCGCAGGTTCAGTGTCGAGTTCGGCGGCGAGACGCCGCGCGTATTCCTGATACGCGAGCAGCGCACCGGCGACATCGCCCGCCTGCTCCATGATGCCGAGCAGGACGCGAACGTCGCCCTCATCATCGGGATGCAGTGTCAGTGCGCGGCGCGCCGCGCGTGCTGCGCCGGGTGCGTCGCCGCTCTTCGCGAGGCGCTCTGCCGCACCGCGCGCAGCAGCGAGTGCGTGTGCACGGAAATAGCGACGACGTTCGTCGAGCCACTGCTCGAGAGTTGCGGATCCGTCCGCATACAGATTCGGGCAGAACTCACCGCGATACATGTCGAGCGCGAGTTCTGCGTCATCGCGCGCAAGCGCATCGGTGAACGCGGTGACATCGCACCACAACAAGTCGCGGCGAACACCGAGCGCGTTCGCGCCGCGGTTTTCGATCACATCGGCGCCGAGTTCGTTGCGCAAATGGTGCAGCGCTTGCGAGAGCGTATTGCGCGCGCGTGCATCGTCAGACTCGGGCCAGAACAGCGCGAGGAGTTTGTCGCGCGACACAAAACCGTCGCCGCCAACACGCTGACCCTCGGCCACGAGGTACGCGAGTAGCGCAACGCGTTTCGGCTGCGTGAGTACGCCGCGAATCGGATGTCCGCGGCCATCACGCAGGTCAATCGCTCCGAGCGTCGTCAGTCGAAGCAGAAGCCCTCCAACGATTTAGCGGTCTTATGCCGGAGCTAAGACCCGGATCGAAAGGCGGCTAAGGCCGCCGCGATACCGTGCCGTGAGTTACCGCGCCGACACGCTGGCGGCAAGACGGCAATTCGAACGGAGGGACGAAATGCGCTTGGGACAATCGCCCAGTGAAGCCAGCGGTGCGTCGCGGTCCGTCGAGGACCTGCACACGCGCGAGCGCATCGCCCTTCCGGCTGGCTTGCTGGGGACGTGGTCGGCCACGCGCTGGCAGTACACGAGCCACGACGACGCGACGCGTGCCGTGGATGTCGTGTGCGACATGGGCGGTGCCGTCACGCTGAGTCTGAGCGCCGGCATGTACGTCGTGAGCCATGCCATCGCGGGCGACGGCATACACACGCAGGGCGGCACGTGCGAGGTGGCCGACGACCGGCTGCGCCTCGCGAGCGAACACTCGAATCGCGTTGACGTGCTGCGATTTCGGTTGGCCGCTGAAACGCTCTCACTGCAGTCGGATGACTCGGCGTGGGATTTCAGCGGTGAAGGACGTGATGAACGCGCGGCGTTCGTCGCGGTGTTGGTGCGGTTGTGATCGGTTGGTTCACTCATTCACCCCAGGGAGGGCCCGATGAAGGGATTCACCCGTAGGATCTCGACAATAACCACGGCTGCTGTGCTGGCAGTCGGATCCGTACTGTCAGCGTGCAGCGACGATGACAGCAACGGACCATCGACGACCGTGATGTTGTTCGTGGGAACCGTGAACGGCGCCAACGCGAGTCTGAGTGGCGCGATCACGCTGTCGATCAACGGCACCGTCGTGACGGGCACGTTTGACATCACGACACCGTCGGTGGCATCGCACGCACTCACCGGCACGTACAACACCGGAACGAAAGGCGTCACCGCGAGCGGCGGCGGCTACACGTTCACCGGTGTGTACAACGGCTCCACGCGCATCGAAGGTGACATGTCGGGCTCGGCGACGGGCATCTTCGTGGCACCGAAAGGCAACTCGAATCTCGCGTACTGCGGCGAGTTTAGCGGTGACTCCGAAGGCGTATGGAACTTCACGATCGCCGGCTCAACGCTGTTTGGAACAGCGACGACGGTTGACGACGATGTGATTCCGCTCGGCGGCAACATCTCCGGCAACACGATCACCGTCACGGCGTCCGGTGCCGGCACGATCGCAACGGGCACGCGTTCGGGCGACGACGTCGACGGATTCTGGGACACCGGTGTCGAGAGCGGCACGTGGTTCGGCTCGAAGTGCAACTAAGCCTCGCCACGCCATTGTCGGCGCTCTAAACGCAACGCAGAGAAGGACGGAGAACGCAGAGGATCGCAGAGAAGGACCTGTGGTAACAGCGCTCGCATCGCCGGGCTATGCCCGGTGCGAGCTGTTACAACAAGTCCTTCTCCGCGATCCTCTGCGTTCTCTGCGGCTCTGCGTTGCGTTTGCAGTTCCTTCGCGACGCGAAATGCTATGCTGCCACGCCTTCGCGAGCTTGCGCGACAAGCGGAATGACTTCTTCCGCAAATCGCTCCATCTCCTCGTACTGCGGACTGCACTGAATGAGAAGCAATGACACGCCCGCCTTCTCGAATTCGATGATGCGCTCGGCGACCTGTTCCGGTGTACCGACGAGTCCTGCGCGCAGACCACGATTCGAAACGGAATAATCCTCGAGCGACACACGCTGCTCGAGCTGCGTGTTCGAAATCCAATCCTGATAGTTGTTGTAGCCCGGCGAACCTGGCGCGACGTTGGTGATGCGTTCGAGTTCGCGTTGCGCGGCATGCTCCGTGCGACGAACGATCGCGTACGCGGCCATCCCGCATTGCATCGGCTCGAGCCCGAGTTTCGCGCGCCGTTGCTGAATGTCGGCGACTTTTGGTTCGATGCGCTCCGGCGGATCGCCGTGCATGACGTACGCGTCACACGAACGCGTGATGAGCAACTTCGCCGCTTCTGATTCGCCGCCCGCGTAAATCGTCGGCCGCGGTTTGCGCACCGGCTTCGGTTCCACGATCACATCGTCGACGTGATGGAACCGTCCCTTGAACGAGAACGAGCGTTGCTTCCATGCGCCGTCGACGATCTGCAACCACTCTTCGGTGCGCGCGTAACGCTCGTCGTGTTCGTCAAATCGCACGCCAAATCGCCGCGCTTCGTCTTTCCACCACGACGACACGACGTTCAGCGACACGCGCCCTTTTGAAATCACGTCGATGTTCGCCGCTTGCTTCGCTAGCAGCGCCGGATTGTGAAACGTCGGACGCACCGCGACCATCAGCTCGAGCCGCTCGGTGATCGCCGCAAGCGCTGCTGCGGTCGACCACGCATCGAGTGCGGGCGCGTCGATTCCCTTGATGTCGTTCAAATACAACTCGGCGATCAATGTGAGATCGAAACCGATCTGCTCGCTGCGCCGCGCCAGTTTGCTGACGTATTGCCACGACGTCTCCATGCGCTCGTCGGGCACGTTGCGGAGCCAGCCGCCAAACACCGGAAGCCAGTAGCCGTATCTCATGCGATGAGCTCCGCTGAGACAGGGTTGTAGGCGGTAGGCGGTAGGCGGTCGTGGGTTTCCGAGTCGCTGACGTTACCCCTTGCCCCATTCCCGTTCGCGCCTGACTGCGCGGATCGGCTCTCGAGATAGTCCACGAGCCGCGCCCACGGATCGAATCCCACGACGTTCACCGCATCCGCCACGAAGTTCGAGAGCGCGTTGATGTCGTAGTAGTAGTGTTTGCCGTCGCGATCGTCGACGAGAAACTCGATGCCGCCAACGTCGAGTTGCGCCGCGCGTGAAATGCGCTCGACTTCCGCGATGATGTTTGCGGGTGGCGTCGTGCCCTCGACACGCATACCGGTTTTCGGTGCGTCAATTGCGCACGCACCGCGCACGAGTTCAACACCCGATGTCGTTTGGCATGCGTCCGCGGGACACAAGTCGAACGATCCCGTCGCCGGATAGACGTTGATCGCGTAGAGATACTTGCCGCCGAGTGTTTCGACGCGCGTGATGTGCCCGTTGCGCAACGGCGCGGATTCCTGCACGAGCGCGACGTTGTCGACGCCGAGTGCGATCGTGCCGCCGCGTACGGCACCTTCGAGCGCGTCGCGTGTGTCGTAGCGAACAATGCCCGCGCCGCTTCCGCCGATGTTTGCTTTGACGAGCACCGGAAAGCGGAGGTCGCGCGCGGCGTCGAGTGCTTGCGCGGCGTTGTTGATGGCGCGCGCACGCGGGAACGGAAGTCCGAGCGACGCGAGCAGATCGATCTGCGACGCCTTCGAGAGTTCGTACTGGTACACGTGCGACCCGTTCAGTACCGGAACGCCAATGCGCTCGAGATGCCGCACCCAGTGCAACGTGTGGAACGTGGACTGCGCGTGACCGCGCAAATAGGCGGATGGACTCGCGCGGTTGAACACGAGCGAATACGGTGCGCTCTGTTCGCCGGGATCGAACACGTGTGACGCTGCGTCGAGCCGCACGTAGTTGGCGCCGCGCTTGTCGAGTTCTTTGAAGAGCGGCTTGAACCAATCGGGATGCTCGTGATACACGCCGATTGGCAGGGAACTCGTGCTTCTCGTGCTGCTCGTGCTCATGACATCAGCTCCAGGAAAAAGAAAAGCCCGACTCTCGTGGGAGAGTCGGGCGAAGGTTGAGCGAGACTTCTGCTCTAGTTCGTCAGCGCGTCACGCACAGGCGTGCAACACTGGACCGCTCTCCGAGGGGAGGCCGCCAGCGTGGACACATGCAGACCTGCGTCGCGCACATCGCGAACATCAGTTCCAAAGGTGTAACTCCGTGAAAACGAAATCGCCCAGTTGATTGGAGGTTCCAATCCGCCGGGCGCAATCGCTTTTTAGCACTTTCTTTTACGTGGCGGCAATAGGCGGCAAATCACCACGGCTTCAATTGTGTTCACATCATAGACGCCGTCGCGCCGCACCGTCAAGTGTCACGCGCATTCCATAGCGCATCGTTTCCGGACAGTTACGGAGTTCGCCGTCCTCGCGCCCGATCGAGCGGCAAGCCGAGGAGGCCGGTCGCGCTGAACACCGCGGGTGATCCACTGAGCCCATTTGCACTCGCGGTTGCGCGCTGAAGCCCGGCGAGCAGCCCGAGCGTCCACGTGTTTGTTGCGATGCCGCTCGAATTTGTTTGCGACGTCGGACTTCCAAGCAGACCGCCGCCAAGCGACACAGCCCACGCAACAGGAACACCCGCAACGGGATTCGCAAACGCATCCGTAACGCGCACACTCAATGGACTGCCGAGCAAGGCGCCGAGCACTGCGGATTGATTGTTGCCGCTCACAATGCTCATGACCGAAGCCGCGGCGTTGGTGATGCTGAACGAATTCGACGTCGCGTTCGTGAGTCCCTGCGCCGTCGCTACGAGTGAATAACCACTCGCTGCTTTCTGGATCGACAGATCATCGAACGTCGCAACACCGTTCGTCGGCGTCACCGTCCGTTTGCCGAGCAGCGTCGCGCCACCAGGATTGTTGCCCAGTGCCAACGTGATCGGATTGGCGTAACTCGGCACAACCCTGCCCGCGTCATCGACGGCGCGCACGGTCACATCGGTGAGTGTGGTACCCGCAACTGTCGAAGCAACAGTAGTCGTGAGTTCGAGTGCGGTCGCCACCACGACCGGCAGTGGCAGGCCCGTCGCAGGTACAGCCAATGGCTGACCGGTGAGTCCGTCTGCGTTCGCCGTAAGCGTTTGCGTCCCGAGTAGCGATCCGAGCGTCCACGTTGTTTGCGCGAGACCATTTGAATTGCTGACCGGGCTCGGCGTGCCGAGAATTCCGCCGTTCGATGCGCTGAATGAAATCGGAATCCCACTGATCGGCCGCGACGCTTCGTCGACAACGCGAACGACAATTGGCTCGCCGAGCAGCGCACCAATCAGTCCGGACTGTCCGCCACCCGAAACCAGCTGCAACACGCGCGTAACGACTGGCAGTGCAAGTCCTGTTGCACTGAATGTGTTCGGCGAACCACTCAGTCCGTTCGCGCTCGCCGTCGCGCGTTGAAGTCCGCTGAGCAAACCCAACGTCCACGTATTTGTTGCAACACCGCTCGCGTTTGTCTGCGACGATGGGCTTCCGAGTAATCCACCGCCGAGCGCAACGGCCCACGCAACTGGCACGCCGGCAACGGGATTTCCGAACGCGTCGGCAGCGCGAACGCTCAACGGACTACCGAGCAATGCACCGACGAGCGCGGACTGATTGTTCCCGCTGACCAGTGAAAGCACTGCAGCCGCGGCGTTCGTGATGCTGAACGAGTTCGACGTCGCGTTCGTGAGTCCCTGCGCCGTCGCAACAAGTGAATAGCCACTCGCTGCTTTCTGAATCGACAGATCATCGAACGTCGCGACGCCGTTTGTCGGTGTAACCGTCCGTTTGCCGAGCAGCATTGCTCCACCTGGATTGTTGCCGAGCGCGAGCGTGATCGGACTTGTGTAACTCGTGACGAGACTGCCGGCGTCATCGACTGCGCGCACGACAACATCGGTGAGAATCGTGCCTGCAATGGTTGACGCAACCGATGTGGTCAGCTCGAGCGCAGTTGCGACGACAACCGGCAGCGATAATCCCGTCGCCGGAACGCTGAGCGGCGCACCGGTGAGTGCTTCGGCAGTCGCCGTCAGTCGTTGTGTCCCGAGCAACGAACCAAGCGTCCATGTGGTTTGTGCGAGACCGCCGCTGCCGCTCAACACGCTCGGTGTGCCAAGGATTCCGCCGTTCGATGCGCTGAACTGAACGGGGATTCCGCTGAGCGGCTGCGATGCCTCGTCAACCACGCGCACAACAATGGGATCGCCGAGCAGCGCTCCAATGAAACCGCTCTGCCCGCCTCCGGATACGAGTTCGAGCAGCCGCGTAGCGACAGGAAGCGGTGAGATGTTGAGCAGCGCCGTGTCGGCGGGACCGTCGGGGATCGCAGCAACAAGGCGCGCCGTTCCAAGTCCAAGTGCTGAGCCTGCTCCGCCCAGCGGCGATGTCAGCGTGGCGAGCAACGGATCGAGCACCGACCACACGATGGGTGCATCGACCGGATTGCCTTGCGCATCGAATGCCGTAGCGGTGAACGAGAACGCCTGGCCGAGCAGTACCGACAACGTGTTCGGAACGATCTGCAAGACGGTGGCAACTGATCCACCGCCGACATACGCGAGTTGAATGTCGACCGGCGGCGTTGCAGTACCGGGCTTCACGAGCACGGGCACCGGACCGCCGCGATACACTGCTGCGCCGTTGCTGTCGATGCATTCAACGATCAACGTGAAGAGTTCACCAAGCAGCGGCACGTTGAGCCCGAGCGGAACGTCGAGGCTCAGTTGAATTGGATCCTGCGCTGCATCGACGGGGAACGACACATCGGCGGCGCGCGCGCCCGTCAATCGGGTGAGGACGAGTCGAACGCGATCGAAAGGAACGAGCTGAGCGGCGACGGCCGGACCCACGCCCTCGAGCGCAGCGGGCATGCGCGTACGGAGGACGAGTCCGCGTTCAGGATTGCTCGATGATGGATTGTCGCATCCCGCCGCAATCAGCGCGGCGACGAGCGCACCAAATCGAATCGCGGGCACACCTGCGCGCCGCGACTGGCGCACACCGCTCATTCACACCTTTACCGAGAGAGTGTGAGCGCGGTTCCGTGCGAATTGAAACTGTTTTGCAACGCGGACCACTCGCTGCGCGTCCGCAACACTTCAACGCGATTCGAGATCGAAAACGCAACGCAGAGGGGCAGAGAACGCAGAGGACCGCAGAGAGAGACTGTTGGTAACAGCGCTCGCCGAGCGACCTGTTGGCGTGGCGAGCGCTGTTACCGCAAGTCTTCCTCTGCGTAGCTCTGCGTTCTCTGCGGCTCTGCGTTGCGTTTGTAGTTCGGTTTGTCCCGCGAAAGTGACGGCAAGCCGCGTCGAGGGTAGCCAAGCTGAACAGCCTCGATGCAAATACTCCTCGTGCAAGGAATGCGGACTCTCGCGCGCATCACACCACTGCTCCTCGCGAGCGCGTGCTTCCCCACGTTTCACAACGCGCGCGTCGATCCGGGCTTTCGCATGGACGCCGGCTTCACAGCGCTGGCCGATCAACGCCGCAACAACGAGCGCCAACGTCCTGATCACATCCTATACATCGGCCCGGCGTACGGATTTGGCCGCCGGGTCGAAATCGGCGCGCCGTTTGGTTGGTATTTCGAAGAAGGCGTGGGCCGTGCGGGCCAGGCGTATGCAACTGATCGTCACTTCATGATCTGGCCGTACGTCAAGCTCGCGATGAATGAACCGGACTCACGCAATCATTTCGCGCTCATCGGGCAATCCGCATTCATCGGTCCGGCAAATATTGGAGTTCGCTACGGACGCGATTTGGGATCGTGGGAACCGCACGTCGGTATCTCGTGGATTTTCTCGAGCGGACCAGCAGGCGACGACCCCGTCGTGACGCGCTATCAGGAGCTGCACCAGAGTCTCACCGCAGCGTCTATCGGCGCGACGTGGAACACACGCGGGCGCCCTTCGATCGAGTTTGGCATACTGCGCAATCACTACGACGAGGGCGCGGTCACTGGCGACTTCGGTCAGCCCACAACGCCGCGCACGCTCTACGACTACTTCGTCGGCATTCGCGTCGGCCTGACGCCGTCGCGCTGAGTCGCTTCGTGGTCGTCCCGAGCACCTAAACGCGACGAACGGCCTCGACGCGACACTCCTCGAGCGGCAGCGCGAACGCGTACCGCACGATGTACCCGACGTAACTCCTTCTCCACTCGAGCTCGGCGGCGAGTGGATGACGCCGCATTTCCGCGTCGGCGACCGGCAGGTTGTAATACGGAATCGACACCCACAGATGGTGCGCCGCATGGTAATTCATGTTCATCGGCGCGAAGAACATCAGCTCGGGCAGCGAGCTGACGTACGTGATCAAGCGATGCTCGTCTGCGAGTGCGTCGGCCTGCGGATGCGAATGCTCGGCGAAACTGCGAATCGAATCGCCGAGGTACGTGAACACATAGACGGGCGCCGCCCACAAGAGCGGCCAACCCCACCATCCGAACCACCACGTGAGTCCGCCGATCAACGCGCCCTGCACCACCGCAAGCGCGATAAAATCTCGTGGCACGTATCCGTCATCGCGCGATTCACCCGTCGGCGCGCGTCCTGACGCAAAGAACACATTGTGCACCGAACGCCAGATGCTCGTGATCCCTGAGAGATAGCCGAGCAATTCCGTGAGATCAGTCTTGTTGAAGCATCCGTGCTTGTGCCGGTCGGGATCGAGTTCGCTCGACAAATGCTGGTGGTGACCGAGGTGATTGCGATTGTTGAGCCGCGTAATTGCACCAATCGGTCCGAGCACGAACAAATCACAGAACAAATCGTTCGTCTTGCGGTCGGGGAACAAGCGACGGTGCAAGCCGTCGTGCCCGATGATGAACAGTGCGTAGTACCGCGTGCCAATCACGACCATCGCGATCGCAACCGTCCACCAGGTGAACCGCCACGCGACGAGCGACCACGCGCCAACAATGAACGCCCAGCACAGCGCGACGTCGAACACCACGCGCGCCGGACGCAACTGGCTCAGCTCTTTTACGCGCGCCGGCGTGAGCATCTGCTGCCGGTACGGTGAGTACGGATCGTTGCGATCGCGCGTCGCAGTGGTCACGTCACGCGCTCCGCTTCGCGAGCATCAGCATTGCGGATGTACGAAACCCGAATGCCGCGCGCACTTTGTCGAACATTGTGAACGCCGCGAGCGGAACGACACTCGCCAGCGGATCGAACAAACGCGCGAGACCGGGACGCGGCCGTTCGCCATATCGAAGTCCATGGTGCAACGAATACATCCAGAACGAATGCCCGGTTTGATAGAGCGTCGCGATCGGTTCGAGTCCGGCGTTGCGCATGAGCCGCGCGAGCGTGTCGGCGGTAAACAGGTGCCAGTGACGCGGAATATGATACCCGCCCCAATAACGCTGTGTGAACAGCCGCCGGTCGAGTGCGTCGAGATTCGGCGTCTCGATCGCGAGCACGCCACCGGGTGCAAGCCACGAAGCAATGCGCTTCACAACACGATCCGGTGAATCCACGTGCTCCACGACGTGAAACATCGTCGCGAGATCGATGCAGCGTTCAGGAATCTGCGCATCTTCCGCACGCGCACACTCCACCGCGAAACCTTGCGCAGCGAGCCGGTCAACAACTTTGCGATCCAGCTCGAGGCCGCGGATGTCCTTGCTCGCGAGTCCGCGTGCTGCCATCGCGTGCAAATAGCGGCCTGAACCACATCCGATGTCGATGAACGTGCGCGGCGCACGGTCGAGCCGTTTGATGATTGCGCCGAGCTTCATCGTGTCGAGCATCGACTTTCCCCACCGCGCGATGGGGTTGATGCGCGTCTCGTAATCGTACGCGTAGTAGTGCGGCGGGTAAATCACGCCGAGTGTACTCACTGCGGGGCGCGGGTTGAGCCACACGTGCGCGCATCCGGTGCACTGCACGAACGTCCATTCGTTCTTGCACGTGCGAAGCTCGTAGTCGAATCCGCGCGCATACTCTGCCGTCGCCGCACCGCCGCATATCGCGCACGACACGACAGACTCGGTATCGATGACGGGCGCGTCGACGAATTCTGCGGGAAGCGTCATCGGCACCAAAGCCCGCGACCCGTACTCCAGTCCACATCGCGCACGCTGATCACGCCCTGCGTCGACGCCGTGCCATCGCGATTCA
Source organism: Gemmatimonadaceae bacterium (assembly GCA_035277145.1). Lineage (GTDB taxonomy): Bacteria > Gemmatimonadota > Gemmatimonadetes > Gemmatimonadales > Gemmatimonadaceae > DASRAP01. The sequence continues at coordinate 111,167 of DATELA010000050.1, read as the reverse complement.
TCAGCGCCATCCAGCCGGCCTTCTCATCATAGATGTACGCGGCGCGCGCCGGCGCGGCTTCAATCAACGCGCGATTCCTCTCCGTCGTCCACTCGCGCACGATCCACGTTTTGCTCGTTCGCCAGCGTGGATCGTTATCGACCAGCATGTGGTGCGGCGACGCACCGGGACGTGCACGCACGAATACAATTTTCTCGCCCGGCGGCAACGCACACACGAGTGCGCGGAACGGCATCTCACGCTGCATCCAGCCTTCTTTGTCGATTGGATCCGGTCGCCATAACGAACCACCGGTGAGCAGCAACGAAAGTCCGATGGTCAACGCGGCCGCGGGTGCGTGCGGTGCCATCGCCGTAATGCGCGGACTCCCCCACGCGAGAAAGTCGAGCAATCGGCGAAGCGCGAACACTGCGCCAAACGCGACCACCGGGAATACATCGACGTAATAAATGGTCCAGTGCGCCGCGTGCGGCATGGTGATGTGCGCGAGCACCAGCAGCAGCGCGCTGGCGAGCCCGACCCATCCCGCGCCACCGAGCAACAACAATCCAATTGGCGCGATGTACCTGAGCCAGCGGTATTTGAACGGTACCGCATCAGACGCGAATCGATTCAGTCTGTGTGCGTACAGCCCGGGCAACGCTGAGGCCGATCGCTCGGAGTAACCAATCCGCTGCGCCTCACCCAGCGCCACCATGTCAGGCGGCAACTCGCGCGGTGCCGGCGACCAATCCGTTTTCCACGTCGGCATATCGAACGGATACGTGCGCGCCGAATACTCGGCGTACGGCACGGTGGTCCAACTGTCCAGCACCGCGTGGTTCCAGAACGGAACGACCGCGCAGATCACGAGACCGGCCGCGGCGGCGACAAGTGTGTCGCGTCGGCCGATCGCGGTGCGAATCCGCGGCCATAGAATCGCGATCAGTGGAATTGCGAGTGCGATCGCGGTGACGGGCCGTGTGATTCCGGCGAATGCGACCAGCAGTGACGTGAATATCAAATCGCGCCGGCGACCGTGCGTGCGATAGCGCCACGCGAAATAGCACCACGACACCCAGAGCAGGCACGTGAGTGATTCCGAGAAATACGTTGCGCGCCACTCGGTGTTGATGGGTGCAGCGAGCCACAGCGATGTCGCGACGAACGCCGTCCATCGCCCTGTGAATTGCTGGCCAAACAGAAAGAGCAACGCCGCTGTCAGCGCCGAGCAGAGAATCGGAATCAGTCCCGGCATGCCGATCGCGGACCCGATCGCTAGCACGGCGGGGAATCCGGGTGGATAACGCGCTGCGTAATGCGGCTGCGTAAACACGTGCACCTGTTCCCACAATTGAGGCACGGGCGGCGACGCCTCGGCGAAATGCAATCCCAGATAAATGCGCGACTGCAGGACGTACGCTTTCTCATCGTGGTACAGGCCCGGCCGGTCGAGTCCGCCCCACACCATGTACACGAACACCGCGGCCGCGACCGCGAGTACGAGCGCGAGCACGGCATTCTGCGAGATGCGCATGTCGCGCGGCACGTCGTCAGTCACGGCCGCTCGCAACGAGAAACTGTCCGCCCAACGGCAACCCGCGCAGCGCATGCTCGAAAACGCGCGCGAATCGCAGCGCGCGCGGGAAAATGAAATGGTACTCGGTGGCCATGGGCCTGAGACCGTTGGCTTTGTGGTACTGGCGGACTTCACCGGGCGTCAGCAACACAGCGTCGCGGTCGAACTCGACGCGCGACATCACGAAGCGCGTACCGGGATTGAACGGTGAATTCTCCCACACACACGCGAGACCGTCGGTGCGCAGCGCGCGAGCCATGGCGGACGTCGCCTTGTGGCGATCATGGAGTGGAATGTGGTGAAACACGCCGTTGCAATACACGAGATCGACCGCGCGGTCGAGACTCAGCGAATCGCTGTCGACCACATGCGCACCGATTTTCATCGCGGCGCCATGTGCGAGCGCGCGGAGACCGGGCGCCGGTTCGAATCCAACGATCTCCGCCGACGGAAACTGTTCGCGGAGAATTGCCAACGACGATCCCGTTCCGCAGCCGAAGTCCAACACCGACGCCACGCGAAAATCGTGTTCCTGCGCGAACGCCGCTACACGCGCAATGCGTCCGCGCGCGAAGTACTCGGCGTTTTCGCCGGTGAGCCGCAGTCCGCGTGCGAGTTGTTCGCCGTACCGATCACCGATCTCCGAAAACTTTGCAACGTCATCCATCATCGCTGCGGCACGCGACGATCGAGTTGCAACACACCGGTGAAGAACACGAACAGGATGGTTTGCAGTCCAAGCACGGTCGACAACACGCCCGGAATGGCGATGCGCAGCGTGCGCGGATACTCGAGTGCACCGAAATCGCGCTCGGCCCAACTCACCATCGTCGCGATCACGAGCGCAATGCCGATCGCGATGAGCACAGTGCCGAGTATGAGTCCCTGTTCGAGCGCGTATCGGCGCGTGAAGCGCTGCATGCGCGGATCGGGCGGAAGCAATTCTGAATTGATTGCAAACAACTTCGTGAGCACGGCAAAGATCACGCCCTGATAGCCGGCGATCATCATCAGTGCGCCAAAGAGCAGCGTGTGCACGTCGAGTCCCGCGCTACCGATGCGAACGCCGGCATACCCAGCGACGGCCGCGGTCGCGCCGAGTAGCGTGAGCACGAGGCCGGGATAGAGAAAAAGCCAGCGCGGACTGAACAACAAGTAGAAACGCAGCGTGCGCCATCCGTCGCGAAACGTGCGCAAGTGCGGAGGATGCGATTTGCGTCCGTCGGGGTGCAGCGTGATTGGTACTTCACCCATGCGAAGTCCCATCAGCGACGCGCGCACGATCATTTCTGTCGCGAACTCCATGCCCGTGCACTGCAAGCGCAGTTTCGCGTAGGCGTCTTTGGAGAATCCACGCAGGCCACAGAACACGTCGCTCACCGGTGAACGGAACCACCATCGCGCGAGCATCGAGAACATGGGATTGCCCCACCAGCGATGCAGAAACGGCATCGCGCCCGACATGACTCGGCCGCCGCCCGATGGCAGGCGCGAGCCCTGCACGAGATCGAATCCTTGTTGCAGTTTGGCGACGAATTTCGGCGATTCACCGAAATCGTAGCTCTCGTCGGCGTCGCCCATGACGATGAAGCGGCCGTTGGCGGCTTCAATGCCACCCATGAGCGCTGCGCCGTAGCCGCGCGCCGACACCGGCACAATGCGCGCGCCCGCGGCGCGTGCGAGGTCCTGGCTGCCGTCCGTACTACCGTTATCGGCAACGATGACTTCACTGCGTATCTGCGCGGCGGCGAGTGCTTCACGTGCGCGGGTAACGCATGCGGCAACCGTGTCGGCCTCGTTGAGGCACGGCATGACAACGGAGACGACGGGGCCGCCGGCAGGCTGTGCGGCAGACGCCTGCGACAAATCGGACAGCGCCTGCCGTCCGACTCCCGAACCTCCGCTCACGACACTTCCTGTCGGTGGCATCGTATGGCCGGTCGGTTCGCCATGGCTTTAGGTTATCGCCCGGTAGGCAGTCCGCATCCACCCCTGTATGCCGCAATACGCACTCGACATTCGCGACGTAACTAAGCGATTTGCATCACACCTTGCCGTGAGCAATCTGTCACTGCAGGTGCCGGCGGGGAGCGTCTATGGCCTGCTCGGCCCGAACGGTGCGGGCAAGACGACGACGATCAGAATGATTCTGAACGTCATCGCACCGGACGCAGGCTCAATCGCGGTGCTGGGCCAGTCGGTCCGCGATAGCACCGTGCTCGATCGAGTCGGCTATCTCCCAGAAGAGCGCGGCCTGTACCGAAAAATGCAGGTGCGGCGTTTGCTTCGATTCCTTGGCGAACTGAAGGGGATTCCGCCGCGCGTGGCTGATCCGCGGATCACAGAATGGATGGAGCGGCTTTCGCTGAAGACGCCTGAGAAAGACTGGGGCCTCTCGAAGTTGGATGAGTTGTCCCGCGGCATGCAGCAGAAAGTGCAGTTCATCGGAACGCTGCTGCACGATCCCGATCTGGTGATTCTCGACGAGCCATTCAGCGGGCTTGATCCGATCAATGCGCAAGCGCTGAAGGACACGATCGTCGAACTGAAGCGCCGCGGAAAAACGGTGATTTTCTCGACGCACTTGATGGACAACGCCGAGCGCATGTGCGATGCGGTATGTATCATCGCGCGCGGCGAAAAGGTGCTCGACGGTACAATGGCGCAAGTAAAATCCGCGGGCGGCGATCGCACGATTGCGCTCGCGCTCGCAGGCAGCGCCGGCAACGGCGTTACGGCGATCCTCGCGGATAGGGCGCTCGTAAGCCGCGCAGATGATCACGACAAGTACTACGAGATCGAACTCGCGCCCAATGCTGACGCGCAGGTGTTACTCCGCCGGCTCGTTGATGCTGGCGCGTCAATCACACGATTCGAGCGCGTAACCCCGTCGCTGCACCAAATCTTCCTGCAACGCGTTGGTGCGCACGGCATCGAAGAGGGAATGTCCGGTCATGGCTAAGTTTTGGGCGGTCTTCAAGCGCGAGTATCTCGAGCGCGTTCGCACAAAGTGGTTCATCATCGGGACGTTCGTTTTTCCGCTGCTTTTTGCGGGCCTGATGTTTGGGCAGGCCGTCTTGTCGAACAAGGCGATCCGTGGCGCCCGGGTCAGCAACATCCAGATTCTCGACGTCGGCACTGGCCGGTTTGCAGACGAGGTGCGGGCCCGCATCGCCGGCCCAGCGGGTGCGCCGGAGAGTATTCCGATCGTGCGCGTCGCGCCCAACGAGCAGGCCGCGGCGGAATCGCTGGCGGTCGAAGCAGTGAAGTCGCGCAGGCTGCAGGGGTATCTCGTACTCGACACTGCTGCTGTGAGCGGATCACGCGCACGCTACGCCGCGCGTGACGCGTCGTCCGTTGGAATCACGGAGCTCATCGAGCGGGCCATCGAAGGGGTCGTACTCCGGCAGCGGCTCGAGCGGGAGGGACTCGATTCGAGGAAACTCGAAGACCTCATGCGCGTGAACCTGTCGCTGAAGACGGATCGCGTGACCGACCGCGGAGTAGGCGGTGCTGGACGCGCATCCATGGTGCTGGCAATTGTCATCGTGGTCGTGCTGTACATGACGCTGATTCTTTTTGGCAGTTCGATCCTGATGAGCGTCGTGGAAGAAAAAACGACTCGCGTGTCAGAAGTGATCGCGGCAAGCGTCAAAGCGGAGCTCCTGCTTGCCGGAAAAGTGCTTGGCGTCGCGAGCGTCGCCCTCACTCAGCAGGCTGTGTGGCTCGCCAGCGCGGTCACGCTGTATTTCACGCGCGGACCGATTCTCGCCAAGTTCGGTGTGGGCAGCGCGACACCGATCCCGATGCCCGATGTGAGCTTCGGGGTCGGAGTGTTGTTCTTCGCCATTTTCATTTTCGGCTTCACGTTCTACGCGTGCTTGTTCGCCGCGGCGGGCGCGACCGTCAACAGCACGCAGGACGCGCAAGCCGCCGCCGGACCCGTCACGATGATGATCGTGGTGGCATTCATGTTTGCGCAGCCGGTTTTTCTGGCGCCGGATTCGGCGCTCGCGGTCGCGCTGTCGTGGATTCCGTTTACATCGCCGGTGATTCTGCCACTGCGACTCGCGCTGACAGAACTGTCGCTACTCGAGAAGATCGGTTCTGTGCTGATGCTGATGGTCTCGACCGGCGTCGCCGTATGGTTCTCGGCGAAGATCTACCGCGTGGGCATGCTCATGTACGGCAAGCGTCCGTCCTTCCGCGAACTCGGACGCTGGATCGCGCAGGCGTAACTCCCCGCGAGACTCAGCTCGGCGAAAGTGCGTTGACCGTGATGTACGCTGTGCCCTGCTGACCTTCGCACGTCGCGGTGATCGTCGCGGTGCCCGTGAACACGCCGGTCACGCGCCCAAAGTCGTCGACGATCACTGCGCCCGAAGTCGACGTCCATTGCACGACGCGCCCAGTTAACGGATTCCCCTGCGCGTCGGTGACGATCGCAGTGAGTTGCTCACTGCGCCCAACGCCGAGCGAAAGAACGCCCGGCACAACGGACACATTCGCAACAACCGCAGGCACAACGCTCACCGTCGTCGTCGCAACCTTGTCACCACTCGGCGCAGTCAGCGTTGCTGTGATCGTGACATCACCGATCGCAGTGCCGGTCACGATACCGAGAATGGGACCACCGTCACGCACGCGCGCGATGCCCGTGTTCGCCGACGTCCAATCCACTGACGGACCAACCACCGTCGCGCCGGATGAATCCGTGAGTAACGCGCTGAGCTCCAGCGTCGCACCCACGCCGACCGATGCATTCGCCGGCGTGATCGTGATCGTCGCAACCGAGTCCGCGAGACGCGGATCGTCCGTTGGATCCGTTGCGTCACTGCGTTCGCCGCACGTGACGGTGGCGAGCACAGTGAGCGTGCTCGCCACGAACATCGTGATTGCGCGCGGCGCCGCGCGGCCGCGCGGCACGAACATCACCGCGCTACGGTGTTCCCTGCGCAGTGCTCGTCGAATGCAGCCGTGAGATCGGCGGCGATGGTCTGCGCGTCGCGTCCTTCGATCTGCCAGCGCTCCATCATGTAGACGAGTTCGCCGTCCTTGAGCAGCGCGATCGACGGCGATGACGGCGCGTACCCCGTGATGTACGTGCGCGCCTGCTTCGTCGCTTCGCCATCCTGGCCCGCAAACACGGTCACGAGCTTTTCAGGACGCGCGCTGTGCTGAATCGCGCTGCGAATTGCGGGACGCGCGTTGCGCGCTGCGCAACCGCACATCGAATTGACGACGAGCAACGTTGTGCCTGTCGCTTTGTTCAGTGCGCCATCGACTTCTGATGCGTTGCGCAGCTCAGTGAATCCAACCGACGTCAGCTCTGCGCGCATCGGGGCGATCATGGGTTCCGGATACATCGACATGGTGATTCTCCAGCGACATCACTCGTCCCGCGCGGCGCCATCGCGCACAATCGCGAGAATGGCGTGCTGCGGCACGACGAGATAACGCTCGTTTTCGAAGGTGATTTCCACGGCAGCCTTGCGAAAGAACAACGCATAGTCGCCGACTTTCGCTTGCATCGGTACGTACCGCGTCTCGCGCGGCTGATGGCGCCACGGCTCATCAGACGACGCATCGCCGAGGTCGGGCATGGGCTGGCCGGGTCCTGTGGCGACGACATCGCCGCCCTGCACTTGCTGCGCGTCAACCGCCGTCGGCGGCAAATAGAGACCAACGCGGCTGCGTTGCTCTCCATCTTCGCCGCGAACCAGAACGCGATCCCCAACGACAATCAGACGCTTCATAGACCGCAAAATATAGGATCGAGGAGCGAATGAGAGGGGCCAGAATCGAGTTGAAGAAGATGGAGGCGCGGAGTGTGAGGGAGCTCTCATTTCTCCGTCTGCTCCAGCCCTGTCCCCTCGCTTCTTCGTTTTCGATCCTCGTTCCTCGTCGCTACCGGACTATGTCTCCGATTCTGCCCCAGCGGATTGCCGTAATCGCCGGCAACGGTCTGTCCGTTCTGTCCGACGCGTCTCCGCTCTTGAACGAGTAGTACACGAAGAGCGTGCGTCCGCGGAAATTCGCGCGCGGCACGAGTCCCCAGTAACGGCTGTCCTTCGAGTCGTAGCGCGCGTCGCCCATCATGAAATAGTGGCCCGGCGGTACGACGATTGGGCCCCAGTTGTCGAGATCGGGATCGTCGGGCGCAGCGCCAAAGCGCGACTGTTTGAGCGCGTGTTCCTTTTGCCACGCAAACAACGGATTGCGCTGATGCGGATCGCCGAGCGTGTCGATTTTGTGCGGCAGCGGACGCGGTTCGCCGTTCAGGTAGAGCATGCCGTCGCGCATGTGGAGCGTATCGCCGGGAATGCCTTGCACGCGTTTGACCAGCGTCGGCGTTGGATCATCACCCGGCGGCATGTCGGTTTGAAACGGCGACACGAACACCGCGACATCACCGCGCTTGGGTTCAGCGTATCCCGGAAGATTCCATTTCGTGAATGGAACGTGCGGGCCGTAGCGCAGCTTGTTGACGAACAGCCAATCGCCGATCAAGAGCGTTGGCACCATCGATCCCGACGGAATGCGGTACGCCTCGATGAAGAACGCCCGCAAGAATAAAAAGACCGCGACGGTAATCGCGATCGATTTGATGTTCTCCCACGCCCGGCCTCCCTTGCGCGGTGTCCCGCGCGCGTCTGCGACAGCAGTAGATGCGGGCTTTTCGCTGCTCTGCGACTTCTTGGCCACGTGTAATCGAGACGGGGTGACGTGCGAAGGGGGCGGGCCAATGTGGCGCCGCCCCCCTCACGTACGGGCGTGCGCGGTGCGAGTTCCGAACTACTTGATGTTCTTCGACACCAGCGCGGTCATCTGGAACATGTTGACCTGGCCCTTGCCACCGAACACGGCCTTGAGCTTGTCGTCGGCGTTGATCATGCGGCGGTTCTTCTTGTCCTGGAGTCCGTTCCGCTTGATGTACGCCCAGAGCTTCTTCGTGATTTCCGTGCGCGGCATTGCGCTGCCACCAACCACTGCGGCGAGCTTGTCGTTCGGCTGCACCGGCTTCATGAACGCCGCATTCGGTTTGCGGCCGCTCTTCTTCTTTCCTTTCTTCGCGGCCTTCTTCGCTTTCTTCTTCGCCATCTCAAACTCTCCCGGCAGAGTGTGCGACTCAGAGTCGGCGTTCGCCGACCCGACGCGCGAAAAGCTAAGTGGTCTCTAGAGACGCGCAATAGGCAACTTCATAGGAGGAATCGGGACTCTTCATAGGGGAAAACCGCCCGTCATCGCTGAAACGTGATTTTTCCCCTCTGAAAACCGCATTTTTCCCTATGAAATCAGGCCTCGCAGCAGCGCCATCATCCGCGCATCATTCGCGTCCGCCTGCGCGTCGTCGTCTGGAATTTCCACATCCGACTGCGGCGTCTCGAGTATGAGCGGGATGTCGCGCGAGCGTGTATCGGCAAGCAGCCACCCGAATGGCGCTATGCCAATTGCGCCTTCTCCTATGAGCGCGTGCCGATCGCGATTCGACCCGAACGCGCCCTCCGAATCGTTCAGGTGAATGAACGCGGGCAACTCTCCAGCCGCATCAACGAATGCATCGATCACAGCGCGCTGCGTCTCGGGTGACGATGCGATGTCGTGACCAGCCGCAAATAGATGACAAGTGTCTAATCCGTAGCCAGCGCGCCCGCGCAACACCGACGGCACGCGCGCGAGCATGGCGGCGATTTCCTGCGGCGTGCGCCCCACCGTTTTCCCCGCCCCCGCCGTGTTCTCTATGAGAACGCGCGCCCCATTCGGCACCGACTCGATTGCGCGCACTACCGCATCTCCGGCACGCGCGAGCGCGCTTTCCACATCACTGGTCAGCGCTGACCCCGGGTGAAAGCAGCACCCCAGAGCGCCAAGCGCCGTCGTCCGCTCGAGTTCTTTCGCGAGTGCAGCAGCGGCCTTTTCCGCCTTATCAGGCTCAGGCGACGCGGTGTTGAGCACATAACCCGCGTGCACGACCACATTGGCCGGAGCGATGTTCGCCGCCGCGAGCGCCTCACGAAATCGCGCAGCGCGCTCCGGCTTCACACTCACTTTGTCGTTGTAGTACTTGGGGACCGCGGAAAACACTTGCAGCGCACTCATCTGCGCCGACGCAGCGCGCCTTACCGCTTGATCGATCCCGCCGTTGTCCCTCGAATGCGCACCGATGAAATGCGCCACGTCACTCCTGGTGCTTGGTAAGGTCGAGCATTTTGATGCCCTCCGCGTAATCCACCGAGCGCGCCTGCGTCAGCTCGCGCAGCCGGCCGAGTACGTCGGTAATGCGTTTGCTCTGCGTGACGATGTCGTGCATGACGGACTGCATTTCGTTCGCGGGAACCATGCCACGCTCGAGTAGCTGCACGTTGCCAACCACGGCCGCGAGCGGATTGTTGATCTCGTGTTGCAGAGCCACGGCCGTTTCGCCAATGCCGGCGAGATATCGCGCCTCGCGCAACGCCGCTTCGGTCTTGCGATGTTCGCGATCGACCGCAATCCGCCGCTCGGCGATGTTGAGCCGCGCCTGTAACGCGTCGGGGGTGAACGGCTTGGACAAGTAGTCGTCTGCACCAGCGTCGAGCGACGTCAGCAGATCGTCCTCCTGGTCCCGCGCGGTCACCATGAGAATGAACGCCGCGCGCTCCGCTTCAGCCTCGCGAATGCGACGCGTGAGCGACAAGCCGTCGAGCCGTGGCATTTGCCAATCCAGAATCAGGAGCGACGGGTGCTCCTTTTCGAAGAGCTTCCACGCCACGTCGCCGTCGTCGGCCTCCAATACGTGGTGGCCACGCTGTTTGAGCGCGGTAACGTGCAAAAGCCTGATTGACGGATCGTCTTCGGCCACGAGGGTCTTCATCGCATCTCCAAAAGGCGCCGGACAGTGACGTTATCGCCCCGCGAACACCCGCGCAAAGCATTGGTTCCGGCTATAAGATTCGCAGGCGGCCAGGAGCCGCCTTTTTTGTCTCTCGTCTTCTCGTCCTCTCTTAATTCTCGTCCCCAGACATGTCCGACTTTAACGGTTTGCGCCGCGTTCCCGTCCCGACTAACGAACCCGTCCGCGTATATGCGCCCGGTTCACCCGAACGCGCATCGGTCAAAGCCCGGCTCAAGTCGATGGCGTCGGAAAAGATCGACATCCCGGTGGTGGTCGGTGGCGAGGAGATCTTTACTGGCGATACGTCGAACGTGGTAATGCCGCACGCGCACGGACACGTGCTCGCACGCATGCACAAGGCGCGTCCGAAGGATATCCAGGCCGCAATCGCTGCATCGCGCAAAGCGTGGAAAGACTGGTCAACGTGGTCGTGGGAAGATCGCGCCGCCGTCCTTCTCAAGGCGGCCGAATTGCTCACGACGACGTGGCGCGACACGCTGCTCGCGTCGACGATGCTCGGCCAATCGAAGACGATTCACCAGGCGGAGATCGACGCGGCAGCGGAAATGATCGACTTCTTTCGTTTCAACGCAGGATTCGCGGAAGAGCTGTATCGCGAACAGCCGATCGGCGATCACTCTATGTGGAACGTGAGCGATTATCGCCCGCTCGAAGGATTCGTGTTCGCGGTGACGCCGTTCAACTTCACAGCGATCGGTGGCAACCTGTCGTCTTCGCCCGCGCTCATGGGCAACACGGTGCTGTGGAAACCCGCGACGTCTGCGGTGCTCAGTTCGTGGTACACGTACAAGCTGTTCGTCGAAGCGGGCCTGCCACCGGGCGTCATCAATTTCCTGCCGGGCGACGCGTCGATGATTTCAAGCAGCGTGCTCGCGAGCGAAGAGCTTGCCGGCGTGCACTTCACGGGCAGCACGGGTGTGTTCCAGTCGATGTGGAAGACGATCGGCGCAAACATCGAGAAGTACCGCAGCTATCCGCGCATTGTGGGTGAAACGGGCGGCAAGGATTTCATCGTCGCGCATCCGTCGGCAGACGTCGAGGCGCTTGCGGTCGCGATCGTGCGTGGTGCGTTCGAGTATCAGGGTCAGAAGTGTTCGGCGGCCAGCCGCTCGTACATTCCGAAATCGATCGCTCCGAAAGTGAAGGAGCTCGTCGTCGGCATGATGGAGCAGATCAAAGTCGGCGACACGCGCGACTTCAGAAACTTCATGGGTGCGGTGATCGACAAGCGCGCGTTCGCGCGCATCACCGAGTACATCGCGGACGCAAAGAAGAACGCGAAGATCCTCAGCGGTGGTGGATCGTCGGACAAGAAGGGCTGGTTCGTAGAGCCGACGCTCGTGGAAACGAAGGATCCCTCTTACCGCTTGCTGTGCGAGGAAATCTTCGGCCCGGTCATGACGATGCACGTCTATGACGATTCCAAGTGGTCGCAGATCCTCGGCGTGGTCGACAAGACGTCGCCGTATGCGCTCACAGGCGCGGTGTTCTCGCAGGATCGCGGCGCGGTGCGCGAAGCACAGGCCAGGCTGCGTCACTCGGCGGGCAACTTCTACGTCAACGACAAGCCGACGGGCGCGGTGGTTGGCCAGCAGCCGTTCGGTGGTGCGCGCGCGAGCGGCACGAACGACAAAGCCGGCTCGAAACTCAATCTCGTTCGCTGGGTAAGTGCACGTACGATGAAAGAGAATCTCGCGCCGCCGCGTGACTGGACGTATCCGTTCCTCGGCGCTGAGTAACGAACGTGGAAGTTCGGTACGTCACTGCAGACGTCTTTACCGATAAGACGTTTGGCGGGAATCAACTCGCGGTAATTCCCGACGCAACGGGAATTCCCGACGAGTTGTTGTTACCGATCACGCGCGAGTTCAACTACTCCGAGACGACGTTCTGTTATCCGCCGGCTGACAAAGCCAACACGCGGCGGGTGCGCATTTTCACGCCGGGCGGCGAAGTACCGTTTGCGGGACACCCGACGATTGGAACGGCGCACGTGCTGGTTGCGACGCGCGCCGTCAAAGTTTCGGGCGAGAGCGCGACGCTCGTACTTGAAGAAGGCGTCGGACCGATCCGCGTGGTTGTGACGATGGAAGCCGGCACGCCGACGTTTGCGCAATTCTCAGTTGCGAAGATGCCGGAGTTTGGTCCACCGTCGCCGTCGCGCGGTGTACTCGCGAAAATTCTGTCGCTCGAAACCAACGACGTGGTATTCGGCGCGCAGGGACCGCAGGCCGTGTCGTGCGGATTGCCGTTTTTGATTGTGCCGGTGCGCGACGTCGCCGCAGTTGGTCGCGCGCGCGTGCGCACTGAAGCGTGGGAAGAAACACTCAAGTCGTCATGGGCACCGAACGTGATGGTGTTCGCGCCCGACGCAAACGGTGGCGACGCGCATTTCCGCGCGCGTGTGTTCGTGCCTGGCTTGTCGGTGCCCGAAGATCCCGCGACGGGTTCTGCAAACGCCTGCCTCGCTGGCTATCTCGCGTCGAAGCTCACCGAGCGCGGTGGCACGTTCAAATGGTCCGTCGACCAAGGCGTCGAAATGGGACGGCCGAGCCAGTTGTTCATCGAGGCCGACAAAGCCGACGGCGCTATCTCTGCCGTTCGGGTTGGCGGTAAGACCGTCCTCGTCGCCGAAGGAGTCCTCCGCATTCCTGACGGCAGCGCGTAAACGCAACGCGGAGCCGCAGAGAACGCAGAGGTTCGCAGAGAAGGACTTGTTGTAACAGCTCGCGCCGGGCACGAGCCCGATACGTGAGCGTTGTTACCACAAGTTTTTTCTCTGCGGCGCTCTGCGTTCTCTGCGGCTCTGCGTTGCGTTTGCAGTTCTCAGTGCTGCTTCGGGGGCGGCGTGCCGATGCCGGCGACTCCGCGGCTGACGCGCGTGGCCTGGCCCTCGTGCCACGGTTCTGCGCGATCGCGCCCAGCGCGCTTCGCGACGTACAGCGCCTCGTCCGCACGAATTCGTAACAGTCGCGCGACGTCATCCACGCGAGCGGATTCAACCGCGACGCCGATGCTGATCGTTACATGCTGATCTTTCACGTGCGCGAACTTGTGCTTGCGCATCGCTTCGAGAATGCGCGCGGCAAACAACATCGCGCCGTGTTTGTCCGTGTCGGGCGCGAGGATATTGAACTCCTCTCCACCTGTGCGTCCGACCACGTCGCTCAATCGCGCGGTTGTGCGCAGCACTTCGCCAACGTCGCGCAGGACATCATCGCCGACCAGGTGCCCGTGCTGATCGTTGACCTGCTTGAAGTAATCCAGATCGAGCGCGAGCATGGCCAGCGTCGAATGCCCGCGCGCCGTACGTGAAACCTCGCGCGCCGCGAGCTGATCGAATCCACGCGCGTTGTAGCAACCGGTCAATGAATCCGTGAGAATCGCATCCGTCAGCCGTTCGCGCATCTTGTCGTACGCGCCGCCAATCACGGTGATGCGTTCAGCGTGCGACGCCGAATCTTCGTCGAACGTGAGCGAGAAATCGCCTTCGCGTGCACGATCGAACACCTGAATGATGCTCGCGAGCCGGTGACCGAGATCCGCCTGCAATGACAGGAATGCCGTCACCGCCATCGTGAACAAGCCGAGCGTCCACATCGATTCCGAAATCGAGAATTCCGGGTCGGCCACGCTCGCGAGCACGATCATCGCGAAATACGCAGCAACGATACCCAGAAGATTCCACGCGGCGACGCGCCAACCGAAGTAGAGCATCGAGAGTTGCAGTGTGAACGTCGCGAGAATGAGCGCGCGCTCGTACCACTCCGGCGGCGTAATCAACACCATCACGCCGTGATACGTGATCACGTCGGCGATGAGCGTGACGACGACGGCCCACTGTCCCACACGGCGATGTTTGCGCAGCCGCAGCGTCAGCAAACCGATGTACACGAAATACGCGCCGATGAGCAGCGCGCACAGCGTAACCGCCGTGCTTTCGCCGAGTTGCCGCGCTACAACGGAGTCTTCAGTGAGTGCACCGGCCCAACGAAGGCCGAGCGTGCCGATGCCCGCCGCGAGCAGCAGCAGCAATCGGTAGCGGCTCTGCCAAATGAGAATCGCCGCATTGGCATGCGGCTGATCTCGGATCGGGGTCTCTGGCACGGGGCGACGATGCGCTGTGGTTCGCCGCGGCGCAATACCTGCGGCGTCGCGTCGTCTCGTCTACTCGTCCTCTCGTCTTCCCGTCATCTCTTTAGAAGGGGGCGTCCAGGGACAAATCCACCCGCCACTTCTCACGCGGCCACAGGCCTCTCGCGATGTCGAACCGCACCAGTCCCTCGAAGAACGACGCGCCTACACCGACGCCGGCCAATAGCCGCTGTGAGCGGCCCCAATCGGCGTCCCGCGAACCGGCCCAACCCAGATCGCCGAAGATCGCTCGGCGCGTCGCACCCTTGTCCTGCGCGAGTTCGAGCCGCGAGAACCAGAACGCGTCGCCCGCCGCAACACCTGCCTGCTGACCGCGCACCGTCTGGATCGAACCGAGTATCCATTGCCGCTGCGGTGGCACGTCGCCGAGCGACGAACCACCGGCGACCGTCAGTCCGACGACGTAGGGATCGAAGAGTCCGCGAGACACCGTAAGATCGAGCGCAGCGCGTCCGTAATCGGTTTCGCCACCAGCGCCCTCGAGACGGAAATCGGCCTGCGATTTCCATCCGCGCGGATTGAGTCCCCAGCTTTGCTGCCAGCGCACAGAACCGCCGTAGTACGCGCCCTCAGTCGCGACGAGATTTGGAATGAATCGATCGTCGTGGCTGCCGCGGAAGAGTGAGAAGCGCGTGGTCAGCGGTGCGTCGCTGTGCTCTTCCGCGAAAACGCGCCACACGACCTGGCCGTGAAAATCCGTGCTGCGCGTGAGTTCACCGCCGAGTGCGCGGTAGTAGAAGCCTTCATCGCGCGCGTACAGCAACGCGGGCAGCGACGCGCTGAGGCTGTGCGGTTGTCCCCAGTCGTTCGCAGACACCAGACGTCTGTACCCGTTGAGTGCGAGCGTCGAGCGCGCGTTGCTGCGACTCAAGCCCAGCTCGCCGTTGAATTGCTTGTCGCCTTGTGAGCCGCGCAATTGTGCGGACCACGTGTACCCGCGCCCCAGTTCCTGCCGCAGCAGAAGGCCGGTGCTGAATCCTTCGACACGATTGTAGCGCGACTGACTAAGCCCGTACGAAGCGCTGATTTTTTGCGGACCCCAGCCGGCTTGCAGTGCAAAGTCCAGTGCGCCGAGAAGTTTGTCGCGATCTTTTTTGCCCCACAGATCCTCCCCCGTTTCGTATGGCGACGGAGGAAGTTCAGGAGAATTCGCGAGCGATTGCAGGTCGCACGGTGTGCGCACAAGGATATCGACGCGTTGTTCGTATTGACGAATGCGTCGCGCAACGTGTCCGTTGGCTTTGCAAGTACTGTCTTGCACCGTGCGCACCGAATCACGGTATCGCGCGTTGCGCGTGCTGTCCTGCACGCGAATCACGGAATCGACTTGCGTGCCGGTGAATCCCTGCGCGCCGACGGTATCGCGGCGCGCACGGCGGCGCGCATCGGCGCGTTCGCGGGCAGTATCGAATCGATAGTTGATGACCGAGTCGATGTACTGTTGACTGCGACCGAGGCTCGCGAGCGAATCGCGTACCGCGCGCCGCGCTCGCACGGACAAGCCGACGCCATACAGCTGCGCGACCATGATTGAATCGGCGGTCCGCGGCGGAACGCCGGCGCGTCGCAACGAATCACGCAGCGCCTGTTCTTCGGCTGCGTACTCCTCTCGCCGCAACGCCATGAAACCGTACCGCGCGGAAATGACCGAATCGGCTGCGACCGAATCACGTCCCGCTTTGAGCACGGAATCACGCAGCACCTTGAGCGTTCCGGTGTTGACGGTCATTGGCGGCGCGGGCACGGCCGCCATTGGCGCAGCGACGTTCACTGGCCCGTTCACGTGCGCGTAGTCGTAGCGCTCCTCGAACATTGCCGGTACGTGCAGAAACGTCACCTGCAATTTTCCTTCTGCCCCCATCGACACCGGAAGCCAGAAGCGTCCTTCGAAAAGACTGTACTCGATCGTGAACACCTGCATCACCGCGCGCAGCGGACTCACGAGTCCTTTCACCCATCCCGGCACATCATCGTCATTGTTCGACGAATCGCGCTTCGCTTCTTCAGTCACGAGTTGCCAGATGTCCAGCTCGATCGACGGCCGGTACACCGCACGTACGAGTTGCGCGGATGCCTGATCGAACCAGAACGAACCAACAATGAGATTCCAGCGCGGCTCACGCGCCTCGGCCCGCAATTCGCGCAACATGATCGTGCGATTGTCGGGCAGCGTGAACTCGACGGAATCGCCCATCGAATATTTGTAGTACGCTTCGGATCCTTCGGCGATCGGGTGCACGAAGTTTTCTTCGTTCACTTCCACGCGCGCGACCGATCCGCCAATCCACAGCGTTTCACGCCCCGGGAAATACGGAATCGGCAGCGACGGATCGTTGCGAATTCCTTCGTCGACGGGCTTCATGTCGTCCGCAGCCGGAACCGTGGTGCGTTTCCCGAGCATGTCGACTACAGCGCCGGCTTTGTGATCCCACTGAATGCGCGCGACGGCTTCATCACGCATCACGAGTCGCTCACGTCCACGCGCGCGCACACTCATGCCGACCGAAATGCGTTGGCGCGCTTTCGCGTCGTACGAACGCAGCGCTGTGTCTTGTGAGAATCGCGCGGCTCGTGCGCGCGTGAGCAGCGTTCGCGCGGCGGGTGTCTTGAACGCAGTCGCCAGATGCTCTGCGGTCACCGCAACGCGGCGCACGGGTTCATCGCCCGGCGCGCGGCCAACCTGAATGCGGACGCCGACTTCGCGACGACCCGTCGAGTCGCGCCCGACGGTTGCAGATGTTTGAACCTGTGTAGCGAGCAGCGCGGCGGTGAGAATCAGCAGCATGGCGAATCAGAGGTCGAGGAACGGCCACCGTACGGGTCAGCGGGCGGGCGTGTTTCCATGCGGCACATCAAAGTGCCCATAACGCATTTCCAACGGCTCAGAACGCCTTTCATACGGCCCAGGACGCAGTGGCAGGTGCCGTATTCGACAAACGGTTCGCCCCGACCGATGGAATCAGGTAAAGATGAGCTTCAGCCCCGCAATGACCAGCACCGCTGCGAGCGCTCGCCGCAGTGCAGTCGTGGGTAGTCGCTCGCTCCCATAGGTCGCCCCGACCCAGCCACCCGCGACGACCGCGACCGCCCACGCCAGCAAGTAGGGAGGCAATGTGCGTACGCTCGTGATCTGCCCGAGCAATCCCGACACGCTGTTGACCAGGATGAACATCGCGGAGGCGGCGGCCGCCTGACGTGCACCCGCCCAGCCCATGAACAACAACAACGGACTGAGAAAAATGCCGCCGCCCACGCCAATCAAACCTGATACGATCCCGATTGACGCGCCGATCGCGAGCGCGGCCGGTAACGGCGGTTGCGCCTGCGCTTTCTCCGCAAGGACGCGCTGCGACATGAAGGCGTGGACCGCCGAGTACAGCAGGATTACGCCGGCCACGATCTTGTACACGTGACTCGGCAGTCCCATCACGCCGCCGGCAAACGCGGCGGGAATAGACAGAATCGCGAACGGCCAGAACAGCGACCACGAGAAATGACCGGCCCGGTAGAACTTTGTGCTCGCGATTACCGCAACGAGGATGTTGAGTACGAGCGCAGCGGGCCGCATGGTCGCGGGCGCAATCCCGATGAGCGCCATGACAGCGAGGTAACCCGATCCCCCGGCGTGTCCGACCGTGGAGTAGAGCAGCGCAACGATTGCCAACAGCACGGCAACTACCGCGACGGTCGACGCTTCCATTCACCGTGGATTGGGAGTAAACGCGAGGGGAGCGATGTACCAAATCGTACACATCGCTCCCCTCGACGGCTACCTCTGGTCGGACCGCGGTTCAGTCTCCCGCGAGTCCCGGAATCGGGAATTCGCCCGTCTTGGGCTTCGGCTTGACGCCGATTTTGCGTCGTACCCAAAGTCGCATGTCGTCGAGCGTGTCGTAAATCGTGGGAATGACGAGCAGCGTGAGCAGCGTGCTCGTGATCGTACCGCCGATCACTGCGCGGCCCAGCGGTGCGCGGAAGTCCGCACCTTCGCCAACACCGAGTGCGACGGGAATCATGCCGGCGATGAGTGCGAGCGTCGTCATCATGATGGGACGCAAACGCGTGCGGCCCGCTTCGATGATCGCCGTGCGGCGATCCATGCCCTGCTCCTGACCCCATTTCGCAAAGTCGATCAACAGAATCGCGTTCTTGGCGACAATGCCCATCAACAAAATCACGCCGATCATCGACATGATGTTCAGCGTACTCCCGGTCACGAGCAACGCGAGTACGACGCCGATCAACGACAACGGAAGTGAAATCATGATCGCGATGGGATCGAGGAACGATCCGAACTGCATCACGAGCACGAGGTACATCAACAACACCGCCAGGCCGAGCGCGGCGAGAATGCTGCTGAACACTTTCTGCTGGTCTTCGACTTCACCACCCTGCGAAATGGAATAGCCTTGCGGCAGCGGAATCGTCGCGACTGCGCGATTGATGTCCTGTGAGATCTCGCCGACTGAGCGGCCCGACGTGTTCGCTTGCACGTACACGACGTTGTCGCGATCGAGGTGCGTGATTTGCGCGGGGCCGATGCCGGTGCCCACCGTCGCGAGTTGGCCAAGTGGAATGACGGTCGGTGCGCCCTGTCCGCCTCCGCCTTGCAGCACGAGGGGCAGACGCTCGATGTCCGCGACGCGCCGCCGCGCTTCGGGATCGAGCCGCACCATCACGTCGCGCGTTTCACCTGTGGGATCGACCCAGTCGCCAGCGTCGAGTCCCGCGAACGCCGGACGCAATGCAAACGCAACCTCGGCCACGTTGATACCAAGTGTTCCGGCGAGGCCGCGATTGATCTGCACGTCGAGTTCTGGTTTCTGTCCCTTCGTATTGAGCCCGACGTCCACCGCACCCGGAATTGCTTTCACCGAATCGCGCAGCGTTTCAGCGATCGCTTGCAATGCGCGCGCGTCGATGCCGCGTACTTGGACCTGAATCTGTTTCGTCGCCCAACCAAATCCGCTCGTGTACGTCGCGGTTGTCGCGCCGCCGATCCGTTCGACTTCGCGACGCACGATGGCGCCGATTTCCTCCTGCGTAATCGAGCGCTTGTCTTTGCGCACGAGCTTCACGTACACCTGGCCCTTGTCGACGCTACCGCCCGAGGTGCCACCGTACGGATCGAACGTGCCGCCACCGATGGTCGCGAATGTGTACGCAACTTCCGAATGCGCGGCAGCGATGCGCGCGACTTCTTCAACTTTTACGCGCGTGTAGGACAGGTTGGAGCCCGGCGGCGTATCGACGTCGATGAAGATCTCCGAGCGATCCGACACCGGAACGAACCCGAAGCCGCCCCAGCGTCCCTGCACATAGAGCGCGCCAAAGAACGAACCGATCGCAATCACCGCCATCACGAACCGATGGCGCAGCGCCCAGCCAATCACGCGCGCGTAACGATCCGTCTGCGCGTTGAACCACGTGTTGAATTTGTCGAGCAGCCGCGCGATCGGGTTTCGCCGTTCGTGCGCTTCGATCTGCGGGTCCGCCCAGTACGCCGACAACATCGGGTCGAGCGAGAACGACACGAACAACGACACGAGCACCGCGCACGCAATCGTGAGCGCGAACGGTTTGAACCACTGGCCCGCTTCGTCTTCGAGGAACGCAATTGGAATGAACACGCACACGATCGAGAAGGTCGTCGCGGCAACCGCGAGACCGATCTGATTCGTTCCGTCGTGCGCCGCCTGATAATGGTCTTTCCCCATTTCGATGTGGCGCACGATGTTTTCGCGCACCACAATCGCGTCGTCGATGAGAATGCCGATCGCGAGGGAGAGGCCGAGCAACGACATCGTGTTGAGCGTGAACCCGAACGCCCACACGGCGATGAACGCCGCGATCACGGACACAGGCAACGCGAGACCTGTGATGATCGTCGAGCGCCATGAATTGAGGAACAGGAACACCACGAACACCGTGAGCAACGCGCCCTCGATGAGCATCGACTTCACGTTGTTCACCGAATCTTCCACGCGAGTGCCCGCATCCTGCACGATCTCGAGCTTCGCACCTTCAGGCAGCGTCGGACGCAGTTTGTCGATCTCTGCGCGGACGTTGTTCGCGACTTCGGTGGTGCTGTAGCCCTTTGCTTTGAGCACCATGATGCCAATCGCTTCGCGTCCGTTGAACAACGCGAGCGTGCGTTGCTCCGCGGTTCCATCCACGACGCGCGCGACTTCACCAAGCCGAATCAAGCGACCATTGCGCTCTGCGACGACGAGCTGAGCGAAATCGTCGGGGTGCTCGAGCTTGCCGCGCAAGCGAATCGTTTTCTCGTCGAGCGAACCTTCGATGCGGCCGACGGGTGCCGCGAGATTCTGTTGTTGCACCGCCTGCACGACCTGGCCGACACCGATGCGCGCCGCGAGCAGCTTCTGCGGTTCGATGAATACGGTGAGTTCGCGATCGACTCCACCGACGATCGCCGCCTGCGCAACGCCCGCAAGCGCGCGCAACTCGCGCAGGATTCCGGGATCAGCAACGCGCGTCAGTTCCGGCGCGGAGAGCGTCGATGATGTGAGCGCGAGTTGGAGAATCGGCTGATCTGACGGATCGAAGCGCGAGAGAATCGGCTCTTCGATTTCCTGCGGCAGATCGCCGCGGATGGTCGAGATCTTGTCGCGCACGTCCTGCGCCGCTTCCTGCACGTTCTTTGTATACAGGAACGTGACGAGAATGCTCGCAAAGCCATCGGACGCGGATCCCTGGATCTTGCTGACGCCGCTGATGCCGGAGATCGCTTCTTCGATGGGATCGAGTACTTCGCGCTCGACGACATCGGGTGATGCGCCCGGATACGGAATCGCGACGTTGACGATCGGATTCTGAATGTCCGGGAATTCGTCGGTCTGCAACTTGACTGCCGCGAACAGCCCGAACACCACCAGTGCCACAACGGACACGACGGTGATGATGGGCCTGCGAATTGCAAAATCGGAGATGAACATTGAATGAGAAACGTTAGGGCTTTGGCTCACAGCTCAGGGCTCACAGCTCATGGCTCACTGCTGCTTTTCCACATCTCCTGCGCGCCTCACCTTCACCACCGTCCCCGCCGTAATTCCCTGCGCCGCGCCAAGCAACAACGTGTCGCCGGCTGCGATACCGCCAATGAGTTCGACGCGCTCGCGCTCTTCATCGCGCACACCAATCGACACCTCGACGCGTTCGGTCTTGCCGCCTTTGAGTCGCACCACGAACGGCTTGAGCGCGCGCTGATCGATTGCGTTGACTGGTGCAGCGAGCGCGCGCCGAGTTTCCGTCGCGACGCGTCCTTGCGCAAACAAGCCGCTGACGAGTTGGCCGCCCGTGTTCGGGATCGTCGCGTAGATGCGCACCTGGCCCGTCGCCGGATCAGCCGCAGGATTCACCGCGGTGATACGGCCTTCGAACGTGGGTGCGTAACCGGTCACCGTGAACCGCGCGCGCATGCCGACGCGCACTTCGGAAAGATTCGCCGCGGGCACAGCGGCCTCGAGACGCATCGTCGCGGGATCGACCACCGTGAACAACGGCGTGCCCGGTGCAACGACGTCGCCCGCTGACACGTGACGCTCAGCGACAACGCCGGCGAACGGCGACTTCACTTCGGTTGCATCGAGCTGTTTTTGCGCGGCGGACATGCGCGCCTTTGCATCCGCGAGCATCGCTTGCGCCGCGGTGTTGCTGTTGCGCGCGCCTTCCATATCGCGCTCCGCGATCGCACCTGCCGCGAGCAAACGCTCGGAGCGCTGGAGTTCACGTTGCGCTTGATCTGCCGACGTTTGCGCCGCAGTCACACCGCTGCGCGCCGACAACCACAAATCGCGAATTGCCGTGTCGTCGAGTTTCGCGAGCGACGCACCTTTCTCGACGCGCGCACCTTGATCGTGCAGCACGTTGAGCACCGACGCCGCGACTTCTGCGCGAATGGACGCGGTCTTCTCGGCGCTGAGCTGGCCCGAGAGGGCCGGACCGGTCGAGAGCGTCGTTTGTTCGACGATCGCGAGATTCTCCGGCCCAACGTTCACCGTCGGCGCACTCTGAGGCACCTCTTCTGCCGCTGGCTTTGCGCATGCGCCCGCCACAAGCACGAGAACAATCGCCGCGATGTAGTGTCTCGTCCTCTCGTCCTCTCGTCGTCTCGTCTTCTCGTCCTCTCGTCTTCTCGTCTTCTGCATTGATTGTCTCATTAGCGTGCACCAACGCCAAGCGGTAAGTACGGCATGAGCGCCACGCGCAACCGCGCCAGCGCGACGTCACGCGCCGCGCGAATGCGCGTGGCGCGTGCGGTTTCCAGATCGACGCGTGCTTGCGTCAGTTCGAGTTGCGTCCCGATGCCTTCGGCAAAACGCACTTCGGAAATCGAATAGGCGCGTGCCGCTTGTTCGTCCGTGCCGGCGCTCGCCGCAAATGCGGCTTCCGCTTGTTCGAGATCCGCCGCCGCGAGGCGCGAGTCGAGCGCTGCAGCTTCGCGCGCCTGGGTGAGCCGCTCGCGTGCTTCAGCGAGGTTCGCTTCGGCGACGAGTTGCGCTCCGCGTTGCGCGCCCGCGGTGAACAACGGCATGGACACGCCGACCGAAACGGTCCAGTTCGGGAAATACATCTTCAGTTCGTCTTCGAATACGCCCGACGGATACGCGAATCGCTGATAGTTGGTCGACAACGCAACCGAGGGAAGCCGCGCACCGCGCGTTGCGCGTAATTGCTCCTGCATCGCGCGCACATTCTCGGCGGCTTGCTGCACGACGGATCGTTGCGTCACATCCGGCGCAGCGGTTGTCGCGAGCAAATCCGTCGCTGCGCGAACATCGCCTGCACTCGGGTCGGCGCCATCGATCGCCGTTGTGAATGACACCGCGCGGTCGAGCGGCAGGTTCAGCATCTGGCGCAAATGCAGCAACGCGACGTCGCGTTGCGCGCGCGCGCTGATCACGACCGGTCGCGCGTTGTCACGCTGCACGCGCGCGCGAATCAGGTTGTACTCCGACGTGTTGCCCACTTCGCGCGCGAGCTGCGTTTGTCGCAGCGCGCGCTCAGTTTGCGCGAACGACGAATCCGCAATCGCGAGCAATCGCTCCGCCACCTGCGCGTCGAAGTACGCTTGCGCTACTTCATAGATGTTCTGCGCGCGCGCGGCGCGTTCGCCATGGTCGGCCGCGCGACGCCCAGCGTTTGCCGCGGCGACTCCTGCGCGAACGCGGCCGCCTGCGTACAGCGTTTGCGTTGCGGAAATGCCGAGGACCATCGTGTTCGGCGATGCGAATACGCGCGCGAGCGGTGAATCGGCAAAGCCGCCGCCTGAACTGCTCGTGTCGTCACCGCCGAGCCGCTTGACGATCTCTTCGAACTGCAGTTGCAACGCGCGCTGGTAGTTAGCCGAGCCAACGACCTGCGGGAAACGCTGACTGTTCGCTTGCAACTGCTGGCCCTGCGCGCGCGATGTACCGGCGCGCGCGATGCGCACGGCTTCGCTCTCGCGTTCGGCGATGCGCACCGCGTCGGCCAGCGACAGCGCGATGGAACCGCCCGTCGCAGTTGTGCCCTGCTGTGCCGCGGTCGCCGCGGGAAACGCGGCGACACTGAGCACGAGCGAGAGGTACCGCAAATGAAGTGACATTGGAGGTTGAGGAGTGCGCGCCGCGCTCAGCGCGACGCACCGTTCGTTTCGCGCTTCGCTTCGTACTTGAGCGAGCGGAGAAACAGTTGCGTGTACTCGGTGACCGCTTGCTTTTCCGGTGGGTAGGCGCCGCGTTTGATGTCGCGACAGATCGCGTCGGCAAACAACACGCCGGTGAACATCGCGACGGCCGTGGTGATCGGCGCATCAGCCGCGATCTCACCGCGGTCACGCAGTTGCTCGAGGTACTGTGTGACGCCGCCGCGCACGCGATCCCAGCCTTGCGTGAGCGTCGCGGAAATCTCGGGATGCTCCTCGATCTCGCTCATCATTTTACGGATCACGGAGCGGCGATCGCGAATCGATTTCCAATGTTCGCGTGCCCACGCTTCGATTTCGGCCTGCGGGTCACCCGGTTCGGGTGGCAGGAACGTGTCGGCGCGGCGGCTGACGGTGCTCTGGGAATGCTTCACCGCCTCCTCGAGCAGGGCGCTCTTGGAGCCGAACAACCGGAAGAGTGTGACTTCGTTGACGCCCGCTTCTTCGGCGATGCGGCGCGTCGTCGCGCCCCGGAATCCGAATTCGCCGAATACGGCGATTGCTGCGTCGATCAGTCGTCGCCGCGGTTCGGCGACGTTTGGAGCCATCATCACTGCTGAACAACCTCAAACAAGGGGATGCAAGTAACTACTTGCATCGATTGTAAGCGGTTACTTGCATGGCACGCAAGTGGTGGGACGAGACGACGGGCACTGCGTGACGGCCGGCTCGGAGTCGCCGCGCTACATTTTGCGCGTGCTACGCGCCCTCCTCCTCGCCGCCTTCATTCTTTCCGGAGCGGCCGGACTCATCTACGAGTCGGTATGGAGCCGCTATCTCGGCCTCTTTGTTGGACATAGCGCGTATGCGCAGATCATCGTCCTCGCCGTTTTTCTCGGCGGAATGGCGATCGGTGCGGCGGCTATCGCCAAACGATCCGAGCGCATCAAGCAGCCGCTGGTCTGGTATGCCGGAGTGGAGATCGCCGTCGGTCTGATCGGCTTCCTGTTCCACTTTGCGTTCGGGGCGATCACCGATTTCGCGTACGACGCGATCTTCCCGTCGCTGAGCGGCGGCACACTGATCGCGGTGAAGTGGGCGATTGCTGCAGTGCTGATTCTGCCGCAATCGATTCTGCTCGGTACGACGTTCCCACTCATGAGTGCAGGTGCGATTCGCGCGGAACGCGCGAGTGGCGAAATGGGAAAGCCGCCGGGACACACGCTCTCGATTCTGTATTTCGCGAACTCCATCGGCGCCGCAGTTGGCGTACTCGTCGCCGGATTCGTGCTCATCAACTGGTTTGGACTGCGCGGCACGTTGTTCGCCGCGGCGTTCGCGAATCTCATCGCGGCGTGCATCGTGTACGGCGTGTCCGAGCTGATAGCGGAAGACGCGCCGGCGCCAATTGAACCGTTACCTGCCGAACCGTCGACTACCGAACCGGACACGCAGAAACGCGAGGCGCTGCTTCGTGCGTTGATGATGGTCGCCGCCGGTACCGCGATAGCGTCATTCATCTACGAAATCGCGTGGGTTCGAATGTTGTCGCTCGTCCTTGGCAGCGCGACGCATTCATTCGAACTCATGTTGTCCGCGTTCATCTTCGGACTGTCACTCGGTGCGCTCTGGGTTCGCAAACGCGCGGACACGTTCAAAGATCCGGTGCGCGCGCTCGCAATCGTGCAATGGGTGATGGGTGTGCTCGCGCTCGCGACGGTGCCGCTCTACCTCATGTCGTTCACGTGGACGGCGAATCTGCTCGAAGCACTCGCGCGCACGCACAACGGCTACACGCTGTTCACGTTCGCGCGGTACGCGTTCTGTCTCGCCGTGATGTTACCCGCGACATTCTGCGCGGGCATGACGCTGCCGCTCATTACGCGCATCGCAATGGCGAATCAGGGAGGCGAGCGCGCGATTGGTACCGTGTACAGCGTGAATACGCTTGGCTCGATCATTGGCGCGGGTGTCGCGGGCCTGGTTCTGATTCC
This sequence comes from Gemmatimonadaceae bacterium, assembly GCA_035277145.1. Classification (GTDB taxonomy): domain Bacteria; phylum Gemmatimonadota; class Gemmatimonadetes; order Gemmatimonadales; family Gemmatimonadaceae; genus DASRAP01. The sequence continues at coordinate 84,915 of DATELA010000050.1, read as the reverse complement.
ATCGCTCGGCCTCAAGGGGACGCTCATCGCCGGCGCAATCATTGATATGCTGCTCGGCGTCTATCTCGTCTGGCGCTTTCTCACGCCGAGCGAATCGGGCCGGCGGCTTTTGTTGATCACAAGCGTTGGCGCAGCGGTTGTCGTCGCCAACGTCGTCCTCACGCAGCATTTCGATCGCGGCTTGCTCACCGCAGGCGTGTACCGCTACGCAGTTGCTCCGGCGCGCGGTACGCGCGTGCTGGCGTTCTATCGCGACGGCCGCACGGCAACGGTCAGTGTACGCGGTGATTCAGACGGTGGCTATTCGCTCGCGACGAACGGCAAGCCCGACGCGTCGCTGACGGAAGAATGGCTCAAGCCGATGGCGCCGAGTGCGCCGCGAAAGCCGATTGGTGGCGATCAGGTCACGCAGGCGTTCCTGCCGCTCGTAACGCTCGCGCACGCGCCGAATGCGCAGAACGCGGCAATCATCGGATTTGGTTCGGGCGTTTCGTCGCACATGCTGCTCGGCTCGCCAGTGCTGAAGGAATTGGTGACGGTAGAGATCGAGCCGGCGATGGTGATGGCATCTGCGTTGTTCCGCGCGGCAAACAAGCGCGTGTACGACGATCCGCGATCGACGATCATGATCGACGACGCGAAATCGTACTTCGCGTCGGCGGGACGGCGCTTCGATCTCATCATGTCGGAGCCGTCGAATCCGTGGGTGAGCGGCGTGTCCGGTTTGTTCACGGACGAGTTTTACAAGCGCGTGAAGCGTTATCTCACCGACGACGGCGTGTTCGGTCAGTGGTTGCACCTGTACGAGATCGACGACGCACTCGTGACGTCGGTGATCGCGGCGGTGCACCGCAACTTTCCCGCGTACGAAATCTTTTTTGCGTCGAGCGTCGACATTCTCATCGTCGCAACGCCCGCGCAAAAACTGCGCGCACCCGATTGGAACGTCGCGCGCTATCCTGGCATCTCGGAAGATCTCACGCGATTCCGGCAGCTGAGCCCGCGTGTGTTCGAAGCGCTCCGCGTGGCAAACCGCGAAACGTTCGCGCCGCTCTTTGAGCAGGGCGAAGACGTCGTGGTCAATTCGGATTACAAACCGATTCTGGATCTCAGCACCGAGCAAACGCGGTTCATGCGGTCTACTGCGACGTCGATGATTGGGCTGGGCACCGATCGTTTTCCGTTGGGACTCGTACTCGCCGGTATCCGAACACCGTTCGATACAACGACTGCTGCGCCCGTGCAAATCAATCGCATCGAAGCGCTCGCACTCGGCGCGGGACTGCGTGCTGCCGTCGTGCCGCCGGATACGGGCACCGAATGGGAATCGCTGCGCGAGTCGCGTCACCGGTTTGGATTACTCCGAACGCAGATGGCGGCGGGTCCGCCCGATAATTGGCGACAGTGGCTGCGTCACGTGCTGACCGTCGACGAAGCGCTGCACGGCGGAACGTCGGGCGTCGCGGACTCGGCGTTCTACGCGCAGGTCATTGGTTACGCGACGCGGTATCACGCACCCGAGCGTGTGTCGATGGCGCTGCGATTCATGCGCGCCGCGAGCGCGTGGGACTGGCCCACGGTCGATTCCGTCGGCAAGCGCGTCATCGAGCTCGGCAGCGAATCAGTCGGGCTCGCGGTCAGCGGTGATATTGTGCGCGACGCCGTCGTCGTTGCGAAACTGCGACTGGGCGATCCGACGGGCGCGCGCAACATCTACAACCTTCTCGCCGGCCACGGCACACGAATAGGCACTGATTTGCGTATGCGTCTGTTGTGGGCCGCGATTCAGCACGCCGATACGACAACCGCTCGCACCGCAGGGAAATCGTCACCGCCCTGAGTTGCGCACATGTCTGGCGAGCGCGATGCATGCGGCGCAGCTTTCGATCCGCACTTCTTACTTCTTACTTCTCACTTCTCCTTCTCACTTCCTACTTGTCACTTCTCCCTTCTCACTTCTTCCTTCTTACTTCGCTTCCACTATGCGTCCAATCCGAAGCGTCTGCCTGATCGCCGCGCTCACGGCAACATCGCTCAATGCCCAGCAAGCGGATGAACGCCTCGAGCGCCTGAAGGCCGAAGCGCTCACCAAGATCGACGCCCGCGCAAAACTCGTGCAGGAAATGGTCGACCAGGTGTTCTCGTTCGGCGAGCTCGGCTTTCAGGAAAGCGAAACGTCGAAGTATCTGACCGGCATCCTCGAGAAGAACGGATTCAAGGTCGAGCGCGGCGTCGCTGACATTCCTACTGCGTGGGTCGCGCGCTGGGGAACAGGCAAGCCGGTCATCTCGCTCGGTTCCGACATCGACGGAATACCGCAGGCGACGAACAAGCCCGGCGTCGCGTACAAAGCGCCGATGATCGACGGCGCGCCGGGGCACGGTGAAGGACACAACTCGGGCCAGGCGGTGAACATCGCTGCTGCGCTCGTGGTGAAGGAAATCATGGAGCGCGAGAAGATGCAGGGCACCATTGTGTTATGGCCCGGCGTCGCTGAAGAACAAATGTCGGGCAAATCGTTCCTCGTGCGCGCCGGCGTATTTGCAGACGCCGACGCCGTGTTGTTCTCGCACGTGAGCGATAACCTCGCAGTGTCATGGGGTCCCAGTGGACAAAGCGCGCTCGTATCCGCCGAGTTTCGATTCACGGGAAGTTCAGCGCATGCGGCAGGTGCACCGTGGCGCGGCAAGAGCGCGCTCGACGCGGTGATGTTGATGGCGCAAGGCTGGGAATACCGCCGCGAACATTTGCCGCTGCAACAGCGTTCGCACTACGTGATTCGCGACGGTGGCGATCAACCCAACGTCGTGCCGTCGACGGCATCGATCTGGTTCTATTTCCGCGAACAGGATTATCCGCGCACGATGGCGCTGTTCGACATGGGCAAACGCGTCGCGCAAGGCGCGGCGATGATGACCGACACCAAGCTCGATACGGTGCGCATCCTTGGCTCCGGTTGGTCGGCGCATTTCAGCAAACCGATCGCCGAAACGATGCACAAGAACATCGAGCGCGTCGGCATGCCGAAATGGAGCGAAGACGATCAGGTATTTGCGCGCGCGTTGCAGGCTGAACTCGCCGCGACCTCCGGCGAACCGGAACAACCGCCGCCGGCACGCGGCGGCGGACGCGGTGAAGGCGCGGGCGGACGCGGTGGTGAAGGCGGACGTGGTGGTCGCGGCGGTGGCGGCGGACTCGGTACCACCATCGGACAATTGCGTGGAAGCGAAACACTGCAGAACTGGACCGGCGGCGGATCCGACGACATCGGCGACGTGTCGTGGAACGTCCCGACCATCACACTGCGTTATCCGTCGAACATTCCAGGACTTCCCGGTCACAACTGGGCCAACGCGATTGCAATGGCGACGCCACTCGCGCACAAAGGCGCAGTCGCCGGCGCGAAAGTCCAGGCGCTCACGATGCTCGACTTGTTCATGCAGCCGAAAGTTGTCGCCGATGCGTGGACGTATTTCCGCGACGTGCAAACGAAAGACATCAAGTACACGCCGTTCATCAGCCCGACGGACAAACCACCGACGTTCCTCAACGCCGAGATCATGGCGCGGTACCGGCCTGAGATGCGGAAGTTCTACTACGATCCGACCAAGTACGCGACATATCTCGAGCAACTCGGCATCAAGTATCCAACGATCAAGCCGCGCACCATCACGCCCTGACGCACGGTCGCTGTGAGCGACGAAAAGAAGAAGCGCACGACCGGAGCGAAACAACTCGCGCGCCGCGAAGCAGCTGTCGCGGCGCGCGAAGGCGAATTGGCGAACGAGTGGGAGCGGCTGCGGTACGTGCTGCTCGCCGCGCGCATGGCAACGTGGGAATACGACATCGAAACCGACGCGGCCACGCTGTCGCCGTCGGCTGTCGAGTTGTTCGGCGTCGCGTCGGAGAAAGCGCCGCGCACATTCGGCGACCTGCTCATGTTCGTGCACCCCGACGATCGCGCGCATGTTGCCGAAGCGTTCGCGCTCGCGCTGAACCCCGAACCATCCGACGGACCGGAGTTTCGCGTCATCTGGCCTGACGGCTCCGTGCACTGGATCGAGAACAAAGGTCGCGTGTGGCGCGACGAGAGCGGCGTCGTGCGCAAAATGCTCGGCGTCATTTACAGTATCGACGAACGCAAACGCGACGAAGCGCAGAAGCTCGATCTCGAGCGGCGCGTGCAGCACCACCAGAAACTCGAATCGCTCGCGCTGCTCGCGGGCGGCGTTGCGCACGACTTCAACAATTTGCTCGTCGGCATTCTCGGCAACGCAAGCTTGATCGCGATGGACTTGCCCAACGATTCACCGTTGCGGGAATCGGTTGAAGCGATCGAGAAATCCGCGCGGCGCGCCGCTGAACTCGTGCGGCAAATGCTGGCGTACACAGGGCGCGCACGACTCGTGACCGAGCCCGTCGACCTGAATGCGCTCGTCGCTGAAATGGAATCGCTGCTCCGCGCCGCGATCTCACACCGCGTCGCATTTCGGTTTGAACTCGGAAAAGATCTGCGCGCCGTGAACGGCGACGCGACGCAATTGCGTCAGGTCGTGATGAACCTCATCACCAACGCCGCCGACGCGATTGGTGAAACCGATGGCGTGATCACGATTCGTAGCGGCACGATGACCGTTGATACGTCGACACCGCGCGATGGCTGGGTCGCGGGTGAATTGCCTGACGGTGAGTTCTGCTTCGTCGAGATCGCGGACACCGGACGCGGCATGGATGCAACGACGATGGCGCGCATCTTCGATCCGTTCTTCACTACGAAGTTCATGGGGCGCGGCCTCGGACTCGCTGCAACGCTCGGCATTATCCGCGGACATCGCGGCGCCATTCGCGTTACGAGCGATCCCGGGCACGGCACGCAGTTCCGCATCGCGATTCCACGCGCGAGCGGCGCACCATCGGGTCCACGCCCTGCGCTGCACGATCCCGCGAGCGACGGTTGGCGCGGGCGTGGCACGGTTCTCGTAGTCGACGACGAGGAACCCGTGCGGCAGGTCGCAGCCGCTCTATTGAAGCGCGTTGGCTTCGATGTGCGCGCCGAGCCCGATTTGTCGCGCGGTTTGGAAACGCTGCGACGATTTCACAAGGACGTGTCGATCGTGCTGCTCGATCGCACCATGCCCGGCGTCGATGGGCCCGCGGCGGTCGATGCCGTTCGCGCGATTCTGCCCAACGTTCCCATCGTGATCACGACGGGTTACGACGAACTCAATTCGATGCTCGAGTACGCAGGCAAGAATCTCGCGGGTATGCTCCGCAAACCTTTCCTCGCCGCCGAGCTCAACGCCGTAATGAAATCGGCGCTATCGCAGGAATAGAACGGCAAACGCAACGCAGAGCCGCAGAGTACGCAGAGGGTCGCAGAGAAGCTCTTTGGTAACTGCGCGCGCCATGCCTTCGGCTGCTCGGCGAGCGCTGTTACCACAAGTCTTTCTCTGCGGTCCTCCGCGTCCTCTGCGGCTCTGCGTTGCGTTTGTAGTTGCGAACGACGCCTAGCAGCTGGAGGCCGGCCCCGCGATCGTAGCCACGCTCTCTCGACCTGTTCGATCGACCGCGCTCAACGCGACCGTGTCCGCGGCTCCGACGCCTGCGATTGCAATCTTCTTCGTCGCACCGGGAAGAATGCGGTGTGTCCACGCGCCGCTTTGTTGTAATCGCAGCACCCACCATCGCGGCGGTGGCGTTGTGTCGCCGAGGCACGCGAGCACGCGCGAGTCGCCATCGGGCACGAGGCGGACTGGTGGTGCGGCGGGCGGTTGCCCAGGCATCCATGGCGACGCAGGGATCAACGCCGCCGACGTGTACACGCGCGACGCGAGTGAATCCGCGACGCCGCGCTGGTTCGTGAGCAACGCCTTCATGGAGAAATGAATGTTGCCGGTCGCCGTTTTGTCGGCGCGCGTGACGATCACCTGATTGATGAGTTCGACCGACGGCCAGTCGGGACGCGTGCCTGCGCGCGAGGTGAAGTTGCCGGGCCACAGGTGGCGCTGGAAAACATTTTGCTCTCCCCACCATCTCAACAAATCACCGTAGCCCTGCGCCGGCGAATTGATCGGCCAATACAACTGCGGCGCGAAATAGTCCGCCCAGCCTTCGCGCAGCCACAACCGCGCGTCGGCGAACAGGTTTTCGTATGCATCGAATCCTTCGACGCCTTCGGGTTCGCCGGGACGCCAGATGCCAAACGGTGAAATGCCGAACTTTACCCACGGCTTCACCGCGCGAATCTCACGGTGCAACGCTTCCACGAGCAGGTTCACATTGTTGCGGCGCCACGCATCGCGCTCGAGCGACCCGCCCGCGCGTTCGTATTTGCGATAGCTCGCGTCGTCAGGAAACGAGACGAAATCTCCGCGCCAGTTGCGGTGCGGATATGGATAGAAGTAGTCGTCAATGTGCACACCATCGATGTCGTATCGCTTCACGACATCGAGAATGACTTTGACCGTGTGCTGGCGAACGATTTCTTCGCCGGGATCCATCCACAACAAGTCACCGTAACGCTTGGCCGCGCCCGGCCAGCGGCGCGCCATGTGTATCGGCGACAGCGGACCTTTGTAACCAGTCTCCTTCGCGCGATACGGATTGAACCACGCATGGAGTTCGAGGCCGCGCGCGTGCGCTTCCTGAACCGCGAACGCCAGCGGATCCCACACCGGCACCGGTGCCACGCCCTGTCGCCCCGTCAGATACGCGGACCACGGCTCTATTTGCGATACGTAAAGCGCGTCACCGGCCGGCCGGACCTGAAAGATCACGGCATTGAGGTGCAGAGCCTGCGCGCGATCGAGAATCGTCAGCAGTTCTTCGCGACTCTGCGCGGCCGACAGGCCGGGCTTCGACGGCCAGTCGATGTTACCAACCGTAGCCACCCACACGCCGCGGAATTCGCGCGGAATGGGCGGCAGCCGCACCGTATCTGCGGCAATGACGATGGAGAGCAGCAATGACAGCACAGTCGCACTATAAACGGGTGGCCGGTCTCGCGCGCAACGCTACTTTTTACGCATGATCCGACCCGTACTGTTGTTGCTCGCAATTCCCGCTGCGCTCGCGGCACAAGGCGGCGCACCGCCGCAAACGCCCGCACTCCCGACGTCGCATCCGGCGGTCAAAGCCGGCATCGACCGGCTCCCGTCCATCAACGCGTGGGTGCTCGATCGACAGCAGGCGATTTGTCAGATACCCGCGCCGCCATTCAAAGAAGCCGCGCGCGCCGCTGCCTACGCACGCGAGTTCGCGCAACTCGGCTACGCCAACGTGCGCATCGATTCGATCGGCAACGTCATCGCCGAGCTCAAAGGCGGAAGCGGACCTACAGTAATGATTGCGGCGCACCTCGATACCGTCTTCCCCGAAGGCACCGACGCGACGGTCAAACGCACCGGCACGCGCATGGACGGAATCGGTATTGGCGATGATTGTCGCGGCCTCGCAGTGGTGCTCGCGGTTGCGCGCATGTTCAAAGAACAAAACATCACGCCGCGTGGACGCGTGCTGTTCGTTGGCAACGTTGGCGAAGAAGGTCCCGGCAATTTGCGCGGCGTGCGCTGGTTGTTTGAGCGCGAATACAAAGGTCAGGTCAACTACTTCATTTCTGTCGATGGCGTCGGTGGCAACATCACCACGCGCGCGGTGGGCTCGAATCGCTACACGATCACCGTGAGCGGACCCGGCGGTCACTCGTATGGCGATTTTGGCATGCCGAATCCGACGCACGCACTCGGCCGCGCGATCGCGCGCATCAGCGATATCGTGGTGCCGGCGAATCCGAAGACCACGTTCAACGTCGGCATCATTCGTGGCGGCACGTCGGTGAATTCCATCGCGATGAATGCGCAGATGGACGTCGACATGCGATCAGAATCCGCGAGTGCGCTGGCCGACGTCGACCGGCAGTTGCGCGCGGCGGTAAGCGCCGCCGTTGCAGATGAGCAGAAGCGTTGGCCATCGTCCACCGCGCGGCTCTCGATCAAGTACGACACGATTGGCATTCGTCCAACCGGCGGCCAATCCGACGATGCGCGCATCGTGCAAGTCGCACTCGCTGCTGGGCGCGCAGTTGGCTTCGCACCACGCACAACCGCGTCGAGCACCGACGCGAATTTGCCGATCTCACTCGGCATCCCCGCAATTACGATCGACGGCGGTGGACGCGGCGACGGCGCGCACTCACTCGGCGAATGGTACGACGACGGGCCGGATGGATGGCGCGGGCCGCAGTGGGCGTTGCTCCTCGTTGCGGCGCTCGCCGGAGTTGGCAGCGTCCAGTAATTCGATTACGACGCACACGTGAAAAAGCGCATCGCGGTTGCGATCGTCACGCTCGTCGCGGCGCTCGGCGTGTACCTGGTTGGTGATTACGTGCTGTCGGCAGATTTCCAGACGTACGGCAGTACGTTGAAGGTGCGGTCGCTGGTCGGCAGCTTCGAGACTGATTCGTTCACCACGTACACGCCGGCGTTGTGTGAGCGATTACCGAAGCGCGCGTACGTATCGGGCTTGATCTTCAATCCGAAGGATCGGCAGACGTTCTACGTGCGCGCGAATTGCTACTACGAAGCCGCGCTGCGCGACACGAACCCTGCGTTGTGCGCGCAGGTGCGCCAGCGATGGCATCTCTTTCTCGGCGGCGGCTACTACACTGAGGCCGGATGCCGGGCCGCCGTCGCGGCGAAAACGCGATGACACCGCGACGCGATACGCGGTCGCTCCTGATTCCGAAGTTCGTCACTGAACTCTCCACGTACACGCGAGCGCAGTTCCTGCGCGATGCAACGGCGGGTGTCATCGTTGGCATCGTCGCGCTTCCACTCGCAATCGCGTTCGCGTTGGCGAGTGGCGTACCGCCAGAGCGCGGCTTGTGGACCGCGATCATCGCCGGCCTGATCATCTCGACGCTCGGCGGTTCGCGCGTACAAATCGGCGGGCCGACTGGCGCGTTCGTGGTCATCGTCTACGGCATCGTGCAACAGCATGGCCTCGACGGGCTTGCGATCGCGACGATCATGGCGGGCGTGTTGCTCGTGATCTTTGGCCTCGCAAAGTTCGGTACGGCGATTCGGTTCATTCCCCATCCCGTCATCACGGGATTCACGAGCGGAATCGCAGTCATCATTTTCTCCGGCGAGATCAAGGATTTCTTCGGACTCGAGATGGGCGCGGTGCCGCCGGATTTCGTCGGCAAGTGGAACGCGTTTGCACACGCGACGGGTGTCAACCCGACCGCGATGAGCGTCGCGCTGCTGGCGCTCGCGATCATCGTCGTGTGGCCGCGAATCAACCAGCGCATTCCCGGTCCGTTTGTCGCGTTGATTGCGACGACGGTGTTGGTGAAAGTGCTCGAGTTGCCCGTCGAGACGATTGGTTCACGATTCGGCCAGATCACTGCGTCATTTCCTGCGCCGCAATTGCCGAGTGTGATGTACGCGGGAGTTGTGGCGCTTGTGGGGCCCGCATTCACGATTGCGTTGTTGTGCGCGGTCGAGTCGCTGTTGTCCGCTGTGGTTGCGGATGGAATGGTTGGCGGACGCCATCGCTCCAACATGGAACTCATCGCGCAAGGCGCGGCGAACATCGTGACGCCGTTGTTTGGCGGCATACCTGCAACGGGGGCAATCGCGCGCACCGCGACCAACGTGAAGAACGGCGGACGCACGCCGGTCGCAGGAATCATTCACGCGATCACGTTGCTTGTGATCACGCTGGCGGCTGGACGCTGGGCCGGGCTCATTCCGATGGCGACGCTCGCGGCGATTCTCGTCGTGGTCGCGTATCATATGAGTGAGTGGCGCACGTTCCGCGCCGAGCTGCGATCGCCCAAGAGCGACGTCGCCGTGTTGCTCGCGACATTCTCGCTCACGGTGCTGGTTGACCTCACCGTTGCGATTGCGGTCGGCATGGTGCTGGCCGCGTTCCTGTTCATTCGTCAGATGGCAGGCGCGACGAACATCAGCCACGTGACTGCCGCGCTTGCCGAAGACGATGACGAAGTACCGGATGCCAACGCCACGGCGCGTCGCACTATTCCAAAGGGTGTTGAAGTTTACGAAATCACGGGACCGTTCTTCTTCGGCGCCGTCGAGACGTTCAAGGACACCATCGCGCGCGTGGCGCGAAAACCGCCGGTCCTCATTGTGCGCATGCGCAATGTCTTGACGCTCGATTCAACGGGAATTCACGCGCTCAAAGACGTTGCAGCGCGGAGCCGATCGGAGGGCACACTGTTGCTGCTCGCCGAGGTTCACATGCAGCCGCTCGTCGCGCTTACTGGTTCGGCCGCACTCGACGTTATCGGCCGCGAGCATTTATTTGCGAATCTCGACGACGCGCTCAACTTTGCACGAAGAAAGCTCGGCGTACCCGAAGAAGCGCCGCCCGAAGGCGTTGAACCCACCGTTGAACGCGAACGCACGACATAGCAACTCGCACCCCGCGCTACGATGAAGCGACTCGTCACTGCAGCACTATGCGTCGCAACCGCGCTCGGTTGTGCGCGTGCACCGAGTCCAGCGTCAGCAACTGCGAGCTCGTCATCGACCGCTGCACCGTCGCAGGATCGTCTTGCGCTCGTTAAATCCGCCGCCGACCGCATCCGCTCCGACGACATTCTGCGCGACGTGAGCTATCTGGGCTCCGACGCCAACATGGGCCGCCGCACACCGTTCCCCGGTTCACCGTCGCCGGGGTACGACTCCGCGGCCAAGTACGTCGCCGCGCTCCTCGCGCAACTCGGCGTAAAGCCGATGGGCGACAACGGAACGTATTTCCAGCACTACACGGTCACGCGTTCGACACTCGACACTGCGCGGGTCACCGGTGCGATCGGCGATGAACCAATCAGGTGGGGTGACGACTTCGTCATCAACAACTTCCTCGTGCCCGGTGTGCGCGAGGCGAACGTCATTTACGTCGGCAACGGCACGCGTTTGCTCAGGCAGGGCGTCGATCCGTATCGCGGATTCGACATCAAAGGAAAGTGGTTGCTCGTCAACGCTGCACTTCCCACCGGCAATCGCGGCGCGAGCGGACTTGGTGGACGCGGGCCCGCGCCAACTCTTGGTATCGTCGGCGTCGACTACACCACTATTAATGAAGTCGCCCGCCACGGCGGTGCGCTCGGCATTCTCCTGGTGCCAAATCCGGCGGCGGCGCTGGCCCCGTTACCCCGGCGCGTGGTCACCGGCCAGGATCTGAATCCGTCGGTTGGCGTCGCGTACGCGCAGTACCAGGTGCCGCGCGTGCTGCTGTCGGTGAATTCACTACGCCGATTGCTCGCCGGCACAACATTGAACGCGGACGCAGTGCTCAACGCCGATTCGACGCGACAGTATCCCGCATCGGTTGAACTCGGCGCGAACAAGCGAGTGCGCATTGATTTCGCCGCGACAACAGTCGAAGCGCGGCCGTACAACGTCGTCGGCATGCTCGAAGGATCCGACGCGCGATTGAAGGACGAATGGATTTCGCTCGCCGCGCATCTCGATGGCGCGGTGCCGCAAGCGGCGAGTTTGCCCGGTAACAACCTTCCCGATCAGTACAACGCAGCGGACGACAACGCGAGCGGCAGCGCCGGCAACATGGCGATCGTGCGCGCGCTCGTCGCAGCGCCACGTCCGAAACGATCCATCCTGCTGATCTGGGATTCCGGTGAAGAAGTTGGATTGTGGGGCACGCGCACGATTGCGTACGGGCCGTGGTCCGAGAAACTCGTGCTGCACGTGAGCAATGACATGGTCGGGCGCAGCAGGCCACCGAACAGTCCGCTCGTCGACAACCTCTCGGCGTCAGATACGATCTATGTCACGGGACCGAAGCTGCTCAGCACGCGCATTGAAGCGAATCTGCAGCGCGCAGCACGCGAGTTTCCGTTCATCAATCTCGATCGCGTGTACGAAGACATTTCGAGCGAGTTCTATTATCCGCGCACCGATGCGGGCCCGTACCTGGAGCGCGGCATTCCGATCATGCAATTCTTCAACGGTTCGCATCCCGACTATCATCGCCCGACTGATGACGTCGCGAAGCTCGACATCGCGAAGATCACCGCCGTGTCGAAGCTGTCGTTCGGGGCGTTGTGGATCGCGGCGGACGATCCCGCCACACCGAAGTGGGATGGCATTGTCCCACACACGTTGTGGTGGGTTACGCCGCGAAAGTGAACTTCGGCCGGTGCGTTATTTGTCGGCGATGGTGAGTTGCGCGACACGCGACACGACAGCACCGGTGACGGCGTCCGTGATTGAAACCGTGAGTGTATACGCACCGGGTGGTGTGTCCTGCAGTGCCAGCACAATGTTGTCTAGAGCTACATCGGTCGCCGCGACCGCCCTCTCGTATCGCATTGAAATTTGATTGTTGGACGAAGTCACGCCCACAGCGCGCCCAACACCTCCAACAATTGCTGCGGCCACGCGACCGGCGCCTGACCGCTGGCGCCGGAGCGTAACCGCGACTGAGTACCGCGTTGTTCCCTCGCGCGCAGCGAGTCCGTAGCTCTCCCAGATCAGCGCAACTTGTGCGCGCCGCTTTGCGTTCCCAACGAGTGGGCGAACGTCCAGATCACGCCAGCGCGCTGGCGACTGAACGGGATCCGTGGAGGGCTCGGCCAGAAGCACATCGCTCATTGAGAAGCCGCGCCGGGGCGCAACGATCGTTTGATCAGCACCTGTTCCGAGAAGGACTGCCGTAGCGCGAAACGCATGTTGCGCGCTGCCCGCACTCGCCTCTGCGCGCACGAGATACGTGCCGAACGGAACTGTGCGCACGAACGTTTGCACACGGTCATCCGTTTTCATGACCGAGTCGTGCGCGGTGATGCCCGAACCCCCCAGTGAGAGCCACGCGTCGGTTCGCACATCGGTGCGCAACTCTGATGTTCGCTGGATGTCACTCGCGCGCGACGCTACGGCAACCAGAATCTCGAGCGAATCTGCGGCCCCGCGGAATCGAGCAACCTGAATGGGGAGTGAATCGAGTTTGAAATTCTCCAACCCGCTCCATCGTACGGGGAGCCGAGCCATGAAGCTGCCCACAGCTTGCTGACTCTCAGGTGGGATTTGCGCTGTGGCGAAAGTCACCTGTCCCACAAACTTGAATACGAACCCGAATTCGTAGCCCCAGACCGTGTAGAGTTCGCTCGATCCGGGCGGTCGAATCGAGAACGTCAGTCCCGGTTGCCCGTAGCGGATGAAAACCTCACCGCGATCCGTATCCGCGCCGCGAACGTTCAGTTCATCGACCGACCACCGCAGTTCGGCCTCTGCGACTCGCGCGAGGAATTCTGTTCGCGGAACGACGTTCTCATCGGTCCACAGTGGAACCGCGGATTTCCAATAGAGATTTCTGAACCAGTCGCGTCCGGTTGAGTCGAGTTGCGCAACGCTTGCCGCACTGGTCGGTCTGAGAACGCGTTCGACACGATCGAGGCGACGACGCTCGTCGATTGGAAGAAGCGCGAGTGCGGAATCGAACGCCACCGTTGCCGATGCGACGCGGCCTTGGCGCTGCTCTGCAAGCCCAAGCGCCAGCCACGCCAACGCTTCACGAGGCTCATACGCGAAATGCTGTCGTGCGAGCGCCGCGAGTTCGACCCATCGATCGCGTTCGCATAAAAGCGCGGCGAGTTCCGTGAATGCACGCGCCGACAATGAATCGGCCCGCACCGCCTCGCGGAAAAGACTTTCAGCCTGGATGTAATCGGCCTCACCGGATTGCTCGCCCAGATCGCTGATCGGTTGCGCGCACGAGCCCAGGAGATCGCGTATCGCGCGAACGTCCTTTGCGGGCCGAAGCTCTACTGAGCGAGGCCCACCGTTTGCGACCCGATTGATGAGGTTTATGCAGGCGTGGCCCACCTGCATCCACCGATTTCCGAAACTGTCGAATCGACGCCAATGGACTCGTCCGGCTTCGATCGCGGTACGCGCGTGCAACTGTTTGTTGGTCCCGCGGCGTGCGAGCTCAAGCGCTCGTTCGAAGTACGAGTACGACGCCGCGCGCGTCAGTGAGATGCCTGACTCCAGCATCATGCGTCCGACATCGAGCTGGTACTCGGCGTTTGATGGATCGAGCGTCGCTGCTCGGCGCAGCGCGCTGTCCGCAAGCGCGGTCAGCGTGACTGTGCGTTCGGAATTCTTGTCGCCGCTGTTGCGCAGGTAATTCCGAACGGACCACGCCAATGAACCGAGTCGATGCCAGGTACTTGCGTCAGCGGTGGCCGCGCGAGTCGCACTATCGAGGCGCGCAAGCGCCGAGAGCGACTCCGCAACCACGTAACGCGATGCAACTGAAGCGGAGAGCGGCGCGATTTGCGCACGCGTCGCCGTCGTGCACACCGACAGCATTAGCACGGCACCGAGAGCGTGGGTCGCGCTGGCAGCGCGTGCATCGAAAATCATGGTCCGTCAGTAACCTATCGCGCGCGGCGCGCCGAGCTAAGACCGGCGGTCGTCTGCGAAGCAAGAACCGCCGCCCGGCACCATGCCGAGCGGCGGTTCTACTTTCACTCGTAACTAACTAGTTCGTTCTTTTCAGTTCTACGCGGCGATTCTGCGCCCGCCCCGCCGCGGTTGTATTCGGCGCGATCGGCGCTTCGGGCCCGTAACCACGCGCGGTAATGCGCGCGGCATCCACACCCTTCTTCACCAGATAGTCTCGCACCGCCGCCGCACGCGACGCCGACAGCCGAATGTTCACCGCCCGCGTTCCTGTGTTGTCCGTGTAGCCCGCGACTTCGACATTCACGTCTTTCACGTTCACGAGCGACTCCGCAACGCGATCGAGCGTGGTCATCGATCCGGCCGTGAGCTCGGCCTTACCCGATGCAAACGTCACACCCTCGAGTACGACGTTCTTGCGTCCTTCCTCAAAGATGATCGCGCATCCGCGCGCATCGACGCGCACGCCAGGTGCGGTGCCCGGACACGCATCTTTGTCATCGGTGATCGAGTCATCGTCCGCGTCTTTCGGCAACGGACATCCGGTGCCATCGACCGGCGTTCCACGCGGTGTGTTTGCACACGCGTCAGCCGTATCGAGCACTCCGTCCCCGTCGCTGTCCACCGGAACGGGACAGCCATTCGAATCGACGCGCGTTCCCGTCGGCGTGCCCGCACAGCGATCCGCGTTGTCGGTGATGCCATCGCCATCAGTGTCGAGCGGACAACCCGTCGCGTTTACACGCGTACCCGCAGGCGTGTTTGCGCAGCGATCATTCGCGTCAGTAACGCCATCGCCATCGGCATCGCGCGGACAACCGTTCGCGTCGACTTGCGTTCCCGCCGGCGTATTTGCGCAGCGATCGCTCGGATCCACAACACCGTCGCCATCCGCGTCTTTCGGCGGAACGCAACCGCGCGCGTCGACCGTTTCTCCGCGCAGTGTATTCGCGCACGCATCGACATTGTCGCGCACACCATCGCGGTCCGCATCACCCGGGCCGCCGCCAATGCGCCAGTTGAGCCCGAGATTGACGTGAATGTTTCCGGTCTTGTAGTCCGCGGCCGGCGTTTCCATGTACGGACTCATCACCACATCGCCGATTGCATCGGCGCGCAACGACAGCGCGCCGCCGAGCTTGCGCTGCAGACCCGCGTTGAGACTGTAGCCGTTGTCGGTAAACTCTCCGCCTGAGAGCGGTTGCGAGCGGTCGCGAAGCCACGCGGCACCAACAATGCCGGCCCAGCTTTCTCCCATCGGCTTGTGATACGCGAGGCGCAGATACGCCGGCTGCAACTTGAGATCCTGACCCGGCGCGCGGGCCGCGAATCGGTCGAACTCGAATTCGAGCGCAATGTTGCGCAGGATAAAAAGGCCGACGCGTCCGCCAACCCCGGCGCCGTTTTCCGCGCCAATATCGTCGTCGAGAATCGAATACCGGCCGTGCGCGCCGAAATCGATCGTGCCTGCCCGCTGAGCGCACAGTGGACTGACGCTGAGCGTCAGCCCGAGCGCTACCGCTGCGAGTGAGCGCATACGCACTCCTTCTTATAGATGTGGGGAACTGCACCTTCGCCGCCGTCCGTCGTCGGCGCCCCACAACACCGCAGGGCAGGCAGCTACTTCGAACTGGCTCCCTTCAGCTCCTTCACCCGCTCTTCCACCGACTGCGGCACGAACATGTTGTCCGAGATTCCCGCGATCTCCTCGGCGTCGCGCCAGGCCCGCTCCAGCTCTTGTAATTCACCTTGGAGCGCTCGGCGTTCCGCTTCTTCGTGCAGCGACATCTCGAGCGCGAGCCGCTGAGGTCTCGTGAGTCCGTATAGGCCGTGCTTGTCGAAGCCGCGAAACCCATTCCATCGCGAGCGGCGCGTGACCTTGAGCGGTTCCATGAACGCCGGTCCCGCGTCGGCCAGGCGTGACACCAACGCATCAGGGCCGCCCGACGCTTCGATTTCCCGCACCGCGTCCGCGACCATTTGGCGATTGCCACCGTAGCGATTCACCTTGGGAATCAGAATCGCCGCAACGCGTGCTGCTTCACGCCCAGTCAGCTGCGCTTCTCCGTCTATGAAGCGCACGCGCAACGCGAGCTCCTCATCAATTCGGTGCAGGAACGTCTCGCCGAGGTGGCGCCGTCGCACGCGCATGGCGCGCCCGTCTGTACCGCGGATTTTGGCAACGACACGCTCTGGATCGCCGCCGATGAGCGCACGGCCGCCGTTGTAGAACATTCCGCCAAACGCACCCATGCCGATGCCGGCGGCAATTCCACCAATCGTGACGCCAGCGACCGCAGCGATGCCCGCGCCGGCCACGAGTAACGCGCGCGTGCGCCGGCGTCCGAATTGATCGCCGTAGCGCCACGCCGCGAATTCGGGTCGCAGTGGTTCGCCGATGCGCACGAGTGTCGTCCCGTCGCGCAGTTTCGCGAGTCCGATGTTTTCGGTCGCTACGCGCGTTCGTGTGTCGCGATATGCACGCTCCGCTTGTTCAACTGCTTCCCAGCGTTCGTCGAGCGGCGAGAGGTTCCAGCGTTCGCACGACCGGCACACGACCCACAAGCGTCCGCGCGCAGCGTCGAATGCAATGCGCGTCCCGACCGGGAATGCCTCGAGCGATTCGTTGGTGCCGAGTGGTTTGGTGCAGAAGATGCAGACGGAATACATCGCGATTGGGTAAGGCTGGTGTAAGGCTGCGGACACTACGGCTCGTCACGCGGCGGGATTCAATCTGGCCTATCCTGTTTTGTACACACAACTTTCACGACTCGCGCCGAGTCTTCCCTGAGGAGTATCGATGAAACTGATATGCAAGGGCGTCGTGACAATCGCTGTGCTCATGGCGAATGCACCCACTCTCGCTGCACAGCAGCCCGCTAAGTGGCGCCTCGTTGAAGAGTGGCGAGTCGGCGGAGAAGTCGAAGGCCCGCATTCGTTCACAGATGTTCGCGGACTCGCGGTGTTTGCCGACGGACGTATTGTCGTGCTCGACGCCAAAGATCAGAAGCTGCACATCCTCGGCGCTGACGGAAAACCAATGCGGACGGTCGGACGGAAGGGCGCGGGCCCTGGTGAAATGTCCGATGCGAATGGCGTGTTGGTATCACCGCGCGGTGAGATCATCGTGAATGATCCGCAAGGCAACAATCGTTTCACGCTGTACTCGTCGTCTGGCGATTTTGTGAAGACCATTCCCATGACGAACCTCTGGGGCTACGGCTACGTCTGGAGTGCGTATTTCAATAGCGCCGGATTGCTCGACGAGTACGTCTCGGTTCGCAAGGGTGGTGACGCTCAAAGCACACCGGCACGAAGAGTGTGGTCGCTGGATTTCAGTCGCATCGATACGGTGATGCCGCCAGCCTGCGCGTTGGCGGATCGACCGGATCCCGACAACCTCCGGTTCAGGTTCGTCAACGCGTCTGGCGGCACGACAATGCTGATTCCGAACGCGTCTCCCGGAACGCCGGTGGCCACCGCCAGCGACGGTGCCGGTTGGGCCGGGACGTTTCCGGGTTACGCGACAATCAGGCGCACGCCCGCAGGTAAATGCGAAGGCGACGTCAGCATTCAGCTCAAAGGCGCACGGATTGCAGTTCCGTCGGCCACGCGCGACTCGGACGTCGTGCGCGTGCAGCAAGCAGCCGCACGCCGCGGCATGACGGCGGACGTGAGCAAGATTCCGCGCGAGTATCCCGCGTACGACGCGCTGTACGTCGACCCAGCGCAACGCCTGTGGGTCGAGCGTTACACCGATCGTCCGGGTCGGCGGCTCGAGATCTTCAGTAATCGAGGTGTTCAGATCGCGGAATTGGATACGCCGATGGTTTTTCGCCGGTCCCCAGCACCGGTTGTTACCAATGAGCGCATTCTTGCGTTTGTGTCGGATGAAGATGGGTTGGCGTATCTCGTTTCGCTGCGAATCGTGCGAAACTGAACGGAGCGTTTGAAACCTCGACCGCACCCGCATTCACATGAAGAAGCTCCTGAAGATCCTTGGCGGTCTCCTCGCACTCGTGATCGTCGCCGCCGCCGCCGGGTATTTCTGGGCCGGCTCAAAAGCGAAGTCGCTCATGTCGCGCACGATGAGCGCGCACACCGTCGACTTTCCGATTCCGTTCCCGCTCGACGATAGCGTCGTCAAACGCCTCAAGCTCACCCCCGACTCCGCGGCGAAGCTCGCACTGTCGCACGCGGCCGAGCGCGGCAAACATCTCGTCGAATCGCGCTATGCGTGCATAGAGTGCCACGGCGCAAACTTCGGCGGCGGGACGATGATCGATGCAGCAATCATCGGACGCTTTCTCGGCCCGAACATCACGCTCGGCGCGGGGTCGCGCACCACGAATTACAAAGCGGTCGATTGGGATCACATCGTCCGGCACGGCATCAAAGCGGGCGGAAATCCTGGCTCCATGCCGTCGCAGGATTTCGTGGAGATGAGCGATCAGGAATTGTCCGACATCGTCGCGTACATCCGCACGCAACCGAACGTCGACAGTACCGTTCCGCCGGTCACGCTCGGACCGCTGGGCAAGTTTCTCGTGGCGACGGGCAAGATGCAGCTCGCCGCTGATGTCATCACCGATCACAACGTGACGCACACAACGCTACCGCCCGCGGCCGTCGCGAGCGTCGAGTTCGGCAAACACGTCGCGATGGTGTGTTCGGGCTGCCATCAAGCGTCATTCGCCGGCGGTCCCATCGTCGGCGCAGATCCCTCGTGGCCACCTGCGAAGAATCTCACGTCGCACCCCGACGCGCTCGGCAAATGGACGCTCGAACAGTTCAAGGCCACGCTGCGCACCGCGAAGCGGCCCGACGGAACTGATCTCAAACCGCCAATGAGCGGCCTGGCGCCGTACGCGAACAAGATGAAGGATGTGGAGATCGAGGCGTTGTGGATGTATTTGCAATCACTTCCGCAGGTCGCCCCGGTGGGGACTTGACGAATCAATAAACGTTGATACGTTGATGACGTGACCGCTGCCACGACCGATCTCACCCGCGCCGCGCGCGTCTTCCACGCGCTGTCCGACGAAACGCGCCTCGCCCTCATCGATATGCTCACCGACGGCGAGCGCTGCGTGTGTGAGTTGCAGGCCCAGCTCGACGCAGCGCAATCGCGCCTCTCCTTCCACTTGAAAGTTTTGAAGGACGCAGGTTTTCTGAACGACCGCCGCGAGGGACGCTGGAATTACTACTCGCTGCGGCCCGAAGTCTTCGCCGACGCAACACAAGTGCTGAGCGAACTCAAGCCGACCAAGCGCATGCTCAAAGTCGTGGCCGCGAACGCGTGCTGCGACTGACGTGTTTTCTTTTGTCCAACCCATCAACGTTTTTTGATTGACACGCGAGGCAACACCATGAGCAATACATCGGCGGTTTCAATCGACGCACTGCGTGATACTGTGCGCACGCGTTATGGCGCAATCGCGCAATCCGTCTCCGACGGCGCGACATCACCAGCGTCCTGTTGCAGATCCGGCGGTTCCAGTGGATGCTGCGGCACGAGTACCGAAACGTGGGATCCCATCACTGCCGACTTGTACGAGGCAGGACAAACGGCCGGCCTTCCGCAGGAAGCGTTGCTCGCATCGCTCGGCTGCGGTAACCCTACCGCGCTCGCAGAACTCGCTGAGGGCGAAACCGTACTGGACCTTGGATCGGGCGGCGGCATCGACGTGTTGCTCTCCGCAAAACGCGTCGGACCAAGCGGCAAAGCGTACGGGCTCGACATGACCGACGAGATGCTCACGCTCGCCATGGCAAACACAGAGCGCGCGGGTGCAACGAATGTCGAGTTCCTGAAAGGACACATCGAATCGATTCCGCTGCCGGCGAATTCGGTCGACGTCATCATCTCGAACTGCGTCATCAACTTGTCGAGCGACAAACGCAAAGTCCTCGCGGAAGCACTGCGCGTGCTGCGCCCTGGCGGACGCTTCGCAGTCAGCGACGTGATCGTGCGCGAAGGTTTGCCAGACGCCGTGCGCGCAAGCATGCCGATGTGGACCGGATGCGTCGCGGGCGCTCTCGAAGAGCGCGAGTTCATCAACATGCTCGGCGACGTCGGATTCGCCAACGCAACTATCGAACCAACGCGCGTCTATTCGCGCGACGACGCTGCGTCGTTGCTCGAAGGCACTGGACTCGATCCCGCGCTCGCTGACGCTGTTGAAGGGAAGATCATGAGTGGATTTGTCCGCGCAACAAAGCCCGGAACACCCGCGCCGCGAAAACACGCGCCGGTCAAGACACGCGCGTGCGGCTGTTCAGACGAGTGCTGCTCATGAGCGCGAGCATGCACGCAGCCGCAACCGTTCGCCACGCGACCCCGGCAGACGTTCGTGATATCGAACGGTTGCTGCGCGCATCTGAATTGCCGACGGATGGCGTGCGCGAGATGATCGGCACCGCACCGCATGAGTTCGTCGTTGCGGTGCACGAGTCGGACATCGTGGGTGTTGCCGGACTCGAGGTGTGTTGCGACGACGCGCTCCTCCGTTCCGTCGCGGTGGATGCACAGTGGCGCAGTGCCGGTGTCGGACGTCAGCTCGTGCAGTCGCTCGTGAGCGACGCGGAATCGCGCGGCATTCGCGCGATGTACCTGCTCACGATGACCGCCGAGCATTACTTCCCGAAGTTCCAGTTCGAGCGGATCGATCGTACGGAGGTTCCGGAAGCGATCGCGAACACGGGCGAGTTCAAATCGGTGTGTCCGTCAACTGCGGTCGCGATGCGGCGGGTATGCGCTACGCACTGATTTCAGATATCCACGCGAACTTGCCGGCGCTCGACGCGTGCCTCGACGCGATCGACGCGATGGGCGTCGACGCGACGTACCACCTCGGCGACCTCGTCGGCTACGCACCGTGGCCGAACGAAGTCGTCGATCGCTTGCGCGAACGCGAGATCGCGGGAATCTCGGGTAACTACGATTCCACCGTCGCGACGCGCTACAAGCATTGCGGATGCCGCTATGAAGATCCGCGGCAGGAAGAGCTGTCTCACGTGAGTTACGCGTGGACGCTCGAGCATGTCTCGGAAGACTCACGCGAGTTTCTCGGCGCGCTGCCGTTCAGACTCGACGTTCGTCCGCTTGGCGCGCACGTCGCGGGCCCGACGATCATCCTCGTGCACGGCACGCCGCTCAACAACGTGACATACTGGACCGAAGATCGGCCCGATTCGTTTTGCACGAAAATGGCGGAAGCCGCGGGCGCGCGCCCTGGCGATCTCATCGCGTTCGGACACACGCACACGCCGTGGCACCGCGTCGTGGATGGCGTGCATTTCGCGAACACAGGAAGTGTCGGGCGGCCGAAAGACGGTGATCCGCGCGCTGGATTCGTCAGTGTCGACGTCGACGCCGCCCGCACAATCACGCTCTCGTTCGAGCGCGTCGCGTACGACGTTCAGCGAACTGCGAATGCGATTCGCGCCAGCGAACTGCCGGATGAGTTCGCGAGCTACATCGAGACAGGCGGAGCGGTCACGGCAGCTCGCTGAGCGCCGTCGCGGGGCGCGCTGGACACTTCCGGCAGTCGCTTGCATGTTTTCCAGCGAGTTAGGCGCATCGGTACACACGCAAATCATCTGAACCGGAGAACGCGCAATGAAGCGCCGTTCCTTTATCCGCACTGCCGCCGCCGCGGCGGCCGCTCTTTCGCTGCCCAGACGCTACGCAATGGCAGCGACGCCAACGTTCAGCCGGCGCCTGCCAAATGTCGATGCGATCACGGGCGACGGACGCACCGTTACGCTGACCGACGCCATGCTGAAGGATCTGCGCGCCGCGCTGCGCGGACGCGTTCTGCTCGCCGGTGAAGCTGGTTATGACGACGCGCGCCGCATTCTGAGTCCGTCATTCGACAAACGCCCCGCACTCATCGTACAGCCGAGTGGCAGTGCGGATGTGCGTACCGCGGTGAACTTCGCGCGCGATAACGGTGGCTTGCTGCTCGCGGTGAAATGCGGTGGTCACAGTTTCTCGGGACAATCGACGACCGACCGCGGAATGCAGATCGATCTGTCGTCATTCCGCGACGTGCGCGTTGATCCCGTTGCGCGTCGCGCGCTCGTCACCGGTGGCAGTCTCCTCGGCGCGGTCGATCACGAAGCCACTGCGCACGGGCTCGTCACACCGCTCGGCACCGTGTCGCACACCGGTGTCGGCGGCCTGACAACAGGCGGCGGCTTTGGACGGCTCGCGCGCAAGTTCGGACTCGCAATCGACAACCTCGAAAGCGTGCAGGTCGTTACTGCAGACGGTCAGCTGCAACGCGCGAGCGCGAATGAAAACCCCGATCTGTTCTGGGGCGTGCGCGGTGGCGGCGGCAACTTCGGCATCGTGACGTCGTTCGAATTCAGGTTGCATCCGATGCGACGCCAGGTAATCGGCGGAGAGATCGTGTTCCCCATCGCGCGCGCGAAAGACGTGCTCACGATGATGGGCGACTACGCACTTCGCGCGCCCGATGAACTGTCGTTGGGGTTCGTGATGGCGCAGCCACCGGGGAACGCACCGGGCATTACGGCCATCGAAGTGTGCTACTGCGGTGAGGAGCGCCTCTTCGAACAGGCGATGGCGCCTATTCGGCGTCTGGGCCAACCGATGGCCGACACAGTCAAGACGATGGATTACACCGCGATCCAGAAGTCCGGCGACGTGACCGACCCACGCGCGCAAGGCATCTATTTGAAGAGCGGTTTCATTCCGGCGCTTGGCACTGATCTGATCGACGCGATGCTCAAGGGATTCCCGGCGAACCCCGGACGCGCCACCGCGATCTTCTTCCAGATGAGTGGCGGTGCAATCTCGCGCGTCCCCGCGGCATCGACGGCGTTTCCGGCGCGCGACATCTTCGCGAATTTGCTCACCGCATCACAGTGGCCGTTCGGTTCGGTTGACCCGGCGCCGCACATGGCGGCCATTCGCGAATACTGGGCCACGCTCGAGCGTTTCACGCGCGGTTTCTACGTCAACGATCTCGAGCCCACGCACACCGCGGATGCAGTCCGCAACAACTATCGCGCGAATGCGACGCGGCTGGTTGCGGTGAAAAACAAATACGATCCGAAAAACTTGTTCAGGCTCAACGCGAATATTCTGCCGACAGTCTGATCAGCGCCCTAGCGACTGATCACGAACCTACGTTAGGAACACCGTGCCGTCGTCTGCGCTTACCGCCAGAACTGGCAATGGGATTTCTCGACGTTGAACGATTGACACTTGGGCGATCTCGTCGGCAGTCAAGCCAACCAGCTTTCCGTTGCTGGTCCCGATGATGACAACGGGACCGAACAGCACCATCTCGTCCATGTCGGTGAACACGTTCGCCTCCATTCCATTCGCTCTACTTGCTCTGTTGCAGTAGACCGTGAGCTGAACGTGTTCGCGCGTGCGCGATGAGTACTCGACTACGCGCTCGATCGGGCCACCTACCGTGCGCCCAATGTCGGCCAGCGTGCCGGAGCAGTCGCCAACGCGCGGAACGCCGTTTTCGACGATCATGTGCTTCATGCCCGTGGTGCACTCAGTCTCGGAGGGGCTCTGCACTTGACGCCTCGTTAGCATCGCACGCCTCGAGGAGAATGACGTGTGTAGAGCGGCTGACGTCGCCGCACCCAGTTAGCGGCCAGGGGACAGCACCGCGTCCTTGTGCTGCGAAACTCAGGCTGGAGGGGGTCATTTCGCGCGTTTTGAGCGACGTTTCGTCGACGGGCTTCGCCGAGACTTTGCTGCAGCGAAGTCGACGCCCGTAATTGGGAGCCCTTCGCCGTCCCCCCGACCGGCAACTGACGCGAAGTAGCAATTGTCGTCGCATCGCGGTCGGCGTGCTGTATCGAGCGAGCTGTCGACAAAATGATATGTCTGCTCCCCGATGTCTGAGATACCGACCGGCTGGATTGCGACGTGCAGCGCTTGCACGAGCAACGAAGACGCGAGGTGTGCGCTGAACGGAAACACGTTCTCGTTCCGTCGCAACGCGTGATCGGGCGGCAGCGTGGCGACGTATGTCGGATTGTCGAGGTCGCCGCGCCGCTCGACGTTCACGTACGCTTCGTCGTATTGCCCCATGCAGGACAGGCAGCGTCGTCCGGGGTAGACTGCATGGCTTCGCCAGCTTGCCTGATGCAATCGGTCGTTCCGCATACGTATCAGTATGCCGCCGTCGACGACTGGTATCAGATATGCGTACGCGATGTAGTTGAGCACGTGCCTGGCCCAGGGTCTGTCAACGCAGCTAAACAGAATGTCGCAATCGATCGCGGCACGAAAACCGTCGTCCTCGGTTACGGCCGAGCGCAACTGTTCAATGGTTGGACTGGCGGCGGTTGCATGCCGCTGGAGCGCATCCCCAACTACATCCACTTTCAGGCGGCCGCGCGCCGCGTCGCTCAACGTCGCGTGCAAAAGGCGATCAAGATTGTGACGTTCGACCCGATCGTAGTCGATAAGCTTTACATTCTGGATGCCCATCCGAGCCAAACTTTCGGCGACAATCGACCCAACGCTTCCAACGCCGACGATCCCGAACCGAAGTCGCGCCAACTTCTGCTGCGCCCGCTCGCCCCAAGCTGAAATGGTGCGCTTGAGTTCTTCGCGAAACCCTGGCGGAGGACACAGTCGATCGTGGAAAGTGACTGCTAGGCCACCGTCGCCGACCACGCGCACGGATTCGCACCACTCCCGCCGGTATGTTTTGGGTGCCGTTTTTACCCAAATGCGGGCGCTCCACGCACCGTCCGTCCCGATGGTCATGCCGACGAGCGGTTTTCCAGTCGTGGCTTTGACGGCCGGCGATTGACGCCGCTCCGTCGCAACATCGTCGGGGCTCATTCCCTGCCACCCGGGAAACGGGTGACTGTGCAGGAAAACCAAACCCGATTTTTCCTGCGTCGCGACCCGCAGGGCACGACCGAGATAGTCACTGGTTGTGCTGGCGTTACCGTGAACCAAGCGCTCCCCGTCGAGCGGTAGGATCGGCTTTCCAACGAGTCCGGTCAGGCGGCCGGCACCTTGGCCAGGTTGCCACAGCGCATAGCAGACGTCCTCCTGTCCATCCTCACGAAGCAAGTGGTCGCGCAGGATCGCATCCGTCTCCGAAGTCATTGCGATGCTGTATTTCATAGCGTTTCCAAGATGCGCTTGACGTGACGCATGTATGCTTTCACGTCTCTCGTCGTCCGACTCCAACCTGCGGCCTGATCGACGAACGGTCGGCTCAGATATTCCCAATCCGGGCCAAAGTTTGGGCTTTCTGCGGCGCGATCATTGCCTGCCCCACCGGGATTGACCGGAATGAGTCGTGGAGAGATGTGAGGGCCGGAAGGCGGAGTGACATTGAAGTCGGGAGGCACTTCCAGACCGACTCGAATTGACTTGTCCGCGAAGCGACCGGCCTTGATCAAGTAGGCAAACGCAACGCGATTGTCTCCTTTGTCGTGCGCGTCGTACCCAAGTGCCGCTAGTCCTTCGCTAAACGCTTGTTTGCCGAACATGATGTCTTCTCAGGAAACGGGCATCGGGCCGATCGGCTTGGTAATGAATCGCATCCCGTGCTTCATCTTGATTTCCTCGTTCGGCTTGTCCTTGTAGGAGACGTTGTCGTGGCCGTGCACCAGCTGCTCGAGGTAATTGGCGTTCGGATCGATGCCTGCATTGCTCATGATTTGAACCGGGGTCAAGGTCTTTTCAGTGGTCGACTCCGGTTCGTCGTCGACGACGTAGTCGATCCGGTGGCCATGCCCGCCGCCGTGACCACCGTCATGATCCGCATCTTGATCGCGCTTGTGGCCGTGCTCATTGTCCAGATCGGTATGCGTGGCGTTCATTGTTGTACCTGCGGAACTTGAGAGTAGGGGACGCGGCGCCGTAAGCCTCGCTTGCATCCTACTCGCTCTCCCAATACCATTGCAACGGAATTCAACGTTACCAATGTTACGCACCATACCGCACCGGGTACGCAGAATACCAGCTGGTACTGGTGGTAACCGATTGTACGCTGGTGGCCCAGTTGATCGAAACGAACGAGCTGCGATGAAGTCAGACCACGACGACGCTGAAGCTGAGATCAAGGAGGCGATTGGGAAGCGGATCGCGGAGATCCGACGCAAACGCCATTTGAGCGCCCAGGCCGTCGCTTCGAAACTCGGCGTGTCGCGAGAAGCTGTGACGCATATCGAGAATGGACGGAACAATCTCACTGCCGTGTCGCTTTGGAAGCTCGCGACACTGTTCGATTGCAACATTAGCGACTTCTTCCCGACGGTACCGAACGGTTACGGGCTCACCAAAGTCGACACCCAAAAGCTTGAGCAGGAAGCTGGAGAGCCTGCGGCGAAATGGGCCGCGAAGCTGTTTGGCGGCAGTCCCAAGAAAGGAGCGTCATGATTCTCGAGCACATAGAAACACGTGCGGAAGCCGTCCTCCAAGCGGCTGGCGTGCGCACCATTCCCGTGCCCGTAGAAGACCTCGCGGCGAAGAATCAGCTGCTGATAAGCCGCGCGCCACACACTGAGTTTTCGGGCCTGCTAATACGGAAGGACGGTCACGCGCTAATCGGTATTAATTCGCGCGAGCCGCTCGTCCGACAGCGATTCACCATCGCGCACGAGCTTGGGCATTTCTTCCTGCATCCACAAAAGGATACCTTTGTTGACTACCGCGACAATAAGAAAGAAGTGATGCGAACTCCACGCGAGAAACAGGCGAACATGTTCGCCGCCGCACTGCTCATGCCGCGCGCGTCACTTCTGAAGGACTTTCGGTCAATCGCGAAACACGGCTTCACCGAGGATGAGCTTACGGCGCTCGCAAAGAGGTACGAGGTGAGCGAAGACGCAATGCGCTTCCGTCTGCTCAACTTGAATCTTCTAGCGGCGGCCTGACTCTCTCTCGACGCACGCCGCAGGCGCGCCCGGCCTTGTGTCCCGCTGCAAGCGTGGATTCGCCACAGCATCGCGCCGTGCCAGTGGCGCCTGCGGCTTTCTGTGCGCCCTTACCGGTCCCAGACGTCAGGATACGGCGTCCGGTCTGATGGGAATCTGGTTTCCGTTCTGCACCCAACGAGCTTGAAGAACACCGAATCGAGATCGGAAGACTCGGTCGCGGCAAGCCCCCTTCGCCCTGGACTTCGGTCACCGTGAATAGCAGAGCGAGTTCAACACACACGACATCGCTGTTCACAAATCGCGAAGGTACGTCTCGCGAAACTACCTGTTCTCAAGTGCGAGACTAAGAAACGGAGCAAGCGCCCTTGTACAGCCTATTTGTTTCCTATACCGCGTCAGAGCGGGACAGCGGAACGTTCACTCTTGAGCGTAGTCGGTTTCTCGAATACACCGCCGATGGCATCTCAGCTCAACTTCGTACGCTCGCGAACGAAGCGAAGGCGAGCATCGCGTCGTGGCCGTGCTTGTTAATGCAGGAGGGCCGCGGGCAGGAGGTCGCCCATATCGTTGGAATCACCCAGATCGACCACAGTCCCAGAGAGATCAAGATCACCGCGAACGCCGTCATGACCACACCGACAATCGTCAACGATGCTCTTTGGCGAATGCGCGAGGCGCTCGATCTCGGAGACTTTGAATTCAGTCGCAATCATCTCGCCATCAAGGATCGCGATCTGCTATCGATCTTGTCGTCGGCGGGCTACGCAATCGATGCGTCGGCGGTCACAACGTTCTCACACATGGGATTGCCCGCTCCTGCGCGCCCAGATCTGCTCCGCGCGCGAGACAAGATTGCCAGCTGGGGGCACACAGAAATTGACGATCTCGTCATGGAAGCCGGGGTCGACGGCTTGTTAGCAAGCCGGGCATTGGGTAGTCGCCACGATCGAGCGAATGCGATCGTTCGTTTCGCTCTGGATAATCCAAGCGCTACAACCGCTGAGAATTCCCTTTTCTCGGCGTTTGTCGTGAAGCGCGGCCTAGGCGTGCCCACGTCCGGAGATGAGCAAGAAACTGAACCGGCGGCGCCCGTGCCGTCTTCCCAACTCGTGGCGGCGAGGACACTCAGTGATGCCGGCAGATTCCCCAACCGAGTTTTTGTCGTGCACGGGCAGAACGACGCGGCGCGGAGCAGCGTCGTCTCATTCTTGGAGTCGCTGGACCTAGTTGGAATCGTACTTCACGAGCAGCCGAATATGGGCCGCCACTTACTGACGAAGTTCATCGACGAAGCGGCGTTCGTTTCGTTCGCAGTCGTATTGATGACTGCCGATGACGTCGGGGCACGTCGAGGAGAGAATCTCCTGCCACGGGCACGGCAAAACGTGATCCTGGAGCTCGGATACTTCTTGGCGCGACTCGGTCAGCCACGCACTTGCGCGTTAGTTACGCCAGGGCTCGAAGCGCCGTCCGATTTCGATGGGATCGTCTACATCGAGATGTCATCGGACGAGAAATGGAAGGTTGAACTTCGACGGGAGCTCGTCGCGGCGGGGCTACCCGTCGGCTGAGCGAGGAGGGGGCTCGTGCGTCACGCCAGACGCTCTACGGACAACCCCTGGCGAGCGGCAAGCGTCACGCGAAGCCCTATTGAAATGCTGGGGCGTGTGGACTCGCACCCCCAGCCGCTCGATTTAACACGCCGCCTAAGTTGCACCTCGCTCGGCGCAGAAGCTCAGCCAGTTCACACAGTGGCCGGTCTCAGTCGGATCGAAGTGGGGCGGCTGGATCAATGCGCGCGGCTCGAAGCGCTGGGTGGAGCGCCGCGACGCCCGCCACCAGCAACATGAACAGCGAAACCGCCAGCAGCGCAATCGGATCAACCGCTCGCACACCAACCAATCGCGAACCGAGAAGACCAGTTAGCGTAACACCGCCCGCGAGGCCGACGACCAGTCCGCGCGTCACCGGTCGCGTGACTTCCCGCAGCGCGAACCACAGTAGGCGGGCCGGCGTTGCTCCGAGTGCGGTGCGAATGCCGAACTCGCGCGTGCGCTGCCGTGTGGTAAACGAAGTGACGCCGTACAGCCCGGCAGCTGCCAGCATGAGCCCAACGACCGACAGCGCGGAGAGCACGCTCGCGAAGAATACTTGCGACCCGGCACCTCTGCGGACTCCATGGGTCAGTAACGACGCGTCCCGAGCGACCGTGCCGGACCGTCCGTCTGCGAGTGCGCTCTGAATCGACTTGAGTATCGCGGCGGGGTCGCCGGCGACCCTCGCAACAATGCTCGTAGCCCGTGGCACACGCGCGGCGTATGGCAGGTAAATCTGCGGAAGCGGGAGCGGAAACGGCATTGCGATTTCGTTTGCGATTCCGACCACTTCAAACGCTACTTCGGACGCCGCGTCGCCGCCGAAGTAAACGAGCTTGCCGAGCGCACTCTGGTTTGGCCACAGCGCATTCGCCATCGACGCGCCGAGCACGGCGACGCGGGCGCCCGTGCGCGCTTCGTGTGATGTGATGGTGCGTCCGGCGAGCAAACGGATTCCAAGCGCGCCAAAGTAGTCGCCCGCAACGGGTATCACGGCCTGCATGCCGGTCGGACGTACACCAGGCTTCGCCGTCGCGCCACCACTCAGAGTGAACAGCTGTGGTACCGGCAGAGCACCAGCCGCAACCGCCGTTACGCCCGGTACTTGAGCGACGATGTCGAGCGCGGTTTGCAATGAACCGGCGCGCACCGAATCCGCCTCGGGCGTCATGACACTGATGGTCACCGCATTTGCCGATTCGAAGCCGCGCTCCAGCCGCACGTACCTGCCCACCGCCGCGATAAACGCCGCAGCGCCGACGCACAATGCCGTCGTGAGTGCAACCTCTGCGCTGACAAGGTTGCGAAACGCAGTCGATGTCGAGCGCCCCCACGATGCGCGCGTGCTTTGCAGCGCACCATGCAAATCAGCGCGGCCCAATCTGTACGCCGGCCACGCGACGCCGCCGAGTGCGGCGAGTAGCGTGACGACGATTGCGGCGGGCGCGACTCGCCAATTCGCCGTGTACACCTGCACGAACTCCGGCGGCGTGTTCGCGGCTAGGGCCGCGAAGATCGCGGTCGCTACAACCAACCCCAGCGCGCCACCGACCGCGGCGACTGCGACCGTTTCTCCAATGAGACCCGTGACGAGTCTGCGTCGCGACGCACCGAGCGCGGAGCGAACAGCGAGTTCGCCACCACGACGAATCATCCGCGCCAGCGAAAGACTCGCGATGTTGAGCGCCGCGATCGCAAGAATCGTCAGCGAAAGACCAAGGGTAAATGCGAGCATGCCTGAGATTTCACGACCACTCAGGTAGGAGCGCCGGAACGCGCTTGCGATGACGCGCACTGGTTCCATTGGCGCGACATACGGTTCTGACGCCGAGCGCTGCCGTCGCGCTTCGCGGTCGGTCTCGCCGAAACGTTGTGCCGCGACGTCGGTAATCGCGCGCACGCGCGCGCGGCTGACCCCTTCGCGAACAATGCCGACCGCCGATACATGTCCCGACCGATGCCACGCCTCCATCGCTTGGCTTCCCATCGGAACGTAAAAATCGACGCTCACGATCGGCGGGAATGTTGGCGTTGAGTCGACAACGCCGATAACCGTGTGGTCTCCGCGGCGAGTCAGTCGCACGACTTTCCCAACGATCTCCGCATCGCGTCCGAAAGATGTTCGCCATTCCCTGTGCGACAGCACGATCACCTGGCCCTGCCCGGGTGCGTCTTCTTCCTCACGGAACAAACGGCCGAGCTTCGCCTTGACTCCGAGCCTAGGCAGCAGATCGTAGGGCACACCGGCCCCGATGTTGCTCGTGCCCGGCCTGTCTGCGTAGGAGATACTCGCATGGGCGTTGTACGCGAAGACCTGCTCAAACACGTCCGGATGCGCGCGCAATTCGTCAAGCACATTCAGCGAAATCGTCGGCATCATTTCTTCGGACTCACTAAACTGCGCTGGCGCCAGACCGGACTCGCTGAACCGCACGACACGATTGCCGTCGCGATACAACGAAGGCGGCGCGAGAAAATTCAGTGGTAGCGTCGCGCCCACGGTGGCCACGGCGACGCCGACGGCCGCCGACACGATGATCCCGATCGTGACGCCCCGTGAGCTGATGAAGCGTCTCAACGCAGTCATTCTCCCTCCGCGCGGCTGGAGCAGTATCAGCGTGGACGTCGACGCGAGGCCGGAAATGCCTTGAAGCGAGTATCGCGTCAACTAGGTCACACGCAGAGCGCACTGGAAAGGTACTCCAATGCCGAGATTGGCCGCACTTCCCCCCTTCACGGAATGGAATAGAGAAAGCCCGCGGCTGCGCGGGCTTTCTCCGTCATACTAGTGATCTCGCGGTGCGGACCGCCGTGAACACCTCCGCGCGTCGGTGCCGCTCCTCCTTGTCTTGCCGATTCAGTTGTTAGCGGCTGCCTCCGTCAAGTACTGGAGCTGTGCGGACGTTAGAGGCACATGCGCGATCACGGCCTCACCGCAACCCAAAGCCTGGAGAGCGCGGCGTGATGCGTTCAGTTCGACTACCCCTCGCGACACAAGAGACGCCAACGCGTTCCGGTCGTTTGCAATGGCTGCTCGCCACAATTCGGCGACGTCCTCGCTCGACGCCGGTGATTCGCACTCATCGTTGTCGGCGGGACAAATAACAGGCTCCTCGATGCACTCTGTCCAGCCGTAATCTTCAGCAAGCTGGCCCTGCCAAGCCGGGTCGAACTTGATCTTCTTCCCCCACCAAATGAATGAGATCTGGCAAGTAACGCATTTGTATCCACACCACGGCACGACGTTACTTCCGACGGCTCTTACGGTCTCGCTGATCGCGGCGTCGGACTCCCGCGCGTAGCCCGGACTTCTTGCACTTCCGATTAACGTTGCGAGCACCACGGCGCCCGCGAGAACTCGCGCAAGCGCGCCCATGCTCCCTCCGGTCTGAATCGCTCCGGTCGTCATATGTCAGACTCCTATCGTTTGATGGGTGAAAAGCCCGCACGGTATATGGCAAACTCACTGCCGTCGCCCTCCGCGCCAATCAACAAGCCTCCGTGAAGCACGCCCACAATGACGTCGTCCGCTAAGTGAGATGCCAGCAACCGACCTGACTGCGTTTCATAGACTTCGATGTACGTGTCGTAGAGCTTGCGCATATCCTCGACTGGAGTCGTCATTCGACCCTGGGCGGCTATCGGCGGTCCCCGCACTGGCCGCGGCTGGCCGAAACTCGCCTTCCACCTGCGGTCTGGGACGTGCGCCGCGACCCAAAGCAAGCCACGGTCTTCGTGGATGACGGAGGCCAGAGTCTGGGGAATCGCGTCGGGGGTTGGATTCACTGCGATCGGAGAGGGCGTAAACCAAGGCACCTTACGCGAGATGACCATCAGGCGGTCACCAGCTCCAGTCCACAGTGTGATCACGTACGTCAGAGGATCGATAGTCCAGAAACGGTCAGCGATGCTCGGGGCTGCGACAAGTCGAGGAACGCCCGCACCGGCGCCTGCCATGGCGGGAGCGTCCGCACCGAATGAACGCTTCCATGTCCCCGACGCGTCGAAAACATGCAGTGGGAATCCGGCCTGATCTCGTGACCTTAGCGCTCCAGTAACCACAACAGCACCATTCTGGAGCGGTACGTACGAGTTTGCCTCAACTCCATAGTTTGCTACAAACGATCGGATGAAAACTCCGGACGGTGAGTAGGTGTTAACACGCGCGTTCGCGAAATCGAGCACGAGCATTGAATCGCCACTGGCTCGGACCGCGTACGAGTCAATTCCGATCTCTCCGGGACCACTGCCCTGCCGGCCGGCGTCGCGCATGTACCGCCCGGTGGAGTCGAATATCATCGGAGGCTGCGGAATGAAAAAACTCACCCAGAGTCGCCCCAGCGCATCCACGTCGAAGGCCCGAACGTGGCCGGGCAAGCTCCGCTCAGAGCTGGTTCCGCCGAAGCCACCAGTTCTTCTGAGGCTGATTTTGCAATCCGAGCACGCCGTGGTCACCGCCTGTACGGC
The DNA here is from genome assembly GCA_035277145.1 of Gemmatimonadaceae bacterium. GTDB lineage: Bacteria > Gemmatimonadota > Gemmatimonadetes > Gemmatimonadales > Gemmatimonadaceae > DASRAP01. Next base: position 51,494 of record DATELA010000050.1, on the reverse strand, counting down.
ACGTTGGCCCGTCGCAGGCACTGCTGCGCCGCTCAAGAGTGCAATGAACACGGCCGTGCCTCGCCATGCGCGTGGGACACGCGACTTCGAGCCGAGGGCTTGCGGACGCTCCGTACTTGCCCGCTTCCGCTCCGGCAGCGCGACGAAAGGTCCCCAGCCTTCCCCGAACCTCCACACATCGCGTGTCAGCTGGTCCATGCGCCCCTGAGATGCATCGTGCGATTCCGCAAAGCCGATGCTACGATAGGCGCGCAACGAGCGCGACAAAATACTTGCGCGTTGCGCAGCGTCGCGTTCCGTTGCTCTTTCGGTCGTCCTGATGCGTTCAAACGGCCGGGCGGCAGGATGCGGCATCGGCTGTTCGCTGAGCGTCTACGCCAGACACTCCTAAGGCCGCGATACAACTCGGGCGATGCGCGCGGCGACCTCCTCAGTAGAAAGCGTGCGCTGCGCCTTGCGAAACGAGCAACTTAGGAATCGATGACTATGTGCCGACAAGACCCGACTCGACGAGTATCCCAGCCGATCGGCAAGTAAGCCGACGGTGCGGATGTCGTCCGCGCGCGACCACGCGCGCGCGATGCGAGCGCCCGCAACAAGCAGAGACCACGGTCCTAGTCCGGCGCGCGCTAGCTGCCGATAGTCGGTCGTGCGGTGATGCATGTGCGGGCCCCGGTTCAGTACTGCCTCGTTGGGAAGGCGTAGCCATCCAAAAAGCCCGGTGGCTCGAAGTTTGAGCTCGCGAGTGAGACGCTGAAGCGACGCTGCGATGTAACTAAGGACGAGTGCGGGAGCGGTGCTTTCAAACCGCCGCTCAACCAAGCGCCTTAGAACTGTTCGCTCGTCCGGGGCACCTCGAAACAAGATCTCTACATCGCCTGAGACGGCGAGGACTAGCACGCGGTGCGCTGTATCCTCGCTGGCGTTCGCGTAGAGGCAGGTGGGGAGCCCTGATCGCCGCATTGCATCGCGTATGCTCACTGCCGCGCGCGCGGTCAACACAGACGGGTCAATAACCAGGACGCTTCCGTGACGTGCCCGCTCTAGAACGGCAGCGGCGCTGCCAAGTGCCAACGGGTCCACGCGCGCCTCTGGCGACAGACTCCGCATCAAGAAATCCAACGACTCCGCCGGTAGCACCGCGTAGACCTGCATGTCGTACTCCTGCGTTTGCGCAAAGCATCCCAGCCCGTCGGCAGTCCCCAGAGGACCTCCGCCGCCGGAGCGGGGACCACGTAACGAACACATGGCCCCCGCGCACAGCATCTCGCGGACGCTTTGGGCCCGCCGTGCGTCGACCATCCTTTCACACTGCGCCAGTGGCTTCAGCGACGCACACCTTGCGCAAGGATCAAGCGAACCTGGGCCGTGTGTCAAGATCGTTCGGGACCGAACGTTTACGTCGATTCGAAGTGGAATTGTGTCACGCGTGGTGCGCACAAGAGACGTCGCAGCAGCCAGCTATTGAGGCCGCCGGATCTCGACGCGGCTGCGCGTCCGTCATGCAGTCGGCAGAGCCGCCGCTCAGAGAGCACACGTAGTCAGGCAGTTGTGCAGGTCTCGTCCTGAGTCGGCGATCATCGGCGATGCGTGTGACGGCCGGACGAGTGATTTGACACAGTCGGCGCCGCGACGCGTACGCCGCGCCCAGACGGCAAGGGTCCGAAGGCTTGCGCCCACCGCGTCCTGCCCTGCGGAACGCGTTCACGATCTCACCGCACTGCGATTCGTGCGCACTTCGGCGTTGTGGGAGCGGTCGACGAAAGGACCCGACGGAACGCATTGTGGAGAGCGCGCCCTTCTGCAAAGCCACGGTTTGATGGTGCGCGAACCGACACCGCCAACGGACCTACGGACCTGAAGACCGTTCCAGCGGAAGCCCGAGCGCACGCGCAAACGCGCAACGGGGGTGCAATTCTGCAATAACTGGGGCGGGTGGACTCGAACCACCAACCGCTCGATTAACAGTCGAGTGCTCTGCCAGTTGAGCTACACCCCAATACCACGAAGACCGAAGGGAAAGCCGAAGACGGGGAGGCGAAGACTAACGGGATCAGGTAGGCTGCGGTACCTGAATCATCCTCGCAGTGCGCCCAGTCGGCGTTGCTTCACGCACGTTGAGGCGATACCCCACGTAGATGAGCAGGAGTCCGACGAGTTCCGTCACGTACAGGACCTCAACGTGACCGGCGCGCGTGAACGCGCCACCAATTCCAGGTAACAGTCCGCCGACGGCGATCCCGACATTCCCCAGGAATCGGTGCCCGAGCGCAGGGTCGCGGCGAAACTTGACCGCAGACGCGATGGCTCCGCCGACGAGAAACAGGAGGGCGTACGTATTCACGAACGGACTGAAGAGCCGCACCCAGCTCAACTCGAGCACGCGACCGGATAACCGGTGTGGCTCGATCGCAGTGACATCGATTGGCGAGAGGATCACGAGCGCGCTCGCGATGACGACTACAGTGCACACCGCGACGGCCCAACGCGTGGCCGCGCGCGAGCTGAGGTGCAAATACGCCGATCCTTGAGCGAGCGGCATGCCGCCGAGCAACGCACCGGTGATGTACCACGCGCGAAACACGGGCTCCTGCCAGCCGATCAGTGTCGTGAGCGATTCGGTCAGCGTGCCGGCCGCGTACGACACCATGCCGATCGCCCACCACAGCACGTGCGTGCCGCGGCGCTCGCGCCAGCGGCGAAACATCACGACGGCAAAGAACGTCGCGAAGAAAGTCGTGACGATGGGGACGTAGTGGATCCATGAACGCATCGCGCCCGGAGCCTAAGCCAGCACCGGGCGCAACGATATCCGTGGTTCTACGTCCTTTGTCGCGGCTAGCGGTAATCGCTGTTAGTCGTAATCGTCGTCAGTCGTTCATCGTTGTCAGTCGTTCTCGTTGTCAGTCGTTCTCGTTGTCAGTCGTTCTCGTTGTCAGTCGTAATCGCCTTTCGCACTTACCTGCCAATTATCGACTCGAGCAACGGTTTCGCTCGCGGATCCCCGCTCTCACCTAACTTCGAAATAGCTCGCCGCCGCACATTCATGTCCGACGACGTCGTCTCTGCAATGCTCAGCAACTTGTCGAGCGCCGGACGCGAACCATCTTCGGCCAGCGCGTCGACGATCACTTCGCGCAACTGACGTTCGATCACCGCGTCATACAGCAGCGCGAGATCACTCGCACGCGCGCCCGCTCTCGCCGCGCGCTGCGCGGCGCCCCGACGTAGCGTCATTCCCTCGGCGGGATCTTTCGCGCGATCGAGCAACCACGAGATGCTCGCACGATCGCCGATGTTGCCGATAGCGCCGAGTGCCGCGGTCCGTTCACGCTCGGTAAATCGCGGATACGCGGCGCGCAGTGCTTCTGCGTCGCGCACGGTACCGTCAGTATTTCCAAGCGCGCTAATGACTCGGACGCGCGACGCCTCGGGCGTCGAACGATTGTCGAGCAGACGTCGCAATTGCGGGCGGACGCGGGCGTCGTTCGTGCGCGACAATGCGTCGGCTGCTTCACCGGCCAGCCACGCATCATCAGTGCGGTCGCTCAATGCAATCAGCGCGGATACGCCAGCGCCGCCTTCGAGCGTCGAGAGTCCATTGAGCGCCGAAGCGCGCATCGTTTGCCGTTCGTTGGGGTCCGTCGCGATGCTGTTGAGCGATGTCGCCATGCGCGATGCGCCGGCAACACCTGCGCGACGCGACGCCCAACTCAACGCCGAGCTTCGCAGTTCACGCGCGCGATCAGGATTGCGCGCGATCGCGAGCAACGCGTCTGCAACGTCCGCTGAATCCGCGAGCGATGCGGCCAACACGGCGGTACGCGCCGGACGCCCCTCCAGCCGATTTGCAAGATCAATGAAGTAGCGAGCCGCATCCGCACCGCTCACGCGGCCCAGATCGGCCGCGTCCTGCACGTTGACGAGCGGGCCCGCGACGAGCTGAATGCGAATCACGTCTCCGCGGTCCTTCGAGACCACCGCACGCACCGGTCCAGGTGCGCACGTGGTCATGTCATTGTAGCTGCCGTATGTGGTCGTCCAGTACCCGCCATCGACGCGCAACAACTGGCGGCCGTCGCCGCACACGCCGCTGCGTGCTGCAAAGTTGAACTGCACGACGTCGCCACTCGCACTGCGCACGCGTGAGTCGAGCGTTTGCGCGAACGCGGGAGTGGCTCCGGCGAGTGCGAGCGCTACTGCGCTCGCACTCAGCGAAAGCCTGGCGCGGTTCATCTGTCGCTCCGGTCGATCAACTCCAGCAACGCCGCCTTCACCTTCGGGTCGTTGCGATCGGTGAGCATGTTCAACACGTGGTTGCGTACTTCGGGGTCCGTGCTCCGCTTCAGGATATCGATGAGCTTGTCGAGCGCTTCCGGTTCTTTGCGCTTGTTGAGTTCTCCGGCAACGGACTGGCGCATCGAGCGCGCGGCAGTGTTGTCGTACGCACGAATGAGATCGGGAGTCGTCATTCCACCAGCGACTGCGCGGAACGCGTAGCTACGCAACTGCACCGTTTCCTGGTCGCTCGATGCGATATCCATCAACCAACGCTGGCTGTCCGCACCGCCGATGCGCGAAACAGCACCGACGATCGCACCCCGGACACTCGGTGATGTCACGCGGGGGAATGCGGCGCGCAGCCACGCCGCGTCCTCCGCGGTCCCGCGCTCATTGTTGTAGCGACCCAGCATTTCGCGGCGAACGTTGTCCGGAATCGTGTTGTCTTCGATAATGCTCCGCGCCGCCTGGCGTGCGCGTGGCGTTGGATAGCCGACCAGATTGCGCGCCGCGGCGCTGCGAATGGATTCGTTCGTCTCCGTACGCGCTGCGTTTTCCAGCATCGCGAACACTTCGTCGTTCGGGAACTTGGCCACGAACTCCATTGCGTCAGCGCGCATACGCGGCGACGGATCGTTCTTCGCCACAGAGATCAGCGTTGCAACCGACTTCTCGTCGCCTTGTCGGGTGAGGATCTGAAGCGCGGCGCGACGGAGGTTCAGCGAGCACTCGTCGCGACGAGCAAGAACGCGTTCAAGTGCCGGCTGTGCTGCAGCTGGGTCCATGCGCTGCAAGCCCGACAGCGCTTCCATACGCACCTGCATCTCCTCGCGGTCACACGATTGCGTGCCGGATGTCGCCTGCTGCTGCAACGTCGAGCGCGCGCCCGCATCGCCACGTTCCGCGAGCATACGCCGGATGCGAGTGGGCAACGTTGGATCTTCGTTGCGTGCGTTCGGGAACCGCTGCTGACGCGCTTCGATCACGCTGAGCGCTTCGCGCAATTCTGCGTCGGAACCTGCGCGGTACAACGCCATGGATTGGTAGTACATCGATTGCGAGATGTACTGAGAATTCGGATATCGCTGCTGTAGCTCCTTGAAGCGCTGCGCGGCGGCTCGGAAGTCGCTGCTGTTGAAGAGCTGACCGGCCTGCTTGTACAGCGAATCCGCCGGATCGCTCTGATAGAACGGGCCGAAGTTCAGCGATCGTCCCGGCACGGCGATCGACGGCATGTCGATCGGTGGAATCGCTGGCATCGGCGCGATCGCGGGGAATCGACCGTCGATACGCGCATCTTCGAGCGCACGACGCACCTGCTCGTTGGCGTGCTCCATGGCCTCATGCGACATCACGCGAGAGTGCTCGAGTGCGACACGCGATTGCACGAGTGCTTCGTGCACCGCGTGATTCACGTCGATGCGCAGGTCGAGCGGCGCCATGTGCAGGTCCAGCGGCCCAATGCGCGGCGTGATCACCGGGGCCGGCATCGGTGCCGAGCGTGGGCTCGGTGGCGACGGGGGCGTCGGCGGAGGAATTGGAACCGGCGGATTCTGCGCGCCGGCGACAGCCGTCACGACGGCGAGAACCGCAACTGCGCGAAGCGTATGAAGTGCACGAATCATCGGAAGCGTCTCCGTTAGTCTGTTCAGTCTTCTGAGGACGAGAGCGTCACCACTGCGGTGCGCACGCGAGGTACCACGTCGCGCTCCGTGAGCGCGCTGCGAATCATGTTGAGTTCCTGCTCGCGCCGTTGCGGCGATCCACTGCTGCGCAACGTCGCGATCTGTGCGAGAATCAATTCGAGATCTTCGAACAAGCCGCGCATGCGTGCATCGGTCGCGGCCGGCGAATCGAGCAACAAGCGCGTCGTCGCGAGCAACGCCGTTGCCTGCTGGCCATAGCGACCCTGCGTTCCCTGCTCCAGCTCGCGCAACAACGCTTCGGTTTCGCCGAGGTAATGCGTCGCGGTCCGCTGCAGCGGCGCGGCCATTTCATCGGAAACCAATCGCGCCGACGTCGGCCCGGAGCCCGTCGTCGCAACATCAACAGTGTTCACCGGCAATGAGATCGGTGCAGCAGTCCAGCGTCCCACACCAATGCCCATCACGAGCGCGGCGGCCGCCGCCAATCCGATGAGCGACCATGACGATCCGCGTCGCGGAAGCGACCACCGTGACGGTGAGCTCATCAGCTGTTCGTCGATCGCCGTCCACATCGTTTCGAGTGGCGGCTCCGGCGGAACGCGATACGTCTCGCGAGCGCTGTTCAAGGCTTTGTCCAATTCGTCGTTAGTCATCTGTTGCTCCTTTGCTGCTCCTTGCCTTACGCAAAATCCGCCAACGTTTCACGCAGTCGTGCGCGCGCTTCAAACACGCGCGCCTTACTTGTTCCTTCTGCAATCCCAAGCATCTTGCCGATCTCCACGTGTGTGTAACCTTCGACGTGGTACAGCACCATCGGATGTCTCAGCGATTCCGGCAGCGCGTCGATCGCCGCGTGCAACCGTTCTCGCAAATCAGGATCTGCTTCGCGCACCGGCGCCTCGTGAAGATCGATCGAATCCTCGAGAGGACGCTCGCGGTCACGTTGCCGCTTCACCTTGCGCATCGCATTGAGTGCCACTGACACCGCAATCCGATGGAGCCATGTGCCGAACGCCGAATCCCCGCGGAACGACGCGATCTGACCGAATGCCCGCACGAATGCGTCCTGCGTCAGGTCGCGCGCCAACTCCTCGTCTTCGCAGATGCGAAATACGAGTCGATGCACCCGTCGCGCGTGCGAGTCGTATAGCTGTCGGGCGGCTACCCGGTCGCCTTGCCGGGCCCGCGCCACCAACCACCGTTCGTCCACGCCCTGGGATGTCGCTAAGGCTGTTGCGACGTTCTTCATTGAGCTCGGGGGATTGGACACGAAGGCGTTGGGAAGCGTTGGGCTGAGGCGAAGTTAGCCTTTTTCTGGCCTCCGTCGTCTTGATCCAAATGAGGCCACGAAAGCTCCTGCGCTGGAGCGCCGCCGCCCTGACGGTGATGTTGCTCACGCCTGTGGCGATTGTCTGGCTAGGCCGATGGGGCGCCGGCCCCGCATCCGCGACCCGCGATTGGGCGCTCGATCATTCCGTGGCTCCGCGCATCGAATTCCGTGGCGACTCCGCCACCATCTACGGTTTCCGGCGATTCGCGCACGACACGGGCGGCCGCTACTCGGCGCGTTGGGATACAACCGCAGTCGATCTCTCACGACTCGATCGCGTATGGTTCGTGCTCGCGCCGTTCGGACGCGAGTGGACCGGCACCGCGCATTCGTTTGTCACCTTTGGCTTCGGCGATTCGACGTTCGTGTCGATTTCGGTCGAAGCGCGGCGCGAGCGTGGCGAAACGTTCGGGATGTGGGCGGGGCTCACGCACCAACTCGAATTGCTCTACGTAATCGGCGACGAGAACGACATCATCCGCCAGCGCATCATCGGTGCGGGCTACGATTTGTATTTGTATCCCGTCGCGACGACGCGCGAACGCGCGCGCGCCATGTTCGTTGCGATGTTGCAACGCGCGGAGAAACTGCGCACGAATCCCGAGTACTACGATTTATTCTCGAGCAACTGCACGTCGAATCTCATCGATCACGTGAATTCGATCGTGCCCGGCCGCATTCCCCGCGGCATCGCAACGTTGCTGCCCGGCTACTCCGACAAAGTCGCCGTGGAAATTGGCTTGATCGATGCGAAAGGCAATCGCGACTCGCTGCGCCACCAATTCCGCATCAACGATGTTGTGAAATCATTGCCCGACGATGCGAACTTCGCAAAGGCGCTGCGCGCCGCAATGAAATAACAAAGCCAAACGCGCGCCGAACCATGCAGAGCGCGCGCAGTTACCAAAGAATCTGTAGTTGCAGTTGCAGTTTCCGCGCTCGTCCGCGGCAGTTATCCGCGTGTTCCGCGATTCGTAGTTACGGCACCCTACGGAGCGACGATGGCTTTCACGACTGCCCGCGACTCCACAGCAGCCAGCGCCTCGTTCGTCTCCTCGAGCGAGTATTTGCGGCTGATCGCCGCCGTCCACGGCAGCTTCCCGCCAATCGACGACAAAAATTGCACTGCGCGATGAAAGTGCGAGTAGTCGCTGCCCCAGCACCCACGAATCTCCACGTGCTTGCGATTGATCTGCCGGTGCGGATTCAGCGGCACGTCTCCGTGATCCGTGTACTGGCCTGCGATCACCACACGACCACCATCGCGCACAAGATCCAACGCATCAGTGACCGCGCGCGGATCTCCCGCCGCTTCAATCACGACATCAACGCCACGGCCGCCAAGCATTCCGCGCACTTGTGACACGCGCTCCGCCGGCGGAATCGCAAGATCGAACGTGTGCGTCGCGCCCATCTGCTTCGCGAACGTGAGCCGAGATTCCGGCGCGCCAATCACGATCACCGGATCCGCGCCCGACATTCGCGCGAGTGCAGCGGCGGCAATTCCAACCGGGCCTGCACCAAGCACAGCAACAGATGAACCAAGCCGAACGTCACCGCGCTCGATCGCATGCATCGACGTTACAAGCCCGCACCCACCCGCGATGAAGCTCGCCGCGTCCATCGTCGCCGGAATGCGCAGCAGCTTTACCCCCGGCTTCATCCATATGTAGTCCGCCCATCCGCCAAGCGGGCCGTCATTCGCGCCGTACGTGATGCCGTACACTTTTCGGCTCGGACAACGCGTCGTCTGCTTCGTCACCAGACATTCATGACAACGCCCGCACGTCTCGTGCACATCGAGAAACGTGACGAGGTCGCCTTCTTTGAACGCGTTCCCTTCGATGTCCGTGATGGTTCCGCGAATCGCCGCGAGATGCCCGATCGACACGTGACCGGGAACGAGCGGATACGGAACACCACTCAGTTTTCCGTGATGAACATGAACATCTGTTCCGCACACTTCACTGAACTGCGTGCGCAACATCGCCGAGCCGGCGTCGAGCGTAGGCCACGGTAATTCGCGCATTTCAACGCGCGCGTTGGGTTTCGGAATCACCGCCGCGCGAACAGTATTCGTGTTCATGGTGGCAAGAAATTACGGGTCAGCGCATCATTGAGCGACCGGAAGTCTCACCGAGTGGAGGAATCATGAAGGCACGTCCGATTTTCGCGTTCGCACTTGCCGCGCTGCTGCTCACCGCGCCGGCGATTTCGTTGCATGGCCAGGGCGCCACCGCGACCGCGACGCCGCCTGCGCAAAACACCGCCATCATTCCCACGCCGTTCCAGCCGCAGCGGCACGAAGCGTTCGTCGAGATCGCCAAGAAAGGCGACATCGATTGCCTCTTGATGGGCGACTCGATCACCGATTGGTGGCGTAACCGTGGCGTCGCCGAATACGACAAGAATTTCGGCGGACTCAAGTGCGCCAACTTCGGCATCGCCGGCGACCGCACACAAGGCGTGCTGTGGCGCATGGAGAACGGCGAACTCGAGGGCTACACGCCGAAGCTCATGATGCTCATGATCGGCACGAACAACCTCGGCGGACGAAACCCTGGCAACACACCGGAACAGATCGCTGAAGGAATCACGGCCATCGTGACGAAGTTCCGCGCGAAGTTCCCGGAAGCAAAAGTGCTGCTGCTCGGCATTTTCCCGCGCGGTGCGGCTGACACTGCGCCGCAACGAAAGCCGATCAAAGCGGTGAACGCCATCATCGCCAAACTCGATGACGGAAAGTTCGTCCGCTACATGGATATCGGCGACAAGTTCCTGCAGCCCGATGGCTCGATCTCAGCGGAAGTCATGCCCGACGGTTTGCATCCGTCGGCGAAAGGCTATGAGATCTGGGCTGCCGCAGTCATGCCGACGTTCCTGGAATTGCTTGGTCGGAAGTAACCGGGTACGACAACTGCAGTCCACGGATCACACGGATCGGCACGGATCACCACGGATACGGCAACAGCAAACAAATGCTTTGTAGTATCCGTGCTCGTCCGTGTTTATCCGTGTCATCCGTGGTTTGTCGTGTCGTTGCTACTTCAATGCGAACGCAACGAGCTTCTGATTCGCGCCACTGCCTGTCGCGATCACGATGAACTGTCGCCCGCCACGCGTGCGATACGTCATCGGATTTGCGTAGGCGACTTGCCCGAGATCGTACGACCAGACTTCGCGCCCCGTTTGCGAGTCGATCGCGTACAGCACGCGTCCGCCGCCGGTCGAAAACACGAGCCCCCCACCAGTAACGAGCGAACCTGGCGAACCTGAAACGCCGAGTCGTTCGGGAAGCGCGACACCACGCAACGCGGGATGATTGCGCACGCTCGCGTTGTCGCCGATTGGAATCGTCCACTTCGTGTCGCCGGTATTGAGATCGATTGCGGTGAGCGTGCCGTACGGCGGCTTGTTGATCGGTAACGAACCGCCGCCCCCGCGTGCTGTGCCTTCCGGTCCATCGCGCATCGAAACGCCCAGCGATGAATTGCCGAGGTCCACGGCGTACGCACCATCTACCGTGTCGCTCGGCGCTTCGCGTTTCCGAATCGTCCACAACGCCGGTGAATTCGTCGCTTTGATGTAGATCCATCCGGTGCGTGGATCGACCGATGCACCGCCCCAACCCGACCCGCCAATCGATCCGGGCACCGTCACCGTCCCTTCTAATGAAGGGGGCGTGTACATCGGACCAAGCCGCCGTCCTTCGAGCGAGCGCAACGCTGCTGCTTTGATCTCCGGCGTGAAATCGATCACGTCGTCGCGTGTGAATCCTTGCTGCGCATACGGCGCTGGCTTCGTTGGAATCGGCTGCGTCGGCCACGACTCTTCGCCCGGCACATCGCTCTTCGGCACCGCACGTTCTTCGATTGGCCAGATCGGTTTGCCGGTCACGCGATCGAACACGAACAACAATCCCTGTTTTGTGGGAACTGCAACAACGTCGACGCGCCGGCCTTCGTGCGTGATCGTCAGCAGGTTCGGCGGTGCGGGCAGATCGTAGTCCCACAAACCGTGATGCGCGATCTGAAAATGCCACACGAGTTTCCCCGTGCGCGCATCCAGACACACGATCGATTCCGCGTAGAGGTTCGCGCCTTTGCGCTCGCCGCCGTACCAATCATTGGTCGGCGTACCGATCGGCAGATACACGAGCCCGCGCGTACTGTCGACGGTGAACGGTGCCCACGCATTCGTGTGGCCGACGTACTTCCACGATTCGTCTTTCCAGGTGTCGTTGCCCGGCTCGCCGGATTCGGGCACGGTTTTGAATCGCCACACGCGCGCACCGGTGCGCACGTTGAACGCCTGAATGTCGCCGGGCGGATCGCCGCGATACATCAGGCGATCGCCAACACCATTGCCGAGTATGACGACATCGCCCCACACGACGGGCGGCGACGTGTTGGTGTAGTGCTCTTTGCGAATCGCGCGCGACAACCCCGCGGTGAGATCGACTTCGCCGTTTGTGCCGAACGATGGAATTGGTTTTCCCGTCGACGCATCGAGCGCAATCAATCGCCAACGCGAATTGATGAACACGCGACGCTCACGTCCATTCGTCCACGTCGCAACACCGCGGTGCACGAATCCGGTACCGTTGCTCGGTTGCCCGTACGTCTTCCACGGTTGCGGGTCGAATGACCACAGTTCGCGTCCGCTCGCCGCGTCGAGCGCGATCACGCGGTTGAACGCCGTGGGGAAATACAGCGTGTCACGAATCGCGAGCGGCGTTGCCTGGAATTGTCCCGGACGCGCGGACTTCTGACCTTCACTCGCGGCGATGTTGCGTTCGTTCGCGCTCCACGTGAACACGGTGTCCAGCCGCGCGACGTTATCGCGATTGATGTCTGCGATCGGCGAGTATTTGAGTCCGCCAGCGTCATTGCCGTAGCTCGGCCAATCGACAGAGGATCGCGACTGCTGCGCAGCAGCGACCAGCGCGATCCCGATGGCCAGCGTCCCGAGATACAGCACGCGTCTCTTCGTCATCTCGTGATCTCGTCTTCGCGTCTTCTCGTCTTCTCGTCTCATCGATATACCGCAAGATCTTTTCCCGACTCAACACGGCCACGGTACCCGTACACGCTCATCTCGCGCAACAAACCGTCGTCGTCGGTTCCCCAGAACAACTGATGATAGAGCACCAGGAGTTTTGGCTTTGCACGAGTTGCAATTGCCGCGAGTTGTTCAGTCGACGTGTGTGCACGCGCGTGATAGCGCTGCCACTCTGGTGGCCGCGTCTGGTAGCCGGTAGACGAGTAGACCTCGTGCACGAGCACGTCGCACCCGTTGCACGCGGTAATCACGCTGTCACTCGCGCGCGTGTCTCCGGAAACGACGATGGTGCGATCGGCTGATTCGAATCGATAGCCAAAGGCCTGCTTCCAGTCACCGTGAGGAACTTCGAACGCACGCACGACCATCACGCTGTCGCGAAACACAAAGCCGTGCGAGACCTCGGTGACGTTCACTTTATAGCCCGTTTCGTTCGCGGGCTCGAGTCCGTCGAGGCGATTGCGCACGTCGGCGTCGTACGCTGCCTGGAGATGCTCGACCATTGCCTTGGTCCCCGGCGGGCCGTACACCTGCAGCGGATGCGTGCGCTCGAGCACCCACGGCGAATAGATGAGATCCGGAAGTCCGAGCGTGTGATCGGAGTGCAAGTGCGTGATGAACACCGTGCGCAATCGCGGCATCTGCAGCGCAACAATTCCGGTCCGCGCCGCTGCCGACGCGCGACGCACAACACCCGGTCCTGCATCGACGAGATACGAGTTCGTGCCGCGCACAATTGCGACTGCGGGTCCGGAGCGTTCGGGATCAGCGTTCGGCGTTCCCGTCCCAAGCATCACGACCTGCGTGACGACCGCTTGTGTTGGCAGATGATTCGCGTGCGCCGCGCTGAATGTGATCGCGGCGGCAATAGCGAGAATGATGACGACACTCGCTTTCATATGGCTCGGGGCTCAGGGCTCACAGCTCACAGCTGCCTTTTCACCAACTCTCGCAACACCGCTATCTCATACTTGTCCTGCATTCCTCCAACTGCTTCCCGCATCCGAAGCAGATCGTCCAGCGACGCGACGAGAATCGCGTCGCTGTGCAACGTGAAGCGAATGGCGCGCTCTGAAAGTGCACCGAATCCATCGACGCCGCGCGGACGGAACGTCAGGTCCACGCGCCCGCACGACGTGACGAAGCTCCAGCGTTCCGCCCCGGTGAGTGCGTCCGCGCTCAGCTCAAAGGGCAGTCCGTCGGGCGTCCCATCTGTATAGATGCGCGCGTTCACGTGCTTGAGCGCGCTGACGAGTGCCTCGAAGTTTTGCGGATCCACAGCCGGCACGAGTTCCGCAACGGACGTCATCCACGGGAATCCTTGCAAGCGCGCGGCAACCGTACCCGCGAGTACGTATCGCACTTTGAATCGGCCAAGCACTGCAACGAGACGCTCCGGATGAAACGCAGCCGGTTCCGCGACGCCTTTTACCGACGCGCTCGGCCGCGCGGGCGTCGTCATGAGCTGGAAGCCGGCACGCGGCGCGCGCTCGCGACGAATCGATCGGCGTTGCGCAGCTCGCGGAGCCGGTCCTCCGGCGACAGCGCGAGAATCCGCGGCACTTCCGCGAGCAGCGCGCCAAAATCGGAGTCCGCGGCGTCGAGCTGGGGCTCGATCGCATGTCCCGTTGCTGCTAGCAGGCGCGAAAGCGTGTCCCAACTCGGGCTCGTCGCCCCCAATTCGATCCGCGCGACCACCGACTGGGCCGTTTCGGCGCGACGCGCGAGCTCGCGCTGGCTCAGGTTTGCCCGGACGCGGGCGTTGCGAAGCAGTTCGGCAGCTGAACTGGCCATTGCCCGATGATAGCTAAAAAGCTATCAGAGAGTCAACTGGCTACATTCCAACGGCTTACAGGCAGAACGCGTCTACATTCCACCAACTTCGATCCCCAAGCCGGAGCTATCGATATGAGGCTGTTTGCAGGATCTCGCGCCGCCACGTTCGTCGCTGCTTTCGCAGTGATTGCGATCGGGCTGCCGCTTCACGCGCAGGAAAAGGTCGACGTCGCCACTATCGAACGCATCAAATCGGAAGCGCTCGAGCGCTCCCAGGTCATGGACATCATGAGTTGGCTGACCGACGTCCACGGCCCGCGCCTCTCCTGGTCACCCAACATGAAGAAGGCGGCCAACTGGACCGTCGAGACCATGAAGTCCTGGGGACTTAGCAACGTCCACCTCGAGACATGGGACACGCCGGCCGGAATCGGCTGGGCGAATGAGCGCTTCTCGTTCAACGCCACGTCGCCAAATCCGTTCATCGTCGACGCCGTGCCGCGCGCGTGGTCCGCGGGCACGAACGGACGCGTGAGCGGTGCCGCCGTTCGCGTCCAGGTCGATTGCTTCGCCGAACTCCAGCAGAAGTACGCGGGCAAACTGCGCAACGCGTTCATTCTCCCGACGGGAGCACCGACGAACCCCGTCACAGAGTTCAACTCGTACGCGTCGCGGCGTACGGATAGCTCGCTCGCAACCATGGCAGCCGCGACGCTTCCGCCGGCGGGCGGTGCCGGCGGCGGCAGAGCGGGCGGCGGTCGCGCTGGTGGTGGCCGCGCCGGCGACGCAGCGCCTCCAGCGATGTCACCGGTTTGTCAGCAGGCAGCCGCTGCAGCGGCCGCCGCAAACGCGGGCGGACGGGGTGGTCGCGGCGGTGGTGGTGGTCGCGGCGGTCTGAACACGGGTGACACAACCACGCTCCGCTGGATGCAGCGCGAAGGTGTCGCCGCAATTCTGATGGGCGGACGCGGTGGCGCGAACAGCGTCGGCGGCGATATCGCGACAGACAACGGCGCTTCGCGCGCGCGCGGCGCGCCGCAGGTCCCGTTTGTGCACGTCGCAACCGAATCGTACGGGCGCATCGCACGCATGCTCGAACGCAACGTGCCCGTCACGCTCGAGCTCGACATGCAGAACAAGTTCTATCCCGAGAACACGAGCGAAGCGAACGTCGTCGGCGAAATTCCCGGCACTGATCCCGCGCTCAAAGACGAAGTCGTCATGATCGGCGGCCACTTCGATTCGTGGCATTCAGGAACAGGCGCAACCGACAACGCAGCGGGTTCGGGCGTCATGCTCGAAGCCATGCGCATTCTCAAAAAGCTCAACCTCCAGCCGCGCCGTACCATTCGCATCGCGCTCTGGACCGGCGAAGAACAGGGCCTCCTCGGCTCACGCGCGTATGTGCGTCAGCACTTTGGCTACACGGATTCCACCGGACAACATTTCACGCCAGAGCAAGCAAAGTTCGCTGCGTATTTCAATCTCGATAACGGCACGGGCAAGATTCGCGGCGTGTATGCGCAGTCGAATCCCGCGGTCGCACCGATCTTTGATGCGTGGATGGGTCCGTTCAAATCGATGGGGATGTCGACCAACACCATCGGCAACACCGGCGGCACCGATCACCTGTCGTTCGACGCGGTGAACCTGCCGGGCTTCCAGTTCATTCAGGATCCGCTCGACTACAGCAGCCGCACACATCACACCAATCAGGACGTGTACGAGCGCATTCAGCCGGACGACATGAAGTTCAATGCTGCGGTGCTCGCTGCGTTCGCGTGGCAAGCGGCGCAACGAGACCAGAAACTTCCGCGCAAACCGCTAGCCGGAGCGCAGTAGTTTCACCGGCAAGTCGCTATTCGCAGTTGAGACGCGGCGCTCAGTTCCTGGGCGCCGCGTCTTTCACATACCGGGCGATCTGTTCGCACGTCGCGAACCACACGCCCGGCTTCGACTTCATGTACTTCACGAGTTCTTCGAAGTACTTCATCGGCGCACGGTGTCCAGTCACGTGCGGGTGCAGCGTGAGCACGAACATCGTGCGAAGGTCGTACGCGCCGTCGAACTCATCGCGAAACATCTTGAACACGTCCTCGGGCAGCGGCATCGTGCCGGTGCGGCCGAGGTACGGCGTTTCCGTGAGCGTCCAATCGATCCCGAGTTCGACAAGGCCGGTGAGCTGGCCGTTCGACATCACTTCGTATGGTTCGTCGAGCGCTTGCAGGCTGCTGTCATAGAAGAAATCGAGCCGGCGAATGATCGCGAGCGTGCTGTCGCTGAAATTCCACGACGGCGCGCGATAACCAACCGGCCGCTTGCCCGTTGCCTTGGTGATGTAGTCGATCGCCTGTCTGAGCAACCGCTCTTCTTCAGCGGCACCACCAACTGAGGGTGGGTTCTCGTGAATCCATCCGTGCACACCGATTTCGTGGCGTCCCGATTTTTGAATTGCAGGAATCATTTCCGGATGGAGCAGCGCGCTCACCGCGGGAATGAAGAACGTCGACGGGATGTCGTACTTGTCGAGCACCGCGAGGATACGACCGAGTCCAGCCTGTGCGCCGAAATCGGCGGCCGACAGCGCAGTCGGCGACGTGTTTCCCGCGGCGAGCAAATACGATTCGTTGTCGTCGTCGAAGCTCAGGCACACGGCGACGCGCGAATTGTTGGGCCACACTTTCGGCGTGAGCTTTCGGCCGACGCGCGCAGTGGCCACCGCCTTGAGCAGTTGCTCTTCGGTCCACCGTTGGCCCGGCTGACCACCGCCGCCACCACCCTGCGCAAACGAGGGCTGCGAAAGAATCGTGGCGGCAACAACGGCAGCCGCAGCGCAAGCAATCGTCGTTTTCATGGCGCGTTGTGAAAGGGTGGCTCGTTTATTTCCTCACCAGCGGTTTGTACTTGATCCGGTGCGGCTGATTCGCTTCTTCGCCCTTTCGCCGCTTCAGGTCTTCCTGATACGCGTCGAAGTTGCCTTCGAACCACACCACTTCTGAATCGCCTTCGAACGCGAGAATGTGCGTGGCGATGCGATCGAGGAACCAGCGATCGTGAGAAATAACCACAGCACATCCTGCGAAGTCGAGGAGTGCATCTTCGAGCGCGCGCAACGTGTCGACATCGAGATCATTCGTCGGTTCGTCGAGCAACAACAAATTGCCACCGGTCATCAACGTCTTCGCGAGATGCAACCGGTTGCGTTCACCGCCCGAGAGTTTCGCAACGAGCTTTTGCTGATCGGCACCACGGAAACCAAAACTCGATGCGTACGCGCGTGAATTGATCTGTTTCTTGCCGACGAGCAGCGTGTCTTCGCCGCCGGAGATCTCTTCCCATACCGTGCGCTTGCCTTCGAGCGTGCGGGTTTGATCCTGATACGAGATCTGCACCGTTTCGCCGAGCTTGAGTTCGCCACCATCGGGTTTCTCGGCGCCGTTGATCATGCGAAAGAGCGTCGTCTTGCCCGCGCCGTTCGGCCCGATGATGCCCACGATGCCCGCGCGCGGCAGCGAGAAACTCATCTTGTCGAACAGCAGGCGATCGCCGTAGCCCTTTCGGAGATCTTTCGCGATCACGACGTCGTTGCCCAACCGCGGCGCCGGCGGAATCACGATTTCGTTCTGCACGATGCGTTCGATGTTCGCTTCGCTCGCGAGCTCTTCGTATTTCTGTAAGCGAGCTTTGTTCTTTGCCTGGCGCGCGCGCGGTGCCATGCGCACCCACTCGAGTTCGTGTTGCAACGTGCGTTGGCGCGCGGATGCCGCTTTTTCTTCCTGCGCCATGCGCGTCTGCTTCTGGTCGAGCCACGAGCTGTAATTCCCTTCCCACGGAATTCCCGAACCGCGATCGAGTTCGAGAATCCACTTCGCAACGTTGTCGAGGAAATACCGGTCGTGCGTCACGGCGACGACGGTGCCGGGAAACTCCGCGAGATGCCGCTCGAGCCACAGCACGCTTTCGGCGTCGAGATGGTTCGTTGGTTCGTCGAGCAACAACAAGTCCGGTTGCTGCAACAGAATGCGGCACAGCGCGACGCGGCGACGCTCGCCGCCGGAAAGTTTGGTAACGTCGGAGTCGGGCGGCGGACAACGCAGCGCGTCCATCGCCAATTCGAGTTTGTGGTCGAGATTCCACGCGTCGGTTTGATCGATGCGTTCCTGCACGCGCGCTTGCTCGTCGAGCAACTTCTGCATCGCGTTGTCGTCCATCGGTTCCGCGAACTTCGCGGAGATCTCGTTGAACCGATTCAGCAGATCGCGAATGTCCTGCAGGCCCCCTTCGACGTTTTCCTTGACGGTCTTGGTCGCGTCGAGCTCAGGCTCTTGCGCGAGATAACCGACTTTCGTGCCGTCGGCCGCCCACGCTTCGCCGTTGTAGTCCTTGTCGATGCCGGCCATGACGCGCAGCACGGACGATTTGCCCGCGCCATTCGCGCCCAGCACGCCGATCTTTGCGCCTGGATAGAACGACAACCAGATGTTGTTCAGAATCACCCGCGAAGGCGGAACCACCTTCGTGAGCGCCTTCATGACGTAGATGAATTGCGCAGCCATCTAAGAGCAGAGAATTCGGGGGAGAAAGAGCAGCAAGAGAGCGCTAAAAGTAGCGTGTTGCGCAGTGCCCGTCCGGGGTGCATGGTGTGCGCATGACGAATCGCGTTCGATTCGATGCGCCCGACCTGGTCCGCGGCATCATCATGGTCATCATGCTGCTCGACCATACGCGCGATTTCACGCACTACGGCGCGCTGTCATTCGATCCCACGGACCTCACGCGCACCAACACCGCGCTGTTCTTCACCCGCTGGATCACGCACTTCTGCGCGCCGCTCTTCGTGTTTCTCGCGGGAATGGCAGTCGCGTTTCAACAGCAGCGCGGAAAGTCGAACGCGGAGTTGTCCGCGTTTCTGTTCAAGCGCGGACTGTGGCTCTGCGTGCTCGAACTCGTGGTCATTCGGTTTCTCGTATTCTGGACCGTCGGCGTCGAGTTCTGGTTCGTTCAGGTCATCTGGGCGCTGGGCATTTCGATGATATGTCTCGCGGCGCTCATTCGTGCGCCGAGAGCCGTCGCGCTCGTGATCGGCGTTGCGCTGGTGCTGGGCCACAATGCACTCGACGTAATTCGCGTCGCGCCGTGGACCGGCCCCGACGCAATTCCATCCGTCCAAGGCAAACTGTGGATGGTGTTGCACCAGCAAGGCCCGTTCCCGATCGCGGGCTGGCCAAGTCCGGTGTTGTTCGTGATGTATCCCGTGCTGCCCTGGATCGGCGTGATGACGCTCGGCTGGCTGCTCGGCGACATCTACCGCATGGATATCGCGAAGCGCCGCGCAATTCTGCTGCGGCTCGGCGTCGCACTGACGGCTGCGTTTGTGCTGATCCGTTTTGCGAATGTGTACGGCGATCCGAATGTGTGGGCGTCGCAACCGTCAGCGTGGTTCACGGTGCTGTCGTTCCTGAACACCACGAAGTATCCGCCGTCGCTGTTGTTTCTGCTGATGACGATCGGCCCCGGTCTGATTGCGATGTCGCTGTTCGAGCGCGACTCAAACGAACCGCGCGGTGGCATTGCGCGCGTGTTCATCACGTACGGCCGCGTGCCGATGTTCTTCTACCTGTTGCAGTGGATGTACGCCAAGAGCGCCGGCTACGCGCTCGGCCTCGCATTCGACCGCGATGTGGTGCCATTCACACAAACGCTGCTCGAGTGGCAGGCCAACGATCGTTTCGGGTTCCCGCTGTGGGTGACGCACGCCGTGTGGATCGTGGGCGCGGTGCTGCTCTACTTCCCGTGTCGCTGGTTCGCGAATCTCAAGGCACGCCGGCGCGACTGGTGGCTGAGCTACATCTAGTGCTTGTGCGCCGCGCGTGAATTGTCGTGCGATGTCGCGGTCTCCCACACGTCGCGCACCCCGGATCCGTCGAACACGTTCGCGTGCACCATCCAACCGTAGATGCGCGGGAGAAATCGCCCGCCCGCTTTCTCGCACGCCGCGCGATCGGCAATGTCACCCGTCAAACCGAATCGCGAACTCGATTCTCCACGGCGCAGTTTGTCGAGCTCGACGTCGTCGAGCGGCACACAGAGGTTCACGTGCTGATGCCACTGTGCGGCGGCGAGCGGTACGCGCGCATTGAGCTGCGTGGCGGTGTAGCGCGCGGGCGCGGTGTACATCGCACCGGTCAATCGAAGCGCGCCCGTTGTGTCCTTGCGGTAGAGCAGCGAAGTCGGACGCGACGGATCGAAGCGAAAGGCCGCGAGTAATCCGGCGGCGTTGTTGGTGAAGTGGTACACGGCCTGCTCTTTGACCTGCGGCGCAAAGAGTTTGTATCCCGCGCGCATGGCTTCGGCGGTATCGGTGTAACGCGCAATCGCGCGTCGGAGCGTGTCTGCGATTGCCATTGCGCGGACCGAATCGCGGCGCGTCAATGCGCGAACGGGTGTCCACGCAAGATGCTTTGCGTGTGCAGCCGATCGGTCTCCACCCGACATCGCGCGCGCCGCACCAGCCGCGGCGTGCACAGAATCGCCGGCGTGCTGTGCACCGGCCGATGTCGTGGCGAGAGCGAATAGCAAGACGCACCACACACGGTAGCTATCGTATTTCGCCGTCATCGTAGGTAGTCGTTCTCGTAGTTAGTCGTAATCGTCGTTAGTCGTAATCGTCGTTAGTCGTGATCGTGTTCAGTCGTTATCGCTTTTGCGTTGTTTGCCCGACTAACTTCCCATGTGGACTTTTCCGACATTGCGTCCCGACTGACCGCCAGCCCAATCACGGCGCTGCCGCTGGTTTTTCTCGCGGGTGTGCTGACCAGCCTTACGCCGTGCATCTATCCGATGATTCCGATCACGGCCGCCATCGTCGGGGGCACGACTGTCGGAGAAGTGAAACCGCCGCGCGGTCGCGTGATGTTGCTCACGCTGTCGTATGTCATTGGTCTCGCGCTCGCGTACTCGGTGCTCGGCCTCATCGCCGGACTCACGGGTACAATCTTCGGCACGATCAGTACCAATCCGTGGCTGTACTTCGCCATGGCCAATCTGCTGTTAATTGCCGCGTTTGCAATGCTCGACGTATTGCCGGTGCGGTTGCCCGCGGCGCTCGTTCAGCGGGCAGCGAGCGCCGGTACAGGAGGACGAGCTGGCGGCGCGTTCGTCATGGGCGCGATGTCCGGGCTCGTTGCCGCACCGTGTTCGGCGCCAGTGATGGCCGCTGTCCTTACGTGGGTGTCGCGAACGCAGAGCGCGTGGCTGGGATTTGCGTATCTGTTTGCGTTTTCGCTCGGGATGTGTACGCTGCTGGTTGCCGTGGGACTGTCATCGGGCGCGGTGTCGCGATTGCCCAGAGCCGGTGTATGGATGTTGTGGGTAAAGCGCGTGTTCGCGTTTCTGATGATCGGCGTGGCCGAGTACTACCTCATTAAGATGGGACAACTTCTCTTCTAACGACTTTGAATCAGCTTCGTTTTGTCATTGTTGCTGCGTGCGCCGCGTTGGTTGTATCCGCGCCGCTCAGCGCGCAAGAAAGCGGTATCATGCTCGGCGTCAAAGCGCCGGTGCGCACGCTCGACGACGCGAACGGCAAACCGTTTGATCTCGCGAGCGTCATCGGCAAGAAGCCGGTGCTGATGGAGTTCTGGGCGACGTGGTGCCCGAATTGCAAAGCACTCGAGCCCGCGATGATGGCGGCGCACAAGAAGTACGGTGCGCAAGTCGCATTCGTCGCCGTCGCCGTGCCAATCAACCAGACACTCGCGCGCGTGCAGCGTTACGTGCGCGAGTACAAGTACGAGTTTCCGATGTTGTGGGACAAAGACGGCGCGCTCGCCGCTGACTACGAAGTGCCCGCGACGAGCTACGTCGTTCTCATCGATCGCACCGGCAAAGTCGTGTACACCGGACTCGGCGGCGACCAGAAGCTCGAAGAGGAAATCAAGAAAGTCCTCTGACCGCAAACGCAACGCAGAGCAA
Source organism: Gemmatimonadaceae bacterium (assembly GCA_035277145.1). Classification (GTDB taxonomy): domain Bacteria; phylum Gemmatimonadota; class Gemmatimonadetes; order Gemmatimonadales; family Gemmatimonadaceae; genus DASRAP01. The sequence goes on along the minus strand of DATELA010000050.1, from coordinate 29,426 downwards.
CAGAGAGCGCAGAGGCTCTGCGTTGAGTTGTCTTTGCAGTGTTACGCGCCAAGCAGCAGCTCGAGTAGTGGCGTTGGCGGCTGCGGATCGCGCGTGAGTACAACGCGCAGACGACTAATGACGAACGGCTCCTCGAGCCGCAGCGCGAGCAATCGTTGCTCGCGTTCGCGCTCGAGTGGCGGATACATCGTCAGCGTACAGTGTGGCGTAAAAGGATATCGCGCCTGATGCGTGCGCAGTCCGGACTTCTTCATTGATTCGTGCAGCGTGCGAAGCGCGCCGTGCGGATCGAGCGGCAGCACGACGATGTCGCGTCCGGGAAATCGAATCGGCGGCAGGAACGCGGCGTCGATGGGAGCGGTCTGTTTCGCAACCGGCTCGAGCTTCTTGCGCAGCTCGTCGACCGTGGTGTCGGCGAGTATCGGCCCCGCGCCAGAAGAACCAATGAGCGTGATGTGTGGCGGCCACAGCGCCGCGAGCCGTGGATCCTGCGCACGCTGAATCCCGGCAACCCATGACGCCAGGCTGCCGTTCAACTCTGCGATAACGAAAATCCCGCTCAGCGCTGTCATGTACCGATCACGTACCCGCGGACCTCCACGATGGACCATCTGGGCGGAGTCCGCGCGTCGCCAGCGCACTGAGTACGTCAGCGCTGATGTCGGTCGCAGCGGCGTCTTCGCCGAGCATGGCATCAAGGACAAGCGCGCCCACAAGGGCGCGCGCAACTTCGGTTGCCGGAAGATCCGCGCGGATCTCGTTTCGCGCTATCCCGGATTGCACGATCCCTTCGATCTCACGCATCGCGTCAGCAATGACACCACGCGGGGCGCGGGCGCCTCGTTGAGGGTCGCTCATGGCAACACGCAGCGGTTGCAATCCCTGTGCCTGCAGGAACGCTGCCCAGCGACGAAGCGACTCTGACAACGCAGGCAGCGTTGCACCGGGCCGGTCGCTCACGGGTAATTTTCGCTCGGGGCGCGGCGAGTGCGCGAGCGCGGCGTCGATCAGCTCGTCCTTGTCGCGGTAGTATCGGTAGATGGTGCCGACAGTTACGCCGGCCCGCTCGGCGACATCGGCGACTCGAGTGGCGTGGACCCCGCGTTCGGCGCACAGAGCGAGCGCGGCGGCGGCGAGTTCGTCTGGGCGCGCGTCGGCGCGCCGTTTCCATTTTGCCATGCGAGATAATAACTGATCACTTACTTAACTGACAGATGCAGAATAGGCCGCCCGAGTAAGCGCGGCCTATTCTATTGCTACGTAATGCTTTGTGCTGAAGCTATTGAACCTTGAACGATTGCATCATTCCGTGCATTACGTGCGGCTTGCCGTCCTTCGAGTCGGGCACAAAGCACACGATCATGTATTCGCCCGGCGTGAAGTCCGCTGTGAAATAGACCGGCTGGCCGCCGGGGACCAAAGCAAGCGCACCACCGATGCCGGACACCGGCGGAGGCGTGTCCATTTTGCCGCCCATCCACTTCATGAAATCGTCGGCCGTTTTTCCTTCCGCGAGTTTCATGAGCTCGACTTCGTGCGGCTGCGCGCCGGCGCGCGTGCTCACTTTGAACGTGTGCGATCCCGCGGTGACGGGCTTGGAGAGCGCGAAGTTGTAGTCGAACAACTCGAGATCGATGTCAGCAGTTGGCGCAGCGGCCGCGGGTCCCGTGGACGGCGTCACGGTGAGTGCGCTGATCATGCCTTTCGCAACGTGCGGAACACCGCCCGGTAAATCGACCACGCAATAAAGGACGTACTCACCTGGCTGCAGATCGAGCGTCGCGTTCGACTCGCCATTCGGATCAGACGCGTTCGGCCCACCGATGTTCGCGAGCCACGCTGGCGGCGGTCCCGGCTTTGCGAATGCCGCTTGTGCGTCCGCGACTGTTTTGCCGCTGTCGAGCCGCGCAATGATGATGTGGTGAAACGTCTGCCCGCCGTTCGCCAGCTTGAACGTGGTCATTCCTGACGGAATGCTCGCGGGTGCGTGGAACGCGTAGTCAGTTGCGTGCACCGACACGACGTTCGGCGGTGGTGGCGGCGGCACTTCTTTCGCGGCGCATGCGGTCGCAAACACCGTCGCGAATACCGCGGTCGTGCGCAGCACTGCTCGAGGAGTCATTTGGCTCTGCAAGAGTGTGAGTGAAACGGCGTAGTTCACTGAAGCGCACAAACGTAGAGAGCGAAACTCCAAGGAGCGAGGATCGAGGTTGGGGAGAAGGGAGTAGGCAGAGACGAAAGGGCACGAGAGGACCGAGGTCCGTTGTGCCACTCGTTCCTCATCCTGTTAGTTCACTCCTCCTTTTACTCATCCACTCCATCCTCATACTCGCTCCTCGATCCTTAGAAGTGAACGTTTAGTTAATTAATCGACAGTCGTGTAAGCGACGACTTCGGAATTACTTATGCACTATTCCAGATGGGCTCCGAAGACTCCGACGGTCCACCGTGATCTCCTTCGACCGGTCGAGGTCCAGTAGGAACTGCTCGCACGCGGCCGCGCCCAGGCGCGCGTCGTCGATAAAGGCGTCGATCTCGTAGTTGATCGCCACGCCTAGCGGGTTGAAATCCGTCGAGCCAATGCGCGTCACGCGCCCGTCGGTCACTGACATCTTCGCGTGCATCATCGCGCCGCTCCATTCCCAAATGCGCACGCCACCACGCAGCAGGTGACGGTAATAGCGTCTGGAGATGTTCGTGACCCACTGGTGGTCGTTCTTGTTCGGTACCAGGACGCGCACGTCCACGCCGTCGCGTGCTGCCCCTACCAGCGACTCCACCTCGCGGAGCGACGGCAGGAAGTAGGCGCTCGCGAGCCAGATCGAGCGATCGGCGCCGACCGCGGCGAGCTGCAACGCGCGCGCGACGCGTGTCCGCCCCGGCTCACCTTCGACGATCCCCACCAGCGCAGGTGGCTCACGCCCAAGCTCGAGCCGTGAGCCCGATGGCGCCATTCGCGCGCGCCTCTCCTTGCGGCTCATGCGCTGGCCGCCAGCCAGGCGCCACGTTACGAGAAACGCGCGTGCCAGGTCGGTCGCCGCTGGGCCGCGAATCTCCACTGCCGTGTCGCGCCATGGCGCCGCTGCTCTGCCGAGTGGCTTCCATTGCCCCCACACCTCGGAGATTCCGACGCCGCCAGTGAACCCAACGTGGCCGTCGGCCACGACGATCTTGCGGTGATCGCGGGGGAGGAGGCCCAGCCAGCGGCGGAATCCGGGCGGATTGAACACGCGCACCTCGCCACCCGCGCGCGCAACCGACTTGATGAGTTTCAGCGCCCCGCCTTTCGCGCCGATCCAGTCGACCAGGAGTCGAACGCGCACGCCGCGCTTCGCCGCCGCCGCAAGAGCATCCGCGAACCCTTTTCCGACCGAATCGGCGAAGAAGTAGTAATGCTCGAAGTCGATGGACGAGCGCGCGTTCGCAATCGCGTTGTGCATCGCATCGAAAGTCTGCGGCCCGTCGACCAGGAGACGCGTTTCGTTGCCGCTCGTGACCCGCGCGGACGCCAGCCGCCACAGTGCGCGCGCGAGCGTGGGCCCGCCGACTGGCGAGCCTCCCGGGGTCATGAATCGTCGAGCGATCGACGAGGCTGGTTCAGCCATTCGCGCAGAATGTGTTGCGGGCATTGAATCGGAAAGTCCTAACAGGTGCGGCAGCGGTGCGTGCGGCCTCTGTCGTCTGACCCGTACCGAGCCGCCGCAGTTCCGGTTTCTGTGGAGATGACCGCCATGATTCAGCAAGCCGTTCTCGACGAAGTTGCACCAGAATCCATCGCAGTACCGCAGGCAGCCGTGGCTCGCCCCGCCCGGAAACCTCGCCGCGCCGCCGCCACGGAACGCGCCAAACCAACCGCCGCAGACCGCCTGGCCTTGCTGGCCGAAGTCTCCGCGCACGCATGGATTCGCACGGGGGGAACTATGCCGCTCTACACCCGGGAAACTATGCCGGTTGTAGTGTCGACCCTCGACGGATCGCGCGCCCGCCGCTAATAAAGGGGCGTGAACGACGATTTTCGCGATCTCCTCCGCGCACTAGTCGCGTCACAAGCTCGGTTTCTTGTGGTCGGTGCGCATGCACTCGCCTTTCATGGCGTGGTGCGCGCAACGCTCGCGCTGGACGTGTGGGTGGAGCCGACGCCGGACAACGCCAAGCGCGTATGGTCCGCGCTCGCAGAGTTTGGCGCGCCGCTGCATGCGTTGCGCATCGCTGCGGGTGATTTCACGAAACCAAATGCGCTGGTGCAGTTCGGCTCACCGCCGAATCGCATCGACATTCTGACGACGATCTCCGGACTGAAGTTCGACGCCGCGTGGGCTGACCGCGTCGAGTCGGAAGTCGATGGCGTGACCATCCCGTTCCTTGGCCGCGACCACCTGATCGCGAACAAGCGCGCGGCGGGACGAAAGAAGGATCTGTCGGATCTGGAGGCATTGCGAGTTAGCCCTGAGCCGTGAGGCCTGAGCCGTGAGCCTTCCGCAGTAAGCTCTGGGCTCTGGGCTAGCTTTCACCCATGCTCTCCCTCGACCTGAAAGGCCGCCGCGCACTCGTCGCGGGCGTTGCCGACGATGCCGGATTTGGATTTGCAATTGCGAAAGCGCTGGCCGAGGCCGGCGCGACGGTGTGCGTAGGAACGTGGCCACCGGCGCTGAACATCTTCCTGAACCTGATCGAACGCGGAAAGATCGACGAAGGGCGGCGTATGCCCGACGGTTCACTGCTGTCGTTTGAAAAGATCTATCCGCTCGACGCGATGTACGACACGCTCGCGGACGCGCCCGCAGACATTCGCGAAAACAAGCGCTACAAAGACGTCGGTGATTTCTCCATAGCCGGACTCGCGCAGAAACTGGTGGGTGATTTCGGGGAGAAACCGCTCGACATCGTCGTGCATTCGCTCGCGAACGGACCCGAAGTGAAGAAGTCGTTGCTGGAGGTGTCGCGCGGCGGATATCTCACGGCGCTGAGTGCGAGCGCGTATTCGCTCGTGTCGATGGTGCAGCGATTCGGGCCGATCATGCGCCCCTCCGGCTCGTTCGTGTCACTCACGTACCTCGCGAGTGAGCGCGTGATTCCCGGTTACGGTGGCGGAATGTCGTCTGCGAAAGCCGCGCTCGAGAGTGACACGCGCGTGCTCGCGTACGAAGCCGGCCGCGCCTATGGCGCGCGCGTGAACACGATTTCCGCGGGCCCGCTCGCGTCGCGCGCCGCCAGCGCAATCGGCATCATCGAGCGCATGGTCGAGTACTGCAAAGTGAATTCACCGCTGCCGGAAGCACTCGCCGCGCGCGACGTCGGCACCGCTGCCGCATTTCTGTCGTCGCCGCTCGCGAGCGGCGTCACCGGCGTGACCATGTACGTGGATAAGGGATACCACGCGATGGGTATGGCGTTGTCGCAGGCGACGTGACCAACAAAGGACAAAGGGGAAGGGAAAGTCAGAAGTCCAAGAACGACCCGCCTTCCTTGCACTTCTGACTTCCACTTCCCCTTTGCCCTTAGAACTACTGCGCGATGGTTCTGACCGGCGGATCCTCAGGTTTTGCGACTATCTCCGGCAATCCAAGTCTCCGCAGCAAATCGTTGATGCGCGGCAAGTCGCGTGCGATGGTCGCCGTTGATCGGCCCAGCTGCACGTCGAGCAACGCCGTCAGCTCCGCGTACACATCGAGTGATTGCTTCGTTGGACGCGCGGGCGCCGACGCGACGACGCCGTTCAGCGCCGCGATTTTGTTGTTGAGCTTGATCGGATAGTTGAGCGGATCCTGGTTCGAGCGATTCTGTATCTGATAGATCTCGCCTTCGCTCGACGTGAGTGAATCGCCGAACGCACGTCCCATCGTCTGCAATTCGCGCGCGAGCGCACCCGTCGCTTTCGATTGACGTTCTTCGAGTTCGTACTTGATCCAGCGCGATGTTTTCACCGCGTCATTCGCCGCGGTCACGCGATCGCGAATCTTGATCAGGAAATCGAATTGCGCCGCGAGATCTGCCGCCGTCGCTTTCGATCGCGGATCGGCGAGCAGCCGGAATGTCTGCGTTTGCGTTTCTCCGCCGGCGGTGAGCCGCACCGTGTAGGTGCCCGGTAACGCGAGCGGTCCGCGTGTGTTGCCGGCCCACAGAATCATTCCGCGGAACGTGCTCGCGTCGGGATACCGCATGTCCCATGAGAACGTGTTGTGCCCCGTGCGATTCGATGGACGCGCGGGCGCACCCGCACCTCCGCGTCCGCCACCACCTTGCATCGGCCCGGCCGGCGTCGCCGCCGCAGGCTGCTCGGTCGCGGACTCGTACGTCTTGATGACTTTGCCATCAGGTGCGACGAACTCGAGCTTCACAGGGGTGTTCGCGTTCTTCAGCCAGTAGTGCACAACCGCACCGGCCGGCGGATTCGCACCGGACGGACCTTCGTCGCCTTCACCGCCACCGCCGCCCGACCAATCGATGCGATACGTGTCGCGCGGTTTGTACAGATGCGCGGCCTTTGCGAGCGTCGTCGCATTCGTCTGACGCAATACCGACAAATCGTCGATGATCCAGAACGACCGGCCGTGCGTACCGGCCACGAGATCGCCGTCCTTGATCACCAAATCATGCACCGGCACTGGCGGAAGATTCAGCTGCAGCGATTGCCAGTGCGCACCATCGTCGAACGAAACCAGTGCGCTGCGTTCGGTCCCCGCGTACAACAATCCCCGGCGTTCGGGATCTTCGCGAATCACGCGCGTGAAATGCTCCGCGCCAATCCCATTCACGATCTTCGTCCACGTCGCGCCGTAATTCGACGTCTTCCACAGCGACGGCGAGAAATCGTCCTGCTGATATCGGTTCGCCGCGATGTACGCGACCGCGGGATCGAAACGCGACGCTTCGATCATCGAGATGCGCGTGAAGTCGCCGATCGCCGGCGGCGTCACGTTCGTCCAGTTCTTTCCGCCGTCGCGCGTGAGTTGCACGTAACCGTCGTCGGTGCCAACCCAGATGATGCTCGCAGAGCGCGGTGATTCGGCGATCGTGAAAATCGTACCGTATGTCTCGACGCCAGTTTGGTCGCGCGTAATCGGCCCGCCCGATGGACCCATGGTGCGCTTGTCGTTTCGCGCGAGCGGACCCGAGATCAGCGTGAAACTCTCGCCTTCGTTCGTCGACTTGAACAAGTGACTGCCGCCCACGTACAGCACATTCGGATCGTGCTGCGAAATGACGATCGGGAACGTCCACTGAAATCGGTATTTGATGTCTTCGGACGAATGGCCCATCGGATTGCTCGGCCACGCGGTCACGTTGCGCGAGATTCCCGTTGCGATGTCTTTGCGTGTGAGCAGCCCGCCGTAGCTCCCAGCGAAAAACACATCGGGCTGGTCGGGGCGCGGCGTCACGTATCCTGATTCGCCACCGCCAGGGAAATCCGCGAGCATCATCGTAATCCCGCCGCCTGCGCGACTCGGTAAACAGATCGTCGAGTTGTCCTGTTGCGCGCCGCACACTTTGTACGGGAAATGGTTCGTCGTCGACACGTGGTACATCTGCGCAGTCGCGAACGCCTGATTGGTCCACGTGCGGCCACCGTTGATCGACACGTTCGCGCCGCCGTCGTTGGCTTCGACCATGCGTTGTCCATTCGCCGGATCGATCCACATGTCGTGATTGTCGCTGTGCGGCGTGGGCTGCGTGCGGAACGTGCGTCCGCCGTCCGTCGATTTCCAGAACGCAACGTTCAGCACATACACGACGTTCGTGTCTTTCGGATCAGCGTAGATCTTCGAGTAGTACCACGCGCGTTGACGAAGATTGCGGTCGTCGTTCGTGCGTTCCCACGTTGCGCCCCCGTCATCGGAGCGGAATACGCCGCCCGAGTCAGCTTCGATGATCGCCCACACGCGCGACGTTTTCGCGGGCGACACCGCAAGTCCCACCTTGCCCCACAATCCGCGCGGCAATCCCGGATTGCGCGTGATTTCCGCCCACGTCGAGCCGCCGTTCATCGTTTTGAACAGTCCGCCGCCAGGTCCGCCGCTGTTCAGCATCCACGGTGTGCGATACGCGTGCCAGAAACTTGCGTACAACACTTCGGGATTCGACGGATCCATCAGCAAATCAGAAATGCCCGTCGAGTCGTTGCGGAACAGAATCTTGTTCCAGTTGCGTCCACCATCGGTGGTTTTGAAAACGCCGCGCTCCGGATTCGGTCCGAACGCGTGGCCGAGCGCGCCGACGTACACGATGTCGGGATTGGTTGGATGAATGCGAATGCGCGCGATGTGACGCGTTTCGCGCAGGCCCATGTATGTCCACTTTGCGCCGGCGTTGGTGCTCTTCCACAGTCCTTCGCCGTGTGATGTGTTGCCGCGGATGTGCGTTTCACCGCCGCCCGCCCACACGATGTCGTTGTTCGACGCGCTCACCGCGAGCGCGCCCACGGTTCCGCCGAACGCCGAATCGGACGACGGTCGCCAGGTGAGTCCGCCGTCATCGGTCTTGAATACGCCGCCGCCGACGGTGCCCATGTAGTACTCGAACGGCCGCGATGTCGCGCCGGAAACTGCGACCGATCGTCCACCGCGGAATGGCCCGATTTCGCGCCACCGCAGTGCCGCGAACGCAGTCGAATCGAGAGTGCCCTGCGAGTGGGCGGCGCCGGCTGGCGCGACGAGTGCAATCGCGACGACCGCTATGCGGCGCGCGAGAAGAACGTATTGAGATACCACTGAACACCTCAGTGAAGGAGTGCCGTGCTACCGGCGACGTTGCCCACGCGGCGCGATATGCGCAAGTCCGCGGTGCACTCGTCAGCTAGATTCAGCGGCCCGCGTCGCCGGCGCCGTCGCGCGGACCGTAACTGCACTGGAGAGACACCATGTTCACGATTCGACGCTGGTCCCTGTTGATCGCTGTGTGCACGACCGCCGGCTGCATTCGGGCCGTCGACGACAATGCCGCCGCAACGCCCGCCGCGCCGGAAAAAGTTGGTGAGATCGCAGGTCTGAAAACGCCCGAAAGCGCGCGCTATGACTCAGCGCGCGATGCCTGGTTCATCTCGAACATCAATGGCGTTCCGTCGGACAAAGACGGCAACGGATTCATCACGCGTGCGAGTGGTGATCGTACAACCGTCGATACCGCGTTTATTGCCGGCGGAAAAACGGCGTCGTGCTCAATGCGCCGAAAGGTTTGGCCGTCTCGGGGGATACGCTCTGGGTCGCTGACATTGACGCCGTCCGCGCGTTCAATACGCAAAGCGGCGCAGCGATCAAGTCGATCGACCTCAAACCACAAGGCGCGGTGTTTCTCAATGACATCACCGTTGCCGCAGATGGTTCGCTGTACGTCACCGACACCGGCATTCGCATCGAAGCGAGCGGCATGACGCATCCCGGTCCCGATCGCGTGTTTCGCGTCGCTGGCAACGCGGTGACCGAGGTTGTGCGCTTTGCAAAACAGGAAGGACCGAACGGAATCACGTTCGATCGCACGACTGGACATTTCGTCATCGTGCCGTTCGGTGCAGCATCGATCTTTCACTGGTCGGCGGGCGCCGCGAAGGCAGATTCGGTTGCCAGCGGCGTGGGTGGATATGACGGCGTCGAGATTCTCGCGGACGGACGCGTGCTTGTTTCGAGCTGGACCGACTCTGCAATCCACGTAATGTCCGGCAATACGCTGGCGCCGTTCATTCGCGGCGTGCCGGGTCCCGCGGACATCGGCGTCGACGCGGGGCGCAACATCGTTGCGATTCCAATCTTCGAGGGAAACCGAGTGGAACTGTGGACGATTCCAGCGCGCTGATCGCCGCCAACAGAGCGCACTGATCCCGTGTCACGCACGCGCTGGATCATTGTTGTCCTCTCGTTCGCGGCGATCTTCGCTGTTTCTGGTTGGGTCGTTTGGAGCGCGTTTGGCAAACACGGGACACCGCCGCCGGTGCCCGTGTGGGCGCACGCAATCGCGCTCGGTTTCGCGCTGCTCGAAATCGTTTCGCGCACGATCAAGATCCAGTGGGGCGCACGAGCGCTCGCAATTCCCATGTCGTTTTCGCTCTCGCTGCGCACCTGCCTCGGCGGCGATTTCGCGTCGTGCCTGACACCATCGCGCTCGGGCGCTGAGCCTGCGCGATTCCTGGTGCTCGCCGAATCGAAGATGCCGGTGGCGAGCATTCTGCTGGTGTTGTTTCTCGAAGTCGTGATGGAACTGGTGACGCTGATTGTCGTCGCACTCGGACTGTGGGCGATCTTCGGCGGATCGACGACGGTACTCGGATTCCTCACGACAATCATTGTGGGGTACGCTGCGTTCCTGTTCGCAATTGCGACCGCCGGATTGCTCCTCGCGCAGCGAAGTGCGTCGGGGCCGCCGCCAAAATGGGTGCGGTCCGTCGGCCTGAACGCGGGTCACTGGCGCGGAATTCAACGCACCATCCGTCATACAAGACAGAGCATTGCGGCGCTGAAGGGCGCGAACTTGCCGTGGCTGGGGGCCGCGTTCAGCGCGTCGGTCGTTCACGTCCTCGCGCGACTGGCAATTCTCCCCGTCGTGGTGTGGAGCGTCGAAAAAGGCAGCGAGCTCTCGGCGCTGGTGCTGTGGCCGCTGGTCCTGATCTATGGCGGATCGATCGCGCCGGCGCCTGGCGGGGGCGGCGCGGTCGAGTTCGGCTTCAAGGCGGCTTTTGAAGGCATCCTCTCGGCGCCGGTGCTGGCGTCCTCGATGATCTGGTGGCGGTTCTACACGTTTTACATCTACATCATCCTTGGTGCGTTCGCGGGAGGTGCGACCGTCCTTCGAGCGCTCCGCCCTGATCCACCGAAGCCCGCACCGCACAAGCCTTCGGAGCCGCAACCGCCGAGTGCGCCCCTGGACACCAAGGGGTAAGGGGGCACACCCTTTACGGCAGGCTTCTGTATTTCGCTGTAACGCAATGTCCTGACGGCACGTAGGCTAACGGCAGCCGCGCGCCATGCGTCTGTCCCTGTACGAAACGGCGCCGACCAGCAGTCGGCGCCGGTTTTTTCAGAAAGCGCCAACCAATAGTGACAGCGTTAGTGTCCAACGACTCACCCCACCGTCGACTCTCGCCGGACTGCACAATGACTCCGCTTCGAACGCCCTCCCGACGCATCGCTCACAGCCGATCCGGCCGCGCGGGCTTTACGCTCATTGAGATTCTCGTCGTGATCGTCGTGATCGCGATCCTCGCGACGCTGGTCGCGCCAAACGTTTTCCAGCATGTCGGCACGGCCAAGGCGACGACGGCAAAAGCGCAGATGGAAGAGCTGAGCACGACGCTCGATGCGTATCGTCTCGACAACGGATTGTATCCGTCGACAGAACAGGGCCTGCTCTCCCTCTGGGAGCGTCCGACCATCGACCCGCCGGCGAATTGGCGCGGCCCGTATTTGCGGAAAGCAGTGCCACTCGATCCGTGGGGAAATGCGTACATCTACGTCTTTCCAGGACAGCAGAATCCGAACGGATTCGACCTCTACTCGCTGGGCGCCGACGGGCAGCCGGGCGGTGAAGGCGAGAACGAAGACATCCTGAGCTGGAAGTAAGCGCGTTCCTTCGGGAGCGCTGGTTATGCCGACGTACGCCTACAGAGCCGTCAACGGATCGGGTCGCCGCACGCGCGGTTTCGAACACGCCGCGAGCCCCGGCGCGCTCACGCGCACGCTCGAAGAGCGCGGTTTGCTCGTGCTCGAAGTTGCCGACGCGCCGGCCGACGCGAGCGCGGGTGCAGGTAAGCGTTTCAAATTCGGGCTGCGTCGCGAAGTTCTCGAAGTCACGCGCGCAATGGCGGCGCTGTTGCCGGCGGGTATGCCGCTCGCGAATGCGCTGAATGCCGCGTCGGGTGTGACATCCGGCGAAGTGCACACCGCGTTGATGGAAGTGAAGTCGCGCGTCGAGCGCGGCGAAACGTTTTCTTCGGCGCTTGCTGCGTATCCGCGATTGTTCTCGCCGCTCTATGTGGGCGTGGTGCGGGCGGGCGAAAAGAGCGGTGACCTCGACAGCGCATTCGCGCGGCTCGCGACGCAGCTCGAGCGCGACGAACAATTACGCGGACGCGTGTTGTCCGCGGCGATCTATCCCATTCTGCTCGCGGTCGCGGGTACGGTTGCCGTCGCGGTGTTGTTGTTCTTCGTGTTGCCGAAATTCGTCACGCTGCTCGAAGGCACGGGTGCGCAGCTCCCGACGTCGACGCGCATCATGCTCTCGGTGTCGGCGACGCTGAATCGGTTCTGGTTTGTGCTCATTCTGATACCGGCCGGCATCGCGCTGTTGATGGCGTGGTTCCAGCAGAGTCCCGACGGCCGTCGCGTTGCATCGCGCATCATGCTCTCGCTTCCGCTCGTGAGCACGTTGCGACGCTACGCACTCGCCGCACGCTTTTCGCGATTGATCGGCGTGTTGCTCGGCGGTGGCGCGCCGTTGCTCACCGCACTGGACGATACGGTTGAATCACTTGCCGACCCAATCGCGCGTGACGATGCCGAACGTATTCGCACGCGCGTGCGCGAAGGCAGTTCGCTGCGCGCCGCGGTCTCCGACAGTCCGGTGTTTCCGCCGCTGCTCGCGCAATTGATCGGCGTTGGTGAAGATGCCGGCCGCTTACGCGAGTTCCTGCTCAAAGCCGCGGACATTTTCGAAGAGCGCACCGAACGCACGACGCAGCGCCTCGCGACCCTCGCGGAACCCGCGATGATCGTCGTGTTCGGCGCCGTGGTTGCGACGATTGCATTGTCGCTGCTGCAAGCGATTTACGGAATCAACGCGGGATCGTTCCGATGATGCGGGCCCGCCGCGGATTTACCCTCTGGGAGATGTCGATTGTCCTCGCCATCTCCGCGGTTGCGGCGTTGCTCGTGATTCCCGCGTGGTCAAACCTCGGCGAGAACCAGCCGCCCGAAGCGGGCAACATGATTACGTCGTTGCTGCGCGACGCACGTCGCGTGGCAATTGCGAATCGGCAAACGGTTGTGGTGCGCGTCGATCCAGTCTCCGGAATGTTTCGCGTGGACACTGCAGGCGCTGCGGGAACGGGACTGTACAGCGACGGCACACTCACCGTGAACGCGTGGGAATCGCTCGAGACTGATTTGGCGCGTCTGACGTTCGTGTTTCGGCCGACGGGTGCCGCGTGGGGCGACAGCGTCCTCGTGCGCGGTGCAGAGCAAACAATCGTTGTCTCGCTCAATCCGTGGACGGGCGAACCGGTGACGTATGCGCAATAGACCGGGCATTTCGCTTTTCGAGGCCGTGTTCGCGCTCGCAATCCTCGGCGTGACCGCTATCGGCGCGCTCGCTGCCGTCGGCGCTGAAATGCGCACGGCGGAACGTGCGCGTCGCGTGATTGAAGTCGAAGCGCTCTCGAACGAACGCCTGGTCTTTCTGTATCTGCTCACGGATCGCGATCTGCTGAACCTTCCCGACTCCGTTGCCGCTGGTCAGTTCGAACCGCCGTTCGACGATTACAAGTGGACGACGACGTCGACGCCCAACGACGCGTATGCAGGCTTGTACGACATCAAAGTCACGGTCACGTGGCCCGAGGGTTCGCAACGCGCGTCATTCACCGCGAGCGCCGCGCAGTACCGCCGGCCCATCGTCACGCAGCGCAATCGATGACACGCCGCACACGCATTCGCTTGCGACACGGCATGACGCTCATGGAGCTCATGGTCGGCATCGTCATCACGGCTGCGGTTGCGACCGTCGGTGCAGCAGCGTTCGCATCGATCATCGATCATCGTCGCGTGATTCTCACCGCGTCGACGGACGTCGAGCGCGCGTCGGCGCTGCGCGAAATGCTGCGATCGTGGATTGCATCCGGCACGATCAACATCACGACGGGTGGCGCGCGCGGGCGCAATCAGGTGCAGGTGCGGCGCGTCGAGATCGAACGGCTGAATGAATCGTCGGTGCAATCGGTGACCGCCGCGGCGTCGACTGGTGATGAACTCACGTTCACGACGAGCGCGCTCACGCCGTCGCTCGCACCCGATACGCGCGTACGGCTCTTTGTCGACGGCGATCCGAGCACGGACGAAATCGGACTCACGATCGAATACCAGGGCCCGAACAACGCGCCGCTGCAACGCAAGCAGATCGATCCGACGATTCTGCAAATGACCGTCGAGTTTCTCGACCGCCGCACGAATCGCTGGTATCCCTACTCCGAGGCCGCGACGACGCAACCGATCGCGGTGCGGATGTGGTTCCCGCAACCCGAAGGCGTGCAGGACGCTCCCATCGTTCCTGCGCTGCTCCAATATCCGCTGCTGTTCGTGATCGGTCAGCAAGCGACAACTGCGGGCACACAATGATGCGCACGCGTCGTGGTGTCGCGCTGCTCGCTGCGCTGTGGCTGATCGTTGCCATTGCGGTTGTGATGCTGCAGTTCAGTTTGGTGGCCCGCGAACGTCGCGCGCTGGGTCTCGCCGCGTCGGACCGCGGTCACTACCGCCCGATTGCGGCGGGTGCACTTGCGACAATGCAGGCGCGACTGGAATACGACCTGCGCAACGCCACAACGGGACGCGGCAACGTGCAGGCGCTGCGTTCCGCCGATCCATGGCTCGGCGCCGACACCACGTATTCGGGGCTCATTGCCGTCGACAGCATGCCTGTCGAAATCGTCGCGCAGGATCTCGGCGCCGTCGTCAACATCAACCGCGCAAACGAGCAACAACTGACGCTGCTCTTCGGTTTCGCGCTCGAGGACGGCGTCGCGGGACGCAAACTGGCGCGTGCAATCATGGACTGGCGCGACCTCGACGACAACGCGCGCCCCGATGGCGCGGAGCGCGAGCAGTACCTGGACGAGGATTATCTCGTGCTTCCGACCAACTCGAACTTTCTCAGCGTCGACGACCTGATTCACGTGTACGGCATGACGCCCGAATTGCTCGCGTTGCTTCGTCCATACCTGACAACAGTCGGTACGCAGAATCCCAATGTGAATTCCGCGTCCGAACCGGTGCTGCGTTCCATTCCGGGAATGACGGACGTGATTTACAACCAGATCGTCGCGTTCCGTTCGCAGGGGCGGCGTATTCAGAACATCAACGATCTCACGAACGCGGTGGGCGCTGTCGGTGGACGCGGCGGTGGGCGTGGCGATCAGAATCCGCAGCAAGCGCTCGCGCAACGCATGGCGTCGCAAATCACGTTCACGTCGAATCAATTGCAACTCACAGTTTCCGTCCGCGATACCACGAACGCGCAGCCGACGACCGTTGTCGCGATGCTGACGCGTGCGGGTCAACAGGTAAACGTCACATGGCAACGATGGTAGGCGCGCGCAGCGGAGCACACGTCGGTATCGCGCTGTCGGCGACGAGTGTGTGCGCCGTCATTCGCGGCGCGCATGGCGCGAGTCAGCGTCCGTGGCGCATGTCGCTCTCGCCGCTCAACGGCGATGGCGCGGCGTGGCCGGGGTTGACCGACGCACTCCGCGCACTCGCGCGCGACGCCGGTATTTCCGAAGGACAACTCACCGTCGCGTTGCTGCCGCCGCTCGCCGAAGCGCGTGGCATCGAGCTGCCTCCGCTGCGCGAAGCAGAGATTCAACAACTCCTGGCGCGCTCGGCAGCGAAGTACTTCGTCGGCGCGCGCGGTGCGCAGGTGGTTGGCGCAGTGCGCGCGAAATCACCGACAGGCCCGGCCACGACAGTTGCTGCCGCTGCATCGGCGCGATTGGTCAGCGCAATTCACGAAGCCGCGCGCAACGCGGGATGGACGGTGGACGCCGTCGTTCCAGCGGAAGCGGCGTGGTGCGCCGCGGGATCCACGTGGGCGCCGCGCGGGCGCGCGAGCGCAAATCTCCTTATCGCGCACGCTGATCGCACGGATTTGTTGCACATCGCCGACGGGCGGCTCGCGGGTGTGCGCCGATTCCGTCGCGGTTCCGCAGACGCCGCGTTGATCGCGGACGCATCAGCTGGGGTCGGACATGCATCGGTCGTTGGTAACGCCGATGCGCGGCGCGAACTGACGCAGAGTTTGTCGTCGCGCGGCCTCGCGGTCGACGCGCCAACGACCGGCGTCAGCGAAATCGCCGAAGATCCAGAACTGCTTGCGGCGGCGTTTGCCACGAGCGACGCCGAACCGGCGCTCGTGACCGACGCAATGCGCGCCGCGCACGCTGAGTCGCTGCGCAAATTGATTGTGCGAATCGCCGGCGTCGCCGCGGTAATTACGGTCATTGCCGGTGTGCTCGAACTCTGGGGCGCGAAGCGCGAACTCGCGTCATTGAATGAACAGCGCGCGCAAATCACGCCGATGCTGTCGGCAACACTCGTCGGTCGCACAACGGTCGAAGCCGCGTATCGACAACTCGCGGCGCTCAATGGAGCCGAACAATCCGCACCGCGATGGTCGGCCGTGCTCGCGCAAGTCAGCGCGCGCCTGCCGAAGGAAGCGTACCTCACCGGATTCCGCGGCCGCGGCGACACCGTCACGATCGACGGTCTCGCGGAACGCGCTGCGCGGGTGTTCGACGCCATCGAGAAAGCGCCGCTGCTTGCGAACGTGCGTGCGACTGCGCCGGTGCGCATCGAGAATCTCGAAGACGGACGCACGCTCGAACGGTTTACGATCGCTGGTCGTCGCGCCGCGGCAGCGCCGCCCGCACGCGCGGGAGGCTCGCAATGAGCCCCCCCACCGTGGGCGCCCGCGACCGGCGCGCACTCTTCCTGGGCTTGGTCATTCTCGCGCCGGCGCTCTTGTACATCTGGGGTGTGAAGCCGTATCGCGCGGCGCTCAGCGACACGCGCGCCGAGATCGCCATGAAGCGTGAATTGTTGTCGCGCGAAATGGCGGCGATTTCTGCAGCACAAAAAAATCCCGGCCTGCAACGCGTTGCTGATTCGGCGATGCGCGCAATGACGCCGCGTTTGTTCGAAGGCCGCGATGACGTCATGGCAACGGCAGAACTTGTTTCGCATCTCGGCGTCGTCGCGCAGGAACACGACGTGTTACTCGAAGCGGCATCGACGCGACCAACAACCGTCGGCGAAGGCGGCGTGCGCGCATTGCACGTCGAGATTCGCGCGGAATCGGACCTGTGGGGCATTCTTGGATTCCTGCGCGCGCTCGAAGGCGCGGAAAAACTGTTGCGCGTCGAACGGCTCGACATCTCACGATCGCTGGGCGCTGAAGACGAAGAGGGTGTTGAACCGCTCGCAATTTCTGCGTCCATCGTTGGCTACGCTGTGCCAGACGTCGGGGCCGCGACGGATACGGTGACCGCGCCGTCGACGCGACGCCCTGCGCCTAGGGCCCGCTGATGATTCGCGAACTCACGCACTCGCGCGGTTTGCAAATCGCAGCCGTCGCGCTCGTATTGTCACTCGTGCTCGGCGGATGGGCGTTCGGGCGTGCGGTGTCGATCGATCCCGTCAACGAAGCGGCACCGCCGGTGTTCGCGACGAGCGCCGCGACCGCGAAACAGCCTGCGCGTCCCGCGCTCGACATCAACGGCGTCGTGTCGAACAACGTGTTTGCTCCCGAGCGCACGCCGCCACCGCGACGCTATCGCCTCGGCGGCGCTGCACCTGAAGCGCCGAAAGAAGCACCGCCACCGCAACCGACAGTACTTGGCACGTCGGTCGAAAGTGCGACGAACAGTTTCGCAATTTGTCGCCTCGAGAGCGGACCGGCGACGATCGTACGCATTGGCGACAAGGTTGGTGTGTTCACAGTGGTCAGCATTGAACGGAATGTCGTTGTGTTTACCTCGCCCACGGGCGAACGGGTCGCGATCAAAGCGGCCTCAACATAGAGAAGCCATATGAAGACCTTCGCTCGTATTCTCGTGCTCGTCGTCGTATTTGCTGCGCCCGCGCTGGCGCAGCGCGGCGGCGGCCCTCCAACGCGTGCTGATACCGGAACGCGCCGTACGCCAACCGGCACCGTGATCGATTTCCAGGATCAGGATGTCGCGGCCGTGTTACGCGCAATCGCTGAAGCCGGCGATTTGCCGATCACGATGATGCAAATGCCGACGGCGCGCGTGACGTTGCGTGTGCAGGCGCAAATGACGCGCGAGACCGCACTCGAGATGCTGAAGAGCGTTGCCGAGGGCAGCGGCATCACGGTAACGGAAAGTCCGTCGATCATTCGGCTTGTCGGTCCACCGCCGCCGCCGCGCACGCCTACGACTCCGCCGCTCAATCCGCAGCAAGCATTGGCGCAGGCGATGGCAAATCGCATTCTCGTGTTGCATACCGTGCGCTTGAAGCACGCGACGGCGACGACGCTTGCGCCGATTCTCATGAACCTGCTCACAGGTACGGGCGGAATCGGCGGGCGCGCAGGATTCGCGGTGCCGGGCAACGTCAACCAACCCGGGCGCGGCAATCAGGCGCCGCAGCAGCAACAGCAACAGAATCAAGGTGGTCGCGGTGGACGCGGCGGTGATGCGGTCCTCTTTACGCCGCAGATCATTACCGCCCCTGGCGGCGGAGTGGCCGGAGGCGCGGCGGGCGGAGGTCGCGCGGGTCAAGCGATTCAGGAACTGCAGGCGACCATCGCACAGGGGCTCGGCCAGGCGTTCGGCATTCAGGTCGGCGGACCCACGACGACCGCGGCGCAACTCGCCTTCACGGACATGCGCATCGTCGCGGAAGAGGCCACGAACTCGATGATCATTCGTGGCACGGTCGAAGACATTCAGGCCGTGTTGCAATTGGTGCAAACGGTCGACGTTCGCCCGCTGCAAGTGCTCATCGAAGTCACCATTGCACAGGTCGAGCGTTCGACGGATCTCAACGTCGGACTATCAACGGCATCGACGCGCACGCGGCGCAGTGGAACCGACTCGAGCGTGCTTGGCATCGAATTGCCGACGGCAGCTACCGCGCGCGATTTCATCGCAACGCTCATCGGAAGCAAAGGCTCCGTGAATTACGACGTCGCGATCAACGCGCTGCAAACGCGTGGTGATGTGCGCGTGCTTTCACTACCGATCATCATCGCGCAGAACAATCGCGAAGCCATCATCAACGTCGGCGCGCGCGTGCCGTTCGTGCAGGTCTCGCAGACGGTGCCGAACGATCCGACGGGTCGCGTGGAAACCGTGCAATACCAGGACGTCGGCACGCAATTGCAGATCACGCCGATCATCAACACCGATGGTTACGTGAACATGGCCGTCGCGCAAACGGCGGATAATCTCACGAACAACGTGCAGTTCGACGCGCAAATCATCAGCACGCGCCAGGCGCAAACGCAGGTCATGGTGCGCGACGGACAAACCACCGTGCTCGGCGGACTCGCGGACAACACGCAGACGAACACCACGTCGGGTATTCCATTCCTCAGTCGCATTCCATTCATCGGCGGCTGGCTCTTCGGCAATTCGCAGAAGAACAAGACGATCACGGAGCTCTATCTCTTCCTCACGCCGCACATCGTGTCGAGCGACGAGGACATCGATCGTTTGCGTGAATCGATTCGCGGCACGACGGACATGTTGAACGGCATTCCGCTCAACCGCATCAACAAAGGCGGCGACACCATCAACATCGGTATTCCGGATTCGATTGCGCGCCGCTTGCCACCGGTTCGTCGCGATACGGGGAAAATGGAACCGCCGGATTCTCAGAGCGCGTCGCCACTGAACCGGAGCCGGATGTTCCGATGACCGCACCGCGCGGGAACGGCGCCGGAGAACATTCCGCAACAGAGCTGCTCGAAGTCGAGCGGCTCACGGATGCGTTTTCGGCGGATTGGCTCGAGCAGCATGCGGTATTACCGATGAAGCTCGACGCGGGCCAGCTCATGGTCGGCACGTGGAACGAGCGCGTCGATCCGCTCGTGCTCGACGATTTGCGTTTGCATTTCGGTGCGGACGTGTCGCTCGAAAAGTTTGGCGAACACGATCTGCGCAGCGCGATTCGCCGAGTGTATTCACAGGACGCGACGACCGCGGAAGGTTTGATCGCGGGAATGAGCGGCGGCGATGTGCACGCGCTCAGCGCGGATGAGATTCCGCTCGACGACCTGCTGCATCTCGCGAATGAAGCGCCGGTTGTTCGTCTCGTGAATCTGTTGTTGATCGAAGCGCTCGACGCACGCGCGTCGGACGTACACCTCGAAGGCTACGCCGACGGCTTGCGCGTGCGATACCGCATCGACGGTGTGTTGCAGAACGCACCGTCACCGCCGCCGCATCTCACTGCCGCGATTATCAGCCGTTTGAAGATCATGGCGGAGCTGGATATTGCGGAACGACGAATTCCGCAGGACGGGCGCATTCGATTGCGTTTGCAGAACCGGCAGGTCGACGTGCGCGTTTCGACGGTGCCGACGTTGCGCGGCGAAAGCGTGGTGCTCCGTTTGCTCGACAAAGAGCGCGGCCGCATTTCGCTCACCGAACTCGGCATGGCGGACGATACGCTCGATCTCTTCAAGGAAGTGATCTCGCGTCCGCACGGCATCGTGTTGGTGACGGGGCCGACTGGTTCCGGCAAGACGACAACGCTGTACGGCGCGATTGAGTTGTTGCGCACGGGTCGTGAAAAGATTCTCACCGTCGAAGATCCCGTTGAATACGAACTCGCCGGCGTGCCGCAGGTGCCGGTGAACGAAAAGATCGGCGTCACGTTCGCGACCACGTTGCGCGCGATGTTGCGTCAGGACCCGGACATCATTCTCGTCGGTGAAATTCGCGATCCGGAAACCGCGCAGATCGCGACGCAGGCCGCGCTCACGGGTCACCTTGTGTTGTCGACGTTGCACACGAACGACGCACCGACGGCGCTCACGCGATTACTCGACCTCGATATCGCAGCGTACCTCGTTGCGAGTACAGTGGATGCTGTGCTTGCGCAGCGACTCGTGCGCCGCATTTGTCCCAAGTGCAAGAGTCCCACGAAGCCCGATGTAAAGGCCTCGCGTGTGTTCGACATCGAAGCGCACGGACTCGCCACGGTGTGGAAGGGAACGGGCTGCGACTTTTGCCGGCACACGGGCTACCACGGACGAACGGGTATCTACGAATTGCTCGTAATGGACAACGAGTTGCGGCTCGAAACGCAGCACCGCCGCGGTTCAGAGGAACTGCGCGCGATTGCGATCAAGCACGGCATGCGCACGTTGCAGGAAGACGGACTCCGTCTCGTGCGCGAAGGTGTTACGACCCTCGACGAAGTAATGCGCGTCGCGCGCGCTTAGCGCGCAACCAACCGGTACACGCGCAGAACAGGGACTTCGTCTTCCGTCACCGTTCTCCCTAGCACGAAGTCACCGCGTGCGGAGCGGAAGGAAAAATTTTCCGGCAGCGTCACCGTGTAAGCGGACCCCGTAGGCGGAAACACCGTCCACTCTGTTCGCGGCGCGAGTTTGTCCTGCATCCCAACCCAAACTGCACCGTCGTCCCCACACCGCACGCTCCACACCACTGACCACATCGTCGGCAGCGCACTGATGGATTTGATCTCGCCGGCACGACCAACGCCCTGCTCGCTAGTGACCGCACGGCTCGTCCGAACGCGAGTCATCGCATCGCGGCGTTCATCCGAGGTCAGCAACGCGCCGGTCCTGCCCAAGGTTGCTGATCGCGCGAGCCGCGGTCCGGTCGCCGTTATCCGATACCAGGTGACAGCGCCCGCGTACCCGTCCGCGACAACGACCGCACTGTCACCGCACGCTGTCCACGCACCACCATATCCGAGCCCGGTCGGCGCGCCGAGTCGGCGGCCAGTCACGAACTCAACGGCCACGTCGTCGGCGCGGTAGTTTGCGATGGTGTCTGCGCGCGGCTCATTCAGTTTGCGCACAACCAAGCGCTGTAACGAGTCCCTACGAGGCGGCGCGGCCTCCGCACCGGTACGAATTCTCACTCCAAAGCCGTATCGCAACGGCACGGTACGCACAACACCGTAGTCACCCGGGAAATCCGGGAGCGGTACCGTTTTCGCCGCACGCCCTTCACGCGAGAAATGCACCGTCCGCGCCTGCGTGGGGTCCGTGACTACGACGGTTTCATCCTTTACGTCGAGTCTCAGATTCCTGCACGAAAACTCGCTCGGGCCACCACCAGATCCGCCGAAGCTTCGTACAAATCTACCGGTGGAGCTGAACTGCTTGACTTTGCATTCGCCAGGATCAATCGCGTAAATGCTACCATCCGAACCGAATCGCGCCGCACCAATTTCCGCGAAGGCGCCCCGACTTACATCGTCGTTGTCGGCGCCCATAGTGATGGCGGCAACGGCCACGCGAGCTGGCGGCGCTTGTGCGTCGCCAACTCGCGCGCCGACTATCACGGCTGCAACGAAAAACCCGAGTCGAACTCCGTTCATACTATATGCGAATCTCCCGCCGTAAACCTGAGTGCGCTTTGCTGGCAAAATCGTTGCGCACGGCAAGCTCCGCCGACACTCGCACCCGCGTGACGATGAAACCGCCGCACGCACTCACCGTGACCCCATCGGATCGTACTCGGGCCGCTTGCGCAACGACAGTGCCGGCAGGTGAGAGCGATGAAGCCGTCAACGCAAGACCGGTGCACGGCTCGCCACCGAGGAAGTAGATGCACTCTCGGCACGTTTCTGGATGCTCGGGACAGGTCGCGTAGTCGCATTGCGTCCCGATTCCCTGGCCCCACGGCACCGCGTTGCATGTTCCGTAATTGCCATTCCACGAGCAGCCATAACAAGTGTCGCCGCCACCTCCGAAGCTGAACCCCATTTGCCACGTACAGTCGTCGCATGATTGTGCCGCAGCGGCGCCGGGCGTTAGCAATACCGCCAGCGACAGCAACGCACCCGGAACAAGTTTTCGTAGCATCCTCGCATCCTCCCCTGTGAAGTGTCAGTTCCAACGCCAACGATAGATCACAACCCCCGATTGACTTGGTACATCCGCGTAGCCGATCGCCAGTCGCTGCGCGGGAAACGTTTGGACAATGCCGATTGGTGTCTCGACGCGTCGCCGCCTGACTACACGCAGCGGACTGTCCCCAAAAACAATGAAATGGCGCGCATCACCTCTCAGATCGGCGAGCACCTGCAGAATTCTGCCGCAATCGAGCGGCATCGCCGAAAGCGAAACAACCGTTGCCGAAGAGACCTCTGCGACAGTTGAATCACCTCGCACTTCGAACGGCGCGGCACGGGCAGCGATGTGGCCCACGCTGTCCAGTACTTGAAGCGCGAATGGCGCTCGTATTGCAGCGGCAATTAGAGTGTTGGGCGCGGTCGCGTGCAGACTCACCGCACCGCCGCGCCACGCTTGCAGCGCGACTGTGTCGCGCTGAACGGCAAGACCCTCCGCAGTAACATGAAGCGCGCGCAACGTGGCGACACGATCGGTCCACTGTACAAGCCAGATCTGGCCTGCCGTCTCAGCGATTCCTGCTGGTCTCCCCGCGCGCGGGCTAAAGGAGCCGATCCGTTCGAAGCGAACTCCGGGTGGTGTGAGCGCAAGGATAGTGGTATCTCGGATCGCCAATAGCCGCCCACGGCCTGCGCCAACAACGCTTATTCCGCTGTCGCTCGGTCCGCCGCTGAGGAACGACTGATTCCACGTCGAGACACGTCGCACACGCCGATCTACCTGAGACAGCACCCAAACACTGGCGCTGTCGATAGCGACGAGTCCCGCCGGAACACCATCGATTGAAGGTACGCGCGTGACTTCGCTGAGCACCAGCTCTGGCGAGTCGGTCGTGCCGCACCAAGGTGCGCGTGCGTCGGGCGCTCCGTTTGGCACAACGTGCGTGAGCGCGACTGCCGCTCCAATCACGGTAATTGCGACAAGCGAGGTTATTCGCGCAGAAACCATCTCACGGATTTCGGCTACGCGTTGAATGAATGGAATCGTACGCGAACGGATGCGGCGATCAACGCGCGCCGTCCAGAGCGCGGGGACCCGTGTTACCAAGTCCACCGAGTCAGACTGTTCGTTTCGCGGTCAAACTGTCGAATGGCCGAGATCACCCGATGCGCTTCCGCTCAATGCACGCTACCGCGCCACGACCGACAGCGACGTGAGCGCCGCTCGCTCGCCGTCGAACATTACGCGCAACCCATGTCCCTCTACGTCGGCCAGAGCACAGCCGTGCAGCCGCAAGGCAATTCGCTCCAGCCTATGCTGGTATGTGCCCGCCGTTTTTGCCGCAACCGCCCACGTTCCGTTCGAAGTCTTAGCGGCAAGGGCTCGCATGAGTATGACTCAATCGAGAAAGTCGCCGAGCGTGAAGCGGCATTCCTCCCCCATCACGCGTGTCCAAGCGGCATACAACGCAGTACGCTTGTGACCGGTGGCCTTTGCGAGTGCTGAGACAGACGAGATTGGTCGCGCCGCAACCAGGACCGCGTGGACCGCGTCGAACAGCGCGTCACCGTGGTGAACGAAACGCAACCACAGCGGCGCGGCAGCCGCTGCGAGCCTCCACTCGATGATCGCTCTTCTTAATAGGTGCCACGCTCGGACGCGGCACTCGCTCACGTGGATGACGGGAACGCCAGCACTCGTCGCCGCGAGCGCCAGACTTCCATCCGGTAGCACAACGATTGCAGGCCAAGGGACACCGCCGTGCTTCTTGGTCAATAGGCGCGGCCACAAGTCTGCCGGCGCAGCATCGACATCTATTACTGCGCCTGTAGCGCCGCCTCTCTCAAAAAGCTCGTCAAATGCGGCGACAGTAACGAGGCGGGGCGCACAGTCCTCCGGAAACGCAGTGAACAGGCGCAGCTTGCGCGCATCCGTGCCGACGAAGACGACATGAGGAACCATCCCGCGCACTCCACCATCGCGAGCTCCCGCACGCCCTTCTGCGGCGTTGCTCGTCACTTCGCAACGGTACGACGACCGTTGCGAACGCGCAACGGCCCGGCCGATTCGGTAGTGGCCCAGTTTGGATTGTGACCTAGTGTCGAGAGATCGTCCGCACTACTGCCCCGCCAACTAAGAAAACCGATCCCGAAATAGCAAATGTTTGGCCAAGTGTATACAACTGCGTTGTCAGCAGTATTTCGGACGCAGTGGTTGGCGTTCGCGCGAGCAGCCACACCCCACCGACCATCATGGCGAAGCCGCTCACGACTAGCGTCCAAACGGTCCACGTTTCTTCAGTCGAGCGTTGACGCTTCCGCAACAATTCCTCGGCTGCTGCTAGAACCTTCTCGTCGGCTTCTCCTGTAGACACGTCGGCGTATCCTGTTGGCAGTCGCCCCAAGGTACTCCTTCTAGCCGAGCCGCGCGATTACTTCTTCCGGCTGGTACTGGGTCAATCTGAGACCGACTACCGTCGATTCGCGGATCACGGCATGCAGCGAACCCGCGCCGCCAAGAGCGCTGACGTTTGCATCGAATCGCCTACCACGGCTTGCAGTGTCCCCCGGAGCGTGTCACCGCTGGCCGTAAACGTCGCGACGCGACGTGCGTTCGCATCAATCCACTCCGCAACAAACGCAGAGTCACGCACAGGGATACGCGTAACGGTGGCATTTACGACGGTACGCATTAGAGCGGCCTCGGCCATCGCCGGCGACGCTTGTCGCGTTTGAACCGCGCCCTGCACCGCAGTCGATCGCGGCGGCGGAACGGGTGACGCAGGTGCCGCAGCAGCGACATCCGTCGCGACTGCACCGATGAACCGCATGAGCGGCGGAAGCGCGAGTTGTTCATCCGCACGATCGCGTCGCGCAAAACCTTCTTGCCGCGCCGTTTGCACCGGCGCCCAACACCCGGCGAGACGCGGATCGACTGACGTGGAGTCGAGCAACTTTGCTTCGAGCGCGAGCGCATTCGCAGTAACACCTGACCCGATACCAGCACCCGAGCCTGGCGCAACGCTGTCAACGCGCCGGCCAGGACGTCCACCGCGGCCCCCGCCCGCTCCACTTCTACCCGCCGTGCTCGCGATAGCCGAACCCTGATCGACGACCGGCGGCGTCGTAACAGGTGGTGGTGCAACGGCGACCACAGCCGCACCGCCACGGGCACTCGTGTCGCTCGTCGACTTGCGCTCTTCTGCTACCGATTTCGCGATCTCGCGTGCACCAACCGCATCGGCCTCTCGCTGTCGCATTTCAGCCGGCGGCGCGCCTGGCGCAGCTGTTTGCGCACGCAACGTCCGCGGCGCGACGGAATCCGGCGACGACACCGCCGTGCTCTCGACGCGCTTCTCCGCAATCGCATCCTGCGCTGGTGCGTCATCGACCTTCAGCAGTGCAGCGTCACTCACCACATCGCCGCGACGCATCCACACAACGCTCGACACACCGACCACAAGAACAATTCCCGCCGCCGCACGCATCCACGGCGCACGCCACCACACGCGCACGCCCCCTTTCCCGCGTCGCTCACTCGTCTTCTCGTCTTCTCGTCCTCTCGTCTTCTCGTCTTCTCGTCCTCTCGTCTTTTCTTGCCCGACCTTTGGCACATCGTCCAACGCGCCCAGCACCCGCGATGACGCCGCAACCAAACCGCGTGCTTCCGCCGCCGCCGCACCCCACTCGCTATCGGTCGCAACGAGGTGCTCGATGCGCGTGACGTCCTCGGCCGGCAACTGACCGTCGAGCCACGCGTGAATGAGTCCTTCGTTGACAGGATTAGCCTGCGACATCGTGCGCTCCTGCGTCTTTGTGCTTCGACGCTTCAAATGCTTCAACGAGTCGTCGGCGCGCACGCGCCAGCGTCGTGCCTACCGATCCCACCGCCAGATCGAGCGCTTCGGCGATCTCGTGATAATCCAGACCTTCTTCCCGCATCAGCAGTGCATTGCGATCGCGCTCCGGTAGCACATCGAGCGCGCGCCGAGCCTTCGCTTGTTCCTGCGCACGCTCCAGCGCGACATCGGGTGCTGGTTCGTACGCATCGCGCGTTTCAGCCGCGAGTAACGACAGATGCGCTCGCCGTCGCGCGTCTTTGCGCGCTTCGTCTCGAATCAGATTCGTCGCCACGGCAAAGATCCACGCTCGTTCGTTAGTGAGGTTCGACTGGCGGAGGGCGCGCAGGAACGTTTCCTGCGCGACCTCCTCTGCCCAGTCCCGATCGCCCAGACGACGTGTCAGGTACCGCACCAGCGGTGCGTGATACGTGCGAAAGAGGCGTTCGGTATCGTCCATACGACTACCAATCTCTGACCACGGCCGCGAGTTCGCTCGCTGAGAGCTGCTCACTGCCCTTTGCATCGAGCTCAACGACCACCCGGCGTCCACCTGCTGTCACGCGTTCGCCAAGCGCGAACACCGCTTTCAGTTCCGGAAGTTTCTCGATCAAATCGAAGTACGCGGCGCTGAACGGTTTCACCGTCACGCGACGCACGCTGTCGCGTACACGTGTGTCGAGCCAGGCACCGTCTTTCTCGAGGAACGTGCGTTCGCCAACCTGACGCAATTGCTGACGGTCGCGGCGCGCGGACTCTTCACGCGGTAACACCGCGTTGGCATCCGCCAGCGACTTGGCTTCACGTTGTTGTGCCGCGGCACGCGTCGCTGCGAAATCCACGGCCGGCGCGCTTGCACCACCGCGGCCGCCCGCTGCTGCGCCAACTCCAGAGCTCAGTGGCATCGGCGTTCCGGGAGGTGGCTGCATTCCAGGCTCGAGCACGAGATAGGATGACAGTTCGGTTGGAATCCCATACTTCATACCCAGATCACGCAGTTCGTTATCCAGTTCGGTGTTTGCACCCGCACGACGACGTTCGGCGCTCAACCAGCCCACACGCTGCACGGCCCAGAGTTTTGCGACGAATGCGTTGTCGCGCGACTGCGATGGCAACGTGACGCGCTCGCTCCAGCGCACCGGACCCTCCGGTGAATCGCCTTCGAACGTGAGCGTGACCGGGCCGTCGCCGTGATAGCGCGCGAAGAGCACGAGATCCTGTCCGACGAACACGTCTTGTGGACCAGCAGGATGTACCTGGCGCAACGTCGCGCCACCCGCAACGAGACGAACATTGGTCGCGACAGGCGCCGTCAATCGTTGCGCGACAACGCCAACCGCATGCTCGACATCTTCATTCGGTTGTACGAAGTGCGCGGTACCGTGGCCTTCGAGTGCCATGCGCTCGAGCATCGCGGCCTGTACATCCGCGCCCACGCCGAACGTGAACACGCGCTGCGTTCCGCGACGTCGCGACGCCAATTCTGCAAGGCGTTCTGCGTTCCGCTCACCAACGGTTGCGGCACCGTCAGTCATGAAGAGCACGAGGCCAAGGCGCCCGTTCTGAATGTCCGCATCGAGCGCACGCGTTAACGCGCCTTCGATGTTTGTCGATCCCGCGGCGCGCAATCCGTCGATCCATTGACGTGCGTCGCGCAGAAACTCGCGTGTCGCCGGCGTCCAACCGCTGCGGAATTCGTCGACGTCCGTCGAAAACGACACGAGACGGAACCGATCGTTCGGACCGAGCGTGCCGAGCAACGTGTGTCCCGCCGCACGCGCCTGTTCGATTTTCGTGCCGCTCATCGAACCCGATACGTCGATGACAAACGTGACATCGCGCGCAATCGCCGCACCGCGACGTGCGGGTGGCGACAACGTGATCAATGCGAATCCATCTTCACCAGGCGGTGCATACGGAAGTGCGGCAACCGTCGCGCGTCCCGCATCGCGAACGGGAACGAGCAACGTGAGCCGGCTCGCGTCACCGCGCACGCGCACTTCGCGCATTGCGCGCTCGTTCTGGAATCGCGAGTCGCTCGCTTCGAGTTGATGTGTCGGCGAATACGGCGTGCCGTACGCGTCTCCGCGCGGATACAGGAACGTCAGCGTCGGAGCTGAACCGATCTCGACGGAGCCCGCAGTTCGTCCACCCGCGAGATAGTCCATTCGAAGCGCGCCACCTTCGCGCTGTGCAACCGCGCGGAACCGAACTTCAACGCGTTTCGTTTCGCCTGGCGCGATCGGGAAAATGCGCGTACGCAGCAAACCGTGATCCATCCATTCGACGAGCGCAGGGTCGCGCATCTTGCGCACGATTTCCTGATAGATGCCGCGCGCACGATCAGCCGTCATCGTTTCGCCCGTCACCAATTCACCGTTGATCTCGAGCGCGAGATCCTCGAACGCAGCACCGCGCGGAAGCGGAAGCAAATAGTCGGCTTCGCCCACGACGTTGCCGCGATTCACCAGCGTTTCCGTGATTTCGTATCGCAACACGCGACCGTCGAGCGTGACGCGCACGTTGCTTTCGGTGCGCACGATGCGCTGACCCATCGGCCGCGGCATCGGCATGACGCAATCCGCGTTCGGCGGACAGCGTGGCGGTGGCGCGATCTGAGCCGCGGCCGCACTCGCGCCCGCAGAGAAGGCAATCAGCGCGAGAGTAGTAAAGCCGCGCATGGAACGTCTCCGGTTGAGGTTGCTATGGAGACGTTGCCCGGAGCCAAACCTTGCACACGAGCGCTAACAGTAGTTTTTGCAACGACTTACGTCGATGCTGGCGTCCGCCGTTTGCCCCCTTTTACCTCAACCCC
>DATELA010000049.1:0-49369 GCA_035277145.1 Gemmatimonadaceae bacterium | reverse complement strand
CGGCGCACATGTCGTCATCGCCGATCGCGATGTGTGCGGTGTCGCGGTGCGCTGGGATTCTGCGGGCGGGTATGCGGGATATGACGACGCGTCGCCGTTGACGCGCGATGGTGGGAAGGCCGTTGTTGCACGCGACCTGTCGCTTTCGGCGCCGGTGCTCGCGGTGGGCGATGGTATGACCGACGCGGAGATGAAGCCGCACGTGGATGGGTTCGTGGCGTTCACCGGAACGATTGCGCGCGAGCGCGTCGTCGCCGCGGCTGATGCTGCGATTGCGAGCTTTGCTGACTTGCGCGACTACGTCGGAGTATGAGCTTCGGAACATTCTTCGTTCCCGGCCCCACAGAAGTGCGGCGAGAAGTATTGAACGCGATGACGCGTCCGGTGATTGCGCATCGCGGCCGCGCGTTCGAGGAACTCGCCGAGCATTTGCAGGCCGGATTGCGCGCGGCGTTCGGTACTCAGCGTCCGGTGCTCATCGGAACGTGTTCGGCGACGGGATTCATGGAGATGGGCGTGCGATGCGCGCGTCCCGGGCCTGTGTTGTCGCTGGTGAACGGCGCATTCTCCGGGCGATACGCAAAGATCGCCGCGGCGTGCGGGCGCGAAGTTGACCGGTACGACGTGGAGTGGGGAACGGTGCACGACGTCGCTGAACTGGGCGAGCGCTTGTCGAAGCGCGACTACGCAGCGATGACGGTTGTGCACTCGGAGACATCGACGGGCGCGCTGAACGATGTGCGCGCGTTGTGCGCGGTCGCGCGGGCGCGTGGTGTGGCGTGTCTCGTCGACAGCGTGAGCGGTATTGGCGGCGCGGAGTTCCGCTTTGACGCATGGGAGTTCGACTACGCGCTCACGGGGTCGCAGAAAGCGCTCGCGGTTCCGCCCGGCCTCGCGTTCGCGGTCGCAAGCGAACGGTTTCTTGCTGAGGCACCCAAAGCACGCGATCGCGGCGTGTACTTCGATCTCGTCGAATTCGCCGAGTTCGCGAAAAAGAATCAGATGCCGAACACGCCGGCGGTCTCGCTGATGTTCGCACTCGAGAAGCAATTGGCCGACATCGGGCCCGACGGATTTGGTGCGCGCTGGGCGCGGCATCGCGCTATGGCCGAGCGCACGCATGCATGGGTTGATGAAACCCGCGCGTCACTCGGTGTCGATGTTCGCGTGCTTGCCGCGACCGGCCATCGCTCGCCAACGGTAACCGCGGTTGCGTTACCGAGCGGAATGAGTGGTTCTCGCGTCGTCGACGCCGTGGCCGAACGCGGATTCACGATTGGAAACGGCTACGCGAAGCTCAAGGAGAGCACGATCCGCATCGGCCACATGGGGGATCACACGCTCGCGACGCTGAATCCGTGTTTGGATGCATGCGCTGCGGCGCTTCGGGCCTAGGGCGCTCCGCGTCGCGCGCGCGACGACCAGTGTACCGACGAAATCTTCCAGCCCTGCGCCGTTCGTGCGAACACGATTGTTTCCGCGCCGCTTGAATTCACTGCGCGTCCGTTGAACTCGCCGGTTGTCGTGCTGGTTGCCGCGAGCCACGCCACGTCGCCGCTTACAACGACCTTCTGAATCGCGCGCGTCGACTTCACCGCTTTCGCGTACGCGATATCGGCCGGTAGATGATGTTCGCGATACTGCGCACGCGTCTCTGCGCCACCCGATTCGAGAATGGTGACATCGTCGGTGAGCAAGGCGAGAGCGGCGGTGCTGTCGCCGGTGGCCAGCGCCGCGTGGAACCTCGTCGCGACGTCAACCACAGCGGCGGAGTCTGCCGCGGCTGTTCGTTGTTGCGCCTGCGCGGTAGTCACGGTCAGCGCGAACAGCAACGCGATGCGTTTCATCGTGGTGTTTGCTGAGACGTTGGCGTCGCGGTTGCTTGCGGCGCATCGATCAGCCAGTGCGTGAACCACTGACGCAACCGGCCAAGGCGGTCGACAAGGAGCCACGGTTCACCGGAGCGCGAGAGCTCGTGCGTCGACCGCGGATACCGCACGATTTCAGCGGGCACATTCAGCACTTTGAGCGACATGTACCACATCTCGGCGGTCGCCATCGGTGTGCGATGATCTTCTTCGGATTGCACGATGAGCGTCGGCGTCTTGACGTTCTTCACGTGGCGAATGGGCGAGAGCGAGTCGTACATCGCCTGATTCTCCCATGGCTTGCCGAAAAATTCGTTGTTAGTGAGACCCTGCGCGTCCGACACGCCCCACCACGACGTCCAATCGCTGATCATGCGATCGGCTTGCGCGGCTTTGAATCGCGTCGTCTTGGTTGTGACCCACGCGGTCATGAATCCACCGTACGATCCGCCGGTGACACCCATGCGTGTCGAATCGATGTCGACGCGTTTGGCGACGATATCGACGGCTTTCATGAGATCGATGTAGTCCTTGCCGCCCCAGTCGCCGCGGCTCGCGTTCGTGAACGTGCCATTGGTGCCGCTCGATCCGCGCGGATTCGTGAACAACACGAACATCCCCGCGCCGGTGAGATTCTGGAATTCGTCGAACCAGCC
Source organism: Gemmatimonadaceae bacterium (assembly GCA_035277145.1). GTDB lineage: Bacteria > Gemmatimonadota > Gemmatimonadetes > Gemmatimonadales > Gemmatimonadaceae > DASRAP01. The sequence goes on along the minus strand of DATELA010000049.1, from coordinate 46,845 downwards.
TTCGCCATATGCGGAGTGTGGCCCGCCGTGGATGTACAGGACGACGGGATACTTCTTGCCTTCGACGTAGCCGTACGGCTTCATCAGCCACGCTTCGATTTCGAGATTGTCGACCGACTTGTACGTGAAGCGTTCGCCGTCGGCCCACGCGATCTCGGAGTTCAGCTTGCCATTGAAGTCCGTGAGTTTGCGTTCGTTCGCGCCGTCGATGTTCGACGTGAACAGTTCGACGGGATGCGATTGGTCTGTCGCGAGATACACGAGCTTCGTGCGTGCCTTGTCGTACAAGATGCCGCTGACGTTGCGACGTCCGGCGACGATCGGCGTTATGCGCTTGCTCGCGACGTCGAACTTCCACAACCCCGTCGCGCCACCGGTCGACGTTTGCATCCGAATGCTGCCGTCGGTCCACCATTCCATGTTGCCCGGCTCATAGACCCACGCACCGTGCACGTCTTGCGCGCGTCCGCCGTCGCCTGGCGCAATGAACAGGCGTCCCGATCCAAACCGATTCGTGCGACCGATGAACGCGATCTGTTTGCTGTCGGGTGACCAAATCATTCCTGATTCGCTGCCTGCGTACTCGATCTTGCGCGGACGGCACTCTGCGCTCTTCGCTTCACAGGCCGCGATGTTCAGCACGAACAGCTCGGCGTCATTGCGATCGGCTTCGTCGCGCGCGCGGCTGAATGGGAGCTTCGCGACGGAGTCGCGCTCTTTGTTGACCGCGGAATCAGAACGGAGACGCGGATCGGCGGAGAACACCACCCACTTGCCATCGGGCGATACGACCGGCGTGCGGTGCGAGTAATTCGCATTCGTGAGTGCAACGCGTTCGGCCGTACCGCGCTGAATGAACAACTGCGCAGGGCGTGCGGCATTTGCACTGTCAGCGCCACCACGGCCGCCGCGGCCGGTGCTCGGGATGAAACCGGCGTCGTTCGACTTGTAGCGTTCGTCCGTGATGTGCCGTCCGTCGAAGCGTGCGGGGTCGAGCGGCTTCGTGATCGAATTCTGCGGGGGACGCGCCATCGGCAACATGCGCGCGTACGGATCGTTCGGGTTCAGCGGAACGGTTGTTGAGTCGGGCGCATCACCGCGGCCGCCGCAGCGTCCACCGCGGCCACCCGCACCGGGCGTCGGAGCGTTTGCGGCGCTCGTGATTGTGAAGCTCCGGTCGGTTGGCTGACTGCCCGGCGCAGCGCTCGCTGGCGGTGCGGACTCCGGCTGAAATGCTTCGCCGCCTTCGTTCATTCTGATTGCCCACAGCGAACTGCGTGCACCCGGGCGTGGCGATGTGAAGTACAGTGTGTTGCCGTCGTCGGACCAGCGTGGCGCGCTGCTTTCGAACGCAGGTGCTGTCACGCGTCGCGCGGCGCCACCGCTCACCGATTGCACCCAGACTTCCTGGTGCCGCTTGTTCTCCGCTTCGCGCACCGTGGTGACGACGAATGCGACGGTGTTTCCATCCGGCGAGAGCGCCGGCGCGCTCAGCGTCGTGAGCCGATACCAGTCGGCAGGTTGAAACGCGCGCTTCGTTGATTGCGCGGAGAGCGTCCCGGCTGAGAGGCAACCGAAGACCACGGCGGTGCGGAACAGCGTCATGAAAAACTCCGTTTAGGGCTTGAGCGTAGCGCTCGCAATGATCGCGCCGATCGTGCCGAGCCAGAATACGAACGACCACTTGAGGTGGTCTGCAAACACGCGTTCTATCTTCACGTCCAGTGCGGCGAAACGTCGGTCCACATCGAGAGACGTGAGGCGCTGTTCAAGTTGCGCGGTGGCCTGCGCCAGGCGCTCCAGTTTGGCATCAGACTGCGCAAGCCGGCGCTCCAGTGTTGCATCAGACTGCGCAAGCCGGCGCTCCAGTTTGGCATCAGACTGCGCAAGCCGGCGTTCGAGTTTCGCCTCGAACTGTGCAAGGCGCTGCTCGAGCGTCGCGTCGAACCGCGAAAAGTTCATTTCATTGAACTCGCGAAGATCGCTGCGATACATCTCACTCACCGAGTTGAACCATACGACCAACTCATTGGCGACGCGCTCGCCGAGCCGGTTGTACAGTTCTTTGGACAGTTTAGCGGTCACAATCATCGGAAGGTCCGAAGGAGTAGGCCGCCACGATACAACGTATGCGCGGCGACACTGTCACCGAAAGCGCGCACGCGACATCATTTCGCCGCACAGCGCGCGGGTTGACCGGATCGCGGACCGGCCGCACGTTCTTCGCCATGCTGATTTCTCGTTCCGTCACCAATCATGTTCGCTTTGTTGCACTTGGTGCGCTCGTCATCACCGTCAGCGCTGCGTCAGTGACGCGCGCACAATCGTCAGCGCCGCGACGCCCCATCACGATGGCCGGCAAGTCGCCTGTGTACGCGCCCAATGGCGCAATTGCGACGAGTCAGCCGCTCGCGACGACGGCGGGGTTGCGCGTGCTCGAGAATGGTGGCAACGCAATCGACGCGGCCATCGTCGCGGCTGGAGTTCTGTCGGTCGTCGAACCGATGATGACCGGAATCGGCGGTGATCTCTTTGCGATTGTGTGGGTCGCGAAAGAAAAGCGGCTCGTTGCGATCAACGCGAGCGGACGCGCCGGCTCGTTGATGACGCGCGATGAATTGCTGAAGCGCGGGCGCACCGGCATGCAGCGCGGACCCGAGTCGGTCACAGTGCCTGGCGCACTCGCCGGGTGGCAGGCGTTGCTCGACAAGTACGGCACCATGACGCTCGCGCAGGCACTGGCACCGGCCATTCGCTACGCAACCGACGGATTTGTCGTCACGCCCGTGATCGCGGCGGACTGGGCTGAACAGGCTGCGTTGCTTCGCCGCGACTCCGGTGCGCGTGCGACGTTCCTCGTGCGCGATTCCGCGCCGAAAGCGGGAGAGTTGTTCAAGAATCCGGATTACGCGCAAACGCTTCGCGACGTCGCGGCGCAGGGACCGGCTGCGCTGTATGGTGGGCCGCTCGGCCAACGCATCGTCGATCGATTGAATGCGCTCGGCGGATTCATCACGCTCGACGATCTCAAGAACAACGCGCCAAACTGGGTCACGCCGATCTCGACGATGTTCAAGGGCTACCGCGTCTGGGAATTGCCGCCGAACAATCAGGGCATCGCGGTTCTGGAAATGTTGCGGATGCTCGAGCCGTACGACTTGAAGAAGATGGGGCAGAACTCCGCCGCGTATTTGCATGTGCTGATCGAGGCAAAAAAGCTCGCGTATGCCGATCTCGCGCAGTTTGTCGGCGACGCCGATCACGTCACGCTTACGCCGCAGCAGATGTTGTCGGACGCATTCATCGCCGAGCGTCGTGGTCATATCAACCTGAAGAAAGCGGCCACGCGAGTCGCGCCCGGCAAGGAGCGCGTGTCGAGCGAAACGATCTACCTCTCCGTCGCAGACAAAGACGGGAACATGGTGTCGTTCATCAATTCGATCTTCGACGAGTTTGGTTCAGGCATCGTTGTGCCGGGCACAGGATTCGCGCTGCACGACCGCGGCATGGGTTTCACGCTCACGCCGAACCTTCCGAACACCGTTGCGCCAGGCAAGCGTCCGTTTCATACGCTCATCCCAGGATTCGTCACGCGACCATCAGCGACGTCGTCGCCCGACGGAACGGGCGACGAACCGTACATGACGTTTGGCCTGATGGGCGGCGCGATGCAGGCGCAAGGGCACGTGCAATTCCTGCTGAATCACCTCGTGTTCGGCATGGATGTGCAGCAGTCGATGGACGCCGGCCGATTCCGTCACATGAGCGGTGTGCGCGTACTCCTCGAGCCCGCGATTCCGGAGAGTGTGTTTCGCGCGCTGCGCGCACTCGGCCACGCACCCGAAATCGGTGGTCCGCGCGAGTTCGGCGGAAGTCAGGCGATCATCAAACTGGGAGCCGGGTACGTCGCAGGGTCCGACCCGCGAAAGGACGGGCACGCGGGGGGGCATTGAGCCAGAACGACTGATGACGATAACGACGGACAACGATAACGACTAAAAACGATAACGACTGAGAACGATAACGACTGAAAACGATAACGACTGAAAACGATAACGACTAAAAACGATAACGACTGAAGCGGTTTCGTAGTTCGTCGTTCTCGTAGTTAGTCGTTCTCGTAGTTAGTCGTACTCGTCGCTAGTCGTTTTCGTAGTCAGCGGTATCCCGCCTACTGCGCCACCCGCCTCTTCATAAGCGCTTCTACCTCCGCGATCTCGCGTGGCACGCCGACGCTGATGCGCTCGAGTCCCTTGTCGGTGATGAAGTAGCAGTCCTCAATGCGCACACCGGTGTTTTCGTACTTCAGCACTGTCGCGCGCACTTTCGCGATGAACGCGCGGTTCTTCGGCGTGTCGGGCAGCGCATCGAGCGCCCGCGTGCTGATGTAGATGCCGGGTTCAATCGTGAACGCGTCGCCGATCTTCAGCGTTTGTTCGCCGAACGACGATTGCATCGGATCGTGCACCGCGAGGCCGATGCCGTGCGAGATGCCGTGAATCATCCACAGATTCGACTGCCGGCACTGCGCGGGTTGCGCGGTGCAATTGGTCTGCCATGGCGGATCGAACGTGGCATCCACGCTCTCGATCAAGCCGAGCGCGGCGAGTCCGCGTTCGCGAATCGCGACCGATGAATCCGCACCCACTCGCAGCCGCATGCCGGGTTGCGAATACCGCTCCGCGGCCTTCTGTGCTTCGAGCACGAGTGAGTAGAGCTGTTTCTGCTCGGACGTGTACGTGCCGCTTACAGGAATCGTGCGGGTGATGTCGGCGGAATAGCCACGGTACTCAGCCGCAGCGTCGATCACGACGACCTCTCCCGGATTCGCGGGGCCGGTGTCCTTCATGTAATGCAGAACGGTGCCGTTCGCGCCGGAGCCAACGATGGAACCGTAGCCGGGTCGCTCCGCGCCAAGTCGGATAAACGTGCCCTCGATCGCAGCGCGCAGTTCGTACTCGTGACGAGGGTTCGGCAATACCATGCCGGCTTTGTGCCCTTCAGCGCTGATCTCGATCGCGCGACGCAACAGCGCCAGCTCGGCGCTGCTTTTGCGCGCACGCAACTCGTTCACGACGCGATGTGCATCGCGCACAACGAGCCCCGCATGGCGTCCCGCCAACGCCTTCATGAACTGCTGGCCGCGCGTCAGTGTGTCGGACGACGCAAAGTCTGCGTCTTCGAAATCCGCAAGCGAATAGAAGGGAAGTCCGGTCCGAGCGAGCGAGTCGAGCGTCCGCTGCAACGCGGCAATCGAACGCCCCGCGATGCCCGTGCGCTGGCGCGAGTTCGTGGAATCCGTGCGCGTACCGTAGTAGAACGCGGTGCGCGGATTGATGGGCGAAAGAAACAGCGTGCTCGCTCCACGCTTTGCGCGAACAACCATTACGAACACAGCGTCCGGTTCATTCAACTCGGTGAGATACCGGAATGCCGGGAGTTGGTAGAACGTCGAGAAATCGTGCACCAGCGTGCGGCCACCAAACGCGACGACCACCCCGCTGTCGATGCGTGCCGCGAGCGAATCGCGCCGCGCCGCAACTTCGCTCGCGGTGACTTGTGCATCTGCCGTCGTCGCGTGTGCAAGAAGTACGAACGCGAGAGTGAGCGTGTATCGAGATCGCATTGGAGTGTTCGCGGTGGAGTGGTCTCGTGAACGTCGCATCATCGCGCGGACTTTCCGCTCGATTTGGCAGGCTTGCTGATCAGTTCGCGCGCTGCCTCGATTGCTTCGCGCGAACCCGCGAGCGCGACGATGTCACGCGCGCGCAGTGTTTGCTTGCCGTCAGGAATGAGAATCGGTGCTCCCTCGCGCGTAATCGCAAGAATGGTCGCACCCGTGATACCACGAACGTCGAGCTTGGCGAGCGATTTCCCAACGACGAATCCTTCTTCCGGTACCTCGACCGCCTCAGGTTGGCCGAGTCCCGGCAGCACTTCTTCGAGCATGCGCGCGCGTTCGGGATCCTGGAGTGCGTCTTTTGGTTGACTGAGCTGCTTCGAAAACAACGCGGCAATGATTTCCGCACCCGCCATCGCGTGGCCCTGCAGGTTTCGCGTACTGCGCCAGAACGCGACCGACAACAGCACGATCGTACCAACCAGCACCGTGATACCACCGAGCGGCGGAAGGAACGGTTGCGTGAATGCGAGCAGCGGTACGCCGGCCACGACGACCACTGCGATGTGGAGTGCGTTGATCAACGCGCGGCGCGGCGCCGCGGAGTTGTCGACTTTGCCACGCTTCGGCATCGGCAGCGCACGCAAAGCGAGTGCCTGCGCAAGCATGCGCGCCGTACGCATGGCGCCAAACACGACGGGAATCGCCACCACGGCGGCGATCGCGAGCACAACGCCGCGCGCGCCGAGTGTACCCAGGCCCGTCCACGCACTCAGCAAATCCGAGAACCGGTCGAATTCGAGCGCCGTGCCGATGACCACGCCTGCAAGCACGACGATATCGAGGACAATGAGATCTACGAACCGGCGCAGTGTGGTGCGCGTCGATTTTTCTTTCGGCGCCGCGCGCATGCGTTCGATCCAGCTTCCATACAGCGCGACGAACGTCTGAAGCGGCCGCGGAAGTTTGCGGTCCACGTACTTCGCCGTCGGTTCCGCGAACCGAATCATCCACGGTGTGGTGAGCGTCGTCAGTGCTGACACGGCGACGGCAACGGGGTACAAAAACGAGCGCGTCGCGCCCGTTGACAGCCCAAGACCGGCAATGATGAACGAGAACTCACCGATCTGGCCGAGGCTCATACCGACTTTCACCGACGTGCGCGGATCGGCACCTGTAAAAAACGTTGCGATCGACACGATCAGCACGTTACCGCCGATGACGATGCTGCTGAACACCAGCACTGCGACCCAATGCTTCATCACGAGATTGGGATCGATCAGCATGCCGACCGACACGAAAAAGATCGCGGCGAACAAATCGCGCACGGGCTGCACCAGATGCTCGATGCGTTTTTCTTCACCCGATTCCGCGATGAGCGACCCGGCGAGGAACGCGCCAAGCGCGACTGAATAGTCGAACTGCAATGCGAGCAGTGCGAACGAAAAGCAAATGCCGATGCTCGCGACGAGCGTTGTTTCGGGCCGGTCGAGCGCGACAATCGCACGCACGAGGCGCGGCACGATGAGAATGCCAAGGCCGCCGAGCACAACGAGGAACGTGCCGAGCGACGCCGCCGTGACGAACAACGTTTTCGCCGACACGCCCGTGTTCGACGACACCGCGGTCAGAATGACGAGCAGGAAGATCGCGATGAGATCTTCAATGATCAGAATGCCGAATACGATCTCCGCCACACGTCCGCGCACGTTGTTCTCGGCGAACGCCTTCACGATGATCGTTGTACTGGAGATCGCGATGATGGCGCCCGCGTAGAAACTCTCGAGCGGCGTCCATCCGAACAGGCGCCCCGCGCCGAATCCGAGTCCAATCAGCGCGCTGCCTTGCACCACCGCGACAACGCCGGCGGTTGGACCGACGGCGATGAGTTTCCGCAGGCTGAATTCGAGGCCCAGCGAGAACATCAGCAGAATCACGCCGAGTTCTGCGAGCACCTTCACCATGTCCTCGTTGGCGACGAGCGGAATGGGGAGGTGCGGACCGACGATCAGGCCGGCAAGCAGATAGCCGAACACCACCGGCTGTCGCAGGCGCTGGAAAATGATCGTGGCCAGCGCGGCGACCGACAGTACGACCGCGAGGGTCTCGAGAAATTCGTGCGCGTCGAGCATTGCGACGTGAAAAGTGAACTACGACACGGCTCGGCGTCAGCGTCTCGCCGAAATCCGTTCAGGCCGGCTGCGCGGCGCTACTCGCGGTGTCGCGCTCTCGTTGCGCCCCGTGCAGGTGCGCTCTCGACGACGCCGGATACTTCGATCTCCGCGCCATCATCCACTTCGCGTCGCCCGTAGATGAGATGTTCGGGAAATCCGATGGTTGCGTCGTAATCAACCTCGACGCGGCTCGGCAATCGGTCGAGTTCGATGCGGATGACGGCGAAGAGATCCTCGATGGTGTACCACTGCGACGGATCGACCGATTGCGCGTCCGAGATTCTCGTGACCGCGGTGACCACACCGTTGGTTACCGTCACGCGCATTGGCACCGAGAGTTCCGGCGGGCATTCGCATGCGCGAAGGGTTGTGAACTCGTACGACGCATATCCCGCGTCAGCCCACTTGGCCTCCGCGGCATCGAGCGCGCGGAAGGCAGGAGACAGGGGGTCGGAGCATGCCGCGGCGGCGACGCCGACGGAGACCAGGAGGTAGAGATGGTATCGCATTGCTAGTTTGCAATGTCGCCGTTCACCACAGGTGAGTCCATGGTTTTCGCATTGCTGCTCGCGTTGGCGCCCGCACCCAGTGTGGCGCAGGACACCGCGTACTTCGCCGGTGGCTGCTTCTGGGGCATCGAAGCGGTATTTGAACACCTGAAGGGCGTGTCAAACGTTGAATCGGGCTACGCCGGTGGGACGAAAGCAAACCCGTCGTATCGCGAGGTGAACACGGGGCGAACCGGCCACGCAGAATCGGTGCGCGTGGTCTACGATCCTGCGCAAATCTCGTACGCGCAGCTGCTCGAGATTTTCTTCACGGTTGCGCACGATCCGACGCAACTCAACATGCAGGGGCCGGACATCGGCACTGAGTATCGCTCGATCGCGTTCTACAAAGACGCCGCGCAAAAGCTTGCGATCGACGCGTATATCGTGAAGCTCGGTGACGCGCGCGTGTACAAGCGAAAGATCGTAACGGAAATTGTGCCGCTCGTTGCGTTCTATCGCGCCGAGGAATACCACCAGGATTATCTGGTGAATCATCCGTACGAGCCGTACATCGTGTACAACGACATGCCAAAGCTCGAGGCGCTGCGGCGGCGCTATCCCGCGCTGTATCAGAAACAGGAATAACGCGCGAGAGTATGCACAGCGTGTGTGGACATGTTGACGAAATGCGCGCGCGATTCGGTCTTTGCTCTCTGTTGTGAACGAAATGGATTCGTAAATTGATGCTCGTGTTCGCAGAACGGGGTTTCTGCGAAGGAAGCCTTCTCGCGGCGTACCGTCAGAGGGCAGTGCGATTGAGAATCGACCTTGGTCGCACAGGTTGTGAGGTCGCTGGACACAACTGAGAAGCTCCGAGAGACAGGAGCACCTGAGTCGGACCCGTCCGACGAGGGTAAGATCGCCGGTAGGACCGTTCCGAAAGCCGCACGGCAATCGGAAAGGGTGTCGAAACTATCAACCGACGATCACCAGCGGAAACGAGCCCCCGCAGACGGAAGCAACGCCGTTTGCGGGGGCTTCGTCGTCAGTAGTAAACGACTAACAACGAGAACGACTGACAACGAGAACGACTGACAACGAGAACGACTGACAACGAGAACGACGAACCACGAGAACGACCAACTACGAGAACGCGCCGTTCTAGTCCTTCGTGTGTCGCTGAATCAGCGCCGCGAGCATCCGGCGGAGCACGGCACACTTGGTTTTGAGTTTCCAATAGTCGGGCTGTGTCATGACGTTGCAGCGTGCTGCCAACATCAGGTCGTTTTCGACTTCAAGCACGGAGCCGAGGCTGATTTCGAGATAGCGGCGGAATTCCGCGGGTGAGCGCCGAGAACAGCCTTCGCAGATGTTTGCGGAAATCGAGTGTGCGGCGCGTATGGCCTGCGTGCGAAGCCCGGGCGTGCGATACTGGGCCACAGGTGCAAACGCGGTGGTGAGTAGCTCTCCGACCTCCTGCGCGAGCTGCCACGCTTTGAGCTGGCGATAGATATGCATGCGCCACGCTAGCATGCCCCAGTCGAAACTGTGTCACCATTTCATCGCGCGTAGTACCACAAACGCGCGTCGTAGTTAGTCGTGCTCGTTGTTAGTCGTGATCGTAGTTAGTCGTGATCGTAGTTAGTCGTGATCGTAGTCAGTCGTGACCGTAGTCAGTCGTGATCGTAGTCAGTCGTGATCGTAGTCAGTCGTTATCGCCTTCGCAGTTGCCTTCCGACGCTTACGCCCACAAGCGAAATCCCACATGCGCACACGACAGCTGCGCCTGTCGGCACGTCGAGCGAGTACGACGCCCACAATCCCACCAGGCTCGACGTCGCGCTCACGGCCCAGCCGATCAACAAGCGCGACGCCCAACGCTCCGCGAGCATGACGGCGCACACGGCGGGCACAATGAGATACGCAAACGTGAGCAGCACGCCCGCGACGCGCACGAAGCTCACGACGACAACCGCGAACGCAGCGTAGAACAGAAAATCCCACAACCGCACGCGCAGTCCCTGCGCGAATGCGGCGTCTGCATCCGTGGAGATCAGCGCGAAATGCTTGTGAAACGTCGCGTAAAACGCTCCGAGTAACACGAACAGCCCGGCGCGTTGGCCGACTTCGCGGCTGGTCACGTTCAGAATGTCACCAGTGAGCAAGTGTTCGAGTTCTTCCTTCCCGCCCGCGACGCGACTCAGCAGCAGAATCACGCCAGCGGCCGCGACGACGAACGTGATGCCGATGATCGCTTCCTGCGGCACCTGGCTCTTCTTGACGCTGCGTGACCAGCTGAAGAGCGCGGCCGCAAGAAATGTCACGCCGAGCGAAATCCAGAACGTGATGCCGTCGGTGAAGTGATAGCCCATGATGAGCGCGACGCACGTACCGAGCGTCGCGACTTGCGCGAGTGCCAAGTCGACGAAAATCACTTCGCGCTTTACGACGTGCAGTCCGAGGTACACGAGCAATGGCGGCAACACCAGACACGCCGCGAGTGGCCACTTCATGACCTCCCACGCAACCGCAAACGTTGTGTTCATTTGGCTGGATTGAGCGCGTTCGCGAGGCTGCTGACCATGTAGTCCATCAATTCGAAGTACGTGTTCACGCCCGGTCGCGCACCGGGTTGTTGCGGAATGTCGAGCACCGTTGCGCCCGTTTGCCGTGCGACCGTCTCCGCCGTCCGGCGATTCTGAAACGGCTGTACCATGATGACGTGCGCGTTCTCGGCTTTCATGATCGTGATGACCTGCGCGAGATGCGCGGGCGAGGGCGCAATGCCGGGCTTGGGTTCGAGCGTCGTCGCGATTGTGAGACCGAAGCGTTCCGCGAGGTACACGAAGTCGCGGTGGTACGTCACGATCTTCGCGCCACGATACGGTCCGAGTTCCCGTTGCCATTCGGCAAGCTTCGCATCGACGCGCGCGTTGAATGCGGCAAGGTTCGTGTTGAAGAGTGCAGCCGACTGCGGCGCAACCGCGGCGAGGTGATCCGCGATTTCTTTCGCGACGATCTTCACGTTCAACGGATCGAGCAGATAGTGCGGGTTGCCGAGCGCGTGAACGTCGCCTTTTGCTCGATCGAACGTCGTGGGCACTTCGAGCATCGTGATGCCGTGGGACGCGATCACGCGGCCGGGTGCGCCGGTCGAGATCTTCGTGTTGCGCGCGCTCTCGAGCAGCGGGGGAAGCCAGCCGAGCTCGAGCTCTGCGCCACCTTCAATCAGCACGTCGGCGCGATTCAGCGTGACGATATGACTTGGTTTCGCATCGACGAAATGCGGATCTTCCGTTGGCTTTGCGAGCGCCTTGACGTCGACCGCAAGTCCACCGATCTCGCGCGCGATCGCGCCAAGATCGGGAGTAGTGACGACAACATTGAGCGGCGCCGCACTTGGCGGCGTGTACGCGCCGAACGCGCTCGCAATTGCAGCGGCGGCGAAAAGAGAGATGAGTTTCATCGGTAGGTCCTAGAAACGGTGCGCGGCGTGCGCGCCCATGATGAATTCGAATTGGAGCCAGACCGAGTGGTCGCGACCGATGCCTTTGCGATCGTCGTAGTTGTATTGCAGCCGGACTTTGGAGAACTCGGTTGGATACCAGGTGAAGTTCGGCGAAATGCGCGTGCGTTCGGCGCGAATCTCCGAATCGAACGCGCCGCTGTTGCCGTTGGCGATTTCGCCGCGAATGCCGGCAATTGTGCGCGGCTTGATGCCCCACAGGACCTGCGCGTACGCGCCGCGATCGATCAATCGCTCGCGCGGGAACGTGACGAGCGGATTGTCGATCGACGTGCGATCCGCCGCGTCGTAGTCGCGGTACAGCGCTTCGGCTTGAAATGACAGGAACGGGAAACCCGCTGCGGCTGTCGCGGATTTCCATTTCCAGTACACGTCTGTGCCGTACACGCGCGAATTCGCCGATTCGCCGGAATTATTCGGACCAATCGCAGCGGACGCGCCAAGTAATAATGTTTGGGTCGACGTCACATCGATCGATGTCGCCACGCGCGGCACGACGACCATGTCGCTCGCTCGCGCAACATCGCGCTCCGCGGGCACACCACCATGAATTTCCGATGATTCCTCCGTGCGGAAACTGAACATCGTTTCGCCGCCGCTGTTCATCAGCGTCACCATGGCTTCCGTGTACCACTTCGTTGGTGCGAGCCAGGAAACACGCGCGCCCTGTCCGCGCAATCCGTCCGGGCCGAACATGCGATTCAGCACGAGCGGCTGATCGACGAACGCCCAACTATGCGGATGCTGCGTGTTCTGACGTCCGAATTCCGCGAAGAACTGTCCGCCCTTGATTTGCAGATTCGCCGGCAGAGCAGTGGTGAGGAAATACGCCTCCTCGAGTTCGAACCCCGACTCGCCGTCAGGGTCGATCTTGTACGCGATGTTCGCGAAGCCCTTGAAGTACGGGTCCACTGCGCCGTCGAGCGTGAGTTCGACGTTCGGAATCGTGAACCCGCGAACGCGCGGATCGTGATCGCCGCGCTGGAGCGACGCGACGTTGCGCTCCGTCGACCAGCCAAGGTCGGCGAGACCGCTGAAGCCGAGGTTCATGTAAGCGCCGGGGCGCGATTGCTGCGCGCGCGCGCTGTCAATTGCAACGAATGCGGCCGCGACCAAGGTCGCGGTCCACACAGACTTGTGCATGTTCGGTTGTCCTGTCGCTGAACGTGCTCCGCGAGCCTAGTGGCCCAGGAGTCAATCAGGCGATGGCAACCGGGGGTGCGCGTGATAAGACGCTGCTCGGTGCAGCGCGCGTGGGACGCGTGAACGATCCGCGTGGCGTGAACCGCGCTGGTGCGACGATGGCAAGCGGTGCCGCATTGTCGTTCGGCGTGAGCGCCTTCGCGTGCAACAACGAACACGCAGCGCAATCGGCCGGATTGTGTGTGACGACGACGCCCGCTGGCGCTGTTCCGGCGGTTGGTCCGAGGACTGCTTCGCCGCGCGACGCAATGACACCTTCGAGCACCGGCGCGACCGTAAACACCGCGAGCTGCGCAATTGCAAGCGCGAGCCCGAGGCGACGGAGCAACGGTGAACGGGAGGGAGCGGTCACAGGGGAAGCGTTTTACAGCGTGGGATACACCGCCAGTCGACTGTGATACGCCTGAGCCCAGAAAAGGGTTGCGTTGGTAGTCGTCCGGCTAGTAATGATACTGCCGCTCCGTCCGGGAGCGCACCGTTTCCACCCCCTTTTATTAAATGCTGACCCGCCTCCTCTCGCCACTGCGCACCGCGGCCGTTATCGGCGTTGTTGCCGCACCCGACGGTCTCGAAGCCCAGCAGGGCACACGCACGGACACGGCGCGCACGCTGCCCACCGTCGCCGTCAGCACGACGCGCACGGCCACGTCTGCGCTCACGACGCCAATGGCGTTGACCGCCATCGGCCCGCAGGAATTGCGCTCGATGAGCGGCTATGGACTCGATGAAGCGCTGAGCAAAGTCCCGGGCGTCATCGCGCAGTCGCGATTCGGCACGAGTGACGTGCGCATCGTGATTCGCGGATTCGGCGCGCGCGGTGCGGGTGATCGCTCGAACGCCGGAACGTCGCGCGGCATTCGGGTGCTCGTCGATGGCATTCCGGAGACGGAACCCGATGGCCGCACCGCGTTCGATCAAATCGATCTCGCCACGGCGTCCGCCGTCGAAGTCATTCGTTCGAATGCGTCGTCGGTGTGGGGGAATGCATCGGGCGGCGTCATCAACGTGCTGACGTCGTCGTGGAACCCGAACCCAATGATCGAAGCACAACCGGTGTACGGTTCGTTCGGCCTCGAGCGCTACGCGCTGCGCATGTCCGCGCCCATGGGTTCGTCGAGCAACATGTACGTCAATTACACGAACACGACGTGGGAAGGCTGGCGCGATCACTCCGATTCGCGACGCCTGCTTGTGAACGCCGGCTTCGTCACGAAACCCGGTGCGTCGACCAAACTCGGCTTCTATGCGTCGGGCGCAAACCATTTGCAGCACATCCCGGGACCGCTCACGCTGGCGCAAGTTGAAGCAGATCCCGAGCAGGCAAACGCGACGTACGCCACACGCGATGAGCGTCGCTACAACCGCATTGTTCGTTTCGGTGCGACCGTCGACCACGAAATCAACGACAAGTTCGGCATCTCGGGCATGGCGTTCGTCAGTCCAAAATATCTGCAGCGTTCCGAGCGCAACACGTTCCGCGATTTCACGCGCTACCACCTCGGCGGAAACTTCCTTGCGCGATGGACGGCTGCGTTCTCACCGAAAGTCAATTCGCGATTGACCGTTGGCGTCGACGATCAATTCCAGGACGGCGCGATTCTGTTCTACAACCTGGTGAACGGCCAGCGTGGTCCGACGCTCGCGGACAACAAGTCGGAAGGCGCGCAAACGTTCGGCGCATTCGTGCAGGATGAGTTGCTCGTTGGCGACCGGCTCACGCTCCTCGCGGGCGCGCGCTCGGAGCGCGTGTCCTACTACAACAAGAACTTCATCAATCCGGCGATCAACGGCAGCAAAGACTTTACCAAGACGACGCCGAAGCTCGGCGCGAGCTGGAAACTTGGAAACGCGCGCGCGATCTACGCGAATTTCGCTGGTGGTGTGGAAGTGCCGGCGGGCAACGAAGTCGACCCGGGTCCCAATCAGGGTACCGTGGCGATGAATCCGCTGCTCGAGCCTATCGTTTCAAACACGTTCGAAGTCGGTATGAAGAGCGGATACGAGCGCGTCGGTCCGCTCACGTTGTCGGGCGACATCGCGTTCTACAACACGAACGTGAAGAACGATTTGCAGCCGTACAATCAGGGCCGCTTCTACATGAGCGCCGGCAAGACGCGCCGCCGCGGCCTCGAAATTGGCGTCAACGCTGAAACGAACGCCGGCATCTTCGGCGGTGCGGCACTCGCCTTCAGCGACAACAAGTATCTCAAGTATTCCGTCGACTCCAGCAATTTCATCGTCGGCGGTGGCACGGGCGTGTTCGACGGCAACGAAGTCATTGGCGTGCCGAGCACGATTGGTGAAGTGGAAATCGGAACGGAAGTGCCGGGATTCCGCGCGCTGCGATTCAAGGTGGGCGTCGAGTTCGCGGGCAAGTATTTCGCAGATGACGCGAACCTGGTCGAAGTGCCGTCACATTCGATCGTGAATCTCACCGCAGAACTGCGCCGTCCGATCCTGCGCGCCGGCAACTACGGGCTGCGCGGATTCATCTCCGTGCACAACGTCGCCGACAAGGCGTACATCGGCTCGGCGTTCCTGAATCCGGATTACAACGGCGGTGGCGAAGCAATGGCGTTCGAACCAGGAATGCCGCGCGCCGTGACCGTGTCGTTTACGCTGGGTCGCGTGACGCGCTGAGTTCGGGGTCACGCAAATGTTGTGTCGCGGGCGGGCGCGTTCAGCGCTCGCCCGCGATGCGTTTGTAGACGAACGGCGTCGGATAGTTCAGCGCGAGATCGAGCTCGATGCCATCCATCGTCAGGTAGCCGCGATAATGCGGCGGCGCGATGCACGAATTGAGTGCTGCAAAATCGGGGCAGGGAAAGTCGATCTCGATCATTCCGCGCACTATGCTGAACTGGAACTGGCGCTCGGCGCGCTCATTCTCGCCGGGCGGCGCGTCGGGGTACGTCGCACGCTGCACGACGATCTCGGTGCCGGTGCCCTGGAGATAACCGACCGCGTCGAAGCGCAGCGTGTCAGCGACGATTTCCCACGACGTGTAATCGCCAACAACGACTACAGCGGGAAGCGTCTGCTCCGCGACAGACTGAAGCACGAACATGTCACCGTTGCGCGCGGACGGTGACGTGCTGCCGTCGCATGAGAGTGCGGCGCACATGGCGGCGACGGCGAGAGAACGAGAGACGATGCGAAGCATGCTACAGGTGCTACCACGATTACGCGGTTTCGGTCACAGCGACTGCGTTCTGGGTGATGAGTCGTGAGTAGTGGGCCGTTGGTAGGACGTACTTCCTACGGCTCATTACCCACGACTCAATACCCACAACGCAGTTGCCGTTCGAGCACGGCTGCGCCACGCTACAGTCTTATCCCGATGAGAATTGGCGCAAAGTTCGTCTTCATTTCGTCCGTATCGATCGTGACGTATCGCGCTTCGCCGAACAGCCCGATTGGTCCGAGCTGGAATTTCAGTCCCACGCCACCGTGGAAACCGAGCTGACTTTCTTTGCGACTGAGGTTGCTGATTTCCGTTCCGGCGTCGCTCGCCGTTTGCGCAACGGACCGATTGTAGTAGCCCGCGCCGCCCAGGATGTACGGACGGATCGCGCCGTCGGTGAGGTGGAAGACGAGCGATGCCGCGCCACCAACGAGCTTCACATCACCCGAAAGGTCGGCGCTGCCAGGAATCGGCGGATCGCCCGGATTCGTGATGATGATGCCGTCGAGGTCGGAATTGGTCCAAAGAACTTCAGCGCGCAGCGCGATTCTGCGGCCAAACTCGAGCGACGCCGCAGCGGCCAGTCCGCTCTTCTGGCCATCCGCGAGTTTGCCCTGCGGAATGAGCGTGCCGACACCGAGGCCGATTCCTTGCGCGCTCGCCGTTGTCGCACACAGCGCGACCATCACTGGCAGCCGAACAATCCAGCGGTTCATACGGTTCTCCGAGATACAGGTTTGCGGGGGCCTGGGTCGAGTGACCCGCCGATACGCGCGCATCGCGCCCCGCTGGAGCCTAAGTTGTCCACCGTGATGCGCGTCTTCTGCTTACCCCAATGACCGGCGCGGCGTTCGCTCCTGTGACTACCCGCACACCGCGCATCCTGGTGATCGACGACGAACCGATCGTCGCCGATACGATGGCGTTGCTGCTGTGCCGCTTCGGTTACGCAGCGGAAGGAATGACCGACCCCGTTGCCGCGCTCGAGCGAGTGCGCGCCGCGCCGAACGACGTTGATCTGGTGCTAACGGATCAAACAATGCCCGGCATTACGGGGGACATGCTCGCGCGGCGCGTCAACGCGGTTCGTCCGGAGTTGCCCGTGGTCATCATGACCGGGTTCAGCTATCGCCTGAGTCCGGAGACCGCGCGCGAGTGTGGTGTGCGCGCGGTGCTGTTCAAACCCATCGCGCCGAATGATCTTCGTGGCGCGATCGATTCTGCGCTGAGCGACAGCAGCAAGCCGTAGGCGTTGGCTTGAGAGCGTTCACTACCCACTACTCGCTACCGCCTACCGCCTACTTATCCACTATCTCCAGCGACCGCTCGCTGATCACGAGGTACTGGCCCGCGACGTCGACCTCGAGTTGAACGATGTACGCGCCTTTCTTGAGCTGCGTGACATCGAGGTAGAACGCGCGCGCGGTGACCTTTGCACCTGGTAGCGAGATGTCTTCGTGCGTGATCGAGAGCGGTGTCGCCTGGCGTGACGGCGAAATCGCCTGAATGCGGCGACGCATGAAGCCTTCTTCGGCATCTTCACGTGCTACCGTCAGCGTGTATTTCAGCTTTTCGCCTTCCGGTTTCGTGCCGTACGTCTCGAAGAACACGCCGAGCTTCTGATTGTTGCGCAATTTGATCGATGTGGTCGCGTGCTTCGCCGCTTCTTCGACGGTCTCTGGAAGTCCGTCGTACGGCGCGAAGAACAACATCTCCGACAACGAGACGCGTGCACCAATCGACCACGGCGGACGCAATCCGTATCGCGCGCGCACAGCTGTGTCTGCATCGGCACGTGTGAATTCGGCGCTCATCACGAGTTGACCCCACGGACCTTTCGCGAGCATCGAACCCCGAAGCGGAGCGTTCGGTGTTCGCGAAATCACCGGCTTCAACGAATCGCCACGCGCGAGCGCGACGGTCATTTCTGTTGCTCCGGTGCCGCCAAGTTTGTCGCCCGTGACATCCCACGCGAGTACGACGAGCGAGGAATCGCCGCGGCGGAAAAGCGCGCTCTGATGATGCAGTTGCCGAATGCGGCGCGCGTATGCGGGTGCGTATCGCGCGTGCACCGGCTTCACGCCGATTTCCCAATCCACGGAATCGCTCGACGCTGGCGAACTCGCGAGCGCGGCAGGTGGAAGCAACTGATACGACGGACTTGGTTCGTGACCCGTGGTACCGCCGCCCTCGTTGCCGCGCCCGCGTCCTCCCGAAGTCGACCACGCGCGCGGCCAGCCGTATCGCAACAGCAGTTCGCGCTCATCGGGGTCGAAGCCGAACATGTGCGTCGAAATCGCATTCTGCAGCATGTGCGTCATCGTCATGCGCGCGTAAAACTCGGTGCGTGTGTCGATGCCCGCGCGACCGTAGAGCGGCTTTGAGAGCCAGAACAAACGCGCTTCGTATTGTTCGCGCTCGGCGGAACCGCATGGCATACGCCGGTACGTGCGCCGCGTGTAGTCGTCGAGCAAAATGCCGACGTCCGTCCAATCGCAGCGCAGCCGCGGCGCCATCAGCGAGAGTCCCGCCTGGAATGCACTGTCGGCGCGCACATACTGCCGTGCGTCGTGCAGTGCAAAACCGGTCAACACCGCGCACCACCACGGCGCTCCGCCGCACGCGCGTGCCGCGGCGACTTCGTCATCGACACGCCGCGCCTCTTCGAGATACCGGACGCGCTGGCCGGCGACCCAATCGTCGCTCGGATATTTGGTCGCGGCGGAATCGAGTAACGCAATCAGCTTTTCGCGCTCTGCTCCAATGACTTTGGGTTCCGGCGGCGGCGGATCGGCGGTGGTGTCGTACCAATAGATGAAGCGGCCAATACGCTCCATTTCATCGGCGTTGCTCGGTCCGTTCGATCCCGACGTGTTGTAATCGGGCAGGTTGCGCCGGCGGAACAACTCAAATTCGCGCTGGGCGCGGCGCGCGGAATCCAACAGCGCGACGCCCGTGAGTGCGACCCGCATCGGTGCCGGATCGAACGCGGCATCAGACCCGGGTGGCGGCAGTTGCGCGTCCGCGACGGCAAACGCCGGCGCCGTTATCGCCACTGCGGCAAAGCACAAGAAAGTCTTCAGTAAACCCACGCTCACAGCTCCGTATTTCGGGCGACGCGAATTACGCACTCCTGCACTCTGGCGAACATGCTGTCACCTGCGCAAGTTCGTCGCATGGTTGCCAATCATTTTGACACTCCAATCTCACGCCGGGATGCTCTCGCGCTGCTTGGGGTTGCGGGAATCGGCGGGCTTTCGTGGCATAACTCACTATTTCGGGCGCCCGTCACACGTTGGGGCGTGCAGTTGTACACGTTGCGCAGCATTGCGGGTCGCGACCTCGAAGGCACGCTGAAAACCCTTGCCGAGATTGGGTATCGCGAGGTCGAAACCCATACGTATTACAACCGGACTGCGGCCGACATCCGCAAAGCGCTCGATGACGCCGGGCTGGTCGCTCCGTCGATGCATACAAATCTCAATGCGTTAACGACGAATCTTCCGCGATTACTCGAAGAGGCGAATACGATCGGGCATAAGTGGCTGATCGTCGCGTCGTTGCCTGGTTCGTTGACGAGCACCGCCGACGGGTTCAAGCAGGCGGGCGAACAGCTCGCGAAGGCCGCGGCGGCGGCCAAGCCGGCGGGCATTCGCGTTGGATTTCACAATCACGCCGGCGAGTTCAAGACGTTCCCAGTTGGCGAGGGTGGTCGCGAAGTCACGGGAATGGATTTGCTGCTCCAGTCGAGTCCCGCCGACGCCGTGTTCGTGGAACTCGACGTGTACTGGATTGTGAAAGGCGGTGCAGATCCGCTCGCATTTCTCGACAAACATCGCGGCCGCGTGAAGCTGCTCCATCTCAAGGACGCGAGCGCGGCGCCTGAGATCGCAATGCGCGATGTGGGCGCGGGCACGATCAATTGGCCCGAAGTCATGAAGCGCGCCGATGCGGGTGGCGCCGAGCATGCGTTTGTGGAACACGACAGTCCTGGCGACGCGGTCGCATCCGTGCGCGCCAGCTTTGAGTATCTCAGCAAACTCAAAAAGTAGATGCGCAAACAATCCCAGACGACTTACGACGTCGCAATCGTTGGCTCCGGTGCTGGTGGCGGGATGGCTGCGTACGCGCTGACGCAAGCAGGCGCGAACGTCGTCATGCTCGAAGCCGGTGCGTGGTGGGACAACACCAAAGACGCGTTCATGATGCGCGCAAATGCGGATTCTCCGCGGCGCGGTGCGTCCACGCCCGACAAACCATTCGGTGAATTCGACGCGTGCGTCGGCGGATGGGATCTCGGTCCCGGCGAGCCGTTTGTTACCGCGCCGGCACCCGGTGCCGGAAACACGTTCCGCTGGTGGCGTGCGCGCATGCTCGGCGGACGCACGAATCATTGGGGCCGCATTTCACTGCGGTTTGGTCCCGACGATTTTCGCCGCGGTGAACTCGACGGTTTGAGCGACAGCTGGCCGATTTCGTACGCCGATCTCGAACCGTATTACGACAAGTGCGACCGGTTGATCGGGTTGATGGGATCGAAGGAAGGCATTCACAATCAACCTGACGGAATCTTCCTGCGCCCGCCGCGTCCGCGCGCGTACGAAATGCTGGTGAAGCAGGCGTCGGACAAAATGGGAATCCCGTGCGTGCCTGCGCGGTTGTCGGTGCTGACGCAGGCGCACAATGGCCGCGCGCAATGTCACTACTGCGGCCAGTGCAATCGCGGATGTTCGGTGAACGCGAACTTCACGAGCCCGAACGTCCTGATCATTCCGGCACAAAAGACGAAGAAGCTGACGGTGATCACCGGCGCGATGGCGCGCGAAATCACCGTTGGACCGGACGGCAAAGCGACCGGTGTCTCGTACGTCGACGTCGCGACGATGCAGGAGCGTCAGGTGCGCGCGCGTGTGGTTGTACTCGCGGCGAGCGCGCTCGAGTCTGCGCGCATTCTGCTCAACTCCAAGTCGTCGCGTTTCCCGCAAGGCATCGGCAATTCGAGCGGTATGGTCGGCAAGTGCATCACCGACACGACCGGCGCAGGCGAAAGCGCGTTTATTCCTGCGCTCGTCGATCTGCCGTCAGCAAATGAAGACGGTGTTGGCGGCGGACACGTGTACATGCCGTGGTGGGGCGACAACAAGAAGCTCGATTTCCCGCGCGGATATCACATCGAGGTGTACGGCGGCCGCGGACAGCCCGGCTCGGGATTCATGGGCAACATTCAGAATTATCCGGGCGGCGGCGGTTACGGTGCGCAGCTGAAAGCCGATTACAAGAAGTACTGGGGCACACGCGTCGGCTTCGATGGGCGCGGTGAGATGATTCCGAACGCGGGATCGTATTGCGAAATCGATCCTGGCGGCATGAAAGACAAATACGGAATCCCGGTGCTCAAGGTGCACTGGCAGTGGACGGATTACGAATACAATCAGGTGAAGCACATGCGCGAGACGTTCCGCGCAATTCTCACCGAAATGGGCGGCACGTTCACCAACCAGATTCCGTCGAAGGAAAACGGCTACGGAATCTCGGCGGGCGGCAGCATCATCCACGAAGTGGGTGGCGCGTGCATGGGAAGCGATCCCGCGAAGAGTGTGCTCAACAAGAGCTGTCAGACGTGGGATTGTGAAAACGTCTTCATGGCGGATGGCGCGCCGTTCACAACGCAAGCGGACAAGAATCCGACGTGGACAATCATGGCGCTCGCATGGCGCACCGCCGATCAGATCATGGAACTGCGGAAAGCGGGGCAAATATGAAACGGGCAGAAGACGAGAAGACGAGAGGACGAGAAGACGAGGCGCACGAGACGGACGTTCGGCGTCGCGATGTCCTCAAAGTTCTCGCGGCGGCACCACTCGCGGCCGTAGTCACGTGGTCGCAGAACGACATCGAGCGCGCTGCCGAGTCTGTCGCGCGTATCGCGGACGAGCAGCAATTCGCGCCGAAGTTTTTCAACGCGCAGGAGCTGCGTACGGTGCGCGTGCTCGTCGACGACATCATTCCTTCTGATCCAACATCGGGCAGTGCAACGGCTGCGAAAGTGCCGGAGTTCATGGATTTCATTCTGAACGACGGCGGCAACAATCCGCGCACGCAGATGCGGAACGGATTGACGTGGCTCGATCAGGAATCGCAGCGGCGCTTCGCCAAGGTGTACGCAGACGCCGCGCAGGCCGATCGCAACAAGATTCTCGACGATATCGCATGGCCCGCGCGAGCGACCGGCGCGTTCACAACACCGATGAGCGCGGGACAACAAACGCCCGTCGCGTGGTTCAACACGTTCCGCAACCTCACCGCGAGCGGATACTTCTCGTCGCGCGTGGGACTCAAGGCGCTCAACTACACCGGCAACGTGTTCGTCCGCGAATGGAAAGGCGCGTCCCCCGCGATGCTGCAAAAACTCGGACTGTCCTACGACGAGTGGGACAAGAAATACGGGAGAGGATATTGAAGACCCCAGCACGTCTTGGCGTTGGATTCGTCGGTTCCGGATTCAACGCCCGCTTTCACATGCGCGGTTTCGAGGGCGTTCGCGATGCGGACGTCCTCGGCGTTTGGAGCCCTAACGCGAAGAACGCCGCGGGCACTGCGCAGTTCGCCCGCCAGCTCGGACTCGGCGATTGCAAAGCGTATGCAACCATCACCGACATGGTCGCCGATCCGCGCATTCACGCGATCTGGTTGTGCGGACCCAATCACGCGCGCATCGAGAACGTCGAAGAAATCTGTTCGGCGGTGCGCCGCGGCAAGGGCGAGCTGATCGGGATCGCGTGCGAGAAGCCGCTCGCGAGAAATGTTGCGGAAGCGACGCGCGTACTGTCGCTCGTGAAACGCGCTGGACTCAAGCACGGCTATTTGGAGAATCAGTTGTTTGCGCCGCACGTCGAGTGGGGGCGCAATCTCATCTGGGCGCGTGGCGCTGCTACAACGGGACGTCCGTATCTCGCGCGCGCGGCGGAAGAGCACAGCGGTCCGCACATGCCCTGGTTCTGGCAAGGCAAGCTGCAGGGCGGTGGCGTGTTGAACGACATGATGTGTCACTCGGTGGAAGTCGTGCGCCATTTGCTTACGAAACCCGGCGCGCCGCGCTCGAGCGTGAAGCCGAAACGCGTGACCGCACACATTGCATCGCTCAAGTGGTCACAGTCGAAGTACGCAAAGCGGCTCAAGACCATGATGGGTGCCGAAGTCGACTACACGAAAGCACCGGCGGAAGATTTCGCGAGCGTCACCATCGAGTTCGAGACGAGCGACGGTCAGACGGTGCTCGGCGAAGCGACCACGTCGTGGAGTTTCGTCGGCGCGGGTCTGCGTCTCTCTGCTGAGCTACTCGGCCCCGAGTATTCAATGAAGTGGAATTCGCTCGACAGTGGCCTGCAGTGCTTCTTCTCGCGCGAAGTGACCGGCAAGGCGGGCGAAGATTTGGTCGAGAAGCAGAATGCTGAGCAGGGCGTGATGCCGGTGGTGCCGGAAGAGTGGGCGGCGTACGGATACGAAGCCGAGGATCGGCACTTCGTTCGCTACTTCCTGGGGAAAGAGAAGACGCCGTTGCTCACGTTTGTGGATGGAGTTGAAGTGGTGAAGTTGCTGATGACGGCGTATCAGAGCGCGCAGACGGGAAGAACAGTCGAGTTTCCGGGGAAAGATTTGGATTCGTTTATTCCCAAAGTGGCGAAAGGGACATGGAATCCGGGGAAAGACTGAGGGCGTCATACGAAAGGCGTCATACGAAAGGCGTCATACGAAAGGCGTCACACGAACGGCGTCATGCGAACGGCGTCAGTCGAACCACGTTGTTGCAATAACGCCGTCACGCTGACGCAGTCCGTTTGACGCAGTCCGTCTGACGCAGTCCGTCTGACGCACATGCAGGTTGTGAGTCGGTCTAACGCAGCTGCACATGCAAATGATCCCCACGTCCGACGTGCCGCTGTGTCGAGAACCCCATGGACCAGAAGTACAGCTGCAGCATCCGATTGCGTATTTCACCGCGACCGTTCGTGCGCAGGTCCACCGCGTGCACCCAGCCGTCGCTCTGCACGTAGTGCCGTGTGCGTCGGTTCACCGGTAGTCCGATGCGCTTGTAGTCCGCCGCGACGCGCTGCATGTCCGTGATCACCATGTCGCGATCGAGAATGATCGCGGTCGATACGGCCACCCGAAGCACAGGGTGAAGGGACGAGTACCAGTCCTGCACGTCGTCAGTTTTTGCGTTGACGCGCGCGAGAAAGATCAGGGAATACACAAGCCACGCGCCAACAATTGGTGCGACCACACTGCGCGCGATGCGCACCGCGGTTTCCTTGCCGAACACGCCGTGCGCCAGCCATGTCGCGTACGCCACGACGACCACCAGCGTGAGGAACATGCCGCCGGCAACGGCGATCCACGGCGCGCCGCCGAGTGCGTGGTAGAAAAACACCGACGCCCGCACATACATAATGAAGGGCAGGCAGGCGATGACGAGCACCTTCGTGACGCCGAGCGCGATCGTTTGCCACGCGACGGGTTTGCGCGCGCGCCGGCGTTGCGTCGCGCGCGGGCGAAACTGTGCTTTGACCTGGTCCCGAAGCTGTTCGAGCCGCTTCGCGATGGCGCTGGTGGTCATGCGCTTCTTACGGGCCCTGGGGCGCGCAGGCTTCACGGCGCGCGGGCCGCTGCGGCTAGCGATCCAGCACCTCGCGATCGTCGCCGCGCGCAACGTCCTTCTTTGGTAGCACATCAGACACCCAATCGCCCTTCTTCCACGACGGTACGGGCGTATCGCACGCTTGATTGGGAACGAAGCGCGACCGCGCGACGAGTTTGTATTTGTGGATGTAGCGCGGACAGTTCGGAAAGATCTCGCGCGCGCGCACGCGCACGACGAACTGCGCCTCGGGATAGCGCGCCATCAATGGATCGTTCGCCTCGATCGATGCTTCGCCGTTTACGCGCATCCGAAACTGGTGCTGGAAGTCGATGAAGAGCATGCCGACCTGCGCCGTCGCGACCACGTTGCCCATCGACATATACATCCCGTTCCCGTCATAGTTCGGGAACGCGAGCGTGCGCTCGTCGATCACGCGGACGAATCCCGGTTCGCCGCCCTTGTACGAACAGTTCGCGTGACCGTGTTGATTGACGGTGGCGAGAAAGAACATGTCGAGCGATTCAATGAACGCCACGTCGTGCGCGTCGAATTCGTCGTGTACCGTGGCTTGTTCGAGCCGGTCGGCAAGGCGGCGCGTGTCGAATCGGTCCTGCAGCGAGCGATTACCGTCGTGATAGAAAGTGGCCATAGTGCGTTACTCTATCGATGTCGCATGTGTTGTCAAACCGCCAAGAGGTCGGCCACCACGCGCGGTGTGCCGCGCGCGTGCAGTTGCGTCACTCCGGTTCGCGCGACGAGTTCGCGCGCGTGTGGCGCGCGCACGCCGCCTCCGGGGAGGATCTCGATCCGCCCGTTGGCGTGGGTGACGAGTCTACGAATCTCGTCCGCACCTTCAATTGCCGTCTTCGAATGCCCGGACGTCAACACGCGGGTGACACCGCACTCGATCAACGTCTCGAGCGCCGCAAATGCATCGGGTGTATCATCGAACGCGCGGTGAAAAATCGTTTCGGCATTCTCGGCGATGCGCACGACGGTGCGCACATCGTCGGCGTCAATTGTGCGATCATCGCGAAGCATGCCGAATACGACGCCGTGTGCGCCGCCGCTCAACATCTCAGATGCATCTGCGCACAATCGCTCGAACTCCCCGTCGTCGAGCATGTAGCTGCCGGCACGGGGCCGAACCATTGCGACGCACGGCACGCTGAGTTGCAAACATCCGTGCAATAACTCGAGTGACGGTGTGAGTCCGCCTACATCGAGCGATGCGCAGACTTCGAGGCGCCGAGCGCCTTCGGCAACGGAGCGCGCGGCGTCGTCGAGCGTGTCGATCGCGGCTTCGACTAACATGGGCGGCACGGCGTGGCCATTGGGGTTTGCGCGAGGTTGACCTGGCGTCATCTTAGTCGCACGAACTGGAGTGTGCGATGAGCGAAACGATTGACCGGGTACTCGGATGGTTGGCGGTTGCGGCTGCAATCGCGCTCGGTTGACTGGTGGATAAAGATCAATCGCTCGCATTCGTACGCGACGTGGTGAACGTGCTCGCGTCGCGCCTCGACGAACCGGATCGGTCACAGGTGCTACGCGACATCGCGAACGCGACCATCGAGCGAGCGTCGGTTGATGGGGCGCGGTTTGTGTTCCACCTTGCCGACTACACGCGCCCACCGTATCGCGGCCAGCGAGCGTTTCCTGTGGAGGGTGTCACGAAAGACGTTGATGGCGTGGACGTGACCGTGACGATGTACTGTGATCAAAACAGACGTTTGTTGGAACTCGAAATCCTCCGATGGGCCGAGGACGACTTGATGTCACCTGACTGGAGTGCGCTGACGGTTTACTAGGCTCAAACCTCGTCGGTACGAGCCACTGAGCCGTCAATCGTTCCGTATGCATTAATTGCGTCGCACGCAGAAAGGCGACTATTCATGTACGCGATAGCGAACGAGGAGGACAGCAACGTGCTCAAGCAGGCATTTACAGTGACCACGAACCTCCCACCGGTAGCCGCGATGCGGTGCGAATGACATGAGCTGGTCTCGCCGCGAGAAGTGGGACGAGATGCGCGAACTGGGGAGGCGCCGCTTTGTGTGGCGTGAACGGGCTCTGCGCATTGGTGTGCCGGTTAGCCTCGTTGTGGCGGTCGTTTTGGGGTTCCGTCCGAGTTCATTGTGGGACTGGATTTCTCCTGAGGCCGTGATGAGCCTTTGGATTCCGCTCCTTGTTGGCGTGCTCGCTGCGGCGCTTTACGGCTATGCGGAATGGGACCGCGAACAGCACGCCGCGGACAGGTCCGAGACCGACCAACAGGAAGGCTAGGTGGGCAATGTCCCGGGGTGCTCACCCATACGTTACCGGAGCTCCCATGCGAGCCTGTACCAGGGCGGAACCAATGCGCGACAATCGTTGGCGGCGAGTTCATGTCTCGTGGTTAGGTGCCCTCGTCGGGGGCGTGACGCTTGGTTGTGCGTCCGTTCCTCCAACGGAGCAGCTCGCGGGCGCGCAGACGGCTTACGTTATTCGTAACGCCATCGACACTGTCAGCGCGCTTTCGGACCCGGCGGAGGTCAAGGCAGTCGTTGATTTCTTCGTTGGCAGCCGAGAAGGGTGGCGTCGACAATGGCCGTCAGCCAGCGGGGCGGCCGCCGCGCGCATCGGGTTTCGCCGCGCCGATGGTGCTGCCGTCGGACTTGAGGTCGGGCCGGGGTTTGTGCGGTACTGGAGGGACGGCGATCCCATCGCGAAATCGCTCACCGCTTCAGAGCAGGCGAGGCTTGCAATACTGCTCAAAGTCCCCATCGATTGCCTGGTGGAATTCGGGTCTTACCTGTGTCGGCGGACACGGTAGGTATTGCGCGATCATGAAGTATTTGTGAGAGCAACAACAAGGCCGCTTTTCCACGACACGTTCCCGCAGTCACCTGCGGTGTGTGCCGCTTAATCCGAGGAAGGGCTATGAACGATTTCGGCGTGAAAGACTTACGGAGAATGAGCGACGCAGTAAGTGCGTTGGAGGGGCTTAGTCAGCGGGCGGTCCGCGCCTCGCTCCGGCACGGATTTCTACTCGGGGGAGTCGCGGGTTGGTTTGCGGCTCAGTGGGCGAGGAGCATCGCGGCTGCGGTGATTGGCGCAGCGATACCTGCTGCCGCGGCCGTGTGGCTTGCGTACGTCAATGCCGGCGTGAAGCGAGAACGCTTAACGCTCTAGCGTGGCGCAGCGGGCCGGCGCGTAGCGCCTGAGTTGCCGCAGTCGAAAAAACGGGGGCCGCGTTTCCGCGGCCCCCGTTCTCCTTCTCCATTGGCCAAACCCTATTGGCCAAACCCTACTGCTGTATCGGCCCTCCAACCTCTCCTTCTCCCGTCTTGCCCTTGAGAATGTCCGCGATTTCCGTGCGCGCATCTTCGAGGTGCAACCGCGATGCACGGTCCGTCGTGCGACGAAGCGCCTGAACAATCTGCGCATCGAGCGCACGCAACTCACCGCGCAACACACCGCGCACGTCGGTGTTGCCACCGACACCACCACCACGGCCGCCGCGTCCACCACCGCCACCTGCCGGTGCACCGGCTGGCGCAGCGGGCGGAGCAATGCGTGAACGAACCGTGTTGAGATACGAACGTTGCAGCGCGCGACGATACGCATCCACGCGCACCGACTGATCGTTCAACTCACTCCAGATTCCATTGCGCACGTCCGTCACGAATTCCGTGAGCGGATACGCGTTCGCCGGGCGGCCCGACAGCGCTTCGAATTCAACCAGTCGCGCCATCTTACCGGCGTCGAGCAGTGAATTGAGAATGCCGTTCTGCGCATTGTTGATGCGCTGTAGCATGCCCTGCGGCTCAATGCGGCGAAGAATCGTCGTGTCCGCAAAGAAGATCGGCGTCTTGAAAACATTCTGCTGCAGGAACGCCACCGCTTCCTTCTGACGCGCACGCGTCATTGGCGTGAAACGCGCACCCGGCTGATCGGCCCATTTCTCCTGCGACTCCGCACCGCCGATCACCGTCGTCACGTGACGCATTTCCGTCGTCCACTGGCCGACCACTGCGCTGTAACGCTCTTCGAGCGCTTCGAGCGTTTTGTTCGGACCAGTCGTCGCCGGAATGATGTAACCGAGAATGCGCTTGAGATTGCGCTGGCCGAGTTCCGCCGCCTTCACCGGATCGTTGTCGCCAACGGCTTCCGTGTTGTCATGCGGATCGGTGCCCGCGGCATCGCTCGTGCTGAAGCGCAGCCACGGAATCGTGTCCTGCATCTTCGACCAATTCGACAGCAACGCAACTTCATCGAACGGTGTGCGCGCCTGCGGAAGTGGAGCATAACCCCACTTGATGAACCACTTGTCGTACGGACCGATGTCCGGAATCAAATACTGCGGATCGATGCCGTCTTCAGGCTGCGCGACATAATTGAAACGCGAGTAGTCCATGATCGACGGCGTGTGTCCCATCTTCGCGACCCACGTCTTGCTGCGGAGCGAATCAACAGGATACGTGCCGCTGCCTTTCATGTTGTGCTGCATGCCGAGCGTGTGACCGACTTCGTGCGCGACGACGTACTGCAGCAAACGGCCCGCGAGATCCTGCGGGAGCGGCCACTTCTGCGCGCGCGGATCAGCCGCACCAGCCTGCGTGAAGTACCAGCTGTTGCCAAGGTTGAGCACGTTGTGGTGCATCTGGATGTCCGACTCCAGAATCTCACCCGTGCGCGGATCGTTCACGTTCGGTCCGCTCGCGTTCTGCGTCGTCGACGGCAACCAGCGAATCACCGAGTAACGCGCATCTTCCGGACGCCAATCGGGATCTTCCTGCGGCGTCGGCGCTTCTCGTGCAACGATCGCGTTGCTGAACCCCGCTTCGCGGAACGCAATCTGCCACGACTCGATGCCGCGCTTCACCCACGGTACCCATTCCTTCGGCGTCGCAGGATCGACGTAGTAAACGATTGGCTTGACCGGATCGGAAATTGCTGCGTTCGGATCTTTCTTCTCGAGACGCCAGCGAACGATGTAGCGCAGGTTTTCCGTGCGCAGATCGGATTCGCCAAGATCGAGACGCGTGTTCGAGAAATATCCGACGCGCGAATCGAACAAACGCGGACGCATCGCCGGATCGGGCAACTTGAGGAAGCTCCAGTGCATCACGATCGTCGACGACGCCGCCGGCGCACCACCACCGCCACGTCCGCCACCCGGCGCCGGATCGTCTTCACCGCCGCGTCCGCCACCGCCACGGCCACCGGCCGCAATTGTGATCGTCGCGCGAACATCCGTGTTGGTCGGGAACGTCAGCGCTTCATTCACCCACGTGCGGCGCGCGTCGATCTGTCCAGGAATGCGCGACGTCGGCGTGAGTTCCGGCGGCGGTGATGTGAACGTCGGCGTGACATCGACAACAGCCGCTGAATCAGGACCGAACGCTGCGATGTCGTACGCAGCGACGATCTGCGGAACGTTCGCCGATTGCACGGCCTGCGCGATCGGCAAGCTCGGATCGGCGACCATGCTGAAGTCGATGCTCTGCAGCAGCAGCTTGTTGCCGCGGCGTTCGAAGCGAACGACGCGACGGCCGAGTGACTGACCGCCGTAGCCCTGACCGAGCGTCGTCTGCGCGATTTGCTGGACGAGCAGGATGTCTTTGCCGTACAGCGAGCGCGGAACTTCGAACAGCAAGCGCGTGCCGATCAGGTGCGTCTTCACCATGCCGTTCTTGGTGACGAGGCCCTGACCGCGAACGACCGTGTTATATGGTTGTGGAACCGGATCGCCTCCACCGGCGCCTTGGCCGCCTCGGCCGCCCTGACCACCACGTCCGCCGCCACCACCACCACCGCCGCCACCTGCTGGCGCGCCCGTCGTGTCCGGATCGGCCGGAGGCGTTTGGGGAGGAGCACCTGCGCCGCGACCAGCGGTCGGCGCCGGTGTCTGCGCGACTGGAGGCGGCGATGCCGCCGGTTGAGCCTGTTGACCCGCGCTGCATGCCCAGCCTGCAGCGCCGGCGCCGAGGAGGATTGCGAGCTGCGTTACACGTCGGTTCATGTGTGCACTACTCGGGGTGGGTGGGATCAGGGATCGATCGGGAGCCCTGGAGGAAGCGTAAATGTTGCCTTCGAGCCCGGGCGAATGCCACGGTCGGCAAACCATCCACGGCGCACCTCCAAGGCATAACGCGCGAGCCCGTTGGAACGATGGCCGTCGGACGTGTTGGGCTCCATGTCCTCGATGTTGATGATGGTTTTGGTCGAATCGAGGAAGGCGATGGAGAGCGGACTGGGGGTATTCACCATCCAGAAGCTGAGCTCCTGGTTGATGGCGAATACGAACAGCATCCCCGCGGTATCGGGCAGCGCCGGGCGGTTCATGAGCCCCTGCTGGCGCTCGGCGAACGTGGTCGCGAGTTCGGCGTGGAGTCCGATGGCGCCAAAGCAGACCACCGTGCCCTTGGGGAGCTGGGTGCTCGGCGGGCAGGCAGGGGTCGTGAGTAACTCGGCGGCTGCGCAGGAGCCGAACGCAGTCAGTACGAGCGCGATCGCGATAACGCGCGTGGAAAGCCGGCTTTGTTGCACGCCCAATTCTACGGGGAATTACCGCCGACGTGTATCGCCTCGTCCCCGAACTTCTTGCGCACCGAATCCACGGCGCGCGAAAGCTTGCGGTCCTTTTCGGTTTCACGCACGACTTTGTCGTCGTCGGGCTCGAAGAGTTGCAGCTGCATTTCGTCGTCTTTCGATGGACCGAGTCCGCCGAGTGCAACGCCGACAAGGCGCGCGGGCCTGCGACGCGCGGCGCGCAGTTTCGCGAGCAATTCGCGCGCAACGTCGACGATTACGCGATCGGATTCCACCGCAACGGGAAGCGTGCGCACTGCGGAGCGTGTCTTGAAATCGGCGTCGCGCAATTTGACCGTGATTGTCTTTGCGCGCAGTCCTTCTTTGCGAAGGTCGCCCGCTGCGAGACGCGCGACACCATCGAGACGGCGGCCGAGTGCGCGATCGTCTGCGATGTCGGTGGAAAAGGTGCGCTCGTGGCTCAGTTGTTTGCGCAAGTCGCGCACGCGTACGTCGCGATCGTCGATGCCGCGCACGCGCGCGTACAACCAGTCGCCACCGTGTTCACCGAATTGTTTCTTGAGCCACGCGCGATCTTGTGGAAGCACGTCGGAGATTTTGACGAGTCCGAATTGCGCGAGATGCGCCTGTGCCTTCGGTCCAACGCCGGGAATGTCCGCGAGCGGAAGATCGTGCAAGAATGCCGCGACACCGTCGTCGGGAACGATGCGCACACCATTTGCGCCGGGACGATCCTTGCGCGGCTTTGCACGCTCGGCGGCGAGCTTTGCGATGTATTTCGATGGGCCGCCGCCAATCGAGACACGCATCTGCGTCGCGAAGTAGACAGAGTCGCGAATGCGATGCGCAGTGGTCTCGAGTGGTTCGTTTCCGTAGAGGCGCTCGGTACCGGTCATGTCGAGATACCACTCGTCGACGCTCGCGCCTTCGACCGCGGGCGTCCATTGCTCCAGCGCGCGGCGAATCTCTTTGCTCTTCGCACCGCATTCGCGCGGAACGGGGACGCACATGGCGTCGGGGCACAGCCGCAGCGCGCGGCTGATCGGCATGGCAGAGCGAACACCGAATGCGCGCGTTTCATAGGATGCCGAACATACAACACCGCGTCCGCCGGGTCGCCCACCGACGATGAGCAGAGGCGCTTTGCCGGCGCCGTCGGGGTCGACCAATCGGGCGACAGCGACGAAAAAGGCGTCGGCATCGATGTGGAGAATGCGACGTGATTCCACAGTTTGGAAACTACAAGGGCGTCAGACGGACGGCGTCAGGCGAACGGCGTCAGACGAACGGCGTCAGACGAACGGCGCGACGGCAGGTGCGCATCTCGTTGACGCGTCATTGATTCCTGTTCGTCGTTCGTCGTGATCGTAGTTAGTCGTAATCGTACTCAGTCGTAATCGTACTCAGTCGTTATCGTGCTTCGTCGTTCTCGTTTTTCGTCGTTATCGCCTATGCCGTTTTGGTCGCCGTCGCCGGAATCGGTTGCAGCGTCGCAGATGCGTGCGTTTTTCGCGCGCGTTCGCGCGGTGCATCCGTCCGCACCGGTGATCGATGCGCCATATGCTGATTGGCATTCGTGGTCCGTGCGCGAGCCGGAGTTGTTCTGGAGTGCGCTGTGGGAATTCGGTGGCGTGATCGGCGAGGGGCGCGTTGAAAGCGTGTTGCGCGCGAAGAAACCGATGGATCCGTGGGATTCGCACGATGGTCCGCGATGGTTCGAGGGAGCGCGACTCAACTTTGCCGAAAACCTCTTGCGCCGTCGCGACGATGCGCCTGCGCTGATTTGGCGCGGGGAAGACGGCGCGCGTCGCGAAGTGTCGTTCGCGGAATTGTTCGATGGCGCGATGCGCGTCGCTGCAGCGCTTCAGCAATCGGGCGTGAACGCCGGCGACCGCGTTGCCGCGTACATGCCCAACGTTCCAGAAACCGTCATCGCGATGCTCGGCGTCGCGTGGATCGGCGCAACGTGGTCATCGTGTTCGCCGGATTTCGGCGTGCAAGGCGTGCTCGATCGATTCGGGCAGATCGAACCGAAAGTGTTGATCGTGGCGGATGGATACAGGTACGCAGGGAAAGAAATCGATTTGCTTCCGCGTGTTGCTGAGATTGCTGACCAGTTACCGACTGTGCGGCAGGTTGTCGTTGTGCCGCAACTGCGCAATGAGCAGTGGGTTGTGAGCCGTTGTAAAAGCGTTGTGGGTCAACGTGCGACGGCGTGGGGAGAGTGGATCCGGGATCGGGTCCCGGTACCCGGTACCCGATACCCGTTTTCTCACCCGCTCTACATCCTCTACTCGAGCGGAACTACGGGCCTCCCCAAGTGCATCGTGCACGGCGCAGGCGGGACGCTGTTGCAACATCTCAAAGAACACTTGCTGCACGTCGATCTCCGTCGCGATGAGCGCATCTTCTACTTCACGACGTGCGGCTGGATGATGTGGAATTGGGTCGTGAGTGCGCTCGCGGTTGGTGCAACCGTTGTGTTGTACGATGGCGCGCCGATGCCTGCACACAATCCGAACGTGTTGTGGGATCTCGCGTCGCAAGAACGCGTCAACGTGTTCGGCACGAGTGCGAAGTACGTCGCACTGTGTGAAAAGAGCGGACTCACGCCGCGCACGACGCACGATCTCGGCGCGTTGCGATCGCTGTTGTCGACGGGAAGTCCGCTCGCGCCGGCGTCCTTCGACTATCTCGCGCGCGATGTGAAGCCCGGTGTACACGTCGGCAGTATTTCCGGCGGCACCGATATCGTTTCTTGCTTTGCACTCGGCAATCCACTTTTACCTGTGCATCGCGGCGAGCTCCAAGCGCCTGGGCTCGGCATGGCCGTCGATGTGTTCGATGGAAACGGCGCGTCGCTGCGTGGTAGTCCGGGCGAACTGGTCTGCACGAAACCGTTTCCCTGCATGCCGGTCGCGTTCTGGGATGATCGCGACGGCGCGAAGTATCGCGCGGCGTACTTCGATTTCTTTCCGGGTGTGTGGCGTCACGGCGATTGGGCGGAGATCACCGAGCACGGTGGATTGATCATTCACGGCCGGTCTGACGCGACGCTCAATCCGGGCGGGGTGCGCATTGGCACGGCGGAGATTTATCGGCAGGTCGAACAATTCGACGAGGTCGTCGAGTGCGTTGTGATCGGCCAGGCAATTGGGAATGCACGCGATGATGTGCGCGTCGTGTTGTTCGTGCGCCTGCGCGACGGCAGTGTGCTGAACGATGAACTCGTCGCGTCAATCAAGAAGCGCGTTCGCGATGGCACGAGTCCGCACCACGTACCGAAACTCGTGCTTCAGGTGCGCGACATTCCGCGCACAGTGAGCGGAAAGATTGCCGAGCTCGCTGTTCGCGAAGCGTTCGAGGGCAGGGAAGTGAAGAACACGGCGGCGATGGCGAATCCGGCGGCGCTCGACGAGTACCGTCAGCTGGGTGCACTCCACCGCGATTGACCGCAAAAAAAGCCGGCGCCGATCGGGCCGAAGCCGCAGCGGGCTTGTATCTTGCACGCGATGCCATCGGCGACTTCCGCACCAGGCCTGACCACCACCAAGGCCCCCTTCATTGAACAGGCGCGCAACGACGGGCGGATGTTCATCGAGCAGCCGTACGAGCTCTACTCCGAAGCGAATCACGAAACGTGGCGCCGGTTGTTTTCGCGCATGCGCGAACGATGGGAGCGTTACGCGACGCAGCGTTTTCTCGACGGCGTCCAGAACCTCGCACTGGATCATCAGCGCGTGCCGCGCCTCGACGACGTCAATCAGTTTCTTGCGCCGCTCACGGGCTTCAAAGCAAAAGCGGTCAGCGGGTACATCCCCGCGCTGCATTTCTTCGATTGCTTAGGGCGACGAGAGTTTCCGACGACGATCACTATTCGCGACGGCAATTCGCTCGACTATCTGCCTGAGCCCGACATCTTCCACGACATCGCGGGCCATGTGCCAATGCACACGGACCCGTCGTTCGCGGACGCGCTCGTGCGATTCGGCGAATGCGCGCGCGCCGGCGCCGAGTTGGTTGCGGGTATTCGTGACGAAGCCGAACGCGTTCGCCGCCTGACCAGCATTCAGAAAGCGCTCACGCGCTTCTTCTGGTTCACGATCGAGTTCGGCCTGATGCGCGGCAGCAAACCCGGCGAAATCAAAGTCTGCGGCAGCGGACTCCTGAGTTCGTACGGTGAAATCGCGCACGCCATCGATTCACCGCTCGTGCAACGCTTCCCGATGCAACTCGAGTGGGTGATCAATCAGTATTTCGAGATCGATCACTTTCAGCCGATTCTGTTCGTCGTCGACTCGTTCCATCACTTGCTGGGCCTCGTCGATACGCTCGAGCAGTGGATGAAAGACGGAAAACTTGATAGCGTTGCGATGGGAGAGCCTGACGTTAGTGAAACGGACCTTCGGTCCTTTCTGGATGCCGGAACGGCGAGGAGCGAGGAGCGAGTATGAGGATGTGTTCCTCACATTTCGATTCTCGCTCCTTGCGGTAAATCTTGGAGTACGCCATGACTTCTTCCGCGCTTAAAGCCGCAGTACACAAGGATGCTTTCCCGATCAACGGAACCGACTACATCGAGTTCTGGGTCGGCAATGCGCGACAGGCGAGCATTTTTTATCGCTCCGCCTTCGGCTTTCAACTCGTCGGGTACCGGGGACCGGAGACCGGCGTGCGCGATCGCGTGAGTTATCTGCTGCAGCAAAACGCGATTCGCGTTGTGCTCACGTCATCGCTCGGTCCCGACGGTCCCATCTCTGCGCACGTCAACAAACACGGCGACGGCGTGCGCGACCTCGCGTTCTGGGTTGACGACGCGCGCACTGCATGGGCCACGGCCGTCGAGCGCGGCGCAAAGTCTGTGCAAGAACCAACCGAATTGCGCGACGACAACGGCACGATCGTCATGGCCGGTATTGCAACCTACGGCGACACGATTCACTCCATCGTCGAACGCAAACAGTACAAAGGCTTGTTCATGCCGGGCTACGCGCCCGTCACGCCGTCATTCCAGGGCACGCCGATCGGACTCAAGTACGTCGACCACTGCGTCGGCAACGTCGAGCTCGGCAAAATGAACGAGTGGGTCGGCTTCTACGAACGCGTGCTCGGCTTCTTCAACCTCCTCACGTTCGACGACAAAGACATTTCGACGGAATACTCGTCGCTCATGTCGAAGGTGATGTCGAACGGAACGGGCCGAATCAAGTTCCCGATCAACGAGCCCGCGTCTGGCAAAAAGAAATCGCAGATCGACGAATACCTCGAGTTTTACCGCGGGCCCGGCGTACAACACATTGCGTGCGCGACCGACGACATCATCAAAACCGTTTCCACGATGCGTTCGCGCGGCGTCGACTTCCTGCATACGCCGACGTCGTACTACAGCGATCTCTCCAAGCGCATCGGCAAGATCGATGAGCCGCTCGACGTGCTCGAACAACTCGGCATTCTCGTCGATCGCGACGACGAAGGATACTTGCTGCAGATCTTCACCAAGCCCGTGCAGGATCGCCCGACGCTGTTCTACGAAATCATTCAGCGAAAAGGCGCGCAGGGATTCGGCAAAGGCAATTTCAAAGCACTCTTCGAAGCCATCGAGCGCGAGCAAGCACTGCGAGGCAATCTCTAGTCATGCCGATCTACCACACACTCGGCTCCATTCCACGCAAGCGTCACACGGTTTTTCGTCGCCCCGACGGCGGCCTGTACGCCGAAGAATTGATGGGGCACGAAGGATTCATCGGCACCGCGTCACTGCTGTACCACATTCATCCGCCGACGACGGTGAAAACGGCGCGCAAAGTGCGCGACGTGAAGTGGGTCGCGGACCACGACACGTCGCTGCGGCATCGCCACTTCATCACCGCGAAAGCGCCGAAGGGCGGAAGCGCAACGCTCGATCGCATTCCGCTCTTATTCAACGACGACATCGGCATGTTGTACGTCGAGCCCGACAAAACCGACACGCACTTCTACCGCAACTCGATGGCGGACGAAGTGGTGTACGTCGCCGAAGGTCACGGTGTGCTCGAGTCAGTGTTCGGTGAATTGCCGTACGAGCCGGGTCACTACGTAGTCATTCATCGCAACATTCTGCATCGCTGGCGTCTCGACCCGTCGAAGGGCGCGACGAAGTTGTTGGTGTTCGAGAGTCGCGGACACGTGCGGTGGCCGCGTCGCTACCGCAATGATATGGGACAGTTGCTCGAAGGCGCGCCGTATTCAGAGCGCGACATTCGTCGTCCGGTTGCCGCCGAGCCGCACGATGAGATGGGCGACTTCTCGATTTACGTGAAGCAATACGATGCGCTCAATGAGCTCGTGCTCGATCACCATCCGCTCGACGTGGTCGGCTGGGACGGATACTTCTATCCGTGGGCGTTCAGCATTCACGACTTCGAACCGATCGTTGGGCGCATTCATCAACCGCCGCCGGTGCACCAGACGTTTCAGGGCGACGGTTTCGTGATCTGCTCGTTCTGCCCGCGTCCGTACGACTTCGACAAGAACGCGGTGCCTGCGCCGTACAATCACAGCAACGTCGACTCGGACGAAGTGTTGTTCTACGCGTCGAGCGAATTCATGAGCCGCAAGGGAATTCAGTACGGCTCGATCACGCACCATCCGGATGGTTTGCCGCACGGTCCGCATCCCGGTCGCGCGGAAGCATCCATCGGCGCGAAGTACACGAACGAACTCGCGGTGATGATGGATTCGTTCCGTCCGCTGCGCGTTGCGGCGAATGCGATGGCGTTTGAAGATCCGTCGTATCACCAGAGCTGGATCGACAAGCAGCACGCAGCGTTCAATCCGCCGACAACCTGATGGCGGTGTTCGACATGGCGGCGCTCACGCCGCCGGAACGACAGAGGTTGCTCGTACGCGTGATCGCGCCACGTCCGATCGCGTGGGTGAGTTCGCTCGACGCTGAAGGCCGCGGCAATCTCGCGCCGTTTTCGCATTTCATGCTCGGCGGTTCGTCACCCGCAACGTGCGCATTCTCGCCGACGCGCGACCGGCACGGTGCAGGGAAGCACACGCTTGCGAACATCGAAGCCACGCGCGAATACGTGATCAACGTGTCGACGCGTGCGCTCGCCGAGCGAATCAACAAAACGTCGTTCGAGTATCCGGCGGGCACGGACGAGTTCGATATGGCGGGACTCACGCGTGCGCCGAGCAAGGTGGTGAAGCCGCCGCGCGTCGCGGAAAGTCCCGTTGCGCTCGAGTGCCGCTTGCACACGATCGTGCGCGTTGGTGAAGGCCCCGGCTCGGCGAGTTACATCATCGGAGAGATTCTGTTGGTGCACGTGGACGATGCAGTGCTCGTCGACGGACTTCCCGACGAGCGATTGATCGGGTTCACCGCACGCGCCGGTGCGGACAGGTGGGTTGATGTGAGCGCCGAGTCGTATTTTGCGCTGCCGCGCCCA
Source organism: Gemmatimonadaceae bacterium (assembly GCA_035277145.1). GTDB lineage: Bacteria > Gemmatimonadota > Gemmatimonadetes > Gemmatimonadales > Gemmatimonadaceae > DASRAP01. The sequence continues at coordinate 8,033 of DATELA010000049.1, read as the reverse complement.
ACACAGCCGTAGCCGCAGTCGAGTAGTAATCGCAGTTGTGTCGTGCTCGTTGTTAGTCGTAATCGTCGTTAGTCGTACTCGTCGTTAGTCGTACTCGTTGTCCGTCGTCATCGCCCTTAGCCGTTCATGCCCCAGCATACGCCGAGATTCCAGTCCCTCCCGCAGTACCTCCTCGCCACGATTCCGCAGCGCAAACGCGAGTTGATCGCGAAGGGCGTCGACGTGATCGACCTCGGCGCAGGCGATGCAGATCTGTCGCCGCCGAAAGCCGCGATCGACGAACTGCGCAAAGCGCTCGACGAACCCACGATTCACCGCTACGGATTCGGGCTCGGCTACGCCCCGTTTCGCGAGGCGGCGGCCGCATGGATGCAGAAACGGTTCGGTGTGTCGTTCAATCCGATGACGGAGCTCGTTCCGCTGATTGGGTCGAAAGAGGGCATTTCGCACCTCGCGTTCGCGTATGTCGGCAAGGGTGACATCGCGCTGATTCCCGATCCCGGATACCTCGCGTACCTGGGCGGCACGTTGTTGAGCGAGGGCACCGCGCACGAATTCCCGTTGCGACCCGAGAACAAGTTTCTCATCGACCTCGACGCGATTCCTGCCGATGTCGCCAGGCGCGCGAAGATTCTGTACGTCAACTATCCGAACAATCCAACCGCGGCGACTGCGCCCAACGAGTATCTCGCGCAGGTGGTGAAGTGGAGCGCGAAGAACGACGTGCTGCTCGTGTACGACAACGCGTATTCGGAGCTCGCGTTCGATGGTTACGTACCGCCGAGCATTTTCCAGATCGATGGCGCGCGCGATGTGGCGATCGAGTTTCACTCGCTCTCGAAGACGTACAACATGACGGGCTGGCGCTGCGGCTGGGCCGTTGCCAAACCGGAGATCGCGGGCACGCTCGCGAAAGTGAAGTCGTTCGTTGACACGGGACAGTTCATGGCGATTCAGCGTGCCGGCGTCGCTGCACTGAACGCGTGGAGTGAGTTCGTTCCGCAAAACGTCGCGACGTTCAAGGCGCGTCGTGACGCCGCGGTCGCCGCATTTCGCGCGAATGGATTTGCGTGCGAACCGCCGCGCGCAACGATGTATCTCTGGTTGCCGCTGCCGGCCGGCGTGCCGTCGACTGCGTTTCACGAACGGTTGATCGACGAAGAAGGCGTGATCGTGCTTCCCGGCCGCGGACTTGGTGCGGGCGGCGAAGGATTCTTCCGCGTTTCGTTCATTACTTCGCCGGAAAGAATCACTGAGGCGGCGGTGCGCGCGGGTAAAGTGTTGCGTCGCATGCAGGGGAAGACTGTTGCCGCGTAATTGATCTGCCGCGCGCCGCGCATTATCCTAGCCGCGCTCGCACTCCAACCTGCCGACGATGACCGCACCCGCAGCAACAGTTCCCCAGAAGCGTGGCCTCTCGCTGACCCAATGGATTTTTGTCGGATTGGGGGTCGGCATTGTGGTCGGCGCGATCATCAACTTGAACGCCGGTGGCGTGAAGGAAGTGGCGGAGCAGTACGCGTCATACATCCGTCCCTTCAGTCAGATCTTCCTGCGGATGATCAAGATGATCATCGCGCCGCTGCTGTTTGCGACGCTGGTCGCGGGAATCGCGGGTGCAGGACATTTCCGAGATGTCGGACGTATGGGACTGCGGGCGATCATTTACTTCGAGATCGTCACGACCGTCGCGCTGCTGATTGGTTTGTTCGCAGTGAACATCACGAAACCCGGCGTCGGTCTGGTGCTGCCGAACGAACTCAGCGACGTCACCGGCAAAGCGCAGGGCTGGCGCGACATCCTGCTGCATTTGTTCCCCGACTCGGTCATTCGTGCAATGGCGGAAGGCGACGTGCTTCAGATCGTCGTTTTCAGCGTGATTTTCGGTATCGCGCTCGGCATGCTCGGCGAAAAAGGCCGTCCGATGGTGCAATGGTGTGAGACGCTGGCCGAAACGATGTTCAAGTTCACGAACATCATCATGAAGTACGCGCCAATCGGCGTCGGCGCCGCGATGGCGTACACCGTCGGACACAGCGGACTCGGCGTACTCAAGAATCTCGCGCTGCTGGTGCTCACGCTGTACGGCGCGCTCATCGTCCTGATTCTCGGTGTGTTCCTGCCGGTCGCGCTGATATTCAAAGTGCCGCTCAAGAAATTCATACGCGGCGTGCGCGAACCCGCGCTGATCGCGTTCTCGACGACGTCGAGCGAAGCGGCGCTCCCGCGCGCGATGGAGGTGTTGCAAAAGCTCGGCGTACCGCGACGCATCGTGTCGTTCATTCTGCCGCTCGGTTACAGCTTCAACCTCGACGGCACGACGCTCTACTTGTCGCTCGCCGCAGTGTTCGTCGCGCAGGCGGCCGGTGTCGACCTCACCGTTGGTCAGCAGGTCACAATGCTGCTGACGTTGATGCTCACGAGCAAAGGCGTTGCGGGCGTCCCGCGCGCGTCGCTGGTGATTCTCGCCGGCACACTCGCGAGCTACAACCTTCCGCTCGCGGGCATCACGCTCATTCTCGGCGTCGACGAGTTGATGGACATGGCGCGCACGATGACGAACGTGATCGGCAACTGCCTCGCAACCGTTGTGGTTGCGAAGTGGGAAGGCGAGTTCAAAGAAGTGCCCGACGCGGAATTCAACGCGGCCATCGCGAAAGGCGAACTCTGATTACTGCGTTGCGCTCCCTGCGTTGAGTTGCTGCCAGTCGCGCGGTTTGTCGTCTACGCGGCGCAGAATTCTCCAGCTCAGCAGCACCATCGCGAACAGAATTGCGATCGCCACGCCTTGTCCTTTCATGAGCGTGGCGATGGGCACGGTGTCACCGGCACCGACGTTGTAACCAAGCGCGCGCACCGTCAGCGTCGCCGAAACGCCCCAGATGATCGGGCCGATGATTGCGGAGAAGCGGCCGACCATTCCGTAGAGTCCGTAGAACTCGCCGATACGATCGGGTGGCGTGAGTCGCAGCATGAGGGGACGATCGGCGCTCCAGATGCCCCCCATGCCGATACCGGCGAGCGCGGCGACAACCCACAGTGTTCCGGGTGGCATGCCGAACCACGCCATCGCGCTCGCGAGCACGAGCGTGCTAAGCCACAAATACAACACGATGTCGAGCGTGCGCTTTGGTCCGAGGCGGTCGACGATGCGCCCCCACACGATGCCACCGACGATCGCGCAGCTGATGGCCGACATCATGACGAGATCCTTTTCATCGCTCGCTTGTTGCTCCGTGCGTCCCGCGAGCACGAACAAGTTCAGCGCGATTGGCGTCATGAACGAAATCACCGTGTTCACGGCGTCGGTGTAAAACACGCGACCAATGAGAAACCGCGCGAGCCCCGGAAACTTGTCCGTGTACTTGAGCGCTTCGAACGTTTTGCGCGTGCTCGCAACGATGAACTTGGGATCGAACACGCGGCCCGCGTTCGGATTGCCGCGTTCCTTCACGTAGAGGAAACACGGAATCGAAAACGCAATGAACGCGATCGCGATGATGGTGAACAGTAGCGCGAAATCGCTGGTGCCGAGCAGGATGCCGATGCCGACGGCGATGTAGGAGCCCGTATATCCGATGCCGACGCCGATGCCGCCGATGCGTCCGCGATTCTCTTCCGTCGTCACTTCGGGCAGCAGCGCGTCGTAGAACTGCAGGCCCGCCTGATACGCTGCGTTCGCGATCACGAACGCGATCACGGTGCCCCAGTATCCGGAGCGCGCCAGCATGAGCGTAAAGCCGACGCACAGTACGGTACTGACAATCAGGAACGGCATGCGTCGCTTCGCACGATCCGTCATCGCGCCAACGAGCGGCGAGATGACGAAAATGATGCCCATCGAAATCGATGTGATGATGCCGAGCGTCAGATCGACGCGCGCCTCGCCCACTTCCGCCCGGAGCCACTGCGAGAAGTAGATGGACACGACGCCCATCGAGAAGATCGTGTTCGCGAGATCGTACAACACCCACGAGGCGACGACTTTGAACGGCGCTGGTTTATCGAGACCGATTCGGGAGGGCATCGCTGGGTTGGTTTGACGGCGACTGCGTTAGACGAACTGCGTCAGACGAACTGCGTCAGGCGGACTGCGTCAGGCGGACTGCGTCAGCAACGCCTTGGCGGTAACGCTCTTCAAATGACGCCCTTCGAGTGACGCAGTTCTAATGACGCCTTTCGAATAACGCCCTTCTTCTGACGCCGTTGCTGTAGTGCCACGTGCCTTTCCAGAATTAGAAAGAAAATCCTTGCCTTAAGTAACAGTTTTCCTACATTGGCGCACGACGTCTCGCCGCGCGCGCGGGACCGCTCCGCATGCGCACCGTCCAGAAGTCCACTCTAAGTGAGGAAGGCAACGTGGCCATCAACACTGGGAAAGTGGTCGCAGGAGGGTTGGCTGCAGGCGTGGTAATGAACGTCATCGACTACGTGGTGAACACGTACGTGCTCGGCGCTCGCTTCAAGACAGCGATGGATGCCGTGAATCCGTCGATGAGCGCAGGCATGGAAGCGACCAGCTCGATGGTCACCTTCATTGTGATCGACTTCCTCATCGGCATCACGGTCGTATGGATGTATGCGGCGATGCGACCCCGTTTCGGTGCCGGCGCAGGTACGGCCATGCGCGCCGCGGTTCTGGTGTGGTTCCTGATGGGTATGGCGTGGTGGGCGTGGGTCATGGCCGGCGTGATGGACACGACACTCTTTGCGATCGCGTCGGTGTGTGCCCTGATTAACGTCGGACTCGGCGCCTACGTCGGCGCGATGATCTACAAAGAGGAGTAGCGCCTCTATTCGGCCGCGCGATCGCGTGCCGCGATCGCGCGCCCGAACGGCGTCCCCGTGACGCCGCCGGAAACGATGAACGCCAGCACATCAGCCGACGCCGCCGAAATCGCCGTCACGCGCGACGTCGGCACGACCAGCAATTGCCCCGCGAAGTTGTACGACTGCGGGCAGTACACAGCGACGTCGCCCGCCGCACTGGGCAAATTCTTCATCGCTTCCTGTGTAACAAATCCAAACACCTGCACATCCTTGTAGATCTCGACCAGCACCGGCTGATCGAACCGCTTCTGCTTGCCGACAAACGCGTTGAGCAGGTCGCGCGTCGAGCTGTAGAGCAGTCGCACGAACGGCAGACGGTTGAACACGTCCTCGATGAAGCTCAGCGCCGATCGAGTAATGACCGTCGACGCGAGAAACCCGATCAGCGTGATGACGGCGATGGTGATGACCAGCCCGAGACCTGGAATCGCCAGGTTCAGCCAGCCGTCGATGGTCTTCAGCACGAACCACACTACGTACGCAGTCACCGCCAGCGGCGTGACGACGACGAGTCCACGGAGGAAGTGACCGAGGAGGCGGCGTGCGATTGTCGGAGCGCGTTTGCGCGAACTTGAGCGAGGCACGGTGTATTCTTGTATCATTCGCAGCAGCATTTCAACTGAAGAGATGACGTCAACACCTGCGCAAGCAACGGCCGCAACGGCGACACCATCGCAAGCGGCTCCAGCAGCACCTTCTGCACCGGCGGCGCCGCCAAACGGCACAGCACCGGGTTGGTCCATAGAAAGAGCGCGCGCCCTCTACAACATCGAAGGATGGAGCGGCGGCTATTTCGACGTCGGCGACGCCGGGCATGTGTTCGTCCGCCCCGACAAGCTCCGCCCGGAGCGCACGCTCGACCTGTTCGACCTCGCCAATGACCTCGAGCAGCAGGGGATCGCGCTCCCGGTGTTGGTGCGCTTCAGCGAAGTCCTGCGCTCCCGCATCAATCAGCTGCAGGAAAAGTTCACCGCGGCGCGCGAAGAGTTTCAGTACGTCGGTGGTTACACCACGATCTACCCGATCAAGGTCAACCAGCAGCGCCACGTCGTCGAAGAGATCGTGCAGTTCGGCAAGGAGACGGGCGTCGGCCTCGAGTGCGGGAGCAAGCCCGAGTTGCAGGCGGTGCTCGCGCTGACCGAGAGCACCGACCACATCATCATTTGCAACGGCTACAAAGACGAGGAGTTCATGCGACTGGCGCTCATGGGCCAGAAGCTGGGACACCGCGTCTTCATTGTCATCGAGCAGCTCTCTGAACTCGATGTGTTGCTCGCCGCGGCCGAAGCCATAGGCGTTACGCCGACCATCGGCGTGCGCATCAAGCTCTCATCAGAAGGCGCCGGACGCTGGGCGCAGTCGGGTGGCGAGAAATCCAAATTCGGACTCAACGCGAGTCAGTTGATGACGCTCGTCGACCGGCTCACGTCGATCGGCAAGCGCGAGTGGCTCAAGCTCGTGCACTTCCACCTCGGTTCGCAGATCACCGACATCCGCTTCATCAAGCGCGGGCTCGGCGAACTCACGCGCTTCTACATCGAGCTGCGCCGTCTCGGTCTCGACATTACGCACGTCGATGTCGGCGGTGGACTCGGTGTCGACTACGACGGCTCGCAATCGACCGCGCACGCGAGTGTGAACTACTCGCTGCAGGAATACGCGAACGACGTGGTGTACACGCTCGCCGAAGCGTGCCGCGAGAGTGAACTGCCCATGCCGCACATTATCAGCGAATCGGGCCGCGCACTCACCGCGCACCATGCGCTGTTGCTGCTCGGTGTCATCGACGTCGAATCACAGGCCGAACCGCCGCTTCCCGATCTCACGGAAGACGACCATCAGTTGCTGCACGAGATGATGGAAGACTGCAAAGCGGTGCAGCGCAAGAACGTTGCACTGCGTCGCGTGCGCGAGGTGTACCACGACGCGACGTACGACAAGGAAAAAGCGCAAACGCTCTTCCACAGTGGCGTGCTCGGTTTGCGCGAACGCGCGATCGCCGAGCGCATTCACTTGTGCACGATGAACGCAATCGCGCGCATGGTGCAGCTCAAGCGCGAACAGTTCTCCGACATTGCGGCCGACGTCGAGAGCGCGTTGATCGATCGCTATTTCTGCAACTTCTCGTTGTTCCAATCGCTGCCCGACGCATGGGCGATCGATCAGTTGTTCCCGATCATGCCCATTCACCGTCTCGACGAAGAGCCGACGCGCCGCGCGACATTGCAGGACGTCACGTGCGATTCCGACGGCAAGATCGACAAGTTCATCGGCGGCTTGCAGGGAACACCGTCATTGCCGCTGCACGCGTTTCGCGACGAAGACCGCTACATCCTCGGCGTTTTTCTCACCGGCGCGTACCAGGAAATCCTCGGCGACTTGCACAACCTGTTCGGTGACACGAACGCCGTGCACGTGCGGCTCGCGGACAACGGATACGAACTCACGGACCTCGTGCACGGTGACACCGTGACCGAAGTGCTGAACTACGTGCAGTTCAAAGCGTCCGATCTGCTCGCGACGTTCCGCCGAAAAGTGCAGAGCCAGAAAGAACTCACGCGCGATGAAGCGAACATGTTCATCGCCGAGTATGTCGCGGGGCTCGAGGGCTACACCTACCTCGAAGGCGAAGCGGCGCGGTGATCCCTGGCGGCGCGGACGGCAGCCACGCCGCTGCCGCGCTGCTCGGCACGCTGGCCGCGGTTATCGGCGCGGCCAAACTGGCCGGCGCCGCTGCGCAGAAGTTCAAGCAGCCGCCCGTTCTTGGTGAGCTGATCGTCGGCGTTGTGCTCGGCGGTTCGGTCATAGGGTTGCTCGATCCATCCCAGCCGGCGATTGCGGTACTCTCCGAAATCGGCGTCGTACTGCTGTTGTTCACCATCGGACTGCAAACGGATCTCAAGTCGTTGAGCGCCGTCGGTGGCACGGCAGCGGTTGTGGCGCTCACGGGTGTTGCCGTTCCGTTTGCACTTGGATTCGTCGTGTCGCGAGCGCTCGGGGTCGCGACTATTCCCGCGGTTGTTTGCGGTGCCGCGCTAACGGCGACATCGGTCGGAATCTCAGCGCGCGTACTCTCGGACCTTCGGCGGCTCGATACGACGGAAGGCCGCATTGTGCTTGGCGCGGCGGTGCTCGATGACATCGTTGGGTTGATCATCCTCGCGGTCGTCGTGAAATCCGTCGCGGGCGATTCGGTGGGAGTT
>DATELA010000048.1:0-15375 GCA_035277145.1 Gemmatimonadaceae bacterium | reverse complement strand
GGCGCGCGCGAGTTAGTGGGTTGCTGCAGCGGCGCGCGACCCGAGCCCCTCAGCCCGAAGCAGAAAGTCATAGCCCGCACATGCCTTGACAAGCATATGCCTGTAGTGGTATATAGTGGGCGTGGAATCCGTATTCGAGATCATCGCCGAGCCGAACCGCCGGGCTATTCTGACCCTGCTGCTCTCGTCTGAGCAATCCGTGGGCGAGCTGGAGCGCCGGCTCGGGATGACGCAGCCGCAGGTATCAAAACACCTGCGCGTACTGCGCGATGCGGGCTTTGTCGAAGCGACTGTGGATGCGCAGCGGCGCCTCTACCGGCTGCGGCCGGAACCCATGCGACAGATCGATGACTGGCTCGAGCAATTCCGCCGTTTTTGGTCCGCGCACGTGGACGCGCTCGAACGGCACCTGGATCGAACGAGTCAACCCAAACGCGCGAAGAAACAATCGAGGAGACGTCGATGATCGATCGCTATGAACCCGGGCCCGCGAACATGGCGCACGTCGAGAAAGACGGCGACACGTGGACGCTCGTGCTCGTGAAAGAATTGAAGCACGCGCCGGAGAAAGTCTGGAATGCCATCACCGATCCCGCACAGTTGCGTGAATGGGCCCCGTTTGATTCAGATGGCAACCTTGCCGTCGCCGGCGCGAAAGTGAATCTCACTACCGTCGGCGCTCCTTCATTACACGTCACCGAAACAACCGTGACGCGCGCCGAGCGTCCGAAACTGCTCGAATACAATTGGGGCGGTTTCGATATGCGCTGGCAGCTCGATGCGCACGGAGCGGGCACGCGCCTCACACTGTGGACCAACATTCAGCGCAACTTCATCGCGATGGGCGCTGCGGGCTGGCACTTCTGCTTCGATGTGCTTGAGCAGCTCCTCGACGGGACACCACTCGGCCGCATCGTTGGTCCGGACGCAATGAAAGTCGAGGACTGGCATCGCTTGCACGCGGAGTACGCGAAACAATTCGGCGTCAAGACACCCAAGTAGCGAGGAGAAAGCAATGAACTGGAGCAAAGGGATTCGCCAGTTTCACCGATGGATGTCCGTCGCGTTCACGCTCACGGTCATCGCGAACTTCGTTGCACTCGGCACCGGCGGCGGCACGCAACCGCCCGCGTGGATCACGTACTCACCGTTGCTGCCACTCGCGTTGCTGTTGTTCACCGGTCTCTACATGTTCGTGCTGCCCTACACGCGCAAAGGACGCGCTACCGAATGAGGAAGACTTCCGCAAAAAAGGCGGCCGGCGACAAATCCGCGTCGCAACACATCGACGCGCGCATCAAGGAGTATCCCGATTGGCGCGGCAAGACACTCGCGCGCCTTCGCAAACTCATCACATCGACGGATTCCGAGATCGTCGAGGAATGGAAGTGGGACGTACCTGTGTGGTCGTGCAACGGCATCATCTGCACGGGCGAGACGTATAAGGCAGCCGTGAAACTGACGTTCGCGAAAGGCGCTTCGGTCAAGGATCCGTCGCGTTTGTTCAACTCGAGTATCGAAGGCAACACGCGGCGCGCGATCGACTTTCGCGAAGGCGACGACATCAACGAGAAGGCGCTGCAGGCGCTCATTCGTGGCGCCATCGCGATCAACAAATCCAAACCCTGATCGTGCATGCCGCGAAAAACGTCCAGGAAAACGCCGAAGAAAAAGCCGAAGCTGCTCTCGGGTGACAATCCGCAGATTGCGAAGGGCTATGGCGAGGCGCCCGTGCGCGCGTACATCGCAGCAATCCCCGGATGGAAGCGCAACGTGGTCAAGCGCGTCGACGCCGTCATCACGCGCACGATTCCGGAAATACGCAAGGCGGTGAAGTGGAATTCACCGCTCTACGGTATCGACGAAGGCGAGTGGATGGTGAGCATGCACTGCTTCGCCCGGTACGTGAAAGTCGCGTTCTTTCGCGGCACATCGCTGCGTCCGGTGCCGCCGGGTGAATCAAAGCAAAAAGAGATTCGCTATCTCGACATTCACGAAGACGACACGTTCGACGAAGTACAGTTTGCAAAGTGGTTGAAGCAGATAGGCAAACTCCGGGGCGTGCGCATGTAAACCGATGCCCGGCGTGCAGGTGTAACGCGGTCGACGTCCCGTCCCTCCTGTTGACATTCAACACGAAAGAACCCACGTTCATGTGTGCATTCTACATGAGCGCGGGTCAGGCTCGACTTTCTTCAGATGCGGGGGACTGCTTTCCATGAAGCGCTGTTTTGCAGTGACGCTGGTGGTTCTCGTCTGCGGCACGGCTCGTGCGCAGGGCGCGCCATCCGTTCGCACTGTGGTCCGTACAAGCGGCGACACGACCATTGCGCACACGACCGGCGACGTTTCCGACTCGCAGCTCCGGCGGCTCGTTCTCGCGTGGCAGGCGAGCCCGGACCTCGCGGACGAGGGACTGACCATTGGCGACATCAATAGCATGGCTGTCGGTCCCGATGGGCGCGTGTACGTGTGGGATCCCGCGACGCCCGCGCTGTGGGTTGTCGATGCGAACGGCAAGTCGATCAAGCGCATCATGCGTCAAGGCGCCGGACCGGGCGAATACGTGAAGAACAACAACGGCATCGTGTTCGCGCACGACGGACACGTGAAGATGTGGGACGACGGCAACGTACGGATCAATGTTTATGACGCCGACGGCCGATACCTGTCGTCGAACCCACTCGGCTTCAACTTCTGTTGCCCAGGCGGGGCAATTACCGCCGACAAACAGAATCGCCTGTGGCTTCGTGCTGCTATCCTGGACAAGCGTGCGCCGCGATCGACAAGCGATGTATCGATCGCCAACCAGGTAACGGCGTATTTTCGCACGAATGCGTCGGGCGAAGTCATCGATACTGTGATCGCGCCGAAGCTGCCCGGGAACGCGGCGGCTGTCACCGCAATGAAAGACGCCGGTGGCAGAACGAACCTCGCGTCGTCGATTGTCCCGTACTCGACCGCGATGATCTACGCAGTGAGTTCCAACGGCCATCTCGTTTTTGGGCAGGGCCGTCCGTACACCGTACACTCAACATTCAACGGCAAACCACTTCGCATCGAACGGGACTGGACGCCAGTACCGGTGCCGCATGGTGAGCGTGCGCAACATCGCGCTCGCCTGGAGTCCAGCATGCGCCGTGTAGACCCAGATTGGGAGTGGTCCGGTCCGGACGTGCCGGCGGAGAAGCCCGCGTACCGGAACCTGACGGTTGAACACGATGGGCGCATACGTGTGGCGCTCAGCGTTCCGTCCGAGGAATTCTCGCCCACCACACCGCTGAGGACGACATCGGGCCCGGCGCTGACGTACCGCGCAAAGGAACAGCGTTGGGACATCTTCGAGCCCGATGGACGTTATCTCGGCCGCATCGTGGCGCCACGCACCTTCGGGTTCTACGTGATGAGGGGCAACTTTGTCTGGGGAGTGATGCGCGACGAGGACGATGTGCCGACCATCGTGAAAATGCGCATTGTCCCGGGCATGTGACCGCTACTCTACAGGAGCGCGCGTGACGGACACCAAACTCGACATACTCCAGGGAACGCTCGACCTCATGGTCTTGCGCACACTCACCGCGCTTGGATCCATGCATGGCTACGGCATCGCCCGGCGCATTGAAGAACTCAGCGATAACAACCTCATTCTGAACCAGGGCACGATCTACATCTCGCTCGTGCGACTCGAGCAGCAGGGATGGATCAAGTCGAAGTGGGGCATTTCCGAGAACAACCGTCGTGCCAGGTTCTACACGATCACGAAAAGCGGCACAGCACAGCTCGAAACTGAACGCGCCAACTGGGAGCGCATGGCGATGGTCGTTGGCCGCGTGCTTGCTGCTGGCGCGAACTAGCCCATGCGCGCGCTTCACGCCCTTGTTGCACGACTTCGCGCGACGTTCACCGCGGGGCGCGTGGATCGCGAGTTCGATGAAGAGCTCTTGGCGCATTTTGAAATGCTCGTCGATGACCTTCGCCGCGCGGGTTACTCCAACGACGATGCGCGGCGCGAGGCCGCAAGAAAGCTTGGACGCCTCGATCCGCTGCGGGAGGATCACAGGAACCAACGCGGCTACCCCGCGCTCGATCTCGTTGTGCAAAGCCTCCGGCATGCGCTGAGGCGTCTCGCGAAGACGCCGGGCTTCGCCATCGTCGTCGCACTCACGCTCGCACTTGGCATCGGCGCAAATACCGCGCTGTTCAGCCTCGTCGACAATTTGCTGCTGCGTTCGCTGCCTGTCCGCGACCCCGACCAGCTCGTGCGGTTGCAGGTGTTCCTGCTCGAAGAGTCAGGCCGCAATACAAAGCCGCATGCGCCGGATTTCGGGCGCGCCGTGTTCGCGTCGGTTCGTGCCGAGCATCGGATTGTCGAGGATGTCGTCGGATACCAAACGACTGACCGAGCGGCGATTGCCATCGATGGCGTCGTTCAGCGCGAGCGCGCGGTCGATGTCGTCTCGCCAAATTTTTTCACGGCGCTCGGCGTGCGCCCCGTAGCTGGGCGCTGGCCCGACACGTCCGATGTAAACGTCGCCGCGATCAGCGAACGGTGGTGGCGGTCGCAGTTCGGCGGGGCGGCCGGCGTTTTGGGGCGCACGATAACGATTGATGGCAAGAATTACGCGATCGTCGGCGTGGCTGCCGCACGGTTTCACGGATTCGATCTCGACCGGTCCGTGGATGCGTGGATTGCACCCGCGTCAGGCCCGCTGATGATGGTTGCGCGACTGCAATCAGGTGTCACACCAAAACAAGCAGAGCTCGCGCTGCACCGGCTGCTTATCGAAGAAGTTGATGCGCGCGAGCGCACGCTGCCGATGGCCACTGAAGCGCTCCCGGTTGGAAGCGGGTTGTCTGGATTGCGCGATCAGTACAGAGGCGCGCTGCTCGCATTGATGGGACTCGTCACGCTCGTGCTGCTTGCGACGTGTGCGAACGTCGGCAATCTGGTCATGCTGAGAAACACTGCACGCCGCCGCGAGCTCGCGCTGCGCGCCGCGCTCGGTGCGAGCCGGTCGCGCTTGATCGGGATCTCGCTTGGGGAAACCGCGCTGCTCGGCGTCGCTGGGTGCATCGGTGGCCTGCTGCTCGCGCGCATTGGAGTCGCCGCCATCGTTGCGATGTTGCCGCTCCCGGCACCGCCCGATGCGCTCACGTTTCACGCGGACGTGCGCGTGCTCGGGTTTGCCGCGGGCACGTGCATGCTCGGCGCGCTGCTCTTCGGTGTCGCACCGGCGTTGCGCGCGACAGACGTCAACTTTACCGGATGGCTTCAGTCGAGTCACGGGCTCACCGCACCGGCACGCACGCGACAGATCGGGCGCTTCTTCGTCGGCGCACAAGTTGCGTTATCGGTGCTCCTGCTCGTCGGTGCCGGGCTGTTCGTGCAAACGCTGCGAAATCTCAGCCGGTTGCACGTCGGATTCAGTACTGAACAAACCTTTCAGCTTTTGATTGACAGCCGCTTCGCGGGCTACGACGACAAGGATGTTCCCGCGCTCTCGCAGACGCTCCTTGCACGACTCAATGAAGTGCCGGGAGTTCGCGCAGCCTCGAGAACGCGCAATCGTTTGATGATGGGCACCACGGGAATGTCGATGGGCATCCGGCTTCCAGGGATCTCTGAACCCATCGACAATTGGGACGGTCTCGAAGTTGGACCACAGTTCTTCGAGACAATGGGCCTGACGCTGTTGCGTGGCCGACTGTTTGTCACGGCTGACTTCGTATCTTCGGTCGATCCTCGCCGCTCGGCGGAGGCGGCTAGGGCCTACGATCGCGGCTTTGCCGGTCCGCTCATCGTCAACGAGTCATTCGTTAAGCGGTATTTCCCGGGCACTGATCCCCTCGCGGCGGGACCGCGCATTGTCGGCGTTGTGAAGGACGCGAAGCTACTCAGCGTGAAGGATGACGTTCGTCCGCTGATGTTCCTGGCGTCGCCTCGCCCCCCTTTTTTCGGCGCTGTTCAGGTGCGTGCAGTGGGCGACGCGCAGGCAATCGAGAAAGCGATTCGCCGCGCGGTTAGCGCGGTTCACCCGCAACTTCTCTCGGATATGAGCACGCTGGGAGAAGTCAGTGCGCGGAGTATCGCGAAAGAACGTATGGTCGCGACAATCAGTGGATTCTTCAGCGTGTTGGGACTTGTTCTCGCAGCAATCGGCATCTTCGGCATTGCGTCGAGCGCGGTTGGCCAACGCACCAAGGAACTTGGCATTCGACGCGCACTCGGCGCCGGCCGATGGGTGCTCGTGCGCGAAGCACTCCGCGAGTCATTCGTTGTGTTCGGATTCGGATTGAGCGCGGGCGCACTCGCAGCGTTCATCGCGGTGCGCTGGACGTCGAGTTTCGTCGGCGACTTGCTCTACGGTCTCACGGCGACCGACGCAATCAATTTCCTCACGGCAATCGGAGCGATGGTCGTGGTAGCCGTCGCAGCCTGCACGATTCCGGCCGTTCGAGCTACACGCGTCGATCCGCTGCTTTCAATACGTCAGGATTAGTCGAATCATTGCAGCCGGTAGCGCTGCAGGTGCTCGACATCATCTTCGTCTTTGAACGCGACGTAGACCGCACCGCCAGCGCCAAACCCAACAACGCGCGACTGCTTCGGAAGCACTGCCTGGTACACGACACGTCCTTGCCGATTGATCACATCGTATGTCGGAGGCGCGCTCACCGGACCCGTGCGTCTGAGCCAGAGATTTCCGTCGGGCGCGACGTGCAGTGACTTTGCGAGAAACGGAGGAAGCACCGCGGGCCACTGCGGATCCGGCGCGCGCGGATCTCGCTTCGGAACCGTCACCGGCGGACCACCATCGCCCTCGGCCGTGGTGAATCCCTTCTGCGCTTCGCGCCACTCTCGCTTGTGCGCTTCAGTGAACGACTGCGGCGTGACAGGAATCGGCGGTGATGAACGACGCACGCCCGATGCGTCGATCCATGCCATGTGATACGGATCTGGTTTCGCGACGACAACCATTCCGTCCGCCGCGACGGCCCACTGATCGAGCGGCGCAAACTCATCGCGACGGTAATCGATCGACGGCCTTCCGCCGCGCGTCGAACTACTGACGATGAATTTCTGCGGGCGGAACCACGCAAGCGTATCGCTCTTCGTCGTGCCCGGCGTCCATCGCAAAATCGGAAGCGAATCCGCTAGTAGCGAGGCCTGCCCCCTGCGTCTCGTGAACTCCGGGCCAACTGCGTAGAGACGTCCTCGACTGTCGGAGCCACCGAGCCACACGTCTTCGGCCTCTCGGAGGTCTGCTCCCGGAAACTGCAACAGAAACGTTGATGTGAGTCTGCCGTCAGGTTGCATCACCAGTATTCGGTGGTTCCCGCCATCGGCGATGCCGACGCTGTCACCGCCGAGCGTCACGATGCCAAAGGGCCACATATGCTCGCCGGGCCCACTGCCTCGCCGGCCGATCTTCCGGGCTTGACCGGTCGCCAGATCAATCAAGTGCACTGATCTGTCGACGGCGTCAACAACAAGCACACGACCATCTTTGAACTCGTGCACCGCGTCGATGCCGGTAAATGTTTCGTTGGCCTCTGCTTCCGGTTTTGTCAGAGTGCGCGCCGGAATCGTTTGCGCGGCTGCGGTAGTCGTACCGAGCAGCGTCGCGATGCATCCAGCGGCTACGAACGCATTACGGATCATGTGCTGGTTACCTGTAGCGCTGCAAATACTGTAAGTCGTCGTCGTCCGTGCGCGCCGCGTAGATCGCACCGTTCGCGCCGAAGCCGATGAGCCGTACGTGTTCTGGGAACACGACGTGTTGTGCGAGCTTGCCGGCGCGATCGATGACGTCATAGGTCAGCGGTGCTCCAACAGGTCCAGATCGCTTCACCCACAACATGCCGTCAGGGTCGAAGCTCAGCGACTCTCCCGCCCGAAACACGGGCAGAAACTCGCCGCCCCAATTCGCCGGCTCCTGAACCGGCCGCCGGGTCATCGGCACCTTGCTACAGGCGTTATCCCCGCACGCGACGCCGCCGCCGCCAGTGCGCTGTTGGTCCATCCACTGTTTCTTGTGCGCGTCCGTGACGGGGTACTTCACGTGCGGAATCGGCGCGGTCGTTGTGCGCTTGCCCGTGTTGGGATCTGTCCACGTGATCGAGTACGTGGACGCTGAGACCACGACGACGCGTCCGTCGGGCGCGACATCCCACGCGTCTCGAGGACCGAACGGGCCGCCACCACCGCCGATGCTGATCATGTGGTTGTTTCCGCGCGACGACGCTTTCACGTTGTTCGGCGGTTGAGCGACGTACCCGACTGTGTCGATGCGCGATCCATTCAGTGCCCACCGCAGGATGGCGATCGAGTCATACTGCTGCAACACGGCGCCGTTCATTCGGTAGATCGCTCCGCTGCCGTAGAATCGACCGCGTCCGTCGGTGCGCTGCGCGTGAATCTCCTGCGCACCCTCGGTTCTGTTGGCGATGCTCGGCCTCGGACTCAGAAAGCCCCCGGGCTTTCCGTTCGGAAGAATGACCAGCATCCGTCGCCATGACGATTCCAGCATGGCCGTGCTGTCTCCCGGAAGCGCGAACAACTGATTCGGAAACCGATACTCGCCCGGTCCATCCCCCTTTCGCGAGAACGTCGCTGCAGTGTTTGCCGCCAGGTCGACGATCTTGATGACATCGTCAATGCCGACGATGACGATCACGCGTCCGTCGCGCATTTCACGAACGCCCTCTTCGAGCCACGAGAACGACTCACGAACTTCCACTTCGGGCTTGGTGAGTGTGCGCGTCGGCACCGTCTGCGCCCCGGCGATGGAGACAGCGAGTGTCGGCGCGAAAAACAAGCTGCAACGAACTGAGTGTGATATCATCGGGTCACCAAACGGAAGCATTCATGTCGGACGTGCACTCACGTTTGACGAGTCGTACGCTCGCTACGGTTTACGCCACGGCTCGCCGATGATGGCGCGCACGACGTCTTCGCTGTACCTCGCTACTGTTTTTTCAGGACGAGCACGGAGAACGATCCAGGAATTGCGGGCGCACCGCGACCACGTCCGCCGCGGCCCGCGGCCGCGGCTGAATCGGGTGGTGGCGCCGGCCCTACATCCACCGCGGCGAGATACGCGGTGTGCGTGCGCACGTCGTACGCCATCGTGCGCGAACGGAGTTGCGTTTTCGCGTTGCCAAGCGAGGTGTACGTGTCTGCGCCGTCCTGTCTGATGACCGTCATGTTGCCGTCGCTGCACGGCGCAAAGATCAGATGCAAATCCGGGTCGTACGCCGCCGCATCCGTCCCGGTACAAATCGGAATCGTGGCGACGAGTTTACCGGCGGAGAGATCGCTCACAACCAGAACGCTGTTCTCGCACGACGAAAACAACCGGTTGGCGCGGCGATCGATCGCGAGTCCGCGGGGTCTGACGCATCCGTCGAGCGAATAACGCCGCACTTCCTTCACCGCCTTCGCGTCGGCGACAAGGATCTGGCCCGTGTCCGTTTCGATCGTGATGAAGATGAGCCCCTTGCCGTCCGTTTGCGCGAACTCGGGTTTTCCGGGGAGCGGGATGGTGCCGACTACTTCGCCCTTCGCTGCGTCGATCACAGTCGAACTTCCTGCGGCGTTCATCGTGAACACACGTTTGGTCACGTCGTCGTACCAAATTGCGTCCGGATTGAGACCGGTCACTTTCACGACGCCGATGATCTCGAGCGTCTTGAGGTTGAAGATCGTGACACTCGTGTCGCGCCCGTTGCTCGTGAAGCCGCGGTTCAGTTCATTCGCAACCGCAATTCCGTGAATGCCCGGTGTCGGTGAAACGCGGCCAATGACCGAATCTCTTTCCGTATCGATCACCACCGCTTCGGTACCGTGTGACACATAGAGTCGATGGCTCGGCGCGTCTGCGAGTGTGTAGTCCCAACTGGTGCCCGCACCGCCGACGGGAATCTTCTTGACGATTCTGAAGCCACCGCCGTCTTGCGCGGCAAGTATGCACGGCGTGGCGAGCAACAATGCCGTTACCCGCAGACCAACGCGATGTGTGGTGTTCACGGCGTAACCTCCTCTGCTTCGTGTAAGGGCCGGCCGCCCGACGAACGGCCGTAGCGCAAATAGAGCGCCGGCATCAAGACCAGGTTGAGGATCGTCGATGACACAAGTCCGCCGAGGATTACGATCGCCAGCGGGTGCTCGATCTCGTGTCCGGGTTTGGTTCCCGATAGCGCGAGCGGGACGAGCGCCAATCCTGTTGCGAGAGCAGTCATCACGATCGGTGTAAGGCGCTCCTCGCTTCCGCGCACGATGAGTTCGCGTCCGAACGCAACTCCTTCAACGCGTTCGAGGTGGCGATAATGACTGACAAGCATGATGCCGTTTCGTGCGGCAATGCCGATCACGGTCACAAACCCCACGAGCGAGCCAAGCGACAGCACCCCGCCGGTGAGCCACACGGCGGCGACACCACCAATCGGCGCGAACGGCAACGATGCAAACACCAGCGTCGCGAGCCGCGCTGAGCCGAAGTCCGCGTGGAGGATCAGGTAAATCCCGACGAGCGACAGCAGCGACAACAACAGCAGTCGCCGGCTTGCCTCACGCCGCTCGGCGTATTCACCAAGAAACTCGGGGTGGTACCCCTGTGGAAACGTCAGCGCGCCGACTTCGCGCTCAACATCGCGCGCAACACTTCCCAGGTTGCGGCCGCGGACGTTGGCCGTGATGTCGAGCCGTCGCGAGACTTTTTCGCGCGTCACTTCGTTCGGCGTCGGCGCGAGGCGTACATCGGCAACGTCACCAAGCGGCGCGGTACCACCATTCGGCAGTTCGATCGGCAGTGATGCCAGCGTCGTCACATCCGCGCGTACTTCGGGCGTCCCCCACACGACCACATCGAACGCCCGGTCGGCTTCATACACTTCGCCGACTTTGCGCCCGCGCACGAGTGTTTCGACCTGGTCGCGCACCCGTCCCCCCGTGAGTCCGAGCCGCGCGGCAACATCGGGTTTGATGCGCACCTCGACCTGCGGTACATACACCAGCGCCTGCACCTTGAGATCGGCGACGCCTTCCACGTTGCTCATCGCGCCGGAAATGCGCTGAGCGTTCGAGCGCAGGCTGTCGAGGTTCGCGCCGTACAAACGAACGACGACGGTCGCGCTCGCACCGGTGAGTACCTCCTTCACGCGCTCGCGCAAATACGTGAGCAAGTCGCGGTACAAACCGGGATAACCATCGACGACCTCCTGCACATGGCCGACGGTCGCGTCGTATGGCACCGACGGATCAAGGCTGATCCAGAGTTCGGTGAAGTTCGGTCCCACGACTTCGTCCGCGACCTCCGCGCGTCCTATGTGCGATCCGAAGTTGCGCACGCCCGGAATCGCGCGCAGTTCGCGGCTCGCGCGCAGCGTGATGCGGTCCATCGCTTCGATCGACGTTCCGGGTTTCTCCACCCAATGCATCAGGAAGTCGAATTCGCGAAAGTGCGGAAGGAATTCCTCACCGAGAAACGGCACCGAGATCACGGCAAGACCGAGCGACACGCTGCCGATCATGACCGCGCGCCGCGCATGGCCGACCATGTGTGGCAGGAACGCGCGATACAATCGTTTGAGTGCCGCCGCGAGCGGAGCTTCACTCCGTTCCGACGATGCGCCACGCAATAACATCAGCGACAATGCCGGAGTGACGACCAGCGCCACGATCAGCGACGCCATGATCGCAATGACGTACGACGTCGCCAGCGGCCGGAAGAACGCGCCCGCGAGTCCGCCGAGGAAAAACACCGGCAAGAACACGAGCGCGACGATGAGGCTCGCGTACACAACTGCGCTGCGCACTTCAAGCGACGCATCGAGCACGACGCGGAACGCCGGCAATGGCGACGCGAGCTGACGGTTGAGCCGGAGTCGCCGCACGATGTTCTCGACATCGATGATCGCGTCGTCCACGACTTCACCAAGTGCGATCACGAGACCGGCAAGCACCATCGTATCGAGCGTGCCGCCGTAGTAGCGCATGAGCACGGCGGCCGTGAGCAATGACACGGGAATTGCGGTCAGACTGATCAGCGCCGTGCGCCAGTCGCGCAGGAAAAAACCCAGTACGACAATCACCAGCACGCACCCGATCAGCAATGCGCGATTCAGGTTGTGCAGCGACATCTCGATGAACGTCGCCGGACGAAAGATCGTCGGGTCGACGTCAACGCCCGGGAGCGCCGGAGCGAGTGCGGCGAGCGCGCTCTCGACGCCGTTCGTGACGTCGAGTGTGTTGCCCCACGGATGCTTCTCGACGATGAGCATGATGCCCGGCCCATCGTTGACGATCGCGTTGCCGATCGGCGGCGGATTGCCTTCTGTCACCGTCGTCACGTCGCCGAGTGTGATCGGCGCACCACCGCGAAGCAGAACCGGCGCCCGCGCAAGATCGTTGCTCGTCTGCACGCCCGAGCGCTGCGTCACCGAAAACCGCTGGTTCGGCGAGTCGATGAACCCGCCCGCGCGTATCGCGACGGCCTCGCTTGTCGCGCGCGTGATATCGCCGAGCGTGACCCGGCTCGTCTTGAGTCGCTCCGGGTCGACAAGCACCTGCAGCTGACGGTCGCGCTGGCCCCAGATCGCAACGTTGGCGACGCCCTTTACCGCCATCAATCGCGGACGCACGGTCCATTTGACGAGCGTCGTGAGTTCCGTTTGCGAAAGCGTCTTCGACGTGATCCCGATCTTCATCACTCGGCTCGTCGTCGACAGCGGCGACAGCAGCACGGGGGCGTGCGCGATCGATGGAAGCGTTGGTCCGACGCGCGCGAGGCGCTCACCGACAAACTGGCGCGCTTTGAGCAGATCAGTGCCGCGCTCAAAGACGACGACGACGCTCGACAATCCCAGCACGGACTTGGAGCGAACGGTTGTCACATACGGCGTCCCGTTCAGCGCCTGTTCAATCGGAAGCGTGATCAGCGCTTCGACTTCTTCGGTTGAAAGGCCGGGCGCTTCGGTCTGCACTTCCGCGAGCGGCGGTGCGAACTCGGGAAACACGTCGAGCGGTGCGCCGCGCAGCGCGCGGAAACCCGCGACGATACCGACGATCGTCAGCACCACGACGGCGAGGCGCAGCCGGAGTGCGGTACCGATGAGCCAGCGCATCCCGTGCCCGCTCCGCCTAGTGGCCTGCGCCGAACTCGGTGCCGAACAACTCCGCGGCACCGGCGACGACCACCAGCATTCCCGGACGCGATCCGCGCGCGAGAACGGCGTAACCCTGCGTCACGCTCGCGACCTCGACGCGACGTCGAACGAATGTCAGCGAGTCTGCGCGCTCGTATATCCAGCTTCCGCCGTTCATGTCGCGGACAACCGCGCTGAGCGGCACGGCGAGGCCGCGCCCTTCGCCACGCGCGAGCGGAATCGTGACGGTCACCCGTTCCCCCGGCGCGAGCGCGGCGCCGGCGTCGAGCACTTCGTAGTAGAGATCGACCGAAGCGGCGGCAGCGTCGGCCGCCGGAGGGGCACCGATTCGCATCGCGCTGACGCCCGCGACGGTACCGGCACCGCCAACGCGATGGACGCGCGCCGCGCCCGACCGCGAGAACTGCGCCACGTCCCCCGCGTATACGGGTACGCGAATCCAGAGGCGCGACATATCGACCACCTCGGCGAGCGGAGCGCCGGCGGCAACCACTTGGCCCGATGCGACGGAGACCTGCCGCAACACGCCTCCAACCGGCGCGGCGAGCACGAGCGCCGTGAGACTACCCACGCTTCCCGCGGGTGCACCCTGCACCAATTGCAGCTGCGAAGCGGCGACATCGTGCGCCGCCGTCGCCGCGATCAACTCCGCTTCAACGCGCTCGCGTTCGCGCGCCGAGACAAGTTTGTCCGCGTACAACTTCGCGACGCGGTCAGATTCCGCACGCGCCTGCCGCAGTCGCGCATCGGTGATGTTCACGTCGGCTTGCAATCGTGCGACGTCGCGGTCCGGCGGTAACGCGACAAAACGGAGCAGGGGCTGACCTTTGGTTACCTGCGTACCGGCGCGAGGAATGTCTGCGTTCACGGGAGCGAGAACACTGCCGGCTGACGGCGCCGATACTATCGTCGCCTGACCGGGCGGCACAACGACTTCACCGCCGACTGTTCGCGTGGGGGAAACAGTCGTGGATTCGACCTTCACCGTTGCAATGCCGAGCCGGCGCACTGCGTCGGGCGTGAGCACGACGTTCGTCAGCGCGGTTTCGGTTACCGGATTCTTCACCGACGCGGCGGGCGTCGCGTGCGACGCGGTGTCGTTGCTGCACGCGGCCGCAACGGCAAACACCAGCGGAGCTACGTGACGAATGCGCGGCATCATTGCCATTGTCCCAGGGTTGCAAGTAGATCCGCACGCGCCAACTGAAACTCGAGCAGCTCGCGCACGATCGTTTGTCCAACGTCGCGCTCGGCCCGCAACGCTTCGAGCACGCGCGTCACATCGGAACGCCCTTCTTCGTAGAGCCGCACGGCGCCGGCACGGATGCGCGCCGATTCCGCGCGAAGCGAATCGCGCGCGGTGCGCGCGCGTGCGGCCGCTTCGGCTAACCGCACGTGCGCAGCAGCCACCGATGCATCGATCGTCAATCTTGCCTCCGCGGCGTGAGCGGCGCTCGCTGCGGCGGCAGCCTTTGCTTGTGCGACTGCCTCACGTCCGAAGCTCCAGAGCGGCACGGGGACGGCGAACCCGAGGATCGCGTTGCTGTTACCAGCGTCGCCGCCCCATTCGCGACCGATGAGCACACCGGGAATCGGAATCTGCGCGATGCGAGCGCCGCGAAGCCGTGCCACGGCAGCCAGTGAATCTGCGAGGGCCGATCGAAGCGCCGGCAATGACTGCACCGCCTCACGCACGACCGGATCACGCGTCGCGACGGCGGCTTCGTTCACACCGGCATCGAGTGCGCCAACCGCGTTCAGCGGCGCCGCGGGGTCCCATACAATCGCGCGGCGCAATTCGACTTGTGCAACACCGGCATCACTGCGCGCGCGCGACGCACTCAGTCGAATGAGTGAAACGTCCTGCGCGACCTGGTCTCGCTCGAATGCCGCGATATCGCCCGCGGCCAGGCGCCGGTCAGCGGCCGCAAGCAACGATTCGGCGGCAGCGACTTGTTCGCCGGAGAGACGCACGATTTCCCCGGCGGCTAGCGCGCCGTAGAACGCGTGGCGAACGTCGCGACCCAGTTCCGCGATGGCTTGTACTGAATCCGCAAGCCCGCGCGCGACGAACGCCCGGCCTGCGGCCGCGTCACTCGGCCGCCGCGCGAGCCACGCGAGCGGCTGCACGATGCTGAGTTTTCGCGTCAGTGCAAAGTCGTCGAACTCGTGCTGAAGCGTCGGATTCGGGATTGTCGTGGCGACGCT
>DATELA010000047.1:0-8719 GCA_035277145.1 Gemmatimonadaceae bacterium | reverse complement strand
GGTCGGGGCGCGCGCGAGTTAGTGGGTTGCTGCCGCGGCGCGCGACCCGACCCCTCAGTCCGAAGCCAAGAGGAATCCCAGTTAGTTCTCAGCGCGCATCGTAATGGCTGGGTCGATCCTCGCAGCGCGAACGGCCGGAATCCAGCACGCCGCAATGCCCACGCCGGCCATGACGATCACCACGGCCGCGAACGTCAGCGGATCGTACGGCTGAATCCCGTAGAGCAATCCGCGAATCACATTGGCCGCGACGAGCGCGAGTCCCGTGCCGACGACGACACCGGCAACCACCAGCGACCCGCCTTCCCTCAGGATCATTTGCTGAACTTGTGCAGGAGCTGCGCCGAGGCTCATGCGCACGCCGATTTCATTCGTGCGCGCGCTCACCGCAAACGCGAGCACACCGGCAATGCCGACTGCGGCAACGAGCAACGCCAGCAATCCAAATGAAGAGATGAGCATCGCGTTCAGACGCCGCGGTGCAATGCTTTCGTCTTTGATCTGTTCGAGTGTGCGCACGTTCTCAATCGCCGCTGCAGGCGCAAGACGTTGAATGATTTGCGTAACCGCAGGAATCAGCGATTCGACATTCCTCTGCGCGCGGATCACGAGTCCGCCGCCGGTGGCGCGCTCGCTGATTTGTGGATGGTAGAGCTCCGGTCGCGGCGCAGCGTCGAGTCCTTCGACGTGCGTATTGCCGACAACACCAACAATCGTGAGCCACCAGTCCGGCGTCGTGTCGTACTGCGCGATGCGGTTGGTTTCTGCGACGCGCCGGCCAATCGGATCTTCGCCCGGGAACACGCGATCGGCGAACGCCTGATTCACCACCACAGCAGCCCCGCCTTCGTCGCCGAAGTCCGTCGCCTCGAACGTTCGTCCGCGAACCAGCGGCACGCCGAGCGATTCAAAATATCCGGGGCTGGCCATATGCTCGCCCGAGTTCGGTGGGGCTTCGCCAACCGCGAGCGGCCGATTCTCCACTTTCAGGTCGATGCGCCGGAAGCCTTCGGTCATCGGCGGCTCACCCGTCGAGACCGCTTCGACGCCTGGTAGTCCCGCGATTTCATCTCGCATTGCGGTGTACCGCGCGCGCGTTGCATTCCGGAGATTCGTATCGCCGCGAATCTCGCGCGTGGTGAGGATGCTGACTTCCATCGACAGCACCTGCTCCGTCGACATTCCCGTGTCCACGTTTGCTACGCGCAACATCGTCCGCGTGAGCAACCCGGCGCCGGCGAGCAACACGACCGACACGGCGACTTGTACGACGACAAGTGCGCGTTGCAACCGTTGTTTGCGCGGGCTGCCGCCGCCACGCCGTCCGCCTGATGAAACCGTCGCGAGCAACTTCTCGGACGGCAGCGATGTCACGAATGACAGAATCAGCGCGATACCGATTGCAATCGCGACCGCAAACATCAACACCGGCGTATCAAGGCGAACCTCGTTTGCACGGTGCGAGTACCTGCCGGCCAGCGTGACGAGCATCGGTACACCAACGATCGCGATCACTGTGCCAAGCCCTGCGCCTGCGAATGCCAGTGCAAGATTCTCCATCAGCACGAGTCGTCGTAATCGCGCGAGACCGGAACCAAGCGCGGAACGCACGAGCAATTCCTGCTCGCGTCGTACGCGGCGCATCATGCTCAGGTTCGCGACGTTCGCAATCGCGATGATCAAGACGAACGCCGCCGCACCCATCAACAACCACACCGTGAGCTGCGCTTTCTGGCCGAGTGCTTTCTTGAACGGAATCATCTCCGCGCGATAGTCGTACGCGCGGCCGTACGCGTTCGGGTATTGCTCCTTCAATCGCGCGTAGACCGCAGCCACTTCGGACTTTGCCTGTGCGAGCGTCGCATTCGGCGCAACGCGCGCGACGACTTCCGTCATGCGGTGCCGGCGGTCTTCCTGCATCGCCGCGCCGATGTGGTGCGGACTGATCACCATGTTCATCAGCACGTCCATCTTGAGCGGAAAAAACGGCGCCGGTTGCAACACGCCAATCACTTCCGTCGGTTGACCATTCACATTCACGACGCGACCCACGACCGATGAATCGCTAGCGAATCGTTTCGTCCAGAACTCGTGCGTCAGCACCATCACCGGTGACACACCTGGTCCGTCATCGGTTGGACGCGTCACACGGCCGAGCACGGGCGCCAGTCCCATCACTTCGAAGTAATTGCCGGTCACCAATCCAACTTGCAGCGTCATCGCATCGCGCTCGTTGCGCAGAATGACCGCCGTCGGCGAGTACTCGGCGATTTGCACGAGCGATGGAGCGCCGGTGCGGAAATCGCGAACCTCCGGCACCGAGAAGTTGAGGTTGTCGCTCTGCACCGATGAATGCCGCAAATACACGAGGCGATCACCGTCGCGGTGCGGCAATGGCTTGAGCAACACACCGCGCACGACGCTGAAGATCGCGGTGTTCGCACCGATGCCGAGTGCGAGGGTGATCGCGACAATTGCAGCGAACGCCGGATTCTTGCGCAGCGATCGCATCGCATGACGGAAGTCCTGCCACAGTGATTCCATAGCAACGCTCCTGAATCGAATCGGCAGCCGGCGGCGTGAACCGCGCAGCGCGTTGATTCCTCTGGTGAGTGCAACGCTGAGTCGCGCGGATACTCCTGATGCGGGCTTGGCCGTCGCGACCACATTCGACGAGAACTCCGCTGCCGTCGCGGGACGTCGTCGCGGATCGAGTGCCATTCCCAGCTCCACGGCGCGTTCGAGGAGCGGTGGGATCTCTGGTGCGAATGCGCGCAATGGCGGCGGCGGATCGATGAACCGCCGAGCGACCACCGCTTGCGTGTTGGTGCCTTCGAACGGCGTGCGGCCCGAGAGCATTTCGTACACGACGCACGCGAGACTGTAGACATCGGTGCGCGTATCGAGCTGCTTTTCACCGCTCGCTTGTTCCGGACTCACATACGCGGGTGTGCCCGCGGACAAATCGAGCTCCGTGCGTCGCACCCATGGCAGGAACTCGGTATGCAGTTTGCGCGCGACTCCGAAATCCATGACGTACGGATGCGTGCCGTCGAGCAGAATGTTTTCCGGCTTGACGTCGCAATGGAGAATGCGGTGCTCGTGCGCGTGGTGCAGCGCGGATGCAATGCCCTGCGTGAGCACGACGGCTTCATCGACCGGAAGTCTCACTGCCGACTCGAGCCGCGTGCGCAACGAGCCGCCGCGGATGTACGGCATCACATAGAACGGATGTCCCGCGACTTCGCCCGAATCGAACAGCGGCAGAATATTCGGATGCTGCAGGTGCGCGACCGTCGCGATCTCGCGCAAAAACTGATTGATGCCGATGCCGCTGACCGCTTCGGGTGAAATGACTTTTAGGGCGACGGTGCGGCCGTGCCGGGCATCGCGCGCGAGATACACAGCGCCCATGCCGCCCTGTCCCAACTCGGAGTCGATGATGTAGCGGTCCGCGATTGCGCGACGGAAATCGATGTCCGCCCACGACGGCGCCTCGGCTTCGATCTCGAACAGTTCGTCAAACGAGAGTCCGAGCACCTCGAGCATCCGCTGCCGCGTCTTCGGGGACGGGTAGGGATGCTTGCCGTTGACGATCTCGGACCAGTGGCCGCGCGACAGCCCGAGCTTGAGGGCCCAGTGGTTCTGGCTCAGCCGGCTCTTGGCCAGAACCTCGAGGAGTCGTTGCGCGTTGAGGCGAACTCGCATGGCGCCGAAGGTATGAACGCCGGCTGCGGAGGGCCACGGTTACGCCTTACAAAGTGTTCGGCGTCGTTCGATTTCGGTCGAATCGACCTAGATCGCGTCGCTCTTGCTTCGGACTGAGGACTCGGGTCGCGCGCCGCGGCAGCAACCCACTAACTCGCGCGCGCCCCGAGCCCTCACTCCTTCGCCACGGGGTCCGTGACGAGCCGTCGAAACGCTGCCTCGACCTCCGCGCGCGACATCTTTGTCGCGTGCATGACACCGCCGATGTAATCGAAGCCGCCGCGCGTCGGCTGTGAACGCAACGCTTCCTTGAGCATCGACACTCCACCGCGCTCGTGCGCAATGACGAGCAGCGCCGCCGCGGCAGTATTGCGATACAGAAACGTCTCCGGCTGCTCCTCTAACAATCGCTCCAGCGTCCAGCTCGGATCGCGGCGCATTTCGGTCGCGAGTTCATCGCGGATTTGTGGCCACGTCATCTCGCGCCCACCGCCGAGCCACAGCGCGAGCGCTTCGTCGAGCAGTTGTGGCGCCTGAAGTTCGGCGAGCGTCGCGCCGAGTGTCAGGTGCACAAGTTCGTGCGCATAGAACTCGCCGATGCTCGGCACGCCACTGAACACGAGATAGTCTGCCACGACCACGCGTGCGCGGCTGCCGGGGATGTACAGCTCGATGCCACCGATGGCAAAGGCTTCTTCAGGTGTTCGCGCGAGATAGTACGTGATTGGTTTGAGCGGTGGTGCGCCGAATTCCTTGACCAACGAGTCGGTAAACGCAATCGCGCGTGTTGCGCGCGCAGTATCGACACGATGCTCTGGCGGGTGGACGTAAGTGATCGAGCCGAACGCGGTGCGCTTCCAACTCTTTGTCAGGCGTGGCAGCGCATTCGCGAGCACCCATCGTCCGTCTTCGCGCGTCGCATACACGCGAATGATGAACGAGCGCTCGGGGCTCGCGCCGAGTTGCGGACGCGTGAAGAGCGTTCGAATGAAGTACTCGCTGCTGTCGGTTGTGCTCGCAGGTGATATGTCGAAGACCGTCGCGTACGTGCGCCGATACTCGTCGTCGTTCGCGTACACCTGCGGCATTGCGAGATCGAAGATCGGCCACAGTTTTTGTTCGGCCGCCGACCACTGCGGCTTCGGTTCGTACGTGTACGTGCGCGCGTCAAGGTAGTCGCGCCAGAGTTTGAAGATCTCGTTCTTGTCGCGGTGCGTGGTGTCCACCATGTACGTCACGTTGAGGCGCGGCGTGGCGGTGTCCGCGCTGCCGCATGATGCGGTCGCAACGGCAGCGACGGCGATCAGCATGGCGCGGCGGTTACGCATCGGACTTCGCTTCCCAGATAACGAATTCGCGATTGCTGGTCGACGTCATCGCTTCAATGACCGATCCGTTATTCACGCCCGGGAGTTTCTCCTGGAGCGCGTCGAGCAACTTTCCCTCGACAGCGAGATCGTGCGGCACCACGCATCCGGCTCCCGATCTTCCGTCCATGACGAAGAACACATCTTCGCTCTGTGGTCCCTGGTCGGTCGTGAGGATTCGCACGCGCGAAACGTCAGCCCACGCGATGTGTTCGCGCAATTGTGGAGCGAGCCGTGTGACGCCGATGTCATCGACGCTGAGTTCTTCGTAGGGGCCCTTGCCGCTGCGCATTCGCACGTAGAGCGCGAGCCCCCCAATAGCGCAGACCCCGAAGAACGCCGCCGCGTACAGCGACATCCGATCGCCAAGGTAAAGTCCGAACGCCGCGAACATCGCGCTGACAACAATGGGCGCGAGGCCGATCGTCTGTCCGCGATAGATCCGCGCATGCGTGCTGATCACAGTGATGCGTCTTGAAACGTTGCGAACACGACCGCTTGATCCGCGTAATCGCGCAAGACGTGGCGAGCTCCAGCGTCGCGCAACTTGTCTGCGCGCGCGCCACGTCCAACGCCGACGAATGGCAACGCGAGCGCACGCGCTGTCTCCACGTCCCAGATCGCGTCACCAACAGAAACAATGCGCGGGAATGAACCACCGATCTCGCGTTCTGCTCGCGCAATCGCTGCTCTCACGATGCTCGAGCGCGCAGGTCCATCTTCGGACGTTGCTTTCACAACGCCGTCAACCGGGAGCCCGGCGGCTCGCAGCTTGAACTCGGCGGCGCGACGCCACGCGCCCGTTGCAAACGCATAGCACCAACCTTCGCGCCGAAGCGCGAACAACAATTCCGCGGCGCCGCGCACGGCCCGGACCGGTGTTACGGCGTGCGCACGGTCAAGTCCATCCACGAACACGTCGATCGTTCGCTCGATCACCGCTGTCGATGGAGTGGTTCCGAATTCGCGTTCGTACGCTTCAACGGCGATGCCCTGATCCGAGACGTCATGATAACTCGCCCAATCCTGGGAGAATTCACGCAGGCCGAGTCCTTCGCGCAACGCGCGTGAGTAGCACGCGTCCTCTTGCTCGAGATTGTCGAGCAGCGTTCCGTCGATGTCGAAGACCACGAGTTTTGTCAGCGACACGGACGCTCCCGGCGTAGATTCACCGCGCCCTCGAACCAGAAACCTATGCTACGCATGCGATTCACACTGCTCGCCGCCGCAGGCCTGCTCGCTTCCGTCGCCCCCATCAGCGCGCAAACCGTCACGATCGACAACGTCACCATCGTCGACGTCACCAACGGACGGCTCCAGCCGCGCAAATCCATCGTCATCGAAGGCAATCGCATCGCGCGCATCGAGAACGCCAACGCCACCACACGCGCTGCGGCCACGCTCGACGGCACGGGCATGTTCGTCATCCCCGGCATGTGGGACATGCACGTCCACGCGCACTTCACCAACGACACCGCGCGCTTTCACAGCACGAGTGAAGTCATGTTCCCGCTGTTCGTCGTCAACGGCGTCACGGGCATTCGCGACCTCGGCAGCAACCTCGAGGTCACACTCGCGTCGCGCGACAGCATCGCGAAGCACCAGCTCATCGGACCACGCATGATGGTTTCCGGTCCCATGATCGACGGACCAACGTCGCGGTACGCAGCCGCAATCAAAGTCACGACGCCCGACGAGGCGCGCGCCGCCGTGCGCATGCTCAAGGAGCGCGGTGTCGATCTCATCAAGACACAATCGCTAATTCCGCGCGAGGCGTATTTCGCGATGGCGGAAGAGGCGAATCGCATCGGCATTCCCTTCGAAGGACACGTGCCGAATTCCATCACCGCGATGGAAGCGATTACTGCCAAACAACGCAGCTTCGAGCATTTCATCGGTGTCAGCGATACGAACACCGCACTGCACGAAGCGATCGCAAAGAACAAAGTCTGGCAGTGCCCAACCGTCATCAACAGCGTCGGCACCGCGGCGGATTTCAACAGCGATCCCGGTCTCGCGTACTGGTTGCGTCAATCCGTCGAAGGCTGGCGGCGTCAGGCCGTCACGCGCGCAACCGCAACCGATTCTGCGGCGCGCGCTGCGGAGGCACGCGCGACGCGCAGGCTTGGGTTCATCAAGAAGTTGTACGACATGAAGATCCCATTCCTCGCCGGCACGGACGCACCAGCGGGCTACGACCTCGTGCCCGGCACGAGCATCCACCGCGAGCTGCAACTGTTTGTGCGCGCAGGGCTCACGCCGCTGGAGGCGTTGCAAACCGCGACGATCAATCCCGCGATCTATTTCGGGAAGACCGCGGAGTGGGGAACGGTTGCCGCTGGAAAAACGGCCGATCTCGTCGTGCTCTCGCGCAATCCGCTCGAGAACATCGAGAACACGCGCAGCGTCGTCGCCGTTGTCGCGGATGGACAGTACTACTCACCGCGAGAACTGGATCGGATGAGGCTGAAGATCATAGAGCTCGCGGGTAAGTAGACAAAAGCGAACTGCGTTTTGGGTGATGGGTTGTGGGTAGTGAGCCGTAGAGAACTGCGTTAGTGACACCGCGGCGAAACGAACTGGCATCGAGACGCAATGAGCGTTGTCGGCGTGCGCGGATGACCATTCAGGGCAACAACTTGGCCCCGTAGCGCAACCACATCGTTGGTCCTGATTCGTATGCTTGGCGCCGGCTTCACACACGGTGCTGAACTACACAATCGGGGCCAACGGTATGCGCAACCAAATTCGTTCTTTCGCGCTGGTAGCCGCTGCAGTTGTGATCGCTGCATGCGGTGGTGACGGTGCGACCTCAACGCAGGAACCCGAGCCCGAGCCGGAACTCGCATTCACCGCTGCGCTGCCGAACGGTGTAGCCGGCAATGCGCTGACGGCCATCCAAGTGCGCGTGGTCGACGAGAACGGCGACGTCATCACCACGTCGACTGCGCCCGTCACTATCGCGATCACGGCAGGCACCGGCGCGGACGGCGCAACGCTCACGGGTGTGCTGACGCGCAACGCAGTCGCGGGCGTCGCGACGTTCGACGGACTTACCATCGTCAAAGCCGGCGACGACTTCAAACTCACCGCGACTTCGAACGACATACCGTCGGCAACGAGCGGCACGTTCGACATCGTTCACAACACGCCCGATCGCTTGCGTGTGGTGACATCGCCTGGACTGTCCATGGCTGGCCAACCGCTCGCGCCCGCGTTCGTGGTGCGCGTCGAGGATGCGTACGGCAACATCGCAACGAACGCAACGAACAACGTGACCGTGTCGCTCGCGGGCGGTTCACTCAGCGCGCAGATCGGTGGCACCGTGACCAAGGCACCGCTGAACGGAATCGTGAGCTTCGACAACGTCACCATCGACCGTTCGGGCGCAGCGTACCTGGTCACGGCGAGTGCACCGGGACTCTCGAACGCGCCGAGCGCCGCATTCAATGTGCAGATATCGCTTCGATTCGTGAACGAGCTGACGAACGGGCTCGCGGGATTCGAAACGGGAAACACCGTCATGATCGAAGCGCAGGATCCCATCGGTACGCCGCTCACCGCCCGCGCGGTGTCAATGACCGCAACAGGCGGCGGCGCGGTCTTTCAGATCGCGCCGTCGCCGAACACGGACCCGCAAGGAC
>DATELA010000046.1:0-24247 GCA_035277145.1 Gemmatimonadaceae bacterium | reverse complement strand
CCCCACCCCTCACCCCTCTCGCGCCCGCTCCACCACTCTGACCGCCAGCAGGTTCTTGTCTGCCCGATGCATCGTCTGGCGCAAACTCTCGCCCTCTGCGCGCGCAGCCCAGCCAAACGAGAACGGCACCGGCGCGGTGCGAAGCGCGGCCTGCTGCAGTCGCATCGCGACGGCTTCGGTAGCGGTTTCGTCCGCGTCATCCAGGACGATCAGAAACTCGTCGCCACCAACGCGAATCACCGATTCCTCCGCGCGAATCTGTCGCATCAGGAACCGGCTCATTCGCATCAATGTGGTATCACCTTCGCGATGTCCGTGCGCTTCGTTGTACTGCTTGAAGTGATCGATGTCGACGAAGATGCAGCCCCACTTGGTCGTCGTGTCGTTCACGAACTTTTCTTCGAGCGCGTGTAGCCAGCGTCGGTTGTAGCAGCCGGTGAGCGGATCGCGCGTGCTCTCGTGCCGCAGCTGCTCTTCCATTTCTTTGCGCTGCGTGATGTCCACGAGAATGCCGTGGTAAAACACTTCGCGGGTATCCGGATCCTGCACGATGAACGTCGTGTCCAGCACCGTGCGCTGGCGTCCGTCGGGCAACACGATTTGCAGCTCGAATTCGCGCACCGCACCTTCACGTGCGACGATCTCGAGTTCTGCTGTGCGCCGCGCCGGATCGGCAATCATGTCCGCCAGTCCATACGCACCGAGCTCTTCCAGATCGGCGACGCCGAGCATGTCGCAGAACGCCGGATTCGCATCGAGGATCTCGCCGCGTTCATTCGCGATGTAAATCCCCTCGCGCAGCGTCGCGACGAGCACGCGCAAACTCTCCGCGTCTTGCAGCGAGCGAAGCCGGCCACTCACGGGCGTTGCCCGCGGCGGACGTGACATCATGGCGCGGGTGACGCGGGCGGCGGCGCCTCGGCTGGTTGCGGTGTGGCCGCTGACGATCCGCTGGGCGCTGCCGCCGCTTGCGCCGCTGCCGCTTGCGCCGCTTCCGCGATTTGCGGAATCGCGCTCTTGTCATCGACGACCGCGACGCGCTTTTCCCACTGACGCATCATCGTCGTGAACGCGTTCACGATTTCCGGATCGAAGTCGTCGCCCGCGCCCTTCTGCATGTGCGCGAGCACTTTCTCCGCTTCCCACGCCGCGCGATACGGTCGATTGGTGCGCAACGCATCGTACACATCGCAGATATGCACGATCTTGCTGGCGTGATGACACTCGCGCGCAAAGTGGCGTTCGGGATAACCGCCACCGTTGAGCATGATGTGGTGCTCGTACGCGACCGTCGCCGCGAGATCGAGCATGCGATCGCTTTCGTAGATGAGCTTTGCGCCATCCACCGGATGTTTGCGCATGATCACCCACTCTTCGTCCGTCAGCTTCCCGGGCTTTGTCAGCACGTCCTTGGGAATGCGCACTTTGCCGAGGTCGTGCAATAAACCAGCGACACCAAACCCACGAACGTCCTTCTGCCCCATGCCCATGAATTCCGCGAGCGCCATCGCGAGCACGGACACATTCAATGAATGCGTGGTCGTGTACTGATCGAACTCCTTGAGTTGCACGAGCGGAATGACGATTTCTCGGTCGGCGTGCATGGCAACCGAGAGCGATCCGACGATCGAATCCACCTCGAGCATCGGCAGTTCGCCACGATCGGTCACTTCCTGATGCAACCAGCGAATCGTTTCGGCCTCTTCGCCGAGCGTATACGTGATCGTCGCTGTCGGTAACGGCTCGTCGATCTTGAGCGTCGCGCCCTCCGTTCCGCGCACACCGATCGCACCGAAGCGGATTGACTGACGCCGCTCCGGACTCGCGGTGGCGGTGTCGACAATCATTCCCACTTGCAACCGGCCCAACACGTCTGAGAGGAAGGCGTCGTACTCCACACGCGACACGCCGGGCGGGAATTCCATGCGCTGCACACCGGCATTCGTGAAGCGCGGCGACCAATCCCAATCGCCGAGCTCGCGCAATGACTGCACGCCGTAGATCAGGTCCTGACCGAGAAACGAAAAAATCGGATGCGGATTCTCGGTCTGCAGATCCGTGAGTCGCTGGTACGACAAATCGATCACGCGCTCGCGCGCAGGATGGCCGTCTTTGTACAGCGCCATCGTCGAGAGCGCTTGCGCCATTCCGGTCAGAAACTTCACGGCGCGTTCGCTCACGCGTCGCCTCCCGCTTGAGCAACGGCGCGCGCGACTTCCGGATCAGTGCTTTTTCGCGCGAGCGCAATGACCGACTGTGCGAGCGGGTCATCGCGCCAATGCGCCGCGAGTCCTGACAACGCAGCGAGCATTTCCGGCGTCTTCGTCGCTAACGGACGGCGGAAAAAGATTCGCTTCTTGCCGAGCGTGCGCTCGGCGAGCCATTGCACCGTCTCGGGCGATTTATACGACGCAAGCACACGCACCCCGAGTGAACGGAGATCGGGAGCGAGCGTATCATCGCGCGTGCGGACCATCAGCAACCGCGCTGCGGCCGGCGGACAATTGTTCATTGCGGCGCCGAGCGCGAGCCGCACGACGCGATCGTCGATGTCAGCGACGGCTTGTGAAATGGCTTCGTCGCGCGTCGCCGGAGCTTTCATCAGCATGCGCAGCGCTTCGCGGCGCACCGATGTGTCCGGGTGCCGTGCATAGTCGCGCGGTGTAAAACCCGCCGGCCACACCGACAAACGCCCGATGATCGCGAGGTACGTGCGCAACAGCGACCAGCGCGTGCTCGCGAGTCGCGCCGCAACAAATCCGCC
This sequence comes from Gemmatimonadaceae bacterium, assembly GCA_035277145.1. Lineage (GTDB taxonomy): Bacteria > Gemmatimonadota > Gemmatimonadetes > Gemmatimonadales > Gemmatimonadaceae > DASRAP01. Next base: position 21,483 of record DATELA010000046.1, on the reverse strand, counting down.
GACGTCATCACCGAGCCCGGCGAGAATGTCTACGAGCGATGACGCCGTGCGTTCATCGAGCGCTTCGATCGCGTCGAGCAACGGATCGACCGAAGCGAGCCGCATGCGCGCGACGAGACGGTGGACCAAACCGAAATTGACGGGCGTGCGCGAAAGTACTGCGTGCAAACGCTCCGGTGACGCCACGTAATGCCACAGTGCTTCGCGCAACCAACCCGGCGGCGCGGCGTCGAGAAAATCCAGCAACGGTGCAAAGTCCGGTCGCTCCAGCATCTGATCGACGGCGCGCCACACCGGTTCGCCCAACAGCTCGATCTCGAATCCCATCGCGAGCAATCGCTCCGGCTCGCACGGATACTGATCGATTCCGGTGAACATCGACTGGTCGGCCGACATGCGCTGGAGCGCCAGTCGGTAGGAATCAGGATTGGGATCGTCGAGGTCCCAGTCCTTCACCAAGCGCGTAACCTGCTCGCGCAATTCGACGTCCGCGTGCGAACGTGCATGCACGACGCCGCCTTCTGCGTTCATCGCGAGTTTCGACAACATGCGAAACATCGAGTGCGAGATGTTCTGGTGCGATGTGTCCGCGGCAGCCTTGAGCAATTCCATGACGGCCTCGACGGTCATGCCGTCGGCCGCATCGATCATGAATTTCCGGCGCTGCAGCGCGTCGCCACCCATGGTGAGCACGCGCCGGCGTGTCTCCTCGTCGAGTCCGCTGACGAGCTGCGAAATACGTCGCCGCAGAGCGAGCGCCTCGCTGCCTTCTTTCTTGAGTTTGAGTTCGTCCGCGATCTGGAGCATGTAGCCCACGACCACCTGGTCGTACGCGACGTCCTTCTTGTTTTCGTTGATCGCCTTCGCGACCACCATCGGATCAGTCGCGACTTCGTCCGTCGGGAGGTTGCTGCCGGCGGACTCCGACGCGAGCGCCGCGCGTGCGAGCCCAATCCATAACACCGCCGCTCGACTCTTTGCGCCGCGCAATTCTGTTCCGGATACATCCTCGGCTTCGCCCTCCGCCGGCTCTTCATCGAGCAACTGCAACTGCTCGAACGTCATCGGCAACAGGCGAATGTGCGGCCACTGACCGAGGAAGTCCGCGCCCTCCATACCGATCGGCCGCTCGCGACGCCCAACAGCGACTGCCACCGTTGCGAGCATTGCCGCGATTTCACGGCTGTCCACGCCTTGCGTGAATTTCACTGCGCCCAGGTGGTGCCGGTGCAAGCGAATCGCGAGGTCGCGCAACACGGGATTCGTATCGTCGGTCGCAACACCCTCGATGATCAGCTGATGCCTCGCAACGCCCAATGAGAGTGTGCTGCGCTCCTTGAGCAACGCATCGAGTCGTTTGATGATTCCGGCCGTCGCGCCATCGAGCAGCGGGTGCCCCGGCGGATACGTCGCGTTCTTGTGCAGCCCGATCGAAAGCTCGATCAGGAAGTTGGCCAGATCGCTGCTCAGTGCAGCGCCTTCGCCAGTCGTCGACGCGCGACTCATGGCACCAAAGTTAGCCCTCGGCTGCGACGACGGAATGTGACGTGACGCCACCCGCAGTCGCGCCCACTAAGTTGTTGGACGTGAAAAACCTCGAAGATCTGTGCATCAACTGCATCCGTACTCTGTCCATGGATGCTGTCCAGGCCGCCGAATCGGGCCACCCCGGTACGCCGATGGCACTCGCGCCGCTGGCGTACGCGCTGTGGACCAAACACGTCAAACACAATCCGGCCGATCCCGCATGGCCCGATCGCGATCGCGTCGTGCTGTCCTGCGGACACGCGTCGATGCTGTTGTATTCCGCGTTGCACTTGTCGGGCTACGACGTCTCGCTCGACGACATCAGGAAGTTTCGTCAGTGGGGCAGTGCAACACCGGGCCATCCTGAGTTCGGACACACACCCGGCGTAGAAACCACGACAGGCCCGCTCGGCCAGGGCTTCGCGAACGCAGTCGGCATGGCAATGGCGGAGCGACACCTCGCCGCGACGTTCAATCGCGACGGACACAGCATCGTCGACCACACGACGTGGGTGATCGCGAGCGACGGCGATTTGATGGAAGGCATTTCGCACGAAGCAGCGTCGTTCGCGGGACACTTTGGACTCGGCAAACTCATCGTCTTCTTCGACGACAATCGAATCACGATCGACGGCCGCACCGATCTCACGTGTTCCGATGATGTTGCGCAGCGGTTTGCTTCATATGGATGGCACGTCGGTCACGTTGCTGACGTCAACGACCTTACGGCGATCGACTCAGCGATCACGGCAGCGCGCAAAGAAACAGCGAAACCGTCGCTGATCGTTGTCCGATCGATCATCGGATACGGCAGTCCCAATCGCGCTGATTCCGCGAAGGCACACGGCGAAGCACTCGGCACCGCAGAAATCGCGCTCACAAAAGAAAAGCTCGGCTGGCCGCACAAAGATCCGTTCGTTGTTCCCGACGAAGCGCGCGCGGAATGGCTCAAGACGAGAACGCGCGGCGCGGAATCACACGATGCGTGGCGTCGCGCACTCATCGCGTACACGAAGGCGCATCCCGATACCGCGAAAGAGTTCGGCCGCCGCGTACAGGGCGATCTACCCGCTGCGTGGGAGAAGGCGCTCCCCGCATTCACCGCCGAGAACGGCGTCGTCGCATCACGCGCAGCATCGGGAACGGTGCTCGCGGCGCTCGCGCCGGCGGTTCCAGAGTTGTTCGGCGGATCCGCTGACCTCACCGGTTCTAATCTCACTGTGCTCAAAGGCGCGCCGGTGTTTTCCGCGAAGGAACCGGCGGGCCGCAACGTGCACTACGGAATTCGCGAACACGCGATGGCGTCCGCGATGAACGGCATCGCGTTGCACGGCGGAATGATTCCGTTTGGTGGAACGTTCCTGATCTTCTCCGACTACATGCGTCCCGCGATTCGCCTCGCGGCGCTCATGAAGCGCCACGCGATTTATGTCTTCACGCACGATTCCATCGGACTCGGCGAAGACGGACCGACGCACCAGCCCGTCGAACAACTCAGTACGCTGCGCGCAATTCCGGGACTCACGGTCATTCGTCCCGCAGACTCTAATGAAGTCGCCGAAGCGTGGCGCGTTGCGCTCAAACATCGGCACGGACCGGTCGCACTGATTCTGACGCGACAGAAGTTGCCGCTTGTCGATCGCAAATTGTTCGGGAGCGCAGCGGGCGTCGCGCACGGCGCCTATGTCATTGCGGACGCAGTTGGCGGTCCGCCGCAAGTCACGCTGATTGGAACGGGATCGGAATTGCAGCTCGCGTTGAAAGCACGTGAATCACTTGCGGCGCTCAACATTCGCGCACGCGTCGTGTCGATGCCGTCGCACGAACTGTTCGCCGCGCAGGATCAGCGCTATCGTGACGAAGTGCTCTTGCCTGGTGTACCGCGCGTTGCTGTCGAGGCCGGACATCCGATGTCGTGGTACCGATGGATCGGTGAACGCGGAGCGGTTGTTGGCTTCGACCACTTCGGCGCGTCGGCGCCGTACGAGCGCATCTACAAAGAGTTCGGAATCACGTCCGATCGTGTAGTCGAACTCGCGCGCAAAGTCGTCGGCGCCTGATTCGCGGCGGGCGGGCGTCACTGCGTCGAAACTGTATCGAGCTTTCGGAGCGTGGGAAACGCGATCGCAATCCATACGACGACCGCGAGCGACGCGACTCCGCCGAACACGACCGACGGTACCGTTCCCATCAGTTTCGCCGCGACGCCGCTCTCGAACGCACCGATTTCGTTTGATGACCCAACGAATATCGAGTTCACCGCGGACACGCGACCGAGCAGTGGTTCCGGTGTGAGCAATTGCATCACGGTGCTCCGAATAACGACGCTCACCATGTCGAACGCACCGGTCAAGGCGAGCAATACCACAGAGAGCCAGAAGTTTCTGCTCAGCGCAAAGCCGATCGTCGCTACGCTGAACAGTGCGACGTTCGCCAGAATCACCGGTCCCATACGTCGCGTGATCGGGCGAACGGCGAGCAACGCGGACACGACGACCGCGCCAGCTGCCGGCGCGGCGCGCAGAATGCCGAGTCCCGTCGCGCCTACATGAAGAATGTCTTTCGCGAAAATCGGCAACAACGCAACCGCTCCGCCGAAAAACACGGCGAACAAGTCGAGCGTGATGCCGCCCAGGATCAGCGGTTCTTTGCGAACAAACCGCAAACCAGAGAATAGGTCCTCCGACTTTGCGCCCTCGAGCGCAGCACGCCGTGGTGATTTGTGCTGCACCGAAACCATCCACGCAATGCCGGCGAGCATGAGCACCGTGTCGACGGTGTATGCGAGCGCCGCGCCGCCGATTGCGTAGAGCAAGCCACCAATTGCGGGACCAATCACGGCCGCGACTTGCCACGTCGACGCGCGCCACGTGATCGCGTTTGCATACACGGCGCGCGGAACGAGCTCCGCACCAAGCGCAATCCGCGCGGGCTGCAGAAAACTGCGTGCGACGCCGCTCGCAATGATGACGCCGTAAATCGCGCTCACGCGTAGCGTCGTGCTCATGTCGTGCGCGAGTGAAAGAATCAGCAGCGCAACAGAACACACAGCGAGCGCTGCCATCGACCACAACACCTGATGGCGCCGATCGCGTCGATCGGCGACGTGTCCTGCATAGAGCGCGGTGCTGATGAACGGCAGCGCCTCGGCGAGACCAACAAGTCCAAGCGCGAGTGGATCGCCGGTGAGATCGTAGATCTGCCACCCGACGATGGTGCCCTGGATTTGAATGCTGACGATGAGCGCCAGCAGTCCTCCCACGTAACGGCGGAAGTTTGGATAACGAAGCGCGGCGTACGGGTCGGCAGCCATCCTTGCTAATGAAGTAAGTGGGTCGAGCCGCTGCGCCAAATGTGACTCAGCGCGCACCAACGTGACTCAGCGCGCATTTTTTTGCATACGATGCATAAAGAATTTGCGGATTGGACCAGAATCGGTCAGTTTGCGCTGTTTCCCGAAGTGTGCTGTTCAACCTTCACACGCTGTTGTCCTCGATGCCGATCCTTGCACCGTTTGAAGCTTTCGCACGCGATGCGACGGCGCTGAACGTCGACGAAGACGAGTCTCGCCTGCCCATTCGCTGGCTCGCTGCTGCCCAGGTTGCAACACGCCTTGCCGACGCGCGTCCAGCAGAGCGTAAATCTTTGCTCAAAGTGTGGACGAAGCAGCAGGAGGCCGAAGGCGAGGATGGCGTGTGGTCGGCGCTGTCAGTGCCGGGCATTCACGTGCACGACATGCCGACGGCTGCGGCCGCAATGTGCGCGATCGGTTCTGATATGGAACGCGGCGGAGCGCTGAACCTCGCGTACTCAACCGTGACCCACATGCGCATCGCGCTGATGGATCGCGGCCCGGCGGGTGCGCGAGCGCTCTGCACGCTGCAGCAAGCACGCGTGCTTCGGCAGATGGGCCTGCTCGAAGAGGCGCAGGACACGTATGAAGCTGCCCTTGAAGACGCGGTGCGCGGCAAGGAAAGCGAAATCGAAGGCCGCGCTCTTCTCGGCTTGGGTGTTGTCGCGGGACAGCGCGGCAACTATCCAGATGTCGTCAAGCATGCCACGCGCGCGCTCGCCGTTCTGCCCGCAGGATCGTCGTACGTGGCCAACGCGCATAACGACCTCTTGGTCGCGGCCAGCACAAAGCGCGACTTTGTGACAGCCCTCGAGCACGGCTGGCGCGGCTACGACGCATCCGCAGACGTCGAGCAGCGCGTCGCGATGATCAACAATCTTGCGACCGTCGCGCTGCGCACGGGACGCCTCAAGGCCGCGCGGCGCGGATATCTCGCCGCGCTCAGCCTCACGCGCGTGGAGCAAGGCACGTTCGCGTCGCTGGGCGGACTCGCACTCACGAGCGCCGCACACAACGACTCCACCGAACTATCACGCATCGCCGGCTACATCGACAAGCGCGCCGGCACCGCTACGCTACCGTACGACCTTGCCCGGGCGAGCTTCGAGCTCGCGCAGGCTTGGCAGCAGACCGGCGATCTCGACAAAGCGGAGAAGAGCCTCGCTCGCGGTCGGGCGCTCGCCGCGAAACATGGTTTCAACGAGATCTCGTTCCACTCTGACGCGCTTGCCGACGCCATCGCCGCTGCCAAGGCGGAGCCGCAAATCGTCGACAGCGGATTCGAGCGCGCCATTGCGCGGTTCGACGAGCTCACTGTCGACGAGCATGCGCTTGTTTCGGCTTAACTCCAGCTCCATTGATCTCCCCGGCAAACCATTCCTGGTTCAGGTGCTGGCTGCGAGCACGGCGTGCCATTCGAACCCGGTTCGTCGCGGGGAGCCGTGATGTCACCGCAGGCAGCAGCAGCAAAAACTGACGTGAGCGCAAGAACTCGAACGATACGGCGTGAAAGCACCTTGGTTCTCCTGGTTTGATGAAAGCGTTTGTGATTGTGTGCCCCTATGAATCGCCCGCTCCGAGCCGCTGCGACTACTCGCAGCGCGCCCGGATGTGACTCAGCGCGCAATAACCGGCCGTCTCTGATGTCCCACCATCGCGTCGTCGCTCTGGTAAGGGAGGCAGAAGATCGAGCCCGCATCCGTGGGGCACTGCGCGGACGTGGCGCGCTTGTTCCCTGCTCGTCACCCAACGAAGTCCTGGCTGCGCTCGCAGACGACGCGGGCGCCCTTGCTGTCGTGGTATCGGCCTACGGGCCTGCTGTAGATGAGGCTGTGGCGCTGACTCGCGCGCTCCGCGCGCGGCATCCCAACGTACCGGTCCTGGTCTACTACGAGCCTCGCTACAGCGACGCTCGACGGCTCCTCGAATTCTTTCAGGCCGGTGCCGCCGAAATCGTCCAGAGCGATCGCGAGGAAGAGCTCCGGCGCATCTTCGCCGGCGTGCTGGCCACGGCGGGACAGCGCGTCGCGTCGCGACAGGTCATTGACGCGCTCGACCCCCTCCTGCCGCCCGAGGCACGCCGCCTGATCGAGTTTCTCCTCGAAGCCGCCGACGAGCCGCTCACCATTGAGCAGGCGGCGGCAGCCGTAGGGCTCAAGCGGCGCACGCTCGAAAAGCGGCTCGCGCAGCTCGGCTACCCCGCACCCGAAACGCTCATCGGCTGGTGCCGTCTGCTGCTCGCAGCGCACCTCCTCGAGGACCAGCGGCGCACGTTCGACCAGGTCGCCATGGAGCTCGAGTTCCCCTCGGGAATGGCGCTCCGTTCCATGCTGAAGCGCTACACGGGAGTGAGCGGTCGCGTCGCACGGCGCGGCAGCGGACCGCTCGCGCTCGTACTCACACAACTCCGCGCAAAACTCACAACGCCGGAAGCCGCGGCCGTCGTCGCGCGCAACCGCGCGCGCGCCTAGAAGTAGTTCGGTTCGGGCGGCCTCGACGTCACGTCGAGCAAATGATCCGTCACGCGCGAAATCGCTTCGCGCACTGCAACAGCAACCACTCCGCCGTCCATTCCATAGAGGAATCGGCCTACACGCACGATGTCATTTTCGACGTCGCGGCATCCGTCGCGGACCAGCTCCGCAGTGAGCTTGGTGAGATCGACGAGGAGCTGATCCTTCGGCAGGTGCAGATGCCGTGAGGCGAGATCACCGAGCAGGCGCAGCGTGAACTCGCCTCTCAGCTCGACTTCTCGTTTCGCAGACGACATCAGCTGTTCCGGAAGACTTTGCCCCGGAATCGGCGATTCTTCGTATTTGCCGGCCCACAAACGCGAGCTGATCCCAATCCAATGGGGCGCGCGTCGCGCGTAATACGTCGCGCAAACGCTTGCGGTGCGCTTCATTGCTCCCTGCCAAGCGGCGGTCTGCGCCGCGAGGGATGTATCGCTCATCGCCAGTGTCAAAACGTCGGAGTACGTGCGAACTCCCAATTTGACCGAACCGGGGGTGGGCTACGTCTCGCAGCGCGCACGAAGGTGACTCAGCGCGCACGACCGTGTGGAAACCGATGAGCTTGGGTGGAATTGTGACGCAGCGCGCCCTGATGGGACACCCGCGCCGGCGTCGCCCGGCAAGGCGCCGGGGCGACGCGTGTTGGGTTGCGGCTAGTCCGCTGCGACCGCCGCGCCGTCCCGCGCTTCGCGGGCCATGCGCTCGATCGCTTCGTCGATCGTGCGCGAATGGTGCATGGAGCAGAACTTCGGTCCGCACATTGCGCAGAACTCCGCGCTCTTGAAGTACTCCGCGGGCAAATCCGTATCGTGGTACTCGCGCGCCCGTTCCGGATCGAGCGACAACCGGAACTGTTCGTTCCAGTCGAACTTGTATCGCGCGCGCGACAGCGCATCGTCGCGGTCACGCGCGCCTTTGCGGCCGCGCGCAATATCGGCCGCGTGCGCGGCAATCTTGTACGCAATGACGCCTTGCCGCACATCTTCGGCGTTCGGCAATCCAAGATGTTCTTTCGGCGTGACGTAGCACAGCATGTCCGCGCCGTGCCAACCAATCATCGCCGCGCCAATCGCGGAACTGATGTGGTCGTAGCCCGGCGCAATGTCGACGACGAGCGGACCCAGCGTATAGAACGGCGCGCCGTGACATAACGCCTTTTGTTTCTTCACCTGCAGCTCGATCTGGTCCATCGGAATGTGCCCGGGACCTTCGACCATCACCTGCACGCCGTGCGACCACGCGCGTGTGGTGAGTTCGCCCAGCGTTTCGAGTTCAGCGAACTGCGCTTTGTCGCTCGCATCGTGCAGCGATCCTGGCCGCAGCGAATCGCCGAGTGAAATCGTGACGTCGTACGCAGCGAGAATCTCGCACACTTCGTCGAAATGTTCGTACAGCGGATTCTGCTTGTTGTGCGCGACCATCCATACCGCGTGCAGCGACCCGCCGCGGCTCACAATGCCGGTGACGCGGCCGTACACCAGCGGCAAATGCTCGCGAAGAATTCCTGCGTGCAGCGTCATGTAGTCGACGCCTTGCTTCGCCTGGTGTTCGATCACGTCGAGGAAATGCTGTGGCGTCGCGTCCGCGATGTCGCCCACGCGATCGGTCACGATTTGATAGATCGGCACCGTTCCGACCGGTACCGTCGACGCCGCGATGATCGCTTCGCGAATCGCGTCGAGATCCTTGCCGGTCGATAAATCCATCACAGTATCTGCGCCGTACTTCACCGCGAGATTCAGCTTGCCGACTTCCTCGTCGAGCGACGATGTCACCGCCGACGTGCCGATGTTCGCGTTGATCTTCACTTTCGCGACGGTACCAATCCCCATTGGCTCGAGCTTGCCCGACAGGTGATTGATGTTCGCGGGGATGACGAGCCGCCCGCTCGCGACTTCGTCTCTGATTATTGCCGCCGCGACATCTTCGCGATTGGCGACAAACTCCATGGCCGGCGTGATCTCGCCGGCGAGCGCGCGTGCGCGCTGCGTAATGCGATGCATACGTGACTCCCTACGCCGGTGCAAACCGGATCAGGTTCAACGGGACTCTCTCAGCCGGCGACCCCTGTGTCGCCCGGCACCCCGGTCATGACAAATGATAATCTGCTTTATCGCTCCTCGCCTTATCGTGGTCCGTCGTAATCGAAGTTAGTCCCACTCGTAGTTAGTCCCACTCGTAGTTAGTCCCACGCGTGGTTTGTCGTGCTCGTCCTTAGTCGTGATCGTAGTCTGTCCTACCCTAACAGAGCGTCTCTCTCACCAGCTGAATCGCATCCGATCCCGACTGCGGATGGGCGAGTGCAAATCCCTGCACCTGGGTGCAATCGATCGTCCGCAACAGTTCGAGCTGTGCCGGCGTCTCCACACCCTCCGCAATTACGCCGAGGCCAAGACTGCGCGCGAGCACCACAATCGCACGCACGAGATTGCGATCATCCGCCGTTTCGCCCATGCCCTTCACGAATGACCGGTCGATCTTGAGCGTGTCCACCGGGAATCGTTCGAGATAACTGAGCGACGAGTATCCCGTCCCAAAGTCGTCGATGTGCAAGCGCAACCGCATACCGCGCAGCGTGCGCAACAGGTTCACTGCGGATTCGGCATCGCCCATGACCACGCTTTCCGTTATCTCCAACGTCAGTCGCTCGGGATCCAGGCCGGCCGCGTCAATCGCTCCCGCAACCTGACTCGCGAGATCGGCCTGCCTGAATTGTCGCCCCGAAAGATTGAGACTGATGGTGACGCCAGGTGGAAGTTTTTTCGCGTCAGTCCATTCGCGTACCTGACGGCACACTTCGCGAAGTACCCATTCACCGAGCGGAACGATGAGGCCCGTTTCCTCGGCGATCGGAATGAAATCGGACGGCGCAACCAATCCGCGCTCCGGGTGCGCCCACCGGATGAGTGACTCGTAGCCTGCAACTTTTCCAGAATCGAGCGACACAATCGGCTGGTAATGCATCACGAACTCCGCGCGTTCGATGCTGCGCCGCAGATCGTTCTCGACCCGCAAAAGCGTGTCCATCTCTTCGCGCAGACGCGAATCGAATACTTCGTGACGCGCCTTCCCGCGTTCTTTCGCTCGGTACATCGCAAGATCTGCGTCACGCAACAAATCATCGGGACGCGCGTGCTCCGCGGCGTTCAGCGCGATTCCGACACTCGTCGTGACGAACACGCTATGCTCGCGGATTGCGTACTCGACGGCGAGCGCGTCGCGAATGCGGTCCGTCACGTGCTCGGCTTCAGACTGGTCGGTGACGCCGTCCACGAGCACCGTGAACTCGTCTCCACCCAGACGCGCGACCGTATCACCGGGCCGCAAGCTCTTCTCGAGCCGGCGTGCAACCGCGATGAGCAGTTCGTCTCCAACAACGTGTCCGAGACTGTCGTTCACAACTTTGAACCGATCGAGATCCACGAACAGCACCGCAAACCGATATGACTTGTCGCGCTTCGCGCGCTGCAGCGAACTGCCGACGAGATCGAGGAAGTAGCTGCGGTTCGGTAGACCCGTCAGCGTGTCATGCATCGCTTCGTGCAACAACCGCTCTTCGGCGTGCTTGCGATCCGTGATGTCGGTCTGCGAACCAGCCATTCGATTTGCGCGGCCGTCATCGCTGCGCACCGCGAGCCCGCGACAGAGCACGTGACGATAGCGTCCGTCGCGATGCCGCACGCGATGTTCGCTCTGAAAATGCGGCACGACGCCTGCGAGATGCGCATCGATTTGCGTGCGGACTTCAGTCACATCGTCTGGGTGAATCAACGAGAACCAGACTTCGGGACTCGTGCCCATGTCGCCCGCGCCGTAGCCGAGCATCGCGCACCATCGCTCGGACAGATACAGCGAGCCTGTTGTGAGATCCCAATCCCACAATCCGTCGTTTGCACCGCGCGCCGCGAGTGAATAGCGCTGCTCACTGTGCCGCAGCGCAATCTCGGCGCGCTTGCGCTCCGTCGCGTCGCGCAGGTTCGCGACCACGCCGCCGACAGCCGCTTCTTTGATGCGGTTGACCGCGACGCCCTCGACGTACCGCCAAGTTCCGTCCTGATGACGACACCGGTATTCCATTCGGACCGGCCGTTGCGGTTGCGAAAGACACGCGGCGAACATCTGCCGCGAATGCGCCAGATCTTCCGGATGAATGAGTCCAAAAACGTTTCTGCCGACCAATTCGCTCGCGTCGTAACCGAGCGTGCGCGTCACCGAATCGCTGACGTATTCCATGACGCCTTCGCGGTCGAGCAGTGCAATGACATCGTGACTGTTGTTGATGAGCGCGCGCATGCGTTCCGCACTCGCGCGCAACTGCTCATCCGCGCGCGCGCGCCCCACGAAATCGCCGATTTGGCTGCCGAGCGTCTCCAGTGTGACCAGAAGCTGGGGTTCGGGTGGGCTCGTATCACGCGCATAGCAGGCGATGATGCCAACCGATCCCTGCAATTGTCGCACGGGGAACGCGAGCGCCGTCCTGAGCCCCGCGCGCATTGCGGTTGCGGCACGCAAAAACGATGCGTCGTCGAGGTCCGTCGTGCGTTCCGTGCGGTGCCCGCGCCAGACACGCGCCGGAAACGCTGCGCCCACCACCGTCACTTCAGGCACCGTCGCTTCGACTAGAAGTCGATTCTGTTTGCCCGCAGCAACCCAAAACCCGGCGCTTCGCAACACGCCGCGCGCGGGACCACCGAGCCACAACTCGGCAACATCGCAACGCGCGGCCTCACCGATCGACTGCAACAATCGCGGTGCAGCTTCGGCGATCGTCTCACTCGTCGCAAGAATCTGCGTCACTGAGTGTTGCAAGGAGCGCAGGCGCTCTGCGTGCTTGCGCGCGGTGATGTCGCGGACAACGCCAGTGACGTACAACTGGCCCGCGTCTTCGTACGTCGCGAACGACAACTCGAGTTCGAGTTCGGCTCCGGATTTGTGCAGTCCGGGCAGCTCGATTCCTTCGCGGCGTATCGCGAGATCGCGCGACTCGCGGAGTTGATTCAGCACCTCGCGGTACGCGCCGCGCACGTGATGCGGCATCAGCCGCTCGGCGCTTCGTCCGCTGAGCTCGCGAGCAGAATAGCCAAAGACGCGTTCGACGGCCGTGCTCGCGAACACGATCGCTCCCCCGACGTCGATCGTGATGACGGCGTCAGCAAGCGCTTCTACGACGATTCGTTGATGCCCCGCCCATCCGTCGGCGAGTCTCGTCTGCTTCTGTGTCTGCTCGGTTTTCGGCAGGCGCAGACCCTCCGGTCCCGCAACTGTGTGTCATTCGCTGTACACCGCGAAACGCAAGACAGTTGCGCCGAAAACCGGAGCGCCGGCGCCTCACTAAGTGAGACGCCGGCGCTCGCCGTTAGCCGTTCCTACACCTACTGGCTAGACCCTAGACCCTGGGGTCTAGTACACTTGCATCCAGCCGCGTGAGCGGAACTGTGCACCAGGCGAACTCGAGTTACGCGCGCGCAGGATCGCGCAGCTCGAGTACGAGATCACGGCGTTACCGAGGACCTGCGTGTTGTCGAGGTCGACGTTTGCAGCAAGCACGCCACCCGTGATGTGGTTACCCGTACCGGTCGACTTGAGACGGCCGCGCACAACAGCAACGCCGTCGAATTCAAAACCACCGGCGAGTTCGAGGTCGCCGTTCACCAAGAGGATGCCCTGTCCACGGCCGTTGGTGACTTTGAGGTCACCGCTGACGTAGATGGTCGGGAAATACCCTGTGCACGCAGGCGCCGTGGCCGGGCGCAATGGCTCGCCCCAGTTCGTCGTGGTCTTGTTGCACACGCCGCTCGTTTGCGTCGGCACAATGCCGGTATAGGTCGCCGCCGGCAGCGTAAGCGTCGCCGCGTTTGACAGCTCGGCCCAGTCGGCATCACCGTAGCTGAAGAACGTGTTGTTATTGACGGCAGGGTCCGTTTCAACCGCCGGGCTGCCGGTCACGCACGACGCGTTATTGCAACCACCGATGAAGTTGAGTTGCGATGCGTTCGGGTGACGAATGCCGGCTTCTGCCGGGCCTGGGAGCGGGCAGTCCGTCCACGGCGGTGTGTCGATGCCGCTCACGGCCGCCGAACCACCGACCTGACCGTTACCCTGCGTCGTCAATGCCGCCTGAATGTCGAACGTCAGAATCTTGAGCTTCACGAGCATACCGACGCGCTGACGCGCGCTCGAATAGCGATCCTTACCGACGACGTCGAGATGAAAGATCTCGTTGTTGATGCGGCTGATCGTGCCGGTGTACGTGCCCGTACCGTTCGGCGCGGTGCCGCTGAACGTGGACGACGTACCCGTGGCCATGTTGTTATACACGCCGCCATTCCAGCTCGCGACGACTTCGCCCGCTGCCGCGTCAGCAACCGCAAACGCCTGATTCTGACGGCGCGCGTTTTCACCGGACTTCTGTTCAAGCGTGCTGATCGCCATGACGCCCGTGACCAGCGCAGCCACGACAACGACCGCGATGATAGAAACAACGAGCGCGATACCGCTGCGATTCTGCATTCGGGACTTGCGAGACATACCGTCCTCCTCGAGGCGCTAGAAGCGCCGGTTGTTGCGCAACGCAACTCGCGAAATCAGCGAATCGCGCATGTTGCTGACGACGCCGGCCGAGGTTCGGCCGACTTCTGTCGAAAGCGAACGAACAATGACACCGATACTCGCGACGTTCGTGCGCGTAGCGGTAACTGCGCTGAGCGTGTCGTAATACGTGAACGTCAATCCACCGCTCATCAACGGACCCACAAGCGCTTCAGTCGTTGTCCACGTGCCGGCCGCGTTCATGGTCCGATGTCCGAACCACTGCGAGCCGGCGTTCGAGAACAGTGAAACCTCTTCATGCTGAAAGCCACGCATCGGCGAGCCTTGTGTGAAGCCAGCCGTTGCCGCGGCGTTTCCGCCCGAGCCCGCTGACACGAGCATCGTCAACCGCAAACCGGCCGACGCATCCGGACACGCCTGCGTTACCGTATCGCTGACGCTCGCAATGAGCCACACGTCGTCAGCGCGAGTTCCGGTATTGTTCTCTGCGTACAGCAGAATCGAATCGAGTCCAGGACTCGGCGCGCGGAATCCCCAGATTTGCGACTTGCGCATGCGAATCTGGATGTCACTGCCCGAGACAGTGATGCCCGAGCACGTGAGGCCGGTCCACCGCATGGCGCGATATCGCATCGTCGCAGGATCGGCGACGACGAGGTCACCTTCCGACGCGTCCAGTTCGCGGAGCGCCGTTGCCATGTACAGCATGACGGATCGCGCGGTGCTCTGCGCGTCAACGCGCCCCGAGAGCGTGCGCGTCATTTGCTGACTCGATCGCATCGCCTGGTACGCCAAGCCGGCCATGATGCCGGTCAGCACGAGCGTGATCATCAACTCGATGAGCGTAAAACCGCGGCGGTTCATCGGATGCATAGCACGGTCGCCTCGGTGGTGTCGGCGCGATTGCGGCGGAGTACGGCCGGATAGGTTGAAATCATCCGAATGCGCTTGCCTGTACCTGCCGCGGGCGTCGTGACTGTCCACGCGAGCGAATAGACGCCGGCCTGCGTCGACGTACCGTTCGCGAGCAATTGGCACGGAGTCGCCATCAAACGCTCGAGCCGCTCCTGCGCAAGGAACGCCGCCCGATTCGAACGGTTACCGCGCGAAAGCATCTTGGTGATCGCGGCGCTCGTGCCAATCATGCCGAGCACGCCGACGATGAGAATCGTCACTGCGATCAGCACTTCAATGATCGTGAAGCCGCGACGCGCGCGACGATTGCGACGTGTTGACATTACCACACGGCCCTCCCGATTGCGGTGATGCGGAGCGATGACGTGTAACCGGAACGCGTAAACGCCATGGTGATCGTTCCCGTTCCCATGCCCATGCTGTTTGCCGCAAACGGCAATGAATCCGCCGTCGACGTCATCGTGACGCTGTATTTGACTCCGAGCCGGCTGAACGGTCCGAGTGTGTCGAGTCCGGTGCCGGTGACTTTGCACGCCGTCACCCACACGCGAGTATTTGCCGCATCGAAATGAACGGTCGCGCGGCATCCGCGCTGCGCCGCTGCGGCGCGTGCGCGCATGAGCTGCGTCGCGACTTCACGGCGCGCCGCACGCGTGTCTTCGTGGATCATGGCGTCCTTCATCTTGGGAAACGCAAACGCTGCCATAACCCCGATGATGGACATCACGATCAACAACTCGATGAGACTGAATCCGCGTTTTTGCATGTGCAGGCCACTCCCTTTCCGCTTCGGTATGCCCCAGGACCCACGCCGGTGCGTGGTATCCGCTAGAGAATACGAGCAAAGCGCCACCCCGGCACAAGAGCGCTACCCCGTTTCAGGAGCGGCGAAAACCTCGTACCGGCGTGGATAACGCTATCACATCTGGGGCGCGAAGTGGTGTGCGACGCGTCGCACCTTCCCCGGTCGAGCCCCAAGCAGGCCGCCGCCGTTGGTGACGCCCATCGCAAAAGCAACCTGACGTAGGACGGATTCGGCGCCTTATCCGGGCGTATCGACCTCTTTTGGGCTGCCGTTTTGCCCGTTTTACGCGCCAATCACTCAGCGAAGCCACCGTCACGAGTACCGGCTGTAGTGTCACAACTCACGGACGGACCGCCCGCCCGGTGCAACTGGACCGCGACGGTCTGGCGCGCACCACGCGTTCACGCAACGCGATGCGCGCAGACCGCTGGCGCACCGCTTAAAGGTGCATCGCGAGTTTCGAGAAGATGCCCCGTGACGGAGTCACCTTGCTCTGGCTGTCGATCGTAATGTCGATCTTTCCGTTGGAGCTCACGAGCGCGTTTTGGATGTCGTACACGCCCTCGCGTTCAACCTCGAGACCATTCACGACGACGTCGGCGGGAAGCGGACCTCCGTCCCCTGCCGCGATCGTTTCGTGCACTTTCACACCGCGAAGACCGCAGAAATACACCAGGTGTTCTGCGCGCATCTTCGCCGAGACTTCCACGTGCTCGATGTCGGCTCTCACCGTTTGTCCATGCGAGATTGCGCGCGCATTCATTGCCGCCACAAGTCGCTCGGTTTGAGAGACCGAACCCACTGCTGGCCTCACCATGACACTCCTCCTGCTGCGCTGAGTCGCGTGAGGCGCTGAATCGCGCCTCCATGGTGGGAGCTACCCGGTGACTAGTTCACGGGTCCACAGGTTTTTTCGACGGACATCGTCAGCGCACAGCCAGCGCGCAGCGAGCGCGCTCCGCAGCTGCGGCTAGCGCGCGACTGTCCCGATGATGTCGATGCCGCCTGCCATTTGGCCGACGTCGATGCTCGCGACGCGCGTGCGCGCGCGGAGATCGATGATCTCAACGGTACCGGGTTCCGATCCGACACCTTCGACGGAAATGAATGCGTACCGATCGTCCGGCGTAATTGCGACGCCGTGAACCACTCTCCGCGCAGTCGCGATCTTCGCAAGTTCGCGCCCGGTCGGAATGTCGATCAGCGAAACCGACCGGCCGCGTTTGTTTGTCGCGACGAGCAACGAACCGTCGCGCGTGACACCGAGGTTATACACGCCGTCACCAGCGGGGATGCGGCGCTTGAGGTTCCACGAACGGACATCGATTTCGGCGATGTCGTTCGCAGCATTGCACGCCACAAACACACTGTTGCCGTCTGCCGACGGTTGAGCCCACGTCGCGGAACATTTCGTATTGCCCGCGGATGGTGCCGTCATGCCGTGTCCGCCGTGGTCGTCACGCATCGCGGCCGCGTGACTCATCGGCGGTCCGTTCGACCCGTGCTCTTTGCCTTTCTCGAGCATGAAGTGGCGCGACACCTTCATCGTGCGCAAATCGATCTCGACGAGCATGTCGTCCATCATGCACGCGGAATAGTGCTTCGATCCGTCGGGCGAGAATCGTGAACCGTGCGGCATCGTGCACGTCGTGAGCCGTGCGACTTCAACGAATGGATCCGTACTCACGATGCTCACGCTCGACGGCGCCATTTCGCCGTGCAAGTTGAAGTTCGCGACGAACACATAGTATCCGTCCGGACTAACCTGCGCGGTCGCAGGGAAACTGCCGAGCTCGATGCGTGCAATGAGCGTGTCCGCGCGCGCGTCGAACTTCCAGAGTGAGCCGAGCGGATTGCCGTGTGCGGTGCTGACGTAGTAGGTGCGATTATCCGGCGAGACCGCCACGCCGTGCGGTCCATCGGGCTCGAGTGGGTTCAGTCCGATGGTACGCGTGCGATCGACCTTCACACCCGTCGGGCCAAACCGAATGAACGCAAGCTCGTCGCGTCCTTCCGATGCGACGATTGCGCGATACTCGCGATCCGGCGGCACAACCGGCCGGTCAACCGATTGCGCACACAGCGGCGCAGCCGCGAACGCAATGACAACTGCGACGTACGCGCAGTTCCTCAGGGCTCTGGGCTCACGGCTCACGGCTGCAGCTACTGCGCTATCACCGGCTTCGGCGGCGGTCCCATCCGCACGATCCACAACCCGTTGTGAATGTCGTTGACGTACGCGAGACCGTCGCGCACCACGACACCCCACGTCATCGCTGTGTTCTGCACTGCGCCCTGCATGTCCGCGGTGTTCACATGCGTCATCTCGCGATGCTGCGCACGCAGATCACCGCGCAGTTCGCCGGAGATGTCGAACGTCCGGAAGCCGGCGTTGTACGCGCCCATATACAACGTGTCACCAGCGACCCACACGTTGTGCACGCCGCCGTATTCGGGTTCGTAAAACGCCACCGTCTTCGGGTTCGCGATGTCGCTCACGTCAACAACTTGCAACCGTCCGTACGCGCGGCCCGCGGCGGCGTCCTTTGCGCCCTCGACGTTGTTCGCGGGAAACACTTCGTCCGCGATGAACACATAGTTCTTGTGCCGCCACGCGGTGTGCGTGCCGCGAATGAACCCCGGCCCGCCCGTTGCTTCCACGTCTCTGTACAGCGCATTTAGATCGTACTTGAATTGCGATACCAACTGCGGATTCGAAGGCGAACCGCCTTTCATTCCGTTGCCGACGTCGAGAACCACGAGGCCGTCGTTCCAATAGCTCGCGTACAGCAATCCGTCGCGCAGATCTATGTCGTGCAGCGATCGGCCCGCATCGGAGCGCGGCGTCTTCCACTGCGCCACTTCTTTCGGTTTGTACGGGTCGCTGATGTCGATGATGTGGAGCGCGCCCGTGCCGTCGTTCGTGATATAGATGTGCGTGCCGAACTTTTCCTGCTGATAGATGAACGACGAATGCACGCCCGCCGTGACGCCGTCCGTGAATTCGGAAATCACTTTCGGATGCGCGGGATCTTCGAGCGAGCAAATCACGATGCCGTTGCGGCGGTCGCTCGCACCTTCGCGCGTGAACACCATGAACTTCCCGTCCGGCGTCGTCATGATGTCGTTCACACGTCGCGTGTTCGCGACGATCGAATCGGTCACGATCGGATTCGCCGGGTTGCTGATGTCCAGCGCGTACATGACATCACCACCTCGTCCGGTACCGAGGTATGCATTCTTACCATTCGGGTGCAGCCACACTTCTTCGGTCGTAAAACGTGTTCGCGGCAAACGTCCAACCACGATCGCGGGACGGCGCACATCGCGCTCCGTCAACTTCACCGTCGCTTGCGCCACTCGATTCCCAAGCGTCGCCGTTACGGTGTAGTTGCCATCTTCGTAGCCGACAAACGCGCCGTCCTGCCCAATCGTTCCCTGTCCGGGAGAAAAACTCCAACTCGGCGACAACCCGCTGATTGCGGCGCCGTTCGCGTCGCGCGCCGCCGCCGTGAACCGAATGACATCGCCGGTGCGCGCATTGCGCGTGTCCGGCGTGAGGGTGAACGACGCCACGTTTGACGCGGCAACTGTAATGGGTAGTGTCGCGGTCGCGCGTCCCGCGGTGGCGGTAATCGCCGCAGATCCCGCCGCGAGCGCAGTCGCGCGGCCATCTGCGCCAACGCGAACGACTGACGGCGCGGAACTGCGCCATGTGATTTCGTCGGATCGCTTGTCATTCGCCGCCGAGTACGCGGACGCACCCAGCACATAGCTCTGACCAACGACGAGCTTCGATACACGCTGGTCGAACGCGATTCGCGTGGCGGGACCCGGGACCATTTTCACATTTATTGTCGTCACCACCGGACGTCCGCCCGGCACGAACGCCGACACCGTCACCGGAATCGTGCCGGTTGAACCGGAACGCACGAACCCGGCCGTGTCGACGCGGCCTTCGAACCGCGCGCTGGACGCCGCATTGAACAGAAACCGCGCGCCAGGCACCGGTTGCCCCGTTGCGTCGAGAGCACGCGCGACCAATTGCATCGAGTCGCCGGCAATGACCGTGGGATTCTCCGGCGTTACCGTGACGCGCGCAATCGTTGCAGATTGCTGCGCGTTCAATGCAAACGCGGGAATGAATGCGAGAACGAGTGAGCGCATCGTTTACAACTCCCAGCCTTTGCGGTATTCGCGCGTGAGATACTGATTCGCATCCGGCGCGTTGGTGAATTTCATGTTCGGCCCATCGTACAGAACTTTTTTGCCCTGGCCGGCGCGAAGTGCCGCAACGCCGAGCAGCATCGTTTCGACAAGCTTTGCGGAATACTCGAACGGCGCGCTCGCTTGCGTCTCGCCCTTGCACGCTTTCGCCCAATTCATTTCGTGGCCGCCGGCATTCCCGTCGATGCGCGGAATGGTTTTGGCAATCGATTGCGTGGTTTGATTGAGCGCGTCGGGATAGATGCGGGAATTGTTACCGTACGTCTCCCACGTGATTGTGCCTTTCTCGCCAATCAGGAATCCGCCACCTTCTGCGTTCGGAATGAAATCGTCGGGCAGGTGTGGGGAGCGCGGCGGAAGAATGCCGCTGTCGTACCACGACATCTTCACCGGCGGCATCGAACCGCGCGCCGGGAATTCGTATTGCGCCGTCGTCGCGAGCGGATAGCACACCGGTTTGCGATTCTGTCCGGTGCCTTCATAGCCCCACGCCGTCGACGACGCGACAATGCTCGTCGGATACTCGAGCCCGAGCGCCCAGTACGCTTGATCCACCAAGTGCGCGCCCATGTCGCCGAGCGCACCACCGCCGTAATCCAACCAGCCGCGCCACGAGAACGGGTGATACACCGGGTGATACGGCACTTCGGGCGCGGGTCCGAGGAAGAGATCCCAGTTGAGACCTTCGGGCGCGCCTTGATTGACGTCGAGCATCGCGCGCGAAATCGCGCGATTGATCGTTTGCATGTTCCACTGCGCAGGCGGTGCGCCCGCCGCAGGTGGATTGGTGTTGGGTGGCGTGATCGGTGGGCGCGGCAATCCCTGCGCCCAGAAGTTCACCGGACGATTCGTGTAGATGTACGCGTCGCGAATCGGACCGACGACGCCCGCTTGCACCCACTCGACAATGCGGCGCGTGCTGTCGTTCGAGTGTCCCTGGTTGCCCATCTGCGTCACGACTTTCGTTTCCTTCGCGACGCGCGCCATGAGCCGACACTCGTACACTGAGTACGCCATCGGTTTCTGCACGTACACGTGTTTGCCCGCGCGCATCGCGGCGACAGCAACCGCGGCGTGCGTGTGATCGGGAGTTGCTACCACAACCGCGTCGATGTCGCGCTGCTTCGCGAGCATCTCACGGAAGTCGCCATACTTCGCGGCTTTCTGATACGCGTCGTACGTCTTTTGACTGTTCGGATTGACGTTGCCTTGCTGATTCGGTCGAATGCTGCTCGCCATACCGCGCTCGACGTACGGAAAGTCCACGTCGCAAATCGCGACGATGTTCTCACCCGCTTCGACGAGCTTCGACATGTTGCTGCGGCCCATGCCGCCGGCGCCGACGATCGCAACGTTCAGTGTCGCACTTGGCGGCTTGAATCCTGGACCGCCGAGCACGTGTCGGGGAACGATCATCGCACCGAGCGCGATCTTGCCGGCATCACCGACGAAGTCGCGACGGGAAATGGGCTTGGACATTGGCAGTATCCTGGTAGTCGGTCCGAATACCTGAACTGGGGACGGCCCAATCTTGGCGTCAGGCCGCATCTATATGGTAGGGTAAAGTCGGAGGGGGACACCGTGCAACCGCACGA
>DATELA010000045.1:0-7481 GCA_035277145.1 Gemmatimonadaceae bacterium | reverse complement strand
CCCCACCCCTCACCCCTGTTTTCATCGGCACAGTGCCACGCTTCGCGGTGTACCAGCGGTGTCGTCGTCGTCACGACTCGGCTGTCACTTAAACGAGGATGTTGTGCCATGGCCATCTGGAAAGAACAAACCGCGACCAAGAAAGAGGACGGAGTGCTCACGGCGGATCCACCGTCGAAGAAGGAAGAGCGAATCGATCTCACACCGAACTTGGCGCCAAGCTACGCCCCGCCGCGGCGTGTCCCCGATCGTGACGTGAAAGAATCAGTCATTGCTTCGGAGCTCACGATCGAAGGCAAGATCGAAGGCACGGGCCACGTGCGCATCGCTGGACGATTCAAGGGCGACGTGCATGTGAATGGCAATCTCGCGATCGAAGCCGGTGCGAAACTCACGGGCGGCGTGCGTGCAAATACCGTCGTCATCGGCGGAGAACTCGAAGGCAACATCACCGACGCGACGCGCGTCGAATTGCTCGACACGGGCGTTCTCAACGGAGATTTGAAAGCAGGAGCGCTCACGGTTGCAGCAGGATCTCGCATGCGTGGTCAAGTCGAGTTCGGTTGGGAGGACGCCGTTCGCTCCAAGAGCGTGAAGATGGAGAGCGGCACTGCAGCATGACGCCGGCGCGTCAGAGCGCGCCCGGTGCGACGCGCATCTGCCCGCATTGCCGGCAGTCGATCCTCGAGAGTTCCGTCATCTGTCCCGCGTGCCGCAAACATTTGCGGTTCGAACCAAAGTCGGGCGGACCGTCGGCGCCGCGTTCGGCGCCGACGTTTTCGCCGTTGCGCGTGGAAGGCACGATCCGCCATCCCGCCGCCGGTGAAGTGTGGGAGTACTCGATGGTCGCGTCGATTCGTAATGGCCGCGGCGAGGAGGTCGCGCGTCAAGTGATCGGCGTCGGCGCACTACAGCCGGATGAACTCCGGACGTTCACCGTCGCAGTCGAAGTGTTTGCGCCGACCGGTTCACAATCGCCGGCCGTGAGCGCTGCAGCTGTGACACCGGTGAGCGCCGCAAAGTCGCGCTAGTCATTCCGCGCATTTGAACAAAGCCCCCGCGTGCACTCTGGCGCGGGGGTTTGCGCGTGTGCAAACTGACGGCACAGCGTGAAATCATTTCTGCGGCGCACTGTGCAACTGCTACGCGATGCGTGGATCGTCGCGGGTTTGTCGTTGGCGCTGCTCGTCGCTCTCGAAGTCGCGTATCGCGTACAAGCGAGCGCGCGCCGAATGATGCGGGGCGACCGCACCGTCGTACCTGAGCTGTCACCCGAGCATCCCAACGCGCGCGAGCAGTGGTGGACGGACATCTATGCGCGGCGCGACTCGGCGCTGTACGGGAAGATTCGCTACGACCCATTCCGCGGATGGTGGCCGCTCGAGCACCACTCGCGCGCCATCAATGTCGACGCGAACGGGTTGCGCGTAACAATCCAGGCACGAGAGACGGACACCGCGTCTCGTGGTACCCGAACCGTGTATCTGCTCGGCGGTTCTGTCATGTGGGGCTGGGTTGTGCGCGACTCGTTCACGATTCCGTCGCTCGTCGCGGCCGAGTTGCATCGGCGTGGCTACGCGGACGTCAAAGTCGTGAACCTCGCGCAATCGATGTTCGATCTCGCGCAGGGATTCGCGACGCTTAACCGCGAATTGCGATTGGGGCGTGTACCGGCGATCGCCGTGTTTCTCGACGGCAACAATGAAATCGCGCCGCCGCGTCAATCCGGGGTCGTTGGTCGCGTGCTGAATGAACCGTTGCTCGCCGAGCGATTCGCGCGCACCGAAACGTTTGGGCGCGAACTGCTCGACGTCGTGCGACATTCGGAACTCGTGCGACGCATCGCGGTGCAGAACGTGGCGAGCAACGCCGGAACGGTCGCGCTCTGCGACACGATCGCGGCGTCGTACCATCGACAGACACGCGCGGGCACGGCTGTCGCGCGAGCGTTCGGGTTCGACGCCGCATTCGTGTGGCAGCCGATGCTCGCGACGAGCGGCAAACGTCGCACACCATGGGAACGCAGCGCCGCGCGCGACACCGCGTGGGATGCGATGGTCACGCGGTGCACGGCCATGGTCGATTCGACCATGCGCGCCGATCGCACCGTACAGTTTGCTTCGTTATCGAAACTGTTCGACGGCGATACAACCGATGTGTTTCTCGACGACTTCGGTCATATGACCGAGCGTGCCAACACCACCGTCGCGGCAGCCATCGCGGATCTCATCGCGCAACGCCTTGGCCCGCCCCGCAAATAGCCCAGGCGTCGCAAAAACAAACGCAACGCAGAGCCGCTGAGAACGCGGAGATTCGCAGAGAAGGATTTGGGGTAACAGCGCTAGCACAGCGGGCTCCTGCTCAGCGAGAGCTGTTACCAACAATCAGTTCTCTGCGGCCCTCTGCGTTCTCTGCGGCTCTGCGTTGCGTTTGCAGTTATTGGCTTGCGCTATGCGTCAGCGGAGCGCCCGCCTGAACGCCGCTCCTGGCGCACCGCCCCGCTCGCGCGTCCCATGACTGCCGCGTGCGCCGCGGCGAGTCGCGCGATCGGCACGCGGAACGGCGAGCAACTCACGTAATCGAGCCCCGCACCGTGGAAGAAAATCACTGAACGAGGGTCGCCGCCGTGTTCTCCGCACACGCCAACCTTGAGCGACGGCTTGGTCATGCGCCCGCGCTCAACACCGACGCGCACCAGGTGGCCCACGCCACGCACGTCGATCGTTTGGAACGGATCGTCACCGATGAGTCCGCGTTCCACATAGCCCGGCAGAAATCGCGCCGAGTCGTCGCGGCTTAGTCCGAGCGTTGTTTGCGTGAGATCGTTCGTACCGAACGAGAAAAACTCCGCTGCTTCCGCGATCTCATCCGCAATCAACGCCGCACGCGGTAGCTCGATCATCGTGCCCACCGTGTACTCGACGCGCACGCCGTGCCGCATGAACACATCGTCGGCGACTCGGCGCACGATTGCTTCCTGATCCTTGTACTCGGACGTGAACGCGACCAGAGGAATCATCACCTCGGGGATCACTTTCACCCCGCGCTCCTGACACCGCACCGCCGCTGTGAAGATTGCGCGTGCCTGCACTTCGGTGATTTCCGGATACATCACGCCAAGCCGGCATCCGCGATGCCCGAGCATCGGGTTCGACTCCGCGAGCCGCTCGACCTGTTTCAAAATCGTTTCTTTCGTAAAGATCTGAATCAGCAACGAGTCGATCTCGCTCACACTCGATGCCAGGCGCAGCTTGAGCTTGAGATCGGTGATCGTGAGCATCGTCTCTTCGTGCTGCGGAAGAAACTCGTGCAGCGGCGGATCGAGCAGGCGAATCGTCACCGGGAATCCGTCCATCGCGGTGAAGATTCCCTCGAAGTCCTGCATTTGCAGCGGCTCGAGCTTCGTCAGCGCCTCGGTTCGCGCGACCGCGTTCGGCGCCATGATCATCTCGCGCATCACTTCAATGCGCGCGCCTTCGAAAAACATGTGTTCGGTGCGGCACAAACCAATGCCTTCGGCGCCGAGGCGTCGCGCCTGACGCGCGTCGACCGGCGTGTCCGCGTTCGCGCGCACGCGCAGCGTACGCAGTTCGTCTGCCCACGACATCACCTTCTCGACGTTGTCGTCGAATTCGGGATTGATCGTCGGCACCTGGCCGAGCAACACGCGTCCGCTCGTTCCATCGACGGTTATCCAGTCACCGCGCGAAATCTTCGCGGGCCCGGCGGTGAACATCTGTTGTCCGTAATCGATCTGCAGCGCGCCGCAACCGACGACGCAGCACTTGCCCATGCCGCGCGCAACGACCGCTGCGTGAGATGTCATGCCACCGCGCGCGGTCACAACTGCTTGCGCGGCGACCATCCCGTGAAAGTCATCGGGATTCGTTTCGTGCCGGACCAGAATGACCTTGTCGCCTTCCGCCGCGAGCGCGGCCGCTTCGTCAGCGTCGAACACGACCATGCCGACGGCTGCGCCCGGCGACGCGGGCAATCCCGTAGCGAGCACCGCAACCGTCGCCTGTGGATCGACAATCGGGTGCAGCAACTGATCGAGCTGCTCCGGCGCCACGCGCTGCACGGCTTCATCGCGCGACACCACGCCTTCATTGAACATGTCCACCGCGATACGCGCCGCCGCTTTCCCCGTTCGCTTGCCACGGCGCGCTTGCAACATCCACAGCTTGCCGCGCTCGACAGTGAACTCGAGATCCTGCATGTCGTGGTAGTGCGCTTCGAGGCGGTGCGCGATGTCGGTGAACTGTTTGTAAACCGCGGGCATCGCGTCGGCCATGTGCTGAATCGGGAACGGTGTGCGCGTTCCCGCGACGACGTCTTCACCTTGCGCGTTCGTCAGATACTCACCGAACAATCCGGGTTCGCCCGTATTCGGATTGCGCGTGAACGCGACGCCGGTTCCTGAATCGTCGCCCGCATTGCCGAACACCATCGCCTGCACGTTCACCGCCGTGCCGATGTCGTCGCTGATGCGATTCAAGCGGCGGTAATCCACCGCGCGACGATTCATCCACGAATCGAACACCGCCGCGATCGCGAGCCGCAGTTGCTCTTCGGGATCGTCCGGCACTTCCTGACGCACTTCGCCAAAAATGATTTCCTTGAAACGATCCACGAGTGTGCGCAGTGCTGTCGGATCGAGATCGGCATCGCGCTTCGCGTTGGCTTTCGCTTTCACTGAATCCATCGCGCGATCGAGGCTCTCCGACGGAACACCGAGCACGATCTCGCCGAACATTTGCAGGAACCGGCGATACGCGTCCCACGCAAAGCGCTCGTCACCCGTCAGCTTCGCGAGTCCGTCGCGCGTTTGCGGATTGAGTCCGAGGTTGAGCACCGTGTCCATCATGCCCGGCATCGACACACGCGCGCCCGAACGCACGGACACGAGTAGCGGGTTCGCTTTGTCACCGAACAGCTTGCTGGTCTTCTGTTCGACTGTTTTCAGCGCGGCCTTACTCTGCCGCCACATCCCTTCCGGAAACAGTTTGCGGTTCGCGTAATACGCGTTACACGCATCGGTAGTGATGGTGAATCCCGGCGGGACCGGAAGTCCCACGCGCGACATCTCTGCGAGTCCTGCGCCCTTGCTCCCGAGGAGCGGCGGCATGGTGCGATCGCCGTCTTCGAACAGGTACACCCAGGTTTGCATCGACATCCTCGCGGTTCGGTGGTCGGTGCGTAGCGGCGCGCTCGGCGCGGAGTAATCTGACGAGAGGTGCGCGCGCGGCGATAGTAACGCCGGCAACCGAGTCCTCTGGCGCACCACGGCGTACCTCGCGAAAATGACTCGTGTCGATGCGACGCCTCTGGCACTGGCTCACGCGCCCGTTGGCGCGCGCGATGGCCGTGCGCGTGCCCGTCGAAGATCCGTGGGAACCGCTCTCACAGGCACGGTTCGGAGCGCTTGGCCCGGGGTCGACGCGCCCATTCGCGTGGTATCACCAAGGTCAGAGTACCGTGACCGTGGCGACCATCGACGACGTCTGCGAGTGGCTGTGTTCGTGCGAATACGTCTCGGATCGCACGCTATTCCAGGAACCCGACTTCTGGCAGCACCCCGTCACGTTCGAACAACTCAAGCGCGGCGACTGCGAAGACCACGCGCTGTGGGCGTGGCGCAAGTTGCTCGAGCTCGGCGTCGATGCGCGGTTCGTGGTGGGGAGTTGGCGGCCCAAACCCGACGGCGAGTGGGGCGTGCACGCGTGGGTGGAGTACACGCACGACCGCGAACACTTTCACTTCGAAACCATCCGCCACCATCGCGAACGGATGACGCAGCCGCTCAGCGCCGTGCGCGAACTGTACGCACCGCACTACTCCGTCGACAAATCACTGCGGCCCCGCGTGCACGCGGGGCTGATTCTCTACTACCGGCGCGTTGAGCTCGCGCGTCGCGAAGCTCGCTCCGCGGCCAAACGTTCGTAGTCCTCGGGTTCGAGGTACGTCACGTCGATCCAGCAGTGCGCCATTTCGTCGACCGTCCGGTCGCCCCATCCAACCCATTGCAGCGGATCGGGATTGTTGGGATTCTGCGCCGTGTTGTCGTGCCACGCGGTGAACACGAGCGTCGTTCCCTTCGGAAGCAGCGGTGCAACGCTGTCTGCGTACACGTAGTTCACGTGCCAATTCCACTGGAAATTGTTCACGCTGCTCAGCATTTCCTTGCGCCCGTCGGGATACACGGCTTCGAGCGACATCGCTTTGCCGCGCATGTGCATGTGCGGCTGGAAATTCTCGAGTCGCGCGGGCGCCTGCAGCACATAGAAGTTCTGCGACATCGCGACTTTGCCCGGCGGAATATCGAGTTCTGATCCGCGCGTCACGTCAAAGAACCGCAACACCGTGCGCCGTTGCGGTGTGACGCCCTTCGGATAGAAATAAACGGCGAGTTCGACTTGTTGTTTGTCGAACAGTTCGCCGATCGCATGCGTGTGAATCTCCCAGCGAATGCGCGACCCGGGCATCATGAGTTTGCCGGCGTCGGGAGGGAAGATCTGTCCCGTCTTACCCACCGCCCATTCCATGAACAGTCCGCCCGACGTTTGCACGTCGTGCGCGCTGTGCGCGAGTCCCGTCACCCCGCCGTCTTCCTGCTGCAGCAGCGTGGCGAGTACGTGGTGCACGACCTTCTTCGCGTTGGGATTCACCGGTTTGATTTCGATCGCGCGCACCCAACGCGGCTCCGTCAAAACAACATCGGTCGTCGGACGATACCAGCGATCCTGGCCCTTTGCCGGTACGCTGAATTCCTGCGAGCGCACAATCAGATCCGGCGCGCCGTACGTGTCCGCGAGTTCCCATCGATTGGGATCGGGGAACTTTGCCGGCGGCGGCATGTCGCGCATGTCGCCGAGTGGTGTGCCGCTATCGATCCACTTCACGATCGTCGCGATTTGTTCGTCCGTCAGACCACGATCGTTCTTGAATTGCTGAATGCCGACGGTGCGATCGATGTGCCACGGCGGCATGATGCGCGCGGACACATAGTCGCGAATATCCGGCGCGTATTTCTTTGCATCTTCGTACGTGAGCAGTGACATCGGCGCGATGGAGTTCGGCTGATGACACACCTGACATTTCTGCTGCATGATCGGCGCGACATTTCTGGCGTATGTCACCGTTTGCGCCGCTCCGGAAACAGCGAACAGCGATGACGACGCAACAGCGATAACGGCAGCACAGCGATGACGGCGCAACGGCGATGCTTTCATGCTCGGCTCCTGGCTCACGTCCGCTACTGCGTGACCACCACTTTCACGAAACCATTTGTCCAGCAACATTGCGCGTGCCCGGCGTTGTCGACGCCCGACGCGTCGTTCGCACGCACGCGCAGGATGTAGGTACCTGGCGCGCCGAACGTGGCCGTGGTCGACGCACTGCCGACGAACAACGGCGGCTGCGCGGCACCGCGTCCGCCACCCGCGGTCGCGCCGCGGCCACCGGCCCCGGCCGCCGTTGTT
>DATELA010000044.1:0-7385 GCA_035277145.1 Gemmatimonadaceae bacterium | reverse complement strand
CGCGACACTTTGCCGGGCTCCTCGCTCGGCCTGGCCCCGTAAACGCAACGCAGAGGGGCAGACAACGCAGAGGCCCGCAGAGGAAACTGGTTGTAACAGCGCTCGCCGCGCCGGCAAAAACAGGGAGAGACAGGAAGGGCGAAACGCGAAGGGCGAGGAGACCAACTCCTCGCCCCTCGCATTTCGCCCTTCTTCTCGTTCCTCGTGATCCCGCTACCCGCTACCCCACTAAACCCTATTGGCTAGACCCCAAACCCTACTTGCTCCACGGCGGCACCACGCCATTAGATCGCGCATACGCAATCGCCTGTCCGAGGTGCTCGTGCAGGTGCGTCACCGTCAGCACCATCGCGCGCATACGCGACCAGTCCGATCCAAAGAACTTGATGACCTCGCCGGCATTCGCGTCCGTCGTGAGCGCCATGCCCTGATGCAAATGCGTGAATGACGCCGTGAGTTCCGCGACGATCTGCGCCTTGTTCAGCGGCTTCTTTTCATACGTCGTCGTCGTCGTGTACTCGGCGGTGATTCCCGTCGCCGCCGGCGCGGGTTTTCCCATCGAGATCGGGATGTAGTAATTGTCCGACGCGATGTGGAGGAACACTTCGCCCATCGTGCGCGCGCCTTTTGGCTGCCACTTGTACGACGCTTCGGGCATCGCGTTCGCGAGCTGGAGGATCTTGCTTTGGACTTCGTTGACGTCGCGGTGCATTTCGGCCATCCACCCTTGCGCATACGCCGGCGTGGCGGCGGCGAGTGCGAGGGCTACTGCGAGTGAACGTGTTCGCATGGGAATACTCGTGCGTTGGATGTTGTTGCGACGTATGCCGGCGTGGGCGTGTCGCGGGAATCAACCGACCGTGGCAATGATGAAACCGTCGTACCCTTTGGTGCCAACCGTCTGAATCGCCGTGCCGGTCGCGCGCGGCGTGATGGTAAGGAACTCCGTGAGTCGGCGAACGCCCTGCACGTTCGCGTCCTTCGATTTCGCGTCGACCACCGCGCCTTCGCGCACCACGTTGTCGACCACGATAATCGCCCCGTGCGCGCATAGCTCGAGCGACTGGCGGAAATAGCGGTCGATGTTCGCCTTATCGGCATCGATGAACACGAATTCGAACGGCTCGACGCGATTCTTTTTCATGTCCGCGAGTGCATCGAGCGCAGGTGCGACGACGAGCTCCACACGATCCAAAACTTTCGCGCGTTCAAGATTTTTGCGTGCAACGTCCGCGTGCTTTTCACTGATCTCGATGGTGATGAGTTTGCCGCCTTTCGGCAGCGCGCGCGCCATCCAGATGGTGCTGTATCCGCCGAGCGTACCGATTTCGAGTATGCGCTTCGCGCCGCGAATGCGCACCAACATCGCAAGGAGCTTGCCCTGGTTCGGCGTGACGGCAATCGCAGGCAAACCACCCGCTGCACTCGCCGTCAGCGCATGCGTCAGCGCGTCGTCATCGGGCGATAACGCTTTCGCGAAATACTCGTCGACCTGGTCCCAGAGTTTTTGCACGCCCCACGAATCTATCGAATTGGACGCCCGCTTTCGAAGTCATACATCGTCACGCGCCGGACACGGTAGTACTCGTTCCACACCGTGGCGATGGACGCGATCCGCTGCTGTGCCGCCTGCTCGCGGCCCGTCAGCGCGAGAAACAGGTTTTCGATCTGCACCCCGCCGAAGTCATAGCGTACGAGCGCGTCCTGCAACGCGTCCGCGGCGACGGTATCGGCCTGCATCGCAATCGCGAACCCGTACCGAGCTTGCGCGAGGCGCCGAATCGCGAACATCACGTCACGCGTGATTTGATCGCGCTGATCCTGCGCGATTGCAGTTGACGCAGAGCGCGCCGCGTGCGCCGCCTCGCGATCCGCGCCGCCGGCGCCCCATTGCCACACGGGCATTTGCACGTTGAGGCGGAACGTCTGGCGATCCTGCAGATCCTGGTAGACGTCACCAAGTGCGAGCGCGGTGGCGTTGTACCCATAGCTCGCGGTGATGGTCGCGCCGATTCCGCCGTCAAATCGTGCGCGCGAGATCTGCCTCCGTGCACGTGTGTCGCTCAGTTCATGTTGAATCGATTCGGAACGATTGCGCAGCGCGATGGAGACAGCCTGCGTCGAGTCTGGAGCGAGCGCAGGTGGTTCACCGGGCAACACGACGTCGAACGGTGTGTTCGCGGCCAGGCCAAGCGCCGCGCGGAAATTCGCGTCCGCCTCGTCGCGCGCGAGCGTCGCCTGACTCACCGATTGCTGCGCTTGCAGGTAACCGAGTTCGATGCGTCGCGCGTCGCTCGTGCTCACGGCACTCAAGCGCAACCGCGTCTGCACTTTTTCGCGAAGCAATTCGTTGCGGCGAAGATTCTCTGTCGCGTTGCGCATGGTTTCGCGCGCCGAGTACACCGCGACGAACGCTGTCGCCGTCGATCCGGCGACATCTTCCATCGCCTCACGGTACGTACGCTCTGCCAGTTCCGCGCCGAGCGATTGTTCCGCGCGATCCCACGAGAGCGCATTCGATCGCAAAATCGGCTGCGTGAGATTCAAGCTGAACGGCGTCGACTGCCACGTTTCCGCAGCGCCTGTGCGGCGGAGTTGCGCGAGTTGCGAAATGAGGCTGACCGAACCGCCGGTGATTGGCACGCCTTGTGAGATGAAGAGATTGAGCGACGAGTTGGTCTGTTGTTGCGGACGGAATTCCACGCTGCCATCGGGTTGCGGCGCGGGAATGATGAGGCGGTTGTACGACGGCACGTCGCCCGAGAGAAACGCTTGCGGTTTCTGACGCGCGGAAAACGCGCGGAAGTTCTCACGTGCCGACTCGAGGTTGAATCGCGCAGCGCGTGCACGCGCGCCGTGTTGCTTTGCGTACTCGATTGCCGCCGGGAGCGTGAGCTGACTTGGCAGCGGCGCGGTGGATTGTTGTGCAGCGACATTCGTTGCGCTCGCGAATGCGGTGGCGGCGACGAATGCAAAGGTCGGACGGAGCATCGGAAACCTCGGAAACGGTTGGTCCCCCGCGCACACGCGCGCGGTATTGTGGCGGTTAGACAGTCAATGAATGTGCCACCGCTGCGCGCGGCGGAAGACGTTGTGTGTGCAAGAGTTAGCTAGCGGACCCGGCGCCGTCAGTTTGCGGCTTGTGTGCGCGGTTGGGATCGCGCTGTGCGGAAATGAACACTGCAGCCCTGAGCCCTGAACCGTGAGCCGCTAGTTGTGCGGCAAGCCCCTCACGTGCTCCCGCAACAAGTCTACCCCGAAATCCCCGGCGAAATCGCGCCACACCGAGTGAATGTGGTTCGCGTTGTTCTGCGTGTTGTCGTACTCGATGAGGAACGACGGGCCCTGCACGCGATAGTAGTGGCGCGCGCCGCGGGCGAGTGTGCCCGCCCAGGCGAACGTGACGCGGTCCCAACCGCCCTTCTCGATGCGCGTGATGCGATCGGCGGCGATGTCGGTCGCCATTTGATTCGCATACACATCGATGAGTTTGCGAAGCAAAGTACGCTGTGACGCGTTCAGCGCGGTGAATGCAATGCCGACGGGCGCGAGCGGATCAACTTTTACGTTCGCCATCGTGACGATGTCGTTCGGTGCGACGGTGTCGAGAATCGCGACTTTGCGCTGTGATTCGTCCAGCGCTTCGACGAGTGCGCGCGCGGCGTCTTCTTCCGCAGCGAGAATGCGCGTTCCCTGTTTCGGGCCCGGCTCGCGCACTTCCGCTGGATTCACGCCGAAGAACGACGGTGTGCTCGACACCAAGGATCCGTTCACGATCGTGAATTGCAACGATACGTGATGCCCTTCGGCGCGCCATCCCCATGTACCACGCGCAGACGGAGTGCCGAATATCGAGAAGAAATACTTGAGTGGATCGCGCTCGATGGGCGCCGTACGCGAAGGTTGCGCAGCCGCCGCGCGACGCGCGGCTTCCATGGCGCCAAGGATGTTCTCGAGCTCCATGATTTGCGTTGCAGTCATGTACCCGCGCTGACTCAATCCTGCCTTGAGCAGCGCGTGCGCGAGTTCGCGTTGCTTGGCGGTCATGTCCTTGATCGTGAGTCCGTTGCGCGCGAACGCTTCGACAGGCACGAAATGCCAGTGCGTGCGTTCACTCGAGTCGAACGCAAACGTGGCGCGCTGTCGTTGCTCGGGTGTGAGACTTTCGAGGAATGCGTTCGCCGCATTCGCCATCGTTCCCGCCGACGGGCCGAGCGCGAGTGTGAATCCCAGCGCGGAAAGGGTCAGCGCAGTAGCAGCGATCAGGCGGTGACGTGCGGACATGGAGCCTCTGTGCGGTGTCGAGCTCCAAGTGTGCGCCATCCGCCCGGAAACTGCAACAACAAACGCAACGCAGAGCCGCAGAGGACGCAGAGGTTCGCGGAGAAAGACTTTTTGGTAACTGCACTCGGCTTGCCAGGGTCTGGCTGGCGAGAGCTGTTTCCAACAGTCAGTTCTCTGCGGTCCTCTGCGTTCTCTGCGGCTCTGCGTTGCGTTTACAGGTCTCAGTTTACGACAGCTGGATCCATCCAGAACACTTCCCAGTGGTATCCGTCGATGTCGTAAAAACTGCGCTGGAACATGAAGCCGTGATCCTGCGGCTCGCCCGCAACGCGACCGCCTGACGCGACGGCCGTCTTCACCATCGCATCAACCTCGGCTCGGCTGTTCACGCTGATCGCGTACAGCGCGCGCGTTTCCTTCTGCGGATCGCCGACGGGACGTTTGCTGAATTCGGTGAACTTGTCCTTCGTCAGCAACATGAAGTACGCGTCTTCTCCGACGATCATGCACGTTGCGGTCGCGTCGGTGAATTGCGTGTTGAACGTGAAGCCGAGTGCTTCGAAGAACTCGATCGAGCGTTGCAGATCGCTGACCGGAATGTTCACGAAGAGTTTGTGCGGCTGCGCGGCTTTCGAGCCGGCGTTTCTGATGGTGGGGCCAGCTGCTTGTGCGGTCGTCATTGCTGCAAATCCTCGGTGTGGGCGTGTGTGAGTGCTCGGCCTTCACACCGATAGACTGCCCCTCGCGCCAAAACTCATCGGTCGCCGCCGTGGCGACGTTATGCCGCGAGTTTGAGGGGCAGTCCGAACCGCGGAAACAACGTTTGCACATCGAGATACGACGTCATGCTCACGATGCGGTCGCCGTCCAGGTCGAGCACGATGATCGCCCAGGGGGTCGCGCCGCCGTCGCGGTACTGCGCGAAGGCGGGCGTGCCACCGCATGCGTCGACCGGCACCAGCTTCGAACCTTTGCAACCAATGCCGAAGCTGAGGAACCACTTCGCAATCGACGCGTGTCCCTGCAGCCACATCGCGTACGGTGGCATCGACAGTGTGG
The DNA here is from genome assembly GCA_035277145.1 of Gemmatimonadaceae bacterium. Taxonomy (GTDB): domain Bacteria; phylum Gemmatimonadota; class Gemmatimonadetes; order Gemmatimonadales; family Gemmatimonadaceae; genus DASRAP01. The sequence continues at coordinate 2,042 of DATELA010000044.1, read as the reverse complement.
CATCCTCGTGCAGCAACGTCGTGAGTGCGGACACGTCATACCGCTCGAACGCGTCGACATAACGCGCGAGCAATTGCTGCTGCTCGGTCGACAGTGCGCGCGGAACGACTGCGGGGTTGCGCGCGTCGAGCGTTGCGCGCGCGCGTTGCAATGCGCTGTTCACCGCAGGCACCGTCATCTCGAGCGCTTTCGCGGTTTCTGCAGCGGACCAATTCAATACTTGCGTCAACAAGAGCACTGCGCGCTGTCGCGGAGGCAAATACTGAAGCGCAGCGACAAACGCGAGGCGAATACTTTCTCGTAACACGGCGCGTTCTTCCGGATCAGAATCTTCCGCAGCGGGCAACGCCATCGCGTCTGGAATCGGTTCGACCCAGGTCTCGCGCGGCTGTTGCGGCAGCGACATATCGTCGGCGACAACCGTAGGCGAGTCACCAACTTCGAGCGGACGAATCCGCTGGCGATTTGTTGCCGTAAGCGAATCGAGGCACACGTTCGTCGCAATGCGATACAGCCACGTTTTGAGCGACGACTGTTCCTTGAAGCGATCGATCGCTTTCCACGCACGCAGCATGGTTTCCTGCACTGCATCTTCGGCGTCGAGAACGGAGCCGAGCATGCGATAGCAGTGGCCGGTGAGGGCGGGGCGATGTTGTTCGAGCAGCGCTGCAGACGTCATATGGAACCCTAAGTTATCCCGTGCGGAGAGAGCGGCCCATGCGCAGTGTAACGACCATTCGACTGCTGGCACTCGCGATTCTCATCGGTGCGTGCTCGGCGGTCAGCGACCGGCTTCCATACACCACGACATTCACGACGGTCGGCGATACCGTCATCGCGGCGACGACGGGTGATGTTTCGGATAGCCTCGCGCGCACACTGGCCATCGACTGGCGTGCCAGCGATTCGACCACGCAAGCGATCGGCGATGTCTCGCAGATTGCGATTGGTCATGACGGCGAGGTGTGGATCTGGGATGGAGCGACGCCGGCGCTCTGGCGGCTGGATTCCGACGGTACGTCGCTGAAGCGCATCAGCCGCAAAGGCAGCGGACCGGGCGAGTATGTCCGCGCGAATTCGATCGCGGTGCTGCGCGACGGCGGGCTTGTGATGTGGGACGACGGAAACATGCGAGTCAACTTTTACAACGCCGATGGCACGCACCGCTCTACGGCGTCCGTCGCATTCAGCGATTGTTGCGGACTGACGGTGATGGTTGACGTACAGAACCGCATCTGGTTGATGGCGCATCCGCTGATGATCGGGAGCAAAGACAAGCCGATGACTCCCGAACAATTCGGGAATCCACAGCAGATTGGTTACTTCCGGTTCGACTCAACCGGAAAACTGCTCGATACGATCATGTCACCATTGCTGCCCGGCCGCGACAACAACGTCAGCGCGATTCACGCGTCAGCGACAGGGATTGGTGGCATGGCGACGAACGTGCCGCACGGCGCGTACCAGCGCGAAGATCCCAGTCCACTCGGCCACATCGTCACGTCATTGACGCGGCCGTACGCAGTGAACGCCGAAGCGAACGGAAAACACGTGCGTATCACGCGCGAGTTCACACCGCCGCCAGTCTCGAGTGACGAGCGATCGCAGTTACGCGCGAACATCGAAGTGCGCATGAAGAACGTGAAAGCGGACTTCACGTGGAACGGTCCCGAAATCCCGAACGACAAAGCGCCAATCGAAGACATTTCTGTCGCACTCGATGGGCGCATCTGGGTTCGTATCGCGGCGCCGTCGGAACCGTTCGAGCCGGATCCACCGCAATCGCGAGGCAACGCGCCTGCGCCGCCGCCCGTGAAGTTTCGTGCGAAGGACAAACGCTGGGATGTGTTCGAACCCGACGGCACGTACCTCGGCCGCGTCATCGTGCCGCGCTCGATCAGTGTGTACGCGATGCGCGGCGAAAACGCGTGGGGTGTGGTGCGCGACGAGAACGATCTTGCTGTTGTCGTGCGCATGCACATATCGCCATCGTTGCGTTGAGCCGGTATCGGGCTTCGGGCTGAGGGCTCGGGTCGCGCGCC
>DATELA010000043.1:0-3646 GCA_035277145.1 Gemmatimonadaceae bacterium | reverse complement strand
GGGCCCGCTCGGCTGCACTCGGCGAATTGAATCGCGTGTTGGGCCGCAGCGCCGGTATGCGCCGCGTTGAACAAACCAACGACGGGCGCTTCGAACACGCCTTCGTCGCCGCGGGCGACGCGTTTGCGGGACTGTTGTTGCCGTTGGTCGAATCGGCGACCGAGTCGCTCGTGCGCGGCGACCTCGACCGCGTGCGCACCTGCGCGAACGCGCAATGCGCGCGCGTGTTTTACGACGCGACGAAAAATGGAAGCCGGCGTTGGTGCACGATGGGCACATGCGGCAATCGCGCGAAAGCAAAACGCTTTCGTGAACGACGAGCCAAGCGAAAGAACTCCAAGGCTCGATAGCACAGCCGCACGATCGGTGTGCGCGCTGCGCCCGTCGCGCTACCCGCGTCGCGTTACCCGCGCCGCCCGCGCGGTTTCCCGCGCCAAATGCGTGAACCCTTCCGTCCGCGATGTTGATCGCGCGAACCGTGCCCATCCTTGCGTCGCGGTCCATCGTCGCGACGGCGCGCCGGTTCATCCGGCGATGCATCGAGCGCCGCTTTGAGCTCGGCCAACGACGCAGCGCGCACCGCCGGCCGAGGTCCACGATGCGCGGCAAACCGTAACGGACGATCCAGGTCCGGCAAATCAGATTCGTCGAGCGTACGCACGAGCTTGTCGTTCAATCGCAGCCGCGCCACACCGAACGAACGGCCGTCTGCGTCCGTCTCGACATCGTACTCAATTGGCACGGTGCGATCGCGCACCAACGCCGCGCCCGGCAACCGCGCCAACCGTGCGCGTTCTTCGCGCGAGACGAGCGCATCGAAGTCGAGTATGAGCCGGGCCGCACGCCATTGGTGCACGTCGCCGACGTTTGCGAGCGCCGCCTCATACATCGCCGTCAGTTCTTCCGCCGTGAGTCGCGGCGTTGATCCACCCGAGCGCCGCCATGCTTCGCGAACAGAATCGATGTCCGCCTGATTACGGCGCACCGCGGGGTGCAGCGCTTCACCGCGCGCGAGCGCAACGGCGAGCGCGTGACGCGCGGCAGGCGCGTCGGCACCGCGCCATTCGCGCAACGGTTCGTCTTCGCGCTCCAATTCGAAACTGAAATACGTCACGCGCCGCGTACGAACCAGCGGTGTTTGCGAACGTTCACGATCGAACACGATTTCCGGTGCGTGCTCCACTGCGTTTTCGCGAACCAGGTGCCGCGGAATCTGCGTGCCTTCGATCGCGGCTCGCGCGACACCGAATCGATCGGCGAAATAGCGAAGGTCGCCGGCAATCGCGCCCCAACTGCCACACACGCTCGTCTTCGACACACGCGCACTTTCGCCGCTCGCCGTCTCTTCATCGATGACGAGCGAGAACGGTTGCAACCGCGCGAGCAATTGCTGGAACCGGCGCAGCGTCGTGTCCCGCGCGAGCGGAAGTTCGGGCGGAAGCTTCATGCGCAATGCGCGGTATACGCTCGCCATCGCCAGCGCCGCGTCTTCAACCGACTTCACCAGCACACCACGACGCTCGGCCCATTCCGCGATATCGTCGTGAAAGAGATGACGCTCGAGACCGTACACTTCCCCGACGTATCCATGCCGGCGGTACGCTTCCGCGTACACGTTGTATGCCGTGAGATGATCGCTCCCGGCAATGATGAGCCCGTCGAGGTTGCGATCCTCCCGCGTCATGCGGTGCAACGATTCGATGCCACTCATGACTGCAACGCATGCGAGCATGTCGTCTTCGACGTGCGCGAGCAATTCACCCCACGGACGGTCGACCGGCAGTGCTTCGATCACGCGTCCGTATTGCGTGAGCACGCCATTCTCGACGACCCCGCGTTCTTCCAGCGTTGCAAGCGCCGCGCGGTACGCGGCGCGATCGAGCGGAACCGGTAAATCGAGTTCGTCGGCGCGCACGCCGAGCGCGGCGCACGTGAGCGCAACGCGCTCGGAGTCACCCGCAAGCTGGAATTCAGGAGACACGGGCCTGAGCCCGCTGAACTCGAGCACGCGATCGCTCAGAATGAACACGCGTCCGTCGCGCACGCGTCCGTGCACGCGTCCCGCCATCTGCAGAATTTCGTTTGGGCCGAGATGCGTACGCGTGAGCACGTTGCGTCCGCGCTCGATGACATTCGTAAAGCGCGTGTCGTCGATGACGACGGTATCGAGGCCCTGCACGTTAAGCGCGCTCTGGCCGGCCGCCGTCATCGTCAGCAGAAACGGCGGCTGCACCGCGCCTTCGAGAAACGGTCGAATGACACGAATCGGTTCGCCGCCGTGATAGTGCGCGACGTCGAGTCTCGGGAATCTCGACGACACATCAGCTGCGACTTGCTCCACCATTGCGCGCGTAGGCATGAACACACCGACGCCACGCTTCTCCTTCATCACACGCTGCATGAACTTGTCGTCGAGAAATCCAACCGGATCACGCGAAATCACTTTCACCTGCGCGGCCTTCGCGGGATCAAACGCGCTGCTTTCGACGACATCCGCGGAATTCAGGTAGCGCGCGTAAAAAGTCGGGTCGACGGTTGCCGACAACCAAATGAATCGACAGCCGACGCGTTTCCCGAGCGCGAGACACAGCTCGAGTTCCGCCGACGTTTGGTGCACCTCGTCGACGATGATCGTGTCGCGCGCCAGAATGTCGCCGGCCTGGAACCAGCGACGCGCAATGCCGGTCGTGACGATGATGACGTTCCACGTCGGCGTTTCGGGCGTCGCTTCGCGCTCACGGTTGATGACGCCGACACGCAATTGATTCGTGCGCAGCAACGCCTGTGCGATCGGACGCACCGCGAGCGTTTTTCCTGTGCCGGTTCCGGCGACAATGCCGAACGGCTTACGCGCGGTTGCGAGTGCGGTGAGCTGCTCGCCGCGCTCGCGCCACAACACGGTTTCGATGTCGAGCGTGAAGCCGAGTTCGATCGTTTCGCACGCCGCGCGCGTCGGCGCGATGACGATGACGCGTCCACCGGGCGGCTCAGCCGCCACGAACGCGTCGTGGTCGGCAGGCAGGTACGGATCGCGTACGTCACGCACGCGCGAAACCTACACGCGTGCGATGCTCGATCCGGCGACTTCGAATGTGGCTGGTTGTCCTAATGACCGCGATTTGACGGCGGAACGGTATCTCGCTTCGGCGGCACGCTGTCGCGTTTCGCTTTCGCGCTGTCGCTCTTGGCCTTGGTCGAATCCGTGCGTGGGCGCGTATTGCCGCGGCCGCCCGTCACCGGCGTCGTCAGGTTTGAGCGCGTCGGCGTCGCGCTGGTCGCAGGCGTCGATTTGCGCGGCGGGTCTTTCTCGTCGCCGAAAATCACCTGCGCGTTGGCAGGCTTGTTCCGGAGCGCCTTGGTGCAATCGGTCGGCGCAGGCTGCTTATCCGGCGGCACATTCTCGACCCAGATCCGGCACATGCCCGGCGGCGGGCGATACTCCGCGGGGACATCCGGAGTCGTGCGCGCCGTCTGCGCACCCATGCCAACGGGTGCGAATGCGCACGCGATCACCAGAACGTGGAGAGTGCGTCGAATCATGTAGGGGTTCCGAACGGAGACGACTTGCGCGGCGGGAGAGGCACGCGCGGGTGCTAAGGTACGCGCCTGAAGTACCCCTGAGCGAATCGTGGGTTCTGAACCCCTA
>DATELA010000042.1:0-12022 GCA_035277145.1 Gemmatimonadaceae bacterium | reverse complement strand
GTTTTCTCACTTCCGCCGCCGCGTCGAGCACTCTGCCAATCTCATTCGAGAGTGCGCGCGCTTCCTGAGTGATGTTGGTGCCTTCACCACTCGCTGCGGCGATGCCCGACGAGCGGAGCCGCAGCAAATCGAGCCGCATCGTGTGCAACACGAGCGATACGCTCTCCAGCTGACTCGCAAGCGTTTGACGTCGCTCCGCCAATTCAGCGAGCGTGGAGCGCTGGCGCTCGAGCAGCGACACGCGTCGTTCGCCATCGGTCGACGTGGCGGCCTGCGCGCGCGCTTCCGCCAAGCGCGAATCGATTTGCGATAGCTGTCCCGGGTGCACGTCCGCGTCCAGGCGATGCACGGATTGCGCGAGCGAGGCAACGCGGTCGATCAACGAACGCAGCGTCGGCTCCACGTCAGGAAGCTGTGCGCGATCAGCGGGCGCGAGTGACGCGAGGATCTCCAGCACGGCGCGCTCATCGTCCACCGCGCGACGCACCACAGACCCGTGCGAACCCGAGAGCACATCGCTGCTCACGAGCGAACGCGCGCGGTCCTCTACTGCGAGCCCAGGATCGCTGACGACGGCGACGGGCGGATGGAGCGCGTTGAGCCTAGCGGGACTGGTGAAGAGATCGCGCACCCGTGCGCCGTCCTGCCACAGCGACAAGGCGTGGATCAGAATGCCGATCGACATGGCGAGCGCGGGAAAGATGAACCACGGAAACCCGCCCGTGAGCGCGTTGATAGCGAACAGCATGAAGCCGACGAGAACGTTCGACACGAAATGCTTCTGGAATCCGCGAATTTTGTCGCCGATGGGCGCATTCTTTCCGCGATGATGCGATGCGCGGCGTGCGGCGCGCGCGGCTTCCTTCGCCGCCCGTGCGCTGGTGGCGACCATGCTTTCCTGCGCGCGGACCTGCTCGCGCCACGCGAGCTTCGCCTCGCGCCACGCAGCGCGCTCGTCGCGACCACCGCCTCGCCACACAGGATACGGCGGAACACCGCCGTGGTCTGCTGACGAAGGCGGCGCGTCGGCGCGCTTTTGCGCGATAACGCCAACGCGAACGTTGAATCCCCATTCGCCGCCCTTCGCACCTGCCGGCGTGTGCGCGTCGTCAGCGAGGCCATCCCGAAACGCGCTCGCGCTCTGCCACCGAACCGCTGGATCCTTTGCGAGGGCGCGTTCGATCGCGTACTCGAGATTGAGCGGCGTGTCGCGCCGCTTGGAGTGCAGCGGTGCCGGCGACTCGCTCACATGCTTCAGCAACAACGCCGGCGTGTTTGGCGCGATAAACGGCGGCGCCCCCGTCAGCATTTGATATCCGACGACGCCGAGTGCGTACACGTCCGCGCGGCCGTCCACGATGTCGTCACCACGCGCCTGCTCGGGAGACATGTACGTCGGCGTGCCGACGGCAACGCCGGTCGCGGTGAGCCGCTGGTCGCCTTCCATTGCGCGCGCAATGCCGAAGTCCGTCACCATCACGCGACCGCTGGCTTGGTCGATGAGAATGTTGTCCGGCTTTACGTCGCGATGGATGACGCCGCGTGTGTGCGCATGATCCAGCGCATCGGCAGTTTCACGCAGCACGCGTCGCGTTTCTGAAAAACTCTGCTGGCCGTCGCGGTGCAATCGCTGCGCAAGACTTTCGCCGCGCACGCGGCCCATCACCATCCACACGAGACCTTCGGTCTCTTCGACTGCGTAAATCGGGACGATGTGCGGGTGTGCCAATCCCGCGGCCATTTGCGCTTCGCGAATGAATCGCGAGCGCACATCGGCGCGAAACGCGAGATCGGGCGGAAGCGCTTTGATGGCGACGGCGCGTTTGAGGCGCACATCGGTCGCGCCAAACACCGCTGCCATTCCGCCGCGGCCGATTTCTTCGTCCACGACGTACCGCCCGCTCGTCGCTTGCGCCAGGCGGTCGCGAAGGAGCGACGACATCAGGCTTAGGCCTTAGGGCCGGATTGCTTGCCCAGCTCGTTGACGGCGATCATGCCTTCCACGTCCCGGGCGAGCGACATCGCACGCTCGGCAACGTGTGTGACGCTCTGCGTCGACGAGCCGCCGGTCTTGAGACGCAACACATCGAACCGGAGGTTTTGCAGCGCGAGCGAACAACTCTCGAGTTTGGCTTCGAGGTCCGCGCGCTTCTTCACGCGATCGCCAACCGCGCGCCGGTCGCGCTTGAGCAATGCCAGGCGACGCACGCGTGCTTCGCTCGCGTCTCGATCGAGCGGGTTGGCCTGCGCTTCGAGCTGCGCGATCTCGCGCTCCAATGCGTCAGAGCCACCTTTCGGTGTGGTGCGGTCGATTTCCGAGAGGCCGAGCGAAAGACTCCGCACGCGCTGCTCGAGCGCTTTTGCCGTCTCGTTGATGTCCTTGAGTTGTTTGCGCTCGCGATCGGGCAGTGAGGCAACGAGCTGTAAGAGTTCGTTGCGATCCTGCTCAGCGCGGAGCGCGACGTCGCGACGTGCTGCTCCCATCGCCGAGAGTTCTGCATTCGTGAGGCCGCGCTTGCCGGGCTTGGATGGCTTGCCGCTAGCCCCGGGCGCGGGCAACGCCGCGCGCGCGGCACCGGTCAGCTCACCAACTGCGGGCGTCATCAAACCGGGCTGTAGCCGGCGCGCGCGCCAGCGTGCGCGGACTTCGGCGCGCTTGGTAGAGCTGAAAATCGCCTGGATGTCCTCGATCCACTCGCCGAGGACGTCAAACGCCATGCGATCGCGCTTTTGCCGAAACACATCGCGCCAGTCGTAGCCTTCGGACCAGAGCTTCGCGTACTTGAACGCGAGGTACACGCTCCAGAACGCAGTGATCGAAAAGAGGTCGCCCGACTGGCTGAACAGCGAGATCACGAGAATCACCGCGTTTACCGCGATGAACGTCGGGAGTTTCTTGCGGAACGCTTGTACGGCGGGGGCGCTCCACCGCATCAACTCGTCCTGCGTCGGCGCGTCCGAGTCGGCGGCCGCCGCCGGCATGGGCGACCACGTCGGCGTAGAGCGCGGCCTCGCAACCGGAATGTTTCCGCCGCCGTCCAGCGCGTCGACCAGCGCGGTAGCGTTCTCAAACCGGTCAGCCGGGTCTTTCGCCAGCAAACACATCACGACGTCGGCCAGCTCGCGCGGCACGCTCGACCGCTTGAGATGCAGCGGCATGGGCTGCTCCGACAAGTGCTTCACGAGCATTGCCGGTGTGCTCGACGCGATGAAAGGCAGATCGCCCGACAGCACCTGATACGCGACGACGCCGAGCGAGTAGAGGTCGCTGCGTCCGTCGATCTGCTTGTCGCCCGCCGACTGTTCCGGCGACATGTACGCCGGCGTGCCAATGGCGATTCCCGTCGCGGTCAGCCGCGAGTCAGCGCCCTCAGTGATCGCGCGCGCAATGCCGAAGTCGGTCACCATCGGGCGGCCGCTCGACTTGTCGAGCAGGATGTTGTCCGGCTTTACGTCGCGGTGGACCACGCCCTGCGCGTGTGCGTACGCGAGCGCATCGGCAACGTCTCGCAGCAAGCGCCGCGCCCGCTCCGGCTCCATCGCGCCGTGATCGTGAATCCAGTGCGCGAGGTTCTGGCCCTCGATCAGCGACATCACGAAGAACACGATCCCGTCTTTCTCGTCGACCGAATAAATCGGGACGATGTTCGGGTGCGAGAGCTGCGCCGCCGTCTCCGCTTCGCGCAAAAACCGCGTGCGAATCTCGGCGCGGAAGCCGAGTTCTGGCGGAAGGACCTTGATCGCGACGGTGCGTTTGAGCTTCAGGTCCCGCGCGCGATACACGACTCCCATCCCGCCGCGCCCGATTTCCGCGCCGAGGTCGTATAGCCCACCGAGAATGCGCTCCAGGTGCGCGCGCAGCTCGGCGTCGGCGGTCGAAGCGAGCGGGTCTGACACGCGGGGAGCTGGGATCAGTGTTGGGAGAGACGGGTACGCTAGCATCCGTGACGGCGGGGCGACAGCGGTCAGCGTCCAGAGCCGCGGGGCGCGGCGCAGGCGGACAAAAGTCGCCGCGGCAGTCCCTACGTCACAGCGGCACTCAAAAGTTGCAATTCGCGCCAGGATGTCGTAAGTCAGGCGTGGAACAGCGCTTGCAGATGCATCGCTTAGTTCTGTTCACGCACTCGCAGTGCGAGCGAGCCAAACGACACGAGGTCGGATGAGCACACGGCAAGTTCTCCCCGTTTTGCCATTGCGGGGTACGGTCATTTTCCCGGGCATTACCGCACCAATTGCGGCGGGACGCCCGGGCACGTTGCGCGCTATCGAATCAGCGGTAAAAGGCGATCGCCTGGTGTTCGCGGTCGCGCAACGCGACAACACAGACGAACCCACGGCTGAGATCCTGTACACCATGGGCGTCATCGCGCGGATCGGGCAAATCCAGCGCGGTTTGGGCGGCGTGCAGCTGCTGCTCCAGGGCGAAACGCGCGCGACGGCGCTCCAGTTCAATCAAGCCGAAGGCTTCATGAGCGCGGTCGTCGCTACGGCAGAAGAGTTGGCGCCGCTCGGTGAAAACGATCCGGCGTTCGAAGCGCTGCACAAGGAAACTCGCGAGCGCGCGGCCGAGCTCGGTGAGCGCCGCGGTCTGCCCGAAGAAGTGGTGCACCAGGTGCTCGATGCCGTCGCCGACCCGGGCAAGTTCTCGGATCTCGTCGCGGGCTACATCGAGTTGACGGTTCCGGAAAAACAGGCGTTGCTCGAGACGCTCAACGTCGAAGAGCGCCTGCGACGCGTGCTCGTGCACGTGCAGCGCCAGATCGGAATGATCGAGGCGCAGGAAGAGATCAAGTCGCAGGTGCAGGAAGAGCTCGGAGAGCGTCAGCGCGAAATGTTCCTGCGCGAGCAGATGAAGACGATCCAGAAGGAATTGGGCGAAGAAGATTCGTCCAAGGAGATCGCCGAACTGCGCGAGAAGCTGATGAAGCTGGAGTTGCCGAAGCTCGCGCGCACCGAAGTCGAGCGCGAACTGGGCCGCCTCGAGCGTTCCGGACGCGAGTCGATGGAAGCGCAGGTCATTCGCACGTATCTCGAATGGATCGCGGAGTTGCCGTGGAACGCGCGTTCCGACGACCAACTCGAATTGCCGCGTGCGACGGTCATTCTCGACGAAGACCACTACGGGCTGAAGGATGTGAAAGACCGTATCCTCGAGTTTCTCGCGGTGCGTCAGTTGCGCGCGAAACAACTCGCGGCAGAAGTCGAGCAAACCGGCGAATTCCCCGCTGCGAAACTTCGCACAGATGACCAGACCGCAGCGGCGCGCTCGCGCCCGTCGACTGAAGTCGATTTGAATCGCTCCATCACCGACGCGCGCGAAGCCAAGTCACGCGCCATGGCGAAGGGCCCGATTCTGTTGTTCGTCGGTCCGCCGGGCGTTGGCAAGACATCGATTGCGAAATCGATCGCACGTTCACTCGGACGCGAATACGTGCGCGTGTCGCTCGGTGGTGCGCGCGACGAAGCCGACATTCGCGGACATCGTCGCACGTACGTCGGCGCGATGCCCGGTCGAATCATTCAGGGTTTGAAGCAAGCGGGCAAACGCAATCCGGTGTTTCTGCTCGACGAAATCGACAAGCTCGGTGTGTCGTTCCAGGGCGATCCGTCGAGTGCGTTGCTCGAAGTGCTCGACCCCGCGCAGAACGACACGTTCACCGATCACTACCTCGGCGTTCCGTTCGATCTGAGCGAAGTGCTGTTCATTGCAACGGCGAATTTCATTCAGAACATTCCGGCGCCGCTGCTCGACCGCATGGAAGTCGTCGACTTCGCGGGCTACACCGAACGCGAGAAAGCGGAAATCGCGAAGACGTATCTGATTCCGCGTCAGCTCGATGAATCAGGATTGAGCGACAAGAAAGTCGCGTTCTCCGATGATGCGGTACAAGCGATCATCAGCAAATACACGCGTGAATCGGGTGTGCGTCAGCTCGAGCAACGCATCGGTGCCGTCGCGCGAAAAGTTGCGCGCCGCGTGGCCGACGGCGAAGAGCACACCACGATCGAAGACGGCTTGATCGACGCCGACGAGATTCGCGAATTGCTCGGCCGTCCGAAGGTGCGCCCGGAGCGCGCGAACGAGACGAACGAAATCGGCATGGCGACGGGCATGTATTACACGCCGATGGGCGGCGACATCATGTTCGTCGAAGCGTCGACACGCCGCATGGAAACTCCGCCGGCCACCGACACCTCGGGGGGAACTGCTGCGCCGGTGGCGCTCATTCTCACCGGGCAGCTGGGCGACGTGATGAAAGAATCCGCGCGTGCGGCGTTCACGTTCGTTACGAATCACTCGCGCGAACTGGGCATTCCGCGATCCCGGCTTGGCGGAATCGAAACGCACATTCACGTTCCGGCGGGTGCAATTCCGAAGGACGGTCCCTCGGCGGGCGTCGCGATTGCGACGGCACTCGCGTCGGAAATGTCGGGCAAGCCGGTGCGGCGCGACATTGCAATGACGGGTGAAGTCACGCTGCGCGGCCGTGTGCTTCCGATCGGTGGAGTGAAGGAAAAAGTGCTCGGCGCTCACCGCGCCGGCATCTCGCACATCGTGATCCCGAAAGAAAACGAGGCCGATCTCGAGGACGTGCCGGAAGAAGTGCGCGGACAACTCACGTTCCACGCGGTGGAGACGCTTGCGGAAGTGTTTGATCTCGCACTGGTGGAGGACTCGGTCCCCGCGAAGGCCTTGGCCTCGGTTTAGAAGACGGAAGACGGACAACTGAAGTGAGAAGTGCGAAGAAAGCGCGCCCTCCTCGCACTTCTCACTTTAGTTTCGGTCTTCCATCTTTTTGGTTACTGCGCCGACACTCTCCCCAACGTCGCCAGATACGCGCGCTCATCATCGCCGAACACGTACGGCGAGTCGAACGCCAGCATGATTCCGCCGGACACGCGCCCGCGCCGCACCATTGGAATCGAAATCAGTGCCACTTCCGCCGCCGCACTCATGCTCGGTAGCTCGGGGTAGAGTCGATCGCGCTCAGCGCGGCTTTCGATCACAACCGGTTCGCGCGTGCGCGACGCGTCTTCGAGCGGCTTGGCGAGATCGGGCGAGAGTGCGCTGCCCACGCTCGCGCGCGCCGAGCGTCGCGCGGTGACATGCCACGCGCCGTCGACGTAGCGCGCCACGATGACCGCCGCAGTTGCGAGTCCGCCGAGTCCGCGTGTGATGACTGCATCACCGGCGGCTTCCGCGCTATCCGATGTCGCGATGGCGTGCACAACCTGCTGCAGCCGCGTGAGTCGATCCGCTGCCGCGCGCCCGCTGTCGCGAACCGTTTCCGCAAACTCAGGAATCGCGGGAATGCCGGCGGGCGTGGTCAGCCGTTTCGTCAGGCGAGCGGCAACGCTCGGCCGCATGGGCGTGAATGCGAGCGCCGCAAGCAAGAAACCAATCACGGACGCCACTGTAATCACCGTTGCCGCGGTGTTGCTGTGCTGCTGTTGCAACCGCGTGCGATCGCCGAGCACGCGCGACTCTTCCTCGCGCATGCGCTGAATGAGCGGCTGGACGCCACCACGTGTGACGCGCGCGGGACGTGCGCGCAAGTGCTCAATCGCCGGAGCGGGACCTTCGCGTTGGCGAAGCGCGATTGCGGCGTTGAGCGTCGACATGCGTTCGCCGATCAACGGACCGAGTGAATCGAGCGCGGTACGCTGTCGCGGCCGGTCTTCGGTGCGGCGACGAATCGCGTCCAGCGCATCCTCGATGCGGCTGCGCGCGGCAGTGAACGCTTCGAGCGCTTCCGGCGAGCCCGTGAGAACGAATTCCGAGCCTGATCGATCTACTTCTGCGTTAGCCGCCGAGAGCTGATCGATCGTCGCAATGGCGACGTTCGCGTCGGCGACGGCGGCTTCTTGCGTCGCAAGCCGCGACACCGATGCACCGGCGACGATGCCGAACAGCGAAAGCACGAGCAGCGCGGCACCAGCGCCAATCGAAAGTTTTTGTACCGGAGTCCAGATCATCCGCGTTGGTCGCGAGTCGTACGGCTCAGGGCTCAGGGCTCAGGGCTCAGGGCTGCAGTCTCAGAACACCCCTCTGCACAGCACGCGGATCAACTGCAGGCGGCGGCTCACCGGATCCGTGCCGGGGAGAAAGTACTCGGTATAAACGCGTTCAGGAGGGGTGGTCGCATCGGCGATGTCGCCGGTATCGCGATCGAGCTCCACAACGATCAGCCCGCCTGGCGCGGCCCACTCGCTGGGCGACCGGTCGCGGTACCACTGCGCAATCGCCTTGCCGAAGATCGGCGCCGCGAGGGAGCCGCCCGCTGCGCCGCGCAGAATTGTTCGGGGGCGGTCGAAGCCAAGCCACACACCGGCGACAACATCGGGCGTCATGCCGACGAACCACACGTCGGTGACTTCGTCGGTCGTGCCGGTCTTGCCGGCCACCGGGATGGCTTCGGGCACGTACTGCCGAACCGAGGTCGCCGTACCGCGCTCAACGCCGTCGCGCATCATGTCGCGGACAATGAACGCCGTTGCGGAGTCGAGAACCTCCGTTCGCTGCACCACGCCAGAGCTCCACAGCGTTCGTCCGTCGGCTGACTCGACGCGCGTCACCAGCCGCGGTTCGACCGCGGTGCCGAGGTTCGCGAACACCGTGTACGCGGACACGAGATTGAGCGGCTGAACGACCGACGCGCCGATTGCGCTCGACGGATACGGCGCAATGGAGTCGCGCAGGCCCGCGCGTCGCGCGAGCGCGATGATGTCGCTTGCGCCCTCCGACATCCACAACTGCACGGCAACGGGATTGCGTGAGCGTGCGAGCGCCGTGCGCAACGTCATCGGTCCGAGGAATTCGCCGTCGGCGTTGCGCGGTTCGTACACGGTGCGGTCGTACGCAATGGTGAGCGCGGTATCGGCGACGATCGCATTCGGCGGTACGGAATCGCGCACCGCGGTTGCGTACACGAACGGCTTGAACGCGGAGCCGGGTTGGCGCATTCCGTTGATCGCGCGATTGAACGGCGCCTGCGCGTAATTGCGACCGCCGCTCAACGCGAGCACGTCGCCTGTTTCTGGCGCCATCGCAACGACGGCGCCTTGCAGGTAGTCGGTGCTTCCCGCTGGATGATTTGCCAGCGTCGGATGGCGGAAATCACGGCGTGCTTCGACGTCCTTGAGGCCGGACACGAGTGCGTCGTCGGCAGCGCGCTGCAGCGCCGGATCGAGCGTGGTGTGAACGCGCAGCCCGCCGTTGGCAAAGCTGATTCCGTGGCGCTCGAGGTTGCCGCGCACCGCATCGACGAAATACGGCGCGTTCGCCGACATTCCCGCGTTGGGCGCGACCACGAGCGGCGTCCGCTTCGCTGCGGCTGCTTGCGCCGCGGTGATGTAATTCTGCTGCGCCATCACCGTGAGGACGAGGTCGCGGCGCTGCTTGACGCGCGCGGGATACTTGATCGGATCGTAAAGCGCGGGGCCCTTCGGCATCGCAGCAAGCGTCGCGGCTTCGGCGATGGTTACCTGCGATGCCGGCTTGCCGAAATAGTGGCGTGCTGCGGCGTCGATCCCGAACCAATTCCGGCCAAAGCTGATCTGGTTGAGATACGCCTCGAGGATCTGCTGCTTGTTGTAATGCTTTTCCATCTCGCGCGCCGCGCGCTGCTCGCGGATTTTTCGCGAGAGTGAAACGTCGGTACGATCGATGATGTCGGGGTGCATGTTCCCGACGAGTTGCTGTGTGATCGTGCTCGCGCCGCGCGCGTCTCCGAGCACCGCGTCTTTGACTGCTGCGGCAACCCCGACGAGGTCGACACCGTCGTGCTTGTAGAATCGCTGGTCTTCGATGGCGACGAATGCGTTCGGCAAATACGCCGGCAGCGTCTGAATCGAAACGTTGGTGCGCCATTCGCGCCCGATCTCGCCAATGAGCGATCCGTCGCGGGCAAAAACGAGCGACGACTGCGGCGGCAGAATGATCTGCCACGCTTCGACGCGCGCCGCGCCCTGCGCCGCGACCGACGTCGCGGTGCCGGCGCACACGGCAATCATCGCGGCGATGACCGCGAGGTTCTGACGGTGAGAAATGAACGAGTTGCGGCGCATGGTTGGCGTTCCAGTACGGCGGTGCGGGGCCGGCGATCGCGCGTACCTCTTGCCTCCCGCCGTCGTACCTGTGCTCTTTAACTGACTAATGTCGCTGCCTCTTCGTCTCGCGATCGCCCAGTTCCAGCCACGTAAGGGTTCGTACCCCGCGAACGTAGGCAGGATTCGGGATTTGCTCGCCCAGGTGGCGACCATTTCGCCTCGTCCCGACGTGCTGTGCCTGCCCGAAACCGCGTTGTCGGGCTACTTCGTCGAGGGCGGCGTTGAAGAAGTCGCCGTCACCGGCGGTCAGCTCGCGAACGACCTCGACATTGCGTGGCGCAGCGCGAGCCCGGGTGGGGGCACTATCGACCTCGTCGTGGGCTTTTACGAGCGCTGGGAACACACGCTGCACAACAGCGCGATGTACCTCCGGCTCGGCGCGACGCCGGGCGGCGAGATTCGCCACGTCCATCGCAAGATGTTCCTCCCGACGTACGGGTTGTTCGACGAAAGCCGCTTCGTCGAACCGGGACTCGACGTTCGCGCGTTCGACACGCCGTGGGGTCGCGCGGCAATGCTTGTATGCGAGGATGCGTGGCACTCGATCAGCGGAACGATTGCAGCACTGGACGGCGCGCAAATCATTTTCGTTTGCAGCGCAGCGCCCGCGCGCGGGATTCAGCCGCGGCCTGAAGCCGCGAGCGAACCGGCGTCGGTCGCGCGATGGGAGCGGTTGATTCGCGACATTTCCGAAGAGCACGGCGTGTACACCGTGCTGTGCAACCTCGTCGGGTCCGAGGGTGGAAAGAGTTTTCAGGGTGGATCGCTCGTCATTGGCCCGCATGGCGACATTCGCGCGCGTGCGCCGGTGATGGATGAAGCGCTCGTGCTCGCGGAAGTCGACCTCGACGACCTGGGCCGCGCGCGCGCCGATTCACCGCTGCTCGCCGATCTTCGCGCGCAATTGCCGCACCTCGAGCGTGAACTCGCGCGCTCGCGCGTTGGTGAACGATCCGTGCCGGCGCGCTACGACATGCCTGCCACTGACGGACGTAAACATCCGAAAGTGGACGGCAACGGAGGCGTCGAGCCCGGCGTGCTGCTACCGATTGTCCTCGCACCCGAGCACGGCCGCTCCGCACCACCGCCACTCACGATCGACGGCGCGCTCACCGAGAAATGGCTCGTTGGATTCTTGCGCGACGAATTCAATCGCCGGGGTTTTACCGACGCCGTGATTGGGCTGTCGGGCGGCGTTGATTCCGCGGTGACCGCATCGCTCGCGGTGCGCGCGCTCGGCGCCGAGCACGTGCACCTCGTGTGCATGCCGTACAAGACGTCGAACCCGGATTCGCTTGCGCACGCCAAGCTCGTCGCGAAAGCGCTCGGCGTGACGCCGCGCGTGCTCGATATCAGCGGAGCAGTCGATGGTTACCTCGCGAATGAACCTGACGCCGACGCCACACGACGCGGCAACGTCATGGCGCGTACGCGCATGATCGTTCTGTTCGATTTGTCCGCGAAGTTGCGCGCGCTGCCGCTCGGAACCGGTAACAAGTCGGAGCGATTGCTCGGCTACTTCACGTGGCACGCCGATGATTCACCGCCGATCAATCCGCTCGGCGATTTGTTCAAGACGCAGGTGTGGGCGCTCGCAAAACACCTCGGCGTTCCGGATATCGTGATCAAAAAGCCCGCGAGCGCAGATCTCGTGGAAGGACAAACGGACGAGGGTGACTTTGGCGTGACCTACGCGCGCGCCGACGAGATTCTGAATTGGCTGCTGCACGGCTGGACGGCGGACGAAATCGCGTCGCGCGGATTCACGTCTGAGGAAATCGATCTCGTGCGGCGGCGGCTCAATGGAACGCACTGGAAACGACGACCGCCAACTGTTGCGATGCTGAGTTCGACCGCGATTGGTGAGAGCTATTTGCGGCCTGTTGACTACTAGGGGTGAGGGGTGGGGGGT
>DATELA010000041.1:0-63104 GCA_035277145.1 Gemmatimonadaceae bacterium | reverse complement strand
GCATCGTAGTTGTGCAGCGTGAATGCGATCGTACCAAACGGTGCGAGCGTGAGGCCGCCGCTGGGCGCAAGTGCTTTGCCGAGCGAAACGCCGGCATTGAAGTTCATCTGGCCGAAGTCGCCCGTCGTATACAGGAACTGGGCGCCGGGGCACCACTCGAGTCCGGTCGTCGTCTTCTTGTCGAGCGCGAGGCCGGCGCCGAGCGTGTAGTTGTTGTCGTCAACTCCCGGTGGTGCGTCGAAGGTGTTCATCAACGCAGCGACGCTGAGAATCGATCCCCCCATCCCGCCGTACGACGAGTTGAGTTGCGCGCCGAACGTCGTGATGTCGTTCCCTGATTGCAGCAAGCCGGAAATGTTCATCCTGCCGGCCGTGAACGACGAGAAACCCATACAGGTTTGCGCTTGCACCGATCCTGCGACGAGAACGCCTGCGGCAGCGATGCCGAACAGCCGTGTCACAGCTCGCATCGAGATCTCCTGAATTGAGTGATTGCAATCAGCGGCGGCACACCCGTGCCGCGCCTACGAGTTGACGACGCTGCAATGTAAGACGTCCTGCTGCAAAGTCATCAGTCCGTACGCGCGACACAGATGAGCCAGAGGGGCGAGGCGTTTACCTGCGCCGACCGCCGACAGGAACCGTCATGCGAAGCCCGAACACCGGGTCCGCACTGGGTAACTCGAGTGGAAACGTCAGGTTCGCGATGACCGCGAACGAGTTCTCAAAGTGCATGCCTACGCCGCCTGTGAGCGGATAGTACGTCTCCGTTCCCAGATTCACGTCCGCGGCGCCCGGTGGATCGATGCGCCGATCAAGCTGCGCAACAGACAATCCCACGTATGGGACCAAATGGAATCCCGCGTTGGACGTGTGCACGAAACCAAACGAACCGCCAACGCCGATCTCTGAACGTTCGAGCGTATTGCCGTTCGTCAGTTCGACGTTGCCCATACTTCCGGTGACGAGCGGACAGAACTGTCCGTGCGACCGTTTGCCGAACGCGAACTGCATACCACCCGTTGCATTGAACGTCATTCCCGCGGGATCGGTCGTCGATGTCACCGCGCCGCCGTTCACTTGTGCGCGAACTGCGTGACCCTTCACGAAATACGAACGGGCCTTGCCGTACCCACCCTCAACACCGATTGCGGAAACATCGCCGCCAAAATCTGCGATGGCCCCGACATGCACTGGAGCTGTGGAAAAGTACGGACGCCCCAGACATGTCTGTGCCGCTGCGAAGCTCGCGCAGAGCGCGCTCCCCGTTACGGCACCGAGCACTCCGGTGGTAATGCGCATTGCGTACTCCTGGCTGACGGTAGTGCAGTGGCCCCGTCGCCCTGCCGTACAATCTTCGTGGTACCAACGAACGCGTTTGATGATCCCGGGAACCCGAGTATTTGATTCGGGAACTATTCGCCGAGTGCGCGCATCGCCGTACGAGCGTCGCAGTTTGACCCGCTGATCACGACGCCAACTGTTTTGCCCGCAAGTTGTTCGCGCAGACGCAACAGTCCTGCAAGTCCAGCCGCGCCGGCGCCTTCAGGAAGGTTGTGCGCGTGCGCCCAATACAGACGCATGGCGGCGAGCAACTCGTCATCATCGACCGCGACGAATCCTGCGAGTCCTGTGAGGAGCGCATCGAACGTGAGATCGTACGTTGTGCGCGTCGCGATGCCGTCCGCGAAGGTGCGCGTCGTTCCGATGGGCAAGCGCTTTCGCGCGTGCCACGAATCGTGTCCGTTCGGTGCGAGTGTGCTTTGCACGCCGTACACGGTGACGTTCTGCTTGAGTGCGGTGCTGACCGTGATCGCGCCGACGGCTTGGGAACCGCCTCCAACTGCGAGCACGAGCGCATCGATATCCGGTGCTTGCTCGAGGAACTCGAGCGACATCGTCGCTGCGCCCGCGATGACGTCGCGATTGTTGGTGGAGTGCACGAGCGTCAGCCCTTCATCGCGCACGAGCCGGTCGGCAGTCACGGCCGCTTCGTCGTAATTCGCGCCGTCTTCGACGAGTCGCGCGCCCCAGCCGCGGATCATCGCGTTCTTGTCCGGGTTATTGCCGACCGGAACGCAAATGGTTGCACGCGCATTCAGAAGATGCGCGGCGTACGCGAGCCCTTGTCCGTGGTTGCCAGTTGATGCGGCGACCACACCGCGTGCGCGTGCGTCGGCGCTGAGCGCTGTGAGCGCGGAGATGCCGTTGCGCGCCTTGAACGCCTGGGTGGGGTTGTGGTTTTCATGTTTCACGACAACGCGAATGCCGTGGCCGATGGCGGCGTCGAGCGTGGGATATCGGCGCGCGGGCGTTGGGGTCAGATAAGGGCGAATTCTTTCGCGCGCGGCGTGAACGTCGGAGATTGTGATTGGCGGCATCGTCGGGAAAAGCTAATCTCATAGCCGTTAGCGTTGAGCCGTTAGCTCCGAGCCGCGGCGGTCCTCGATCAATCAACCATCATCCGTCACCATGCGCCGTCCACTTCGCATCACTCTCATCGTCGTCGGTTCGCTCGTTGGATTGGTCGCGCTGTCATACGTCGTCGGGTTGTTCATGCCGCGCGATCACGTTGCGACGAGTGAGATCACGTTGCGGCATCCGGTCGATTCGGTTTACGCGGTGCTGCGCAACTTCAGCGATATGCCGAAGTGGTGGAAGGACATTTCCGTCAGCGAGCGCGTCGCGAATGCGCCCGGTGAACGATGGCGGCAAAAGGCGAGCGGGATGGAAATGCAACTCGATGTGGTATCAGAAACGCCGCCGCTTCAGTTCGTCACAAAGATCGTGGAGGACCAAGGGCTGCCGTTCGGTGGGATCTGGACATACTCGCTGTCGCCCACAGCGAACGGCACAGTGATTACGGTGACCGAAAAGGGCTGGGTCGGGCCGCCGCCGTTTCGCGTCATGTCCCGAATCATGGGCCATAACGCTACGCTCGATGGCCTGCTGACATCGCTTGCCGCACACTTCGGGGAATCCGTTACTCCCGTTCACAAATAGCGCGTGACATTCGGCGGCGTCGACGCACCGGCGCCACGCGCTGCTGCCTACATTTGAATCATGGCGCTCCCCCAATTTCACGCAACAACAATTCTGTGCGTCCGCCGCGACGGGAAAGTCGCGATGGGCGGTGACGGCCAGGTAACGGTTGGCGAGACCGTCATGAAGGCGAACGCGCAAAAGGCGCGCGTGCTGAAAGGCGGCAAGGTCGTCGCAGGATTTGCCGGTGCTGCAGCCGACGCGTTCACGCTCTTCGAACGTTTCGAAGAAAAACTCGAGCGTCACCCCGGTAACCTTTCACGCGCCGCGGTTGAACTCGCGAAAGACTGGCGAAGCGATCGCGTACTCCGCCGGCTCGATGCGTTGCTCGCCGTCGCGGATACTCAGCACGGATTCATCTTGTCCGGTACCGGCGAACTGATCGAACCCGACGATGGTATTCTCGCCATCGGCAGCGGTGGGCCGTACGCACTCGCCGCCGCGCGCGCGCTCGTCGCGCACACGCAACTCCCCGCCGCCGACGTCGTGCGCAAAGCACTCGGCATTGCGGGCGAGATCTGCATTTTTTCCAATACCAACATCAACGTCGTCGAACCTGCCTAGTACTCGTACCGAAACCGCCCTCGCTCGCCTCGCCGACCTCACGCCGCGACAGATTGTCGCGGAACTCGATCGTTACATCGTTGGCCAGGGCGAAGCGAAGAAGTCCGTCGCGATTGCATTGCGCAATCGCTGGCGCCGCCAGCGCGCGCCTGAACCGATCAAGAGTGAGATCAGTCCGAACAACATCATTTTGATCGGACCAACCGGCGTCGGTAAAACAGAAATCGCACGCCGCCTCGCAAAACTTGCGGCGGCACCGTTCGTGAAGGTCGAGGCGTCCAAGTTCACGGAAGTCGGCTACGTCGGGCGCGATGTGGAATCGATGGTGCGCGACCTCGTCGAAAGCGCGATGGATATGGTGCGCACGGAGCGCGAACACGAAGTCGAGGATCTCGCGCACGATCGCGTCGACGAACGGCTGCTCGACTTGTTGTTGCCGCCGCCTCCAGAACAAACACCGCCGGCAAACGCCGAGTCGTCGCAAGTGTTCGTTGTGGGTGCGGGCGGTGAAACGAAAGCGGAGGCGTCGCCGGACGCTGCGAAGGAACGCTATCAGCGTACGCGCGACAAACTGCGCCAGCTGTTGCGCGACGGTCAGCTCGAACAACGCGAAGTCGAGGTCGAAGTCACGGTCGATACGCAAATGTTCGGCATGATGGTGCCGCAGGGTGCGCCCGACACATCCGGCGACATCGGCGAAATGCTGAAGGACATGCTGCCGAAAAAGAAAAAGAAACGCACTGTGTCGGTGACCGAGGCGCGGCGCATTCTGCTCGACCAGGAATTCGACAAACTCATTTCGGACGACGACCTCGTCACGGACGCACTCGAGCGCACCGAAAAACTCGGCATCGTGTTCATCGACGAGATCGACAAGATCGCCGGTGGCAAGTCAGAACACGCGGGTCCCGATGTATCGCGCGAAGGCGTGCAGCGCGACCTGTTGCCGATCGTGGAAGGGTCGAACGTGCAGACGAAATACGGGATGGTGAAAACCGACGGCGTGCTGTTCATCGCCGCAGGGGCGTTTCACGTGTCGAAGCCGAGCGATCTCATTCCGGAATTGCAGGGCCGGTTCCCGATTCGCGTCGAACTCACGCGGCTCACGGAAGACGACTTCGTGCGCATCATGACGGAGCCGGAAAATGCGCTCACGAAACAGTATGCCGCGCTGATCGGTGCCGAGGGCGCACCGCTGGAAATCACGGCGGACGGTATTCGCGAGATCGCGCGCATCGCCGCGCTCGTAAATGACAAGATGGAAAACATTGGCGCGCGCCGGTTGCACACCGTGATGTCGACGCTGCTCGAAGACGTCATGTACGAACTGCCCGACCGCGGCAACGCCGCGATCGTGTTCGACGCGAAGGCGGTGCGAGACCGCCTCAAGGCGATCGCCGAAGACGAGGATCTGCGCAAATACATCCTCTGACCGGTGCGGGCGCGTGCCCGCGCTGGTAACGAATTGATCACCGCCGTGCGTGGCGTGTGATCCAGCGCAAACCGCTTCGTGACCTGACGCACTGTCAACGCGTGTCGTGGCGGCGAAAACACCCTGTACAGCGTGAAGCGGGTGAGCACAGTCACGTGGAAAAACCGCGTGAGAATTCGCACGAACCGATGTCACCGCACGCGGTTGGCACGTCCGTCATTTTCCCGGACACGCGAAAGACATCACGCTCACTCGTTCCCGAAGCAGGGTATCGAACTATGAAGACGGTGCGGTTCACACTCGCGGCGCTCGTCCTAAGCGCCTCTGTATTCGTCGCCAGCTGCAGCGACTCGCCTACCGCGCCGCCGGCGCCGCAAGCGACCGCGCAATTGCCGCAAGGCGAACTCCTCGACGGCGTGGTCCGTCTTCTTGGTCTGGTGAAGTGCACGCCGCTGCCCGCAGCGACGGCAAGCAAGACCATCGGGCCGTGGGGTGGCACGATCAACGTCGGTCCGCACCGCCTCGTCGTTCCGCCTGGTGCGCTGAACAGCAACGTCACGATCACGGCGTCGATTCCGGCAAACAGCAGCGTCAATCGTGTCACGCTCCTGCCGCACGGCCTGGAGTTCGACGGTTCGGCTGCGTTGACGATGAGCTACCAGAATTGCCAAGGCCTCGGGTCGATCCTGCCGAAGCGCATCGCATACGTCAACAACCTGTCGGACATCCTGTACTATCTGTTGTCGATCGACAACCTGCTGACCAACAAAGTCACTGGTAAGATCGACCACTTCTCCGACTACGCGATTGCGTGGTAATGAAGTGAACGGGAACTCCGCACCCGCGATCCAAGGCCGGTCTGCCGCCGCATCCATGCGCGCGGCACGACCGGCCGCGGACGTTCTGCTCACCGCGCGTCAGCATGAGCGCGCGGGCTGTATGCCCGAAGCAATCGAGCAGTACGAACTCGCCATCGCGCAGGCCGAAGTGGATGGCGCGCACGCGGTTGTTGCGGAAGCACTGCGGCGTCTTGGCGTCGTGAGACATCAGCGCGACGAATGCGAAGTCGCGCGTGAACTGTGCCGCAAGAGCTACGACGTCGCGCGAAGCAACGGACATGAACTCCTCGCCGCCGAAGCACTGAATTCACTCGGTGCGATGCACATGCGCGAAGGCTCGCTCGTCGAAGCGAAGGAAACGTTTCAGCGCGCGCTCGCGTTCGCCGGTGTGAGTCGCGAACTCGTTGCTCGCGCAGAACAGAATCTCGGTATCGTCGCGAACATCCGCGGTGAATTGCACGAGGCGCGGCAGCACTACGCGCGATCGTTGGAAGCGTACGAAAGCGTGCGCAACGAACATGGCTGCGCGCTCGCGTATCACAACCTTGGCATGGTGAGCGCAGACCAGCAATTGTACGACGAGGCGGACGAGCACTTCGCTCGCAGCTTGGAGATTGCGGAGCGCGCGGGTGACATTCGTCTCAAAGGCCTGTGTTTGCTGAACCACGCCGACGTGCACGTGGCGCGCCAGCGCTTCGAGGATGCGCGCCGCAACGCCGAAGCAGCGCTTGTCATCTTCGACCAACTCGGCAGCAAAGAGCAAAAGGGCAGTGCGTACCGCGTCATCGGTACGGTGTACCGGGAGACGGGTCGTCCAGCGCTCGCTGAGTCGCGCTTGCGAGCCGCCATCGAACTCGCCGGTGCGTCGGGCTCAGTCCTCGTCGAAGCCGAATCCACGCGCGAGCTCGGCATCGTCTACCAAGTCCTGGGCCGCAATCAGGAGGCGCTGACACTCCTGAACACGGCCCACCGGCTCTTCAGCAAACTCGACGCGCGCATCGACCTGACGAATGTCGGCCGGCGCATGATCGATCTCGAAGCCACCTTCCTCGCCGTCGTTCGCGAGTGGGGTCAATCGATCGAATCGAGCGACAGTTACACATACGGTCACTGCGAACGCGTTGCGGACAACGCCGTCGCGGTTGCGCGCGCGCTCGGCCTCGACGACGCAACACAAACCACGATTCGCCTCGGCGCGTACTTGCACGACCTCGGCAAGGTGAAAGTCCCGCACGAAATCCTGAACAAACCGGGACCGCTCACGCAGGAAGAGTTCGAAGTCGTGAAGCTGCACCCGGTGTGGGGCGTGGAACTGCTCGCCGAAGTCGAATTCCCGTGGGACATCAAGCCGATCATTCGCTGGCACCACGAGAAAGCTGACGGCACCGGCTATCCGGATCGCCTCCGCGGCGACGAGATCCCCGTATCAGCGCAAATTGTCGGTATCGTCGACGTGTACGACGCACTCACGACCACTCGTGCGTATCGACCGGCTATGTCGCCGAGCCAGGCGCTCGACGTGATCAACAAATCACGTGCGTCGTGGTCGCCGGAAGTGTTCTACGCGTTCGTGCGCGCATTTGCCGAACAGCGTGCGGCGGAAGCCGCCGCCCAGCACCAGGCGGCCGAACCGGCCACCGAGCAGCCCGCTACGCGCAACGCCGCGTAGCGTTTCGCGCTTAGCGCGCTTCGCTGCCGTCCTCGAGTCGTCTCTGGCTGGGCTGCTTCTGCCGACGGCGCAGCATGTGCCCCGCCGCGCCTTCGAGCGCATCGCGGTTCGTGATCTTGATGCCGCCCTGCGACGAATCGATGTAGTTCTGCGAGACCAATGAGCTGATCGTGCGCGACACCGTCTCGCGGCTCGACCCAATCATCTGCGCAATGACCTGGTGCGTCGGCACGTTCGTCACGTGGTCCGCATTCGCGTGCGCGGCCAGCTCGAGGAACAGCTTGGCGACGCGGCCCGTCACATCCAGCAACATCAAACCGCCAATGCGATGATCGGCCTCGCGCAAGCGTCCGCAGAGGGCCCGCAACAGACCGAACGACATGCCCGGCAGCTCCTGGATACAGCGCCGGAAGTTGTCGCGGTGCATGACGAGTAGCCGAGAGTCTTCCATGGCAATGGCGCTCGACGTGTAGGGCTCGTCGTCCATCAGCGCCATTTCGCCGAAGAAGTCGCCTTTGCGCACGAGCGACAGCACCACTTCGCGTCCGTCTTCAGCGATCAACAGCACCTTCACCTGGCCTTCGAGGACGATGTAGAACGCCTCGCAGGGGTCGTGCGCGAACAGGATTACGCGATTCTTCGCGTAGTCCCGCGGCGTAAACACGCCGGCAAGCAGGTCCAGGTCTGTGTCGCGAAGCTGCGAGAACAGCGGCACGGCACGAAGCGTATTGGCGAGGCTCATGTCAGCGGGCCTTCAGGCTATGTGAGTCGGTCGAAAGTGGCGGGGCATCCCGCACACCGCAATAGACTGGGTTGGACGGCAAGCGTTTCGCGGGGCATGCGCCCGTATCATATAATGGTGGCGGTCGTCTCTGAGGCAGCCATGCGCCACTTTCTTACTCGGCGACTCGTCCGACGGACGGTCGCCCTAGGCCTGCTCGGCCTCGCCAGCGTCGGCGGGTGCGATACGGGAGGCTCCCGCGGCGGTACCCTGGTCATCTCAACCGCCGGCGACGCGGACGTCCTGTTCCCCCCGACGATCCGCCAGCAGCAGTCCGTCGAGGTCACGGATTTGCTGTTCGAGCGCCTGGCAGACATCGGGCCCGACCTCAACACCCTTGGCGACGCCGGCTGGCAGCCGCGCCTCGCGCAGCACTGGGTCTGGGCGGCCGACTCGATGTCGGTCACCTTCCACCTCGACCCTCGCGCCCGCTGGCACGACGGCCAACCGGTTCGGGCGTCGGATGTGCGCTATGGCTACTCGGTTTACGTCGACTCAGCAGTCCGCTCATCCGATGGCCGCGACATCCGGGAAGTTTCGGACTCGCTTACCGTTGCCGATTCCGTCACGTGCACGGTCTGGTTCAGGCAGCGCAACCCGGAGCGGTTCTATCGCATTGCGCAGAACCTCCGAGCGCTTCCCGAGCACTTGCTGTCAGGAATCGCACGCGACTCGTTAGCGACGTCGGGATACGCGCGAGCACCTGTCGGTAACGGGCCCTTCAAGTTCGTGCGCTGGGATCAGCGTCAGCGCATTGAAGTCGCTGCGTTTGACGGCTACCACCTCGGACGTCCGAGCCTCGACCGCATCATCTGGACCATCGTTCCCGAAAACGCGACGGCGGTGCAGCGCGTGTTCGCGGGTGAGGCGGACTTCATTCAAATGCTCGCGCCGCCGCAGGTTGCCGACGCGTGGAAGCACGAGACGTTGCGCGCCGTGCACCTCGGCAGCCTGGGCTATTCGCACATGATCTTCAACCTGCGCGACGGGCCAACCAACCGTCCGCATCCCTTGTTCTCCAATCGCGAGTTCCGGCGCGCGCTGACCATGGCAACCGACCGCCAGGCTGTGATGCGCAACGCGCTGGATTCGCTGGGTTATGTGCCGTACGGTCCGTTCATTCGCGAGCAGTGGTCGGCGGATACGACGCTGAGGCAGTTGCCGCTCGACCGCACCGGCGCCGAGCGCATTCTCGATTCCCTCGGGTGGCGAAAGGGTGAAAACGGGATTCGACAGCGCGCGGGCAAACCGCTCAGGATTTCGCTCATGGTGCCGGCGTCGAGTGCGGCGCGTGTAGCCGCCGCTCTCGTGGTCCAGGAACAGTGGCGCCAAATCGGAGTGCAGCTCGACATCGACCGCGTCGACAATCCGACGTTCGGCGGACGCATGGGTGGACGCCAGTTTGAAGCGTCGATGGCGGGCGTTTCACCGCAGCCAAGTCCGAGTGGATTGCGACAGAATTGGCACACAGCGGCGATCACGATGTCCAACGGACTGAACGCCGGCAGTTTTTCGGATCCGCTCGTCGACGCGGCGATAGACAGCGCGGTGAACGCCACGAGCGTCGCGTCTGCGCGCGCGCATTATCGCGCGGCGTATCAAATGCTGATCGATGCGGCGCCGGCGATCTGGCTGCTCGAGCCGATGCGGGTTGGCGCGGTGAGCCGTCGCGTGAATCTGGGAACGATCCCGCGTCATGCATGGTGGTCGTCGTTGCCGACGTGGAGTGCAACGGGAACGGCGCCCGGGCGGGCTGATACAGCGGCGCGGTCACCGTAGTCTGTGCGCGGGTTCATCCTCGCGCGCCTCTCGCAGGCGGTGGTCGTTGTTGCGGCTGTCGCGACGCTGACGTTCGGATTGGCCCGGCTCGCGCCCGGCGACCCATTTCTCGCGTTCGATGATGCGCGACTGACCGAACAGGAACGCGCAGCGATGCGAAAGGATTGGGGCTACGACCGCCCGATCGTCGAGCAATACGGCCGCTGGATCGGCAACCTCGCCACGGGCGACCTCGGTTGGTCGCACTCGCGCAGCCGTCCTGTATCCGAAGTGCTTGGTGCGGCGGTACCGAACACTCTACTGCTCACGCTGCCCGCAGTGCTGTTCGGTTTGCTCGGTGGCGTTGCGTTTGGAACGTGGAAGGCAGTGCGCCGCGGAAAACTTGTCACGCGCGCGGCCGATGCAGCGACGCTCGCGTTCGTGTCCGTTCCCGATTTCATCGTTGCCGTGGCCGTGTTGTCGATTGTCGGCATCGAGTTGCGATGGTTGCCGACGTCCGGAATGGTCGACGTCGTGAATCACGATTCGATGTCGCTCGTGGGCCGTGCAACTGACGTTGCAACGCACATGATTCTTCCCGTGAGCACGCTCGCGATCATCATCGCTGCGGCCGTGTCTCGCTATCATCGCGCGGCAATGCTCGGTGTGTTGCAGTCCGATCATTTGCGTACCGCGCGTGCAAAGGGTGCATCGGAGCGACGCGTCATCATGCGCCATGCGCTGCCAAACGCGCTCGGTCCGGTGATTGCGATCGCGGGCTTACTCGCACCAACGGTGTTCGGCGGCGCGGTATTCGTCGAGAAAGTATTCGGATGGCCCGGTATGGGGCTCACCGTCGTTGACGCAGTCACGGGCCGCGACTACGCGCTCGTGCAAGCGACGGTGCTGATCGGTACGGTACTCGTTGTGGTCTCGGCGATTGTCGCCGACATCGTCGCGGTGATGGTGAATCCGCGCACGCGCATCGATTTGTGAGCCCGCGATCACGCGCAACTCCGCGCCGCCGCGTCGCGACGCCGCGCCTTGCAATTGCAGCGCTCATCGCGCTCGTTGCGATCGCCGCGTTCGCGCCACTGACCGCACCGTTCCATCCGGCCGAACAACCGGACGCCGCGCTGGCGAAGAATCTTCCACCGTCGATCGAGCATCCATTCGGTACGGACGGGTATTCGCGCGACGTGCTTTCGCGCGTGATCTACGGTGCGCGCACGTCACTCGCGGTCGCGGGAATCTCGGTGCTCGTGGCACTCGCGCTCGGCACCGCCGTTGGTGCGGTCGCCGGATTCGCCGGCGGCAACGTTGATCGCTGGTTGATGCGCGGCGTGGACGCCGTGCTTTCAGTACCACGGCTGTTATTGCTGCTCGTCATCGCGGCAGCGTTCGGACAATTGTCGCTCGGCGGACTCATACTCGTGTTGGGTCTCACGGGATGGCCCGCAATGAGCCGTATTGTGCGGGCGCAAGTGCGCGAAATGGCGGCGCTCGATCACGTGCTTGCTGCGCGCGCACTCGGTGTACAACCAGGCCGCATTCTCGCGCGACACGTGATGCCCGGCGTGTGGCCGCAGGTACTCGTTGCCGCGACGCTCGCTGTCGCGTCGGTGATTCCGCTTGAAGCTGGATTGTCATTCCTCGGACTCGGCATTCCTGCGCCGGCGCCGAGTTGGGGCAACATCATGCTCGAAGGTTATGAGCAGCAGTTGCGTTCATGGTGGCTCGTGGTGTTTCCGGGCATCGCGATCATTACGACGGTGCTTGCTGTGAACGTGATCGGCGAGCGGTTGCGTGAATCGCTCGACCCGCGCCTGCGTCCGCCGGTATGACCGCGCTCCTCGAAGTCCGCCACCTCTCGGTGACGTATCCGGGCGACCGTCGCGCGGTGAACGACATTTCGTTCGACATCGATGCGGGCGAAACCGTCGCACTGGTCGGCGAATCGGGGTGCGGCAAATCGACGACCGCATATGCCGTAATGCAGTTGCTTGGTCCCGACGCACGCGTCGATCGCAACAGCCGCGCGGTGTTCGATGGCGACAATCTGCTCACGCATTCGCGCGAGGCGATGTGCCGCATTCGCGGGCGTCGCATTGCGATGATCTTTCAGGAACCCGCGGCTGCGCTCAATCCGTCCATGCGCGTCGGCGATCAAGTCGCCGAGGTGGCCGAAGTGCACGGTGAGCGTTCGCATCGTCGCGCGTTCGAGAAGGCGGTGACGATGCTGGAACGCGTCGGCATTCGCGATGCGGGCCGCCGCGCGTACGCATTTCCGCACGAATTGTCGGGCGGCATGCGCCAACGCGTCGTGATCGCGATGGCGTTGCTGTTGCAGCCCGCGCTGGTGATTGCCGACGAACCGACGTCCGCGCTCGACGTAACCGTGCAAGCGCAGATTCTCGCGCTGATCGACGAGTTGCGCCGCGATGCGGGGACCGCGGTGTTGTTCATTACTCACGATCTGGCTGTCGTCGCGGAGTCGTGCTCACGCGCAATCGTTATGCAGGGCGGATCGATCGTGGAGCAGGCGACCACCGAGCGATTGTTCGCCGCGCCGAAGCATCGTCACTCCGCGGATCTGCTGCGCGCCGTTCCGCGCCTCGAGGTTGCACCGTGACGCGCGATGCGCTCGTCAGCGTGCGCGGATTGCGCGTCCGGTACCCCGACCGTCGCGGTTGGCGGCGCGGCCGCGCGCGCTCGATCTTCGCGGTGAATGACGTGTCGTTCGAGATTGGACGCGGCGATACGCTCGCGCTTGTCGGTGAATCTGGTTGCGGTAAAACGTCGACTGCGCGCGCGTTGCTGCGCATCATCGAACCCGAGGCAGGCGAGATTCGTTTTGGCGGCGTCGATGTGCGCGTGTTGCGTGGCACGTTGTTGCGTCGCCACCGCCAGCGCACGCAAATCGTGTTTCAGGATCCGTTCACGTCACTCAATCCGCGCATGACCATCGCGGAGATCATCGCCGAAGGAATTACGGTGCACGATCTCGCGAAGGGCGCGGAGCGGGAGCGCCGCGTCAAACGGTTGCTCGACGAAGTCGGGCTCGCCTCCGTTGACGCATCGAGTTTTCCGCACGAGTTGAGCGGCGGGCAACGGCAGCGCGTTGCGATCGCGCGCGCGCTCGCGGTCGATCCCGAAATGCTCGTGCTCGACGAAGCCGTGTCCGCGCTCGACGTCACGACGCAGGCGATGATCCTCGATTTGTTCACGCAACTGCGCACGCAGCGCCGGCTCACGACACTGTTCATCGCGCACAACCTTGCCGTGGTGCAACGCGTCGCAACGCACGTCGCGGTCATGTACGCCGGCCGCGTCGTGGAGCAGGCGCCCGCGGCCACACTGTTTTCGTCCGCGAAGCATCCGTACACCAGGGCGCTCATCGCGGCGGTGCCTGCACCCGATCCGCGCCTCAAGCGGCAGCGTGTTGTCCTCACGGATGACATCTCGACCATCGCGTTGCCACAAACAGGGTGCCCGTTTTTCGCGCGCTGCCAACACGCGAAAAAGGACGCGGCGTGCAGTTCGGCGGTGCCGCCGCTGGCGGAGGTCGGCGCGGATCACGTCGCAGCGTGCGTGAAGGAAGCGCGATAGATTTGCCCGCTTCCCGCACCGCCGAAAAACGCAACAATGCCCGCCGCGCCCCCGCGACATTTCCTCTCCTTCGGTGATTGGACCAGCAAGGAGCTGACGCAGCTGCTCGATTTCGCCGAACAAATGCGTTGCGGCAAATACAAAGAGCGTCCGCTCGAAGGCAAAACGCTCGCGATGCTCTTTACGAAAGCGAGCACGCGCACGCGCGTGTCGTTCGAAGTCGGCGCGCTGCAACTCGGCGGTCACGCACTGTTTCTGTCATCGCGCGAGGTGCAGCTCGGCCGCGGTGAACCCATTGCCGATACGGCGCGCGTGTTGTCGCGCTACGTCGACGGCGTCATGGTGCGCATGTACGCGCATCGCGACGTCGACGAACTCGCCGCGCATTCCACCGTGCCGGTCATCAACGGACTCACAGACTGGCTGCATCCGTGCCAGGTGCTCGCCGACGTCCTCACCATCCGCCAGCAGCTCGGCAAACTCGAAGGCGTGCGCGTTGCGTGGGTCGGTGATGGCAACAACATGGCGAACTCGTGGATCGAAGCCGCCGAGCGTTTTGGATTCACGCTGTCCATCGCTTGTCCGCAGGGCTACGACCCCGACCGCCGGCTCGTGTCGCGTGCGCGTAAACACACGAACGTCGAACTGTTGCGTGATCCCAAAGAAGCCGTCGCCGGCGCGCACGTCGTGAACACCGACGTGTGGGCATCCATGGGACAGGAAAGCGAACAGGAACGGCGCGAACGCGCATTCGCGGGATATCGCGTGGACGGTACGCTCATGAAGCGCGCCGATCCCAACGCCATCTTCATGCATTGCCTTCCTGCGCACCGCGGCGAAGAAGTCACGAGCGGTGTGATCGATGGTCCGCAATCCCGCGTGTGGGATCAGGCCGAGAATCGGTTGCATGTACAAAAGGCCATCATGGCGACGCTGATGGGCGGCGGTCCGAAGAAAGCAAGTCGCACGGGCAAGTAGTGGCGTACGACGAGAAACTCGCCGACCGCATTCGCGCGATTGTCGGAAAGGATCAGCGCGTTACCGAAAAGCGCATGTTCGGTGGCGTCGCGTGGATGATCGACGGCAACATGTTTGTCGGCATCGCGAAGGGCGAACTCATGGTTCGCGTTGGCCCCGCCGCGCACGAGGACGCACTGAGCCAGCCGCACGCGCGCATCATGGACTTCACGGGCAAGCCCATGCGTGGCTATGTATTCGTCGCGCCGCCCGGTTTTGCTGATGACGCGTCGCTGAACGGCTGGATTGCGCGCGCAACAGACTTCACTGGCACGCTCCCTCCAAAAAAACCGCGACGTAAAACGCGATGACACCTGTTGTTGGAAAACCCGCGCCCGACTTTTCGCTGAAAGCGCACGACGGCAAGACGATCAAGTTGCGCGAACTGCGCGGCACCACCGTCGTGCTGTACTTCTATCCGCAGGACGACACCGAAGGCTGCACCAAAGAAGCGTGTGACTTCCGCGACGCCATGCCGCGCTTCAAGCGAACGAAGGCGCTGATACTCGGCGTGTCACCCGATTCAGTCGAGTCGCATGTGAAGTTTCGCGAGAAGTACGACTTGCCGTTCACACTCCTCGCCGACATCGATCAAACGGTGTGCAAGGCGTACGGAGTGTGGCAAAAGAAAAAGATGTTTGGCCGAGAGTACATGGGCGTGGTGCGTACCACGTTCATCATCGACGGTGCCGGCGTTGTGCGCCACATCTTCAAGGTGAAGCGCGTCGCGGGTCACGTCGACGACGTCGACGCAGCCGTGCGCACGCTCGTCGGTTAGCGCACTACAAACGCGCGACTAGCGAACTACTCGCGCCACGGTTTCTTCGCGCGAAACGACGCGGTCACCCGCTCGGCCATGTTCAGCGTCTGTAGATCGCCCGCCGTTCGCGCGCGCGTCGCCGCGCTCTCTGCCGTTCGCACGGCCTCGTCGAACCGGCCGGTTTCGGCGAGCGCCGTCGCGAGACACACCAGGTACGTCGCCGATTCAGGTTTCGTCGCCAGCGCGCGCCGCGCGAGCGTGACGGCTTCCGCGCCGTTGCGCATCGCGTCGTCGCGCGACGTCGACAGCATGTACGCAAGCGACGCCGCCATGTCGGGTTCGAACTTGCTCGCGAGCGCCGCGCGCATCACCGTCAACGCGCGGCGCGGTTGCTGAAAGCGGATCAGGTTTCCCGCAAACCACTCATACAATCCACGCTGCTGTGCAGCCGGCGCGAGCGAAATCCCGCGCAGCGTCGCGTCCATCGCGCGATCCCATTCTCCTTGCCGTACGAGCAGCCCGCCGCGCGACAGCCAGTACTCGTAATTGCGCGGGCTGTGCGCGACCAACGTGTCGAACATGCGCGCTGCGCTATCGAGTTCGCCTGCTTCCATCGCGCCGGCCGCACGGTAACTCAGCCACTCGTCGGCAGTCTGGTTGAACTCCACCTGATACAGGTACACCTGGATTCCCAGTGAATCGAGTCCCGCAGACGGCCGGTACGGAATCACGCGTAACCACGTCGGCACTTGCCGCTCGAGCAGCAGTTTGTAGCCGAACGTCCGCTCGATGCCGTCCGTCGCGCCTTCGCCGTGCAGCAATTGAAAGTACGGACCGAGAAAATTGTTTTCCGAGAACATCGCGATGTGCGTAATGCCTTTCTCGCGAATGCGCTGCGCGGCTTCGTCCGTCGTTTGCGCAGAAAAGATCTCCGCGGCTGTGCGCAGACCGTCGGCGTTCTCCCAGTACAGCGTGCCGATGGTTTTGAACTGACCATAAAACCCGGCCCACGCCGATGCATTGGGACTCGTGAGCAGCGTGACCTCGCCCGTCGGATGAAACGCGCGAATCGCCGCGGCGACATCGCGGTAGAGCAGGTTCACGAGTTCGGCGCGCTCGACGTGACCCGTTGCGAGTTCGCTGCGCGCCGCAACTTCGCGGCGGACCGTCGTCGGACCGAACAGCACGGCGAACGACGCGAGCGCACCAACCCATTGCGCACGCGGTGCGCGCATCGCAAGGAAGTGCGCTGCCAGCAACATTGCGAGGACGATTTGCGGTCCGCTTGCATTCGGAATCCATCGCACCTGCAGCCATGCCATCACGGTGAATCCGAGCGTGACGAACGTTGCGAACCACAGCACCGGCGGCGTGTGCTCGCGTCGCTTGATCACAACGCCGAGTCCAACGAGGAGCGGCAGGTTCTCGATCCCGACAATCGATTCGTATGGATTCAGCCGAAGGCCATCGAGTCCGTTCCAGAGCGGCTGGAATTCGTCGATGAACGAGCGGTGCAAGTGCGACAGGAACGGATCGAGCGGCGCAAACACGTTCGTGCCTGCGACAATCATCACGAACGGCGCGAGCGCGAGCGCGAGCGTCGGCAATGCAACGCGCGCTGTGAGGCGCGTGCCCGACCGCGAGCCGCGCATACGGCGGTCAGCAACTTCGGCAATGAGTTCACCCGCGCCCCACCATGCGAGTGCGTAGAACGGATGATTCGCTTCGAGGCGAACGCCGAGATGTGTTGGGAAGTACTCGACGAGGTAAAACACCAGTGACGCGATCGCGCCCGTGCGTCCCCATGTGCGCCACACGCGCGGATCAAATGGCGTACCCGCGGTCGATGCGGTGCGGCCGAGTGCGAACGCGGCGGCGCCACCCGCGCATCCGACGATCGCGATTGCCGGAATCGCCGACGCTGCGCTGATCCACATGCCGATCGCACCACTGATTGCGGACACGTTCGCAGCGCGCCGCGCGTCACCCGAGCCACCCGGCATCATGAACACCGCGCCGAGCACGAGCCCGAGCGCGGATGCGCTGAGCAAACCGTGGTGATCGACGTAACTCGGAATGAAACCGGTGAAGAAGTAATCGTGGCCGAGCATCGCGATGGCGATGCACACACCTGCGAGCGCGCCCGCGTGCTTTGCGGCGTACGCGGACATGAGCACGATCAGGCCGAGCAGTGCAACCGGCGCGAGCCAACGCGTGATGCGCTCGAGCGATTGTTCGATCGTGCTGCCCGTGAATGTTTGATCGAACTTCGCGGCGCCCGCGATGGTCCATGCCCACGCGGAATTCCAGTGTACGGCGCGTCCACTCGGCGCGTTATCCATGTCCGTGTGGCGCAGTTGTGGTCCGCCACCGTCAAGCAGCGACTTCGCGTGGCGCACCCAAATGAGTCCGTCGACGGTGCCGGGCAAATACGCGGCCGACATCGGCGTAGGCGGTGCGCCGCGGCGTTGCGCGCGTTGCGCAACGGAATCCAGATGTTCAGTAACCGTCGCGGTATGGACGGCGAGGAAAAGCGCGACGAGCAGCCAAACGCCGCCCATGACGCCCCATCGTACGCGCCAGCTTTCCGTGCTGAGCTTCATATCGGCGGTATCGACCCAGTTGTGCGCAGCAGCGCGCAGGACTGGGCTACAATCTGGTGCAGCTACCGCGCAATTACGAACTCCTGAGCGCGAGAAACCTTTCGCCCGGTCGCCCGATCGGTCACGTCGAGTCTGAGCGAATAACGCCCAGGTGGCGTGCCAGTGAGGTCCACCACGAGCTGATCCACGATCGTTGGTGCGAACGCGGTTGACCGGTCGACCGTCACAACGAGCCCGTCATCGCGACGGTCAACGCGGGCGCCAACCACTCCGGCAATGCGGGCAGCGATGCGGCCGAGTAGCGAGCGCTCGCCGCCAATGAACACGCTGACGGTGTAATTCGCCGCGCCGTTGGTATTCGTGAAGTCGTAGTTTTCCCACGCGAGCGAGATCTGACTCCCGACGCTGCCAACACTCGGCTGAATTGCAAGATCGGTCCAGCGCGCAACGCTCGTCGATGGTGCGATGCTCGTCGCGAGCAGCACGTCACTGATTCCAAATCCTTGCGTCGCAAAATCGTTTGCGTTGACTCCCGCGTCGATGGTCGTCGTCGAGCGCCCCGGTGCGGCATCGGGCGGCAACGTCGTCTCGACGCGCACAGCGTATGAACCAACCGGCACGCGTCGGCGCCAGCCGTTTGCCGCGCCGGTGCTCACACGCGATGAATCGCGTACGACCATGCGGCCCGCGGTCGACATGAACCACAGGTACGCGTTGCGTGCATTCGCACCGATAGTGTCCCGCGGCGCAGCGAATGCAACGAACACGTCGACGGAATCACGCGTTGCGCGAAAGCGCGCGACGCGCGTCGGCAGTGAATCGATGCGGCCGGGCGTCATGTTGTCGAGGCGGAGTGGATACGTCTCGATGATGTTCTTGACGAGCGCGCCATCACCCCGCGGAATCCACCCCGTGCGCGACATCGGCTCGCTGTTGAACACAAACAGCAGTCCGGACTGATACGCCCATACAGTCGAGACGGCACCGAGCGCCTCCAGGTTGTACGACAGCGAACCGCCCGCAACAGCGGCGCCAAATGCGGCGCGATACTCGGGGGGGCCGTTACGAACGTAGATGTCGCCACGATCAGTGTCGGCGCCGAGTTGCCCGATGTCCGGATCACTCCAGCGGAGCTCAGCGAAAATGACGCGTGCGAGAAACTCGGTGCGCGCATCACCCACTTCGCTCGACCACAGCGGGTCAACCAGCTGCCAGTAGAGCGATTCGTACGCGCGTCGTTGAGCTGCGTTGCTCAGCGCGGCGAACTGTGCGGCACCGGCTTGGGGAAGCACGCGGTCTAACCGCGAGAGGCGCGCGCGCTCACCTGCGTTGAGATACGCAAAACCGCTATCGATAGATGCGGCCGCTGATGCGGAAACGCCGCGCCGATGTTGCGCGAGTCCCAGCGCGAGCCACGCGCGCGCATCCCACGGCGCCCGCGACAAATGTCGCCGCGCATGCGTCTCCAGTTCCAGCCATGCGTTGCGCTCGCCGAGCGCCATCGCCACCCAGTGAAACGACGACGTATACGCGGGAGCAGCGTCGTACGCGTCGCGAAAGAGTTCGATAGCGCGCGCCAAGTCCGCCTCACCGGTCACGTCGGGCGGGAGCGGGCGCGTCGTGAGGTCGATGATGGTGCGTACTTGATCGAGCGTCAGCCCTTCGCCTGGCGCACAGCCACCGCTCGTTCGCGCCTGCGGACACATGGCGTCGGCAAGCGACCGCGGACCGGTGCCGGGCGTGGACTCGATGCGCCGATCGACGAGGCGCTCGTATCTTCGCCAGTAGATGCGCGCGAGTTCAATGGCGGCTTCTGCGCGCAGCGACGAATCGCCGCTCGTTACAGCTTTGTCGAACGCGCGCTCGGCGAGTGCGGCTGCGCTGTATCGCGTCACGGCCAACGGTGACAGCGCGCGCAGCCGCGAGAGCGCGAGGGGGTATCGCGCATCGCTCGGCGCCAGCCCCATCGCGATGACGAACGACGAATCCGCCATGCGATCGAGCCGCGTCTGATCCAATCCGCGCGGCGCGTTCGGTTGCTTCGCGCGAATCGCAAGCAACGCTGCAATCCGGCCCTGCCTGTACCACACCTCCGCGTCCTTCCGATTGCGCTGCAAATGCGCATCGAGCGCGCGAAGCGCAGCGAGCGAATCGCGAACCGCGTCGGGTCCGAGTGTGTCCGTCGTGACGCGCAGCTGCGCGCGCAGTGGGCTCGTGACGCACAGCGCGACCGCACCCGCC
Source organism: Gemmatimonadaceae bacterium (assembly GCA_035277145.1). Lineage (GTDB taxonomy): Bacteria > Gemmatimonadota > Gemmatimonadetes > Gemmatimonadales > Gemmatimonadaceae > DASRAP01. Next base: position 42,789 of record DATELA010000041.1, on the reverse strand, counting down.
GCTATACCACGCACGACCAAGCGCATCATGCCCGCAACGATGCCGCGACTAGACTGTCAAGTCAACGCGAACGAATCACGAACTAACAAGCGAAGAAAAACAAATAGCTCGTTACTGATTCCCCATGCTGCCGACCATCATCACGTGCGCCTTCGCTGTCCCCGGCAACATCAACCACGGGCTGCCCGATGCCGTGGGCGCCGCGCTCAATCCTGTGCTTTCCGGTGTCGCGAACGGCATGTACATCACCGTCAGCGGGCGCGCGCCCGTGACTTTGCCCGTCGCGGCATCCCATCCCGTCTTCGGGCCGGTCAGCGAATACAGCGTTCCGTGCGGCGGCATCTTGAGCTTGCCGCTCTTGATCTCCGCAAAGCGCACCGTGTCCACCTGATCACCCAGCGTGCCTTGCTCGCGCAACTCGCGCCCGCGCGCCATGAACGGTTCGAGTCCGTCGTGATAACACGCAACGTGGAAATCACGACGATGCACGTACAACGCGAGGCACGTCATGCCGTTCTTGCCGTCGCGCAGTAGCTCGAGCTTCGTGCCGGCCTTGTATCCGAACACCTTCGCGCCCGCGCGCAAATCGTTCGGCAGCGGCAGAATCGCCGCGGCGATCTGCTCGGCAGCAGGCGGAATGGCGGCGGGCGCGGCGGGCGTCTGCGCGCCGAGCGGCAGCGTGGCGACGATTGATGCGAGAACGAGTTGAATGCGCATGGGGATGGCTTGATTGGGGCTCAGGCCTCAGGGCTCACGGCTCAGGGCTATAATATGGATGCTCGGCTCAACGAACGAGGAAGACCATGGCCGATCGATCCACCATCGAGCGCCTGTGCCGCCACATGACGTGGGCGGACAACGAGATCCTGCGCGCATTGCGCGCGGCACCGTCCGTACCCGATGCCGTGCTCCGCGAATTCGCGCACATCGTCGGCGCAGAAGAAGTGTGGTTGTCGAGACTCGAGCGCCGCGCGAGCGAACTCGCCGTGTGGCCCACGCTGTATCTCGACGACATCACGCGCCACATCGTGAAAGTGCACGAGGGCTACGACCGATTCGTCGCGCAATTGCCCGACGCGGGATTTGCGGGAGTGATCTCGTACAAGAACAGTGCGGGGCAGGCGTTCGACAATCGTGTGTCTGACATACTCACTCACGTCACGCTGCACGGGCAGTATCACCGCGGCAAGATCAACGTGCTGCTGCGGCAAGCGGGGCACGCGCCTGCGCCGACGGATTACATCTCGATGGTGCGCGGAGCGCCGGCGGCAACACAGCGCTCGGCGTAATTCAAAGAACCGCGCGCGTGGTCGCCATTCCTGCGAACGTGCCGAGCGGCAGGTCGGGGCGCGCGAATCGCAACGCGACTTGATTGACGATGTGGCGCAGAACGCCACCGATTCCCGCTCCCAAGAAAACCGCGACGTACGCATTTTGCATTGTCAGATCTGTGTGAACGCGTCACTCAGGCGATACGAGAATCCAGGCAGCACGCGTTCGCCCAACAGTGATTGGTGTTCCGCTATCGCCGCCTCGCTGCCGTTGGCGCGATGCACGCGTGCGTGACGACGCCGCGGATCGATGACCCACACGAGCTCGCTACCGCCGTTGATCCAGTCCGCAATTTTCTCGCGCACTTCAGGCTGCGTGTCGTCGGGCGACAGAACTTCGACGACCAGATCGGGCGCCATTGCGGCGTAGGAGCGCGGCGGCGGGTTCGGGATTCGCGCTTGCGATATGAATGCGACGTCCGGCGCGCGCACGGTATCAGGATTGCTGAAGAGCTTGAATCCGGTTTCTGCGGCGAGCACGACGCCGAGTTTGTTCGCGTATACGTGGTGTGCAATCGCGAACAGGACGTTGGCCGCGACGATGCCATGCATGTACGCGGGTGGCTCGCTCACGCGCAGACGGCCGCGCACGAGCTCGGTGCGCTTGTTCGGCAGGTTCAGCCGAAGCAGTTCTTCCGCGGTGAGCACTGCGGCGCGAGACATGCGCCGAGTATACAAGGTTTCCTTTTTCATTGCTCGGCACGATATCGCCGAACGTCAGCGGTGCGTCAGCGCGGCACGCGGTCCATCACCCAGCGCGCCGCTTTCCCCAGCGCGAACCCCGCGGCCTGCAACAAATCTTCGAGCTGCGGCTCCACGTGTTCGCCGAGTGATTGCAGAATCCGCCCGCGCATTCTGAGAATCACCGGACTCGCAACGGGAATCACCTGGAAATAGCGGTCGTAGCGCGCGCCGATGCCTTCGATGAGCGCAGCGGTGCGGCCGAAGTACACGAGATGCTGCGGCAACACGATCGGTGAATTGAACAACGTCTTCATCACCTGATCCGCGAGCAGCGTGTCGATGCGGTCCTGCAATGTTTTGCGCGCGTACGCGTTGGTGATCAACAAGTCCGCGAGCCATTGCACGTGCGAAAAATCCGTGCCCGGCGGAACGAGACCCAAATCATCGAAGCCGTTCGCCACACCGGTCGGATCGCGACGCACCGCCGCGAGCGCGGTGCGCAACAACGCGCGACGCGTTTCCACCGGCACGCGCACCGTCATGCCGAAATCCACGAGCACAATCCGCCCATCAGGCGCAACCATCAGGTTGCCCGGATGCGGATCGGCGTGAAAGAGTCCGTCGACGAAACACATCTGCACGTACAACTCCACCAGCGTGGCGACCACGCGCGACACATCGACGTGCGCGCGATCCAGACGATCGATGCGCATGCCTTCCACGTACTCCATCACCAGCACGCGCTGCCGCGTGAGTTCGTGCACGATGCGCGGCACGATCACGTTGCGATTGCCCTCGAAGTTTTTCCCGATCTCCGTCGCGTACTCGGCTTCCAACCGGAAATCCATTTCTTCGCTGATGCGCACTTCGAATTCCGCAACGACGGACCGAATGCGCGCAATTTCCGGATGCTTCCACCGCGCAGCGACCCAACGAAGAATGCGTTTTCCCGCGCGCAAATCCGCGGCAACCCGCTGCTCGACACGTGGGCGCAAAACTTTGACCGCCACCCCGTACCCCGTCCCCGGTACCCGGGCACGATGCACTTGTCCCAGCGACGCCGCGGCCAACGGTTTGCGGTCGAAATCCAGAAACACTTCGTCTACATCGCGGCCGTACGCTTCACGAATCGTCTTCGCGACATCGTCAAACGCAAGCGGCGACACCTGATCTACCAACCGGCCAAGCTGGCTGATGTACGGTTCAGGAATGAGATCGGCGCGCGCGGCAAACACCTGCGCCATTTTCACGAACGTCGGCCCGAGACGAATGATCGTCTCGACGAGCCGCTTTGCGCGCCGCTGATGGAACTCCGGCGTGCGCGGGACTTTCTCACCAAACCACAGCCAACGCCGAAAGTCGCGGATGAACGACACCGCGAATGGTCCCAGTGCAAACAGAACGCTCAGCGTGTGCACGCTCGCAAGCTACAAACCGCGCTGCCACTTCGGCATATTGCGGTCCCAATGAAAAAGACCCCATTCCACGACTTCCACCTGAAAGCCGGCGCCAAGATGGTGCTGTTTGCCGGGTACGAAATGCCGGTCAACTACGCCGCCGGCCTCATCGCCGAGCACAAAGCCGTGCGCGAAGGCTGCGGCGTGTTCGATGTGAGCCACATGGGCGAGTTCATCGTGCGCGGACCCGACGCCGTCGCGTTCGTGAATCGCGTGACCACCAACGACGTCACCAAGCTCGCCGTCGGCCAGGCGCACTACACCGGCATTCTCAACGATCGCGGCACGTTCGAAGACGACGGTCTCGTGTATCGCTTCGCCGATCACATCATGATGGTCGTGAACGCGTCGAACGCCGCAAAGGATTTCGCGCACATCAAGAAAGAGTTGCCCAAGTTCAACGCGACGCTCGAAGACGTGTCCGATGAAACCGCGCTGCTCGCAGTGCAGGGCCCAAAAGCGGAAGAATTGATCGCGCGGCTCACGAGGGCTCACGCCTCACAGCTCACGGCTCTCAAGTACTATCACTTCACAACCGACACCGTCGCCGGCATCGACAACGTCATCATCTCACGCACCGGCTACACCGGCGAAGACGGATTCGAGTTGTACTTCGACGTGAAGCACGCCGCGCAAATGTGGAACGCGCTGATGAACACGAACGCCATTCAACCCATTGGACTCGGCGCGCGCGACACACTGCGACTCGAAATGGGTATGGCCCTGTATGGCAACGACATCGACGACACCACGACGCCGCTCGAAGCCGGTTTGAGTTGGATTGTGAAAATGCAGAAGGGCGAGTTCACCGGAAAAGCCGCGCTGGAAAAACAAAAGGTCGCGGGCGTGCAACGAAAACTCGTCGCCTTTACCATGAGCGAACGCGGCGCGATTCCGCGCCACGGATATCCCGTGTTCGCGGGCGGTGCGCCGAGTGGCACGGTGTGTTCGGGGACGATGTCGCCGTCACTGGGAATTGCGATTGGCACCGCGTACGTGCCTGCGTCGCACGCGAACGAAGGTAGCGAGATCGAAGTCGAGATTCGCGGCAAGCGCGTCGCGGGCAAAGTTGTGAAGACGCCGTTCTACAAGAACGCGTCGCACAAATGACATCGATCGCATGATGCGCGTTGTTCCCGTCGCGGTTGTCGGCATGGTCGCGGGTGCGTCGTTGCTCGCGTGGCAACGATCGTCGATCGTCGCGTATTTCGCGCCGAACGCGTGCGGCGATTCGTCCGTCGTTGCGTGGGAACCGATGGCGCCGCGGCAAGGCGCGTTGTTCCGCGTGCGTGCGCAGGGAATTCCGCCGTCATCGCAACTCGCGGGAACTGCGATGCGCGAGCCGTTGCACTTCACGCGCATCGCGAACGACAGCACATCAGCGGAGGCGTTCGCCGGCATCCCGATCGAAGGCAATCGCTCCATCGCGATCGTAGTCAGGTGTTCATCGTCGTCTCGCAGTGATTCGTTGTCCGTCGTTATCGAAGCTGCCGTTGCGGACTATCCACTCGAGAAACTCACGGTAGCACCTGAGTTCGGCCGCCCGCCGGATTCCGCAACATCCGTGCGCATTCGCGACGAGAACGGACGCGCGCGCATTGTCGCGGTGAACTCGCACAAAACACCGCGGTTGTGGAGCGAACCGTTCATGTTGCCGCGCGACTCGCGCATAACGAGCGGGTTTGGTCAGGGCCGTGAATTCAACGGCGCAGTGACGTCGCGCCACATGGGCACCGATTTTCAGGGCGCATCGGGTGCAACGATTCGCGCGGCCAATCGCGGCGTGGTGCGTTTGATCGGTTTGTTCTATTACGGCGGCAACGTCGTGTACATCGATCACGGCGGCGGCATCACGAGCGCGTACCTGCACATGTCCGCGGATTCCGTTGCCGTCGGTGACACGGTTGCGCGCGGACAAACAATTGGTCTCGTCGGTGCAACGGGACGCGTGACCGGACCACACCTGCATCTCATCGTGCGCTACGGCGAAGTCACGGTCGATCCGATGTCGTTGTTTGCAATCGCGGGCGATTCCGCCGCGAAGCGCTGATGTCTGTCCTCATCATGCTCACCGACGTTGAGCCGGCCGTCCGTCTCAACGCGACGCTCGAACGCGCCGGCATCAGCACATCCGTCGTATCTCCGCTCGACGACGTGCAAGGCGCGCTGAAAAAAGCAAAACCAAAAGTCGTCGTACTCACCGGTGCGCTTCTCGACCCCGCGAACCTGGCGCTCGTGCGCGATCAACTGTGGGCCGGCGCATCCATCGTTGGCCTCGCAGACGTTGGCGATCCGCAAATGGAAGCGCGCTTGCACGCGCTTGGTTTTTCTGAAGTACTCACAAAGCCCGTTCCCACCGAAGACGTCGTCGCGGTCGTGCGACGTTTGCTCGAGCGCCAGCGCCTCGCCGATCTCACCGGATTGCACGGCGATTCCGCCGCGGTGCGCGAAGTGTTGGTCAAGCTCGAACAAATCGCGCCCGTCTCGAGCACCGTACTCGTCGAAGGCGAAAGCGGCACCGGCAAAGAACTCGTCGCGCGCGCAATTCACAAACTCAGTCCGCGCCGCAACAAACCGTTCATCGCGGTCAATGTCGGTGCGTTGCCTGAGACGTTGCTCGAAAGCGAACTCTTCGGTCACGAAAAGGGCGCGTTCACCGGCGCTGCCGAACGCAGACTCGGCCGATTCGAACTCGCCGACGACGGCACGTTGTTCCTCGACGAAATCGGCGAGGTGCCGCCGAGTACGCAAGTGAAATTGCTGCGCGTGCTAGAAGACGGCGAAGTCACGCGCGTCGGCGGAACGACGCCGATCAAAGTGAACGTGCGCGTGGTTGCGGCGACCAATCAGCCGCTGCGCGCGCTCGTCGAACAAGGCGCGTTCCGTCCGGATTTGTATTTCCGGTTGAACGTGCTGAGCATTTATCTGCCGCCCATGCGCGCGCGGCGCGACGACATTCCGTTGCTCGTGCGCCGCTTCGTGCAGGAATTCTCGGCGTCACACGATCGCACGTTCCACGGCATCAGCGCGGGCGCGATGCAGGTGCTCGCGGATTATTCGTGGCCCGGCAACGTGCGCGAGCTGCGCAATCTCGTGGAGTCGATGGTCGTGCTCGCGCACGGACGCGAAATCACCGAGAGCGACATCCCGTTGTCGATTCGCGAAGGCGGACCGGGCGCGGGACGATTGTTGCCGGTGCCGATCGGTCCGCTTGTGCGCGAGGGCGAACGCGCGTCGGGCAGGGAACTGGAGTTCATCGTTCGCTCGCTGCTCGAGTTGAAGCTGCAGGTCGAAGAACTGCGGCGCCGGCTCGATGAACAGCAAACCAACGGGGTTGCGCCAATCGGGGCTGGCCAATGGGGTGCGGCGGGACCGGCCTCCGCCCCATTGGCTATTGGCCATACCCCCGCCGGCCTGGCACCGCCGGGGCCATCCGCGGCAGCGAACACCGTCGTCATTCCACCCGGCCTGACCATGGCCGAAATCGAGCGCAAGGTGATCGAAGCTGCGCTGCGCGAAACGCACGGCAACCGTCGCAAAGCCGCCGAGCTGCTCGCGATCGGCGAGCGGACGCTGTACCGGAAGCTCAAGGAGTACGAGATGGACGCGGGCGGCGCGGAGATCGAGGAAGACCCGGAGAGGGTGTAGGCGGTAGGCGGTAGGCTGTAGTGGGGTGGAGTGACCAGGGTCGAGCGAGGCGAACCCTATCCCCTTCACCCGCAACCCCACCACCGCCTACTCGCTACCGCCTAAACCCTATTGGGTCGAGTGCCGATACTGGCGCGCATGAGACCGCCCGCATCGCGTTGCCAAGTGCCTGCGCAAATCGTCGCACACCTGCCGAACGACTCGCTACGCACTCTGAGAACCGCAAAGTGTGCGAACTCGGCGAGAATGGTGACGGTGAATTTTCCAATTGACGTTGCCGCGGCACCCAAGGACCACGATATTGACGCCCACGACTCCGCGCGCCGATGCCGGTGCGCACCGATTGTACCGGTCGCCCCGGACACGTTCCCGCCGTATCCCGCGCGACGTTGCGTGGGCGGACTAGCGCCTGAATGACGCCCGAACCGGCAACATCGCCGATTGCAGGGGCAGTACTTCCCTTGCGGCGCGCAGAGGAGCTGATCGCAACGCTCCAGTCCGTGGTCTCGGCCCGCATTGCGGCCGGGGACAATGGGGTCGTCGAAGCCGTCCACGTGTTGACCACGGGCGAGCTGACGGCCAAACAGGTCGTCCGGAACATCGAGAGCGCCTTGATGGCGCACCTGGGGATGAAAGTGGACCACCGAAAGATCTCGGTGGCGGCCACGGTGGCACGCCCCGTCCAGACATCGCAATCGGCGACGATAACGCCGCCGAAAACCGGCCCAACGGTGAAGGGAGAAGCGAGTGTGACGCTGAACACAGCAGCGCCCAGCCTGGCCCCTACCGTTCAGGCTACGAACCCGTTGTCGACGCGTCAGTTGTACTTCGAAGACGTGGAGATTCGGGGGTCGCGCAGCAAGGGGAGCTTGTGCCGGGTGACGTTGCGGCGCGGCGACTCGACGTGGGTGGGCGAAGCAGAGGGAGTCGACTCGAGCCGTACGCGGTTGGAGTTGGCGGCGCGGGCAGCGTTGTCGGCCATCAAGCATTTCGAAGGCAACCGCCGGCAGTGGGATTTGGCGGGCATCAAGCGAGTAGACGCGTTCGAAACCGAGTTCGCGTTCATTGGCATAGAAACGTGGGTGGGGCGAGAGCGGGTGCTCCTGACCGGGACGTGTGAAATTCGAGACAGCGCCGAGACGAGCGCGGTCTTGGCGGTATTGGACGCAACGAATAGATGGTTAGCGCAGCAGAGTGGGATGGACGTGTCGGTTGTCGAACGGCGAGGTAGACCGTTGGCGTGACACAGCGCGAGAAAAAATTGAGCGATGGTTTTTAGAAAGGCGCGAGTGTGGTCTCGCGCCATTGCTGTCTCTGTAGGGATGTGGCAGGGAGTGACGTGGCACGACGAAGTGCATCACGAGCGGAGTGAAAAACTGAAGTAATTGGCAAAGGGTAGTTGAGCGGAGCCGCCCAGTCGCGCATTCGGCAGAGAGCCGGGTGCGACACCACAGACAAAGGGGGTGACGCCAAATGGATCAGGTCGGAGCATTGTTGCTCGCGGTCTTGAGTTTTGTGATGGGAGACGCTTGGACGTGGTAGCACTGTAAGAATTCAAATCGAGCCGAGATGAACGAGCGGATTCGCAAATACGTGGCGGCCATCGCTGGCGCGAGCATCGCGTCGGCGGTGGCCGTGTTTGCGTTCGTCGGCGTCGGAACTCCTGAGCAACTTCGCGCTGCAGGTTTTTTTGCGCTGCTCATGCTACTTGCGCACTTGTTGCGCTATGAAGGATCGCGTTCTGGCGCGACCGGATCCGTCGTTTTCCTTCCGATGCTGGCGAGCGTCGTGGTCGCTCCTGTACTCGCGACTCCGGTGTTTGCCGCGGCGGCCGTGTTGATCGCCGAGTTTGCTGCGCGGCGTCCGCCCATCCGTGTCGTTTTCAACGCGACACAATTCGTCGTCGCGCTGTCGCTTTCAATCTTGGCGCTTCACCCGATTGCCGGTTGGGTCGGCGGCGGGAACCTCGGCGAAACTGCGCCGGGTCCAATTCTCGCGCTTATCGTTTGTGCGCTCGTGTTTCACGGCATCAACATGACCGCCGTCGCTGGCGCGATTGCCCTGGATTCGAATCAACGATTCGGCGAAGTCTGGACGAAGGGTGCCGCGCGGACGATTGCGTACGACGTTATGGCCCTCCCGGTCGTGTTTCTGCTCGCGTGGGGGTACCAGCAGAACGGTGGGCCGGCGCTGGTTCTCTCCTTTGTGCTACCGGTGTTCGGGTTGAGACAGTTGTACAAGAAGAACTGGGAGCTCGAGCGAGCGAACGAAGAATTGCTGCAGACCATGGTGCGGGTCATCGAAGCGAGCAACCCGTACACGTCTGGTCATTCGCGCCGCGTATCGCTCTATGCAGTAAGCATTGGCCGGGCGCTGCGCCTTAGCGCAGGCGAACTTGAGCGCCTGCGTATCGCTGGCTTATTGCACGACGTTGGCAAGATTCACGAGGAGTTTGCGCCACTGCTGCGCAAGCAAGGCGACTTGACGATCGAAGAGCGCCGCCTAATGCAGATGCACCCGATCAGAAGCGCAGAGCTCGTAAGCACGGATTCTCGGCTGAAGCCGATTATTCCTGCGCTGCGCTCGCATCATGAACGCTGGGACGGTGCGGGATACCCGGATCGCTTGAGCGGCGATCAAATTCCGTTGTACGCTCGAATCATCGCGGTTGCAGACACCGTCGATGCCATGACGAGCAATCGACCGTATCGCCGCGCGCTCGACATCGATTCCGTAAAATCAGAGTTGTTCTCGTGCGGCGGCCAGCAGTTCGACCCTCAGATCTGCCACGCGCTTCTTAAGCCGGAGGCATGGGCCGACTTTGCGTTGCTCGTGGAAACCTCCAGGCCGGAGCGAGGTACCGAGCGCGTTGACACGATGCTGCCACCCCACTCCCGCCGCCGCGGCCTGGCGCGCGTTTTGGGTCTCGCTTAAGCGCGGATTCCAAGACCGAACTCGTCTGCGAGCGATCGCACGAACGGGGCCGGTGGCCGCGACGCGACTCGAGTTTCGCGAAAGTACCCTGCGACGAGTTGCTCACCTTTTTCTGCGGCACCGGTGACACCCAGCGCGATCGCTAGCGCGATGCACGGATAGTCGAACGGGCAGCCGCTCAGCGAGTTCTCCCACAAGCGCGACAGTTCAGGGACCACCGAAGCAACTGCCACGCTGTCCCGCGCGCGGGCGAGCCCGACAGCCGCGTCCGCCATGATGAAAATCCTTTCACGCGCGTGATAGCTGCCTGCCGTTTCGCGGCGCAGTTCGCGCACGGTCTCAGTCGATACCGATTCGCCGCGCGCGATAGACAGGCGAAGATAAGTTTCCCGTAACGATCGGCCGAATGGGGCGTGCGCGTACTGTGTGGCAATCGACTCGATTGACTTGAGAATCTCGTTCGCTTCGTCAAGCCGCATCAAGTCGATGCACATCGTTGCGTACGCATCGTTGGCGCGAAGCGCGCTGTAGGTAGACGGGTAACCGCGGACACCTTCGCGCGCGGCTCGCAAGATTGCTTCGGCTCGAGCGTAATTGCAGTCGAACAGAAATGGTACGCGTGCGCTGAGCATCAAGCGATGCCGGTCGGGGAGGTGCGGGTCCGCGAGCGCTTGTGCGAAAGCGCTCTCCGCGATGTCGCAAGCGTCTGGCAATCGACGCGACACGACTGCGTGCACTAGATCAACTTGTCGCTTTAGTAACGCGGCGAGGCCGCCCGCATCGCTGCAGTCCGCGACGTGCGTTGCGAGTGCGCGTACCTCGCCATACATCCCCGCGTACTCGGCAGCGCGAACGCCAGCGACTGCCGCTCGAAGGCGTTGCACGTCGGCCAGTTCGCGATCGGCGGCGAGCTCTTCGCAGCGAGCGACTAGCTCTGGCGTGGTTTCGACGAGGAATTGACGCACCTCGGCCTCGATCAATGCGACCTCAACCCGTTCGTCGCGACTCAATCGCGGTGATCCACGCAAGTACGGCGCAAACGTCGTCAATAGCGCGGCCGCTTCAGCAATGAGGTGCGCGCGCGTCGCCGATCTCAGCGCGTGGAACAGCCGGACATCAAAATCGGTGGAACCAGGCGCGAGGTCCGCAGCGCGGTTCAGCACCGAAAAAGCAGCCGGCGCGAGCGCTCGTCCCGCTAACTCGCCCGCGCTTCGCGCAAACATGTTTGCGGCTTCGACGGCGGCGCCGGCCTCTTGCAATAAAAGGCCGCTCGCGACCAACAACTCCGCACCCGTCGCGCTGTCGGCGGATGCTTCCTCAAGTAGCTGAGCGATATGCAGCCGTCGCGCATTAACTCGACTTAGCGGGAACAGTCTCGTCAGCGCCGAGCGCCACAGGGTGTGGGTGGTGACTGTGCCGCCCGTGCCGAATGAAAGGATCTGATCGTGTTCCAGTTCCGCGAGGACGTCCTCCGCGTCGTTCGCGGTCATGGAAACACTGCGTAGCATCAGCGGAATGGTCGCGTTGTCGCCAAGGATGAGGGCAGAAATCAAGACGTCCCTAGCGGCGTCAGAAACGGATCTCACTCGCTGCAAGAGGATTGCGTCTAGGGATGCATCGGTTGCAGGACCGCCTCGGTGTGAACTTGCGGCAACGGCCTCACGCATCAGGAACGGGTGTCCGCCGCACGCTGCCGCGTACGACCGCTGCGTTTCATCACTAGCTCGAACGCCGACCGACTCGCAGAGAAGTCCGGCGAGCCTCGCCGCGGCTGGCATGTCGAGCCTTCGCACTTCATGCGCGACGAGGTTGCCGAGCCCATTGCTTGAAGGGTCCGGGATACTTGCGACCACCAAGAGAATGCGCTCGGTGGACAAGCAGCCACGAGCGCGACCGACGAGGCGGCGAGAGAATTGGTCAGCGTGCTGTAGGTCGTCCAGGACGACCAGCAACGGCGATTCCCACGCGAGCGCGCGCTGAAGGTCAACGAACGCCTGGACAAGTGCATCTTCGCTTTCATCGACTCCCCCACTCGTTACCGCAGACGGTCGGTGTGACGTCAGTCGTTGGAGGAACGCGAGGCTTTCAGGTGCAAGACCTAGCACGCCGGGCATTTGCAGCATGGCACGGACCAGACGCACGAACGTAAAGCCAGGCGCTTGCTGGTCATCAAACCCGGCGCGTTGCGAAGCAACCGCGATTCCTTTGAGCGACGCGAGCCTGACCAACTCATCGAGGATTCGCGTCTTCCCGATACCTGATGGTCCCCAGATTGCGTGCACCGCCGGCTGGCCGGTACACATGCGATCGAGCGCGCTCGTTAGGTGACTCATGAGGCCTTCCCGGCCAACCAGCGGAGTGTCGAACGCAGTGGTCGCGCGCGGTGAGGGGAACCGATCCGCGATCCTGCGCCTGAGAACTGTCGCCGGCAGTTTCACGTCTCCGGCGTCGGGGCCGAGCTCGCGTACATACGCATCGAGCATCTCGAGCGCGCGCGACTTGGCGCCTGCGAGGGCCGTTGCCTCGGCAAGCGCGAGCGTGGCCTCCTCGTTGAGCGGATCAAGCTTCAAACAATTCCGCGCGAGTCGTTCCACGTCGGTCCATTGGGCTTTCTGCCGCGCGCGCGCGATCGCCGATGCGAACCGTGTGCGCGTTGCTCCCTCCACGCGCAGACGAAATTCGTCGAGCCACGCTGAAAAGCGCTTGGAAAAACGCGGCGCGTATCCGGGTAGACATTGGACGCCGCTCGGCGCCAGCAACTCGCGTCCAGTATCGGCGTCGCCCTCCGCGTCGGCATCCTCGAAATCGAGCCAGACAGTGGACTCCGCCATCTCAAGCGCGTCGGCTGAATCGCCGCATTCAACACCGAGTCGGCGCAACTTATAGAGGATTTGCCTTAGGCTGTGGCGACGGCGCGTTGCCGATTCGCGCGGCCACATCAACTCCGCGAGCGCGTCGCGCTCGACGCGCCTGCCGCGCTCGGCGCAAAGGTATAGCAGCGTCGCGAAGACAAGTTCCGCGTCCGGGCGAACGGATTTCCGCTTGACCTCAACAACGCATTGGCCGAGTACTCGAAGGCGAATCATCGTGAGGAATGAATCGGCGGAGGCGTCAGCGAGGCGTCAGCGCTGTGTACGGGCGGGTCGCAATGCTGGCGCACCGGTCGCGCTCGCGCAACCGGGCTCCGGGGCCAGCCCGGCTATGGCTGGTTCAGTCCTGAGTACCGCCCGAATGGACCGCCGATACGCTTCGGCGCGAGCGCGTCGCGTATGCGCACCGTGCCGCTGAGCGCGTGCGGTCGGCGGAAGGAGTGGCTACACTACGACGCCATGAACACGAAGCGCATCGGCGCGGTGCTGCTCGCACTCCTAGCAGCGTGCGCGCCGCCGAACCAGACACCCGCGCGAACCGGAGGACCACCGCCGGCGCGCGCGTACATCGCGCCTACGCGCAGCGAAGCCGAGTGCGGCGAGGTCCGGGCGCGCGCCGCGTTGTTCGGCGAAGCCGATACAGTGGGCGTCCAACACGTCGCGATTACGCAACTCGAAATCGCGCCGCTACCGGCACCGCCGGAGTTGGTTGGCAAGCTGCTTACCGTCAGGTATCGCGTCGACCATAAGGGCGCTGCCATGCCCGACAGCATCAACATCCAGGGCGCGGAAGGCCACCCGTACGAAGCGCGGCTGCGAGCGTCGGTCCGGCGGTACAAACACCGCCCCGCCGTGTTCGAAGGCTGCGCGGTCTCCGCGCGCAACATCACCATGGTCCGGCTCGGCCCGACGCTTCGACGGTAGCGTGTCGTGGCGCTAATAGCCCTCGATGTTCGCAATCGTCGGCCCTGCGAACGTCAGCTCCATCAAGTCCTCGCCCCACACCACTTTCCCGCTGAACGTTTCCTGAATTTCGTGTACGATCTGCTCGCGAATGCGCGGATGATCGATTTGCGCGAGTAAATGCGTGAGCACCAGCGTTTTCACACCCGCGCGCTGCGCCACCACCGCGTTGTCCTTGTGATTGCCGCACGCTGCGCGATACGCCGGCGTGGGCGCGGTGCCTGAGAAATAGTGATTCATGTGAATCAGCACGTCGCACCCGCGCGCGAGCTCCACAATTTCGTCTGACTGCCCGCTGTCGCCCGTGTAGCACACGGATCCATCGCTCGCATCGAGCCGGTACGCGAGACATTCCAGAAACGGTTGCACGTGCGTCGCTCGGCCCACGCGCACTTTCCATCCGTTGCCTTCCACCACGTCGCCCGGTTGCACTTCGCGCACGCGCGGCACGGGCCATTTGCGCGGCGTCGCACCACCACGCGCGCGAAACACATCGATGCTGCTCTGGTGCTCGATGCGCGCACGAATGTCCGCGCCAAACACACCGTCGCGGCTGAACAACTGGTCCGTCATGCGCTTGATAGGCGGCGGACCATACACCTCGAGATCCGCAATCTTGTCCGCGCCCTGGTCCCACCGCTGCAACACGAGCCGCGCGTAATCCACGCAATGGTCGTAGTGCAGGTGCGTGAAAAACACGCGCGACACATCCACCGCCCGCCGGCCGCTCTGCAACAAGCGGTGATGCGCGTCAGGTCCGTGATCCATCACGATGGTGTCGCCGCCAACTTCGAACAGATATCCCGACCCCGCGCGCTCGAGCGACGGCGCCGGCGTGCCAGTGCCGAGGAGCACGATTTTGGTGGGCTTGGCCTCCTGCGGCGCGGTTGGTTTCGCGGGCGCAGCGTCTGCGTGTTCGACGATGGATGCTGCAGACGTTGCCGCGACTGCGCCGAGGAACGTGCGTCGTTTCACAAAGGCGATGGTGAGGGACACGTGCGCGGAATGACGCTCCGCTGACGCTGCTGCAGAAATTGAGCCGTGTTCGAATCGGTCGCGAGTGGCGGCGGGCGTGAGGCCCGCCGCCCTTCGCGGACACCGAGACCCCTTGCGAGGCATGTGGTTACCACATATGGTTACCACATGTCAGACACCATCAAAACCACCGTGTACCTCGACGCCGCCGACTACAACCGCCTCAAGAACGCCGCGCGCGCGCGTGGCACCACCACCGCGCAGCTTGTGCGCGAGGCCGTTGCCACATACGCCGCCGGTGCTGCCGTGGCGCGTCCGGCGAGCATCGGCGCCGCACGCAGCGGCCGCCGCGACCTCTCCGAGCGCGCCGAAGAACTCCTCACGGGTATGGGCGCCGCTGCTGGCACCGGAACGGGCCGCAAGAAATGATCGTGGCCGATACCGGTGCGGTGATCGCGCTCATCGACAAGAGCGACGCCCACCACGACGACCTCGTCGCGCTGTTCGACGACGACCCGGGTGCGTGGGTGCTGCCGTGGGCCATTCTGCCCGAGGTCGACTACTTGCTCGCCACGCACGTGAGCGTGGCCGCGCAGCGCGCCTTTCTGCGCGACCTCGGCGCCGGCGCGTTCAATGTGGAGTGGGGCGACGCAGACGATCTCGAGCGCGCGCAGGTGCTGTGCGAAAAGCACGCGTCGCTCAAGCTCGGTCTCGTCGACGCGAGCGTGATTGCCGTGGCCGAGCGATTGCGCGCGCGCGCGATTGCCACGCTCGACCTGCGCGATTTTGGTGCGGTGAAAATCGCGGGTTCGCCCAAGCTGATTCCGCGCGACAGTTAGGCACGCAGGCGGATTAAGAGTTCGTGAACGTGCTTACGCGCGGTGCGCACGCGGCGCATCGTGCACGGGTGAAGTCGGTCCGCGTCTCTCGGTTCGCTGCGGCACTCGCATGTGTGGGTGCGGCGCTCGGCGCGTGCGCCGACGCCCAGCCTGCCGTGCGCAAGTTTGCGCTGACGGAAGAACTGCGTATTGACGGCAGCACGTTCGATTTGCGATTCCCGTATGGGTTTCTGCTGGTGAACCGCACCGGCCAGATGGCCATGGCCGACTGGATCAACTTCCACGTGCGCCTGTTCGACCCGACGGGGAAAAGCGTCGCGAACTTCGGAGACAAGGGCGCCGGCCCAGGCGAGTTCAACGCGGTCACGTGGCGCGGTGGTCAGCGCGCGGACTTCGACGGTGGCATGGTGGGTGATACGGTGTGGCTGTACGACCGCACGCCGCGCCGGCTTACCTATGTCGGGCCGAGCGGCCGTCTGTTGCGCATGATGCTGGCGCCGTCGATGCAGTACGACGCTGCCGCGGCAAATCCATTGCGGTTGATCGGCGGTTCGCCCGTTGCGGTGTTGTCCGATGGAACGCTGATCATGAAGTCGTCGAATGGACGCACCGACGCCGCCACGACACGCGCGCCGGCTGAGTCGTATTACGTCGCGCTCGCGCCGGGCGCCAAATCGTACAAAGTCGTTGCGCGTGTTCCGGGAGCAGCCGGCCGCAAGGTCAGCGTAACCGATCCGCGCACCAGGCGCCCCATCGAGTGGTCGTTGCCGTTTGAACCGCGTCCTGTCGACGCCGTGTCGCCCAACGGGACGCGCATCGTTTTCGCGGTGCCCGAACTCGTTTCATCCACCACTGGCAAGCTCACGCTCACCATACTCGGCGCCGCGGGTGACACGATTGCCGTGCGCTCGCATCCGCTCACCGGTGTCCCGCTCTCGCGCGATGTGGTCGACAACTATTTGCGCACGCTCGAGTCTGAAATGCGCGCCGTCGACGCGCGCGGCGTTCCCGCGTATGATCCCGCCGTCACGCGCGAAACGCTCAGCAAATTGCGCGCGGCCATGCCCGAGCGCCGCTTCAGCGTTGGGCAAATGCGCGTGGGCATCGACAACTCCATCTGGATTTCCATGATGGCGCCGTCGGGCGAAGACACCGCGTGGTACATCTTCGACGACACCGGCAACGCACTCGGCTACGTGGTGCACAAACCGAAGAACGGGCACCTGCTGCAGGCCGCGTCGCGCACAGCCATGTGGGTCATGGAGTACGACGACGACGGCTTTGCGCAGATAGTCCGGTATCGCGTGGGTCGCTAGCGAGCGTTAGCCAGGCGGCGTGCGGTTGAGGCGGTACATGCGAATGGTTTCTACCCCGAGGTCGTCGCGGGCCACGCCGAGTATGTAGTCGGCTCCGATCTCTTTCGGTCCGAATCCAGGGGGGAGGGTGACGCGCGCGAGTGCGCGGCCGCGGCGATCGAACACGCGCCACACCACTGGCTGTTGTTTGTAGGTCGCGGGCCCTGACACCCATACGGCACCGGTCCGGTCGATGATCGCGCTTCCCCAGTACGGAAATCGTTTCGGTTTGAGGATCGCGTCCCATCCGGTCAGGAATCGCGTTTTGCGTTCCTGATCGTTGCCGATCGCGTCGAGCTGGCGCTGCCTGTACTCGTCGAGGTCGCGCGCGGTGACTGCAATCGCTGCATCGGCGACGGGAAAGGTTGCGATCCGTACGCCGTCGAGCGTGTACGTGGACGCGAAGGTGGTGTCGTTGTCGCCGAGGAAAATGAACTCGCTGCCGATGGCGTGTTGCGGGTGCGGACTGAAGGGTTGAACGTTGCCTGCGCGCATCTGGCGGAGCCCGCCGCTCGTGAACATCGGGGCGATGGTGCCGCTTGGCATGCGCAGCACGGTGTAGCGAATCACCGGCCGGCGAAGCCCGGCGTCTCGCATTTCCTGCTCAGTCTCTTCCCTGTACTGCTGCGTGAGCAGGTTGCCATTGGGCAACAGCTGCGCGCCCTCGGAAAACCAACCGTCCTTCATGAGGGCGTCCAGGACTATCACATCCTGGCGGATGAACCCGCCCGCGCCGGTGAGCCAGACTTTGTGGCGGATGTTGAGCGCCAGCAGGGTGTCACCCGGCAGGACATACAGGTCCCGGATGTACCGAAATTCCCCGGGCCCTTGCCCAAGTCCGCCCGCTTTCCCGGCGTATATGCCCGCCGCGTCGAAGTAGCGGATATCGGGTCCCATAGTGACCAGGATGCGCCCGTTGGAGAGCCGGCGCAGGTGTTCGATGCGATTGAACTCGTATTCGGGTGTTGCCGCGTTCTCGCCAATCGAGAGGATCGGCTGCGTCGACAACACCCACGTTTGCGCGTGGGCTGGGGCCGCGCTCAGCAACAGGGTGCACAATCCGATCAGCTTGGGTAGCCGCATAGCGTTGGCCGGTGGAGTGGTTGGACCTAACGATAGTTGTTTCCGAGCGCTCCCGGCCCCAATTTCGCTAGGTCTCTACAGGGGCTTACTGAGTGCTCGCGACCCAGGTGCGCCAAAAAGAGAGCGTCTACTACTTCGTCGCCTACCCCGCCGAAGAGCTGCTCCACAAGGTGCGGTTCATCAGCCGGTTCTACGGCGAGGGCGAGCAGATCACGCCTCACGGGCCCCCGAGCGACGGCGACGAGATTGCCGCCTTCATTTCCAAAGTGGAGCGCAGCGACGCTGCGTTTCAGCGACAGTTATCGAAAGCGAAAGTCAAAGCGATCAAGAATTTTTACGAGACCGCCGAGAGCCAACCGCCAATTCCGGGCGCCGTGCTCCTGTTCACTAACGAGCGGCTCGGTTTTTCGCGCACCAGCGATCCAGTCGGGCATCTGCAGCCGCCCGATGGAAAGTTTCTCGTCATCGACGGACAGCACCGCCTCGCCGCGCTGCAGTTCTACATGCACTCGCATCCGAAAGAAGCGGCGTCGATCAACGTTCCGTGCGTGATTTTCGACGGCAAGACGGAGAACTTTGCCACGGAAATGTTCGTCATCATCAATTCGACGCCGACGCGCATCAACAAGTCGCACCTCGTCGATTTGTATGAGAAGGTTTCCTGGGCATCGCTCGACAAAAAATTCGCCGCTCGCATTGTCGATCTGCTCTACGCCGCGGACGACAGCCCGCTGCAATACCGCATCAACCGCCTCGGCGGACGCAGTCAGCAACAGAAGTGGATTTTGCAGGCGGAATTGTTCAACGAGATCCACCGCTGGGTGAGCTGGGAGTGGAAGCGCATCGAGCGCACCGGTACGGATCAGCGTCACGCGGAACGTTTCTACGCTGTGATTCGCGACTTTTTCAAAGCCGCGGCAAAAGCGTGGGGCGATGCGTGGGGCGATACCGATTATTTCATCACGAACTCGGTCACGATCAAAGCGATGCTTCGCGCATGCGCCGATCTCGCCGCAGCGGATTCCAATCCGTCAGAAGGACGCGTGCAGCGATGGGAGCAGCGGTTGTCTCCCTGGGGCGACATTGCGAAGTCATTCCGCATTGAGGGTTTCTATGAACGCTTCCCGGCCAAAGGCCAGGTGGAGCGTGTCGCGCGCATTCAGAAAGAACTCATGCGCGCCGCTCACATAGAACCGATGCCGAGGTCGCGCTCGAAGAAGTAGCCGAGGCCGCGCGCAGTGACACCGTGGTGCAGCATTCTGCTCGCGCTGAACATCGGCGCGTATTTCCTGCAGCAGACGTCGAGCTGGGTGACCAGCACGTTCTGGTTTTACCCGCCGTACGCGCTCGAGCGTCCCTGGACGATCATCACGTACATGTTCCTGCACGGGGGCATGTCGCACATTCTGTTCAACATGCTGGGCCTGTACTTCTTCGGGACACAGGTCGAACAGCGGCTCGGCCCGAACAGGTTTTTGTGGTTGTATTTCATCAGCGGAATAACGGGCGGACTTTTCTCGTTCATCTTTTCGCCCGGTGCGCCGATTATCGGAGCGTCCGCGGCGATTTACGGAATCATGTTCGCGTTTGCGTATTACTGGCCGGACGCCGAGATCCTCGTGTACTTCGTGTTGCCGTTGAAAGCGCGCGCGATGGTGATTCTGTACACGCTGATCGCGTTGTGGTCGGGCTTCGGCGGTGCGGGCTCAGGCATAGCGCACTTTGCGCACCTCGGCGGATTCGCGGGCGGGTTCGCGTATTTGAAATGGTCGGAACGCGGACGACGTTCATTCAAAGCGCGCGCCGAAGGCGGCGACCGGCTCAAAGCAAAATGGAAATCGGGCGAGCGCCCGACCGTGGACCTATCGAAAGTTCACGAGCTCAATCGCGAAGAAGTGAATCGCATTCTCGACAAGATCAGCGCGCACGGCGTTGGCTCGCTCACGCCGCAAGAGAAAGCGTTCTTGTCGAACTTTGTGCCGATGGACGACCGCGGAATCAAGACGTAGCCGCGCGGTCTCCGTTTTGTTTGTGCGCTTCTACGAAAACGGGAGCGTTGAGTCCGGCCAGTGAACGTCCGTGCGGATCCTGCCGCGCGCGAATACCGTTCACGAGTTCCAGTCCTGTTTGCGTTGTTGGCGCGATCTTCGCGTCGGAGCAGCCGAGCGGAAAGTTGCGCTCACCCCAGCGCACGAGTACCGAGCAATAGGTCAATCCGCCGCCAAACGCGGGCATCAATAGCAAACCGTTTGGCGGAACGCGGCCCGCATTGAGTGCATCGACCAGACTCACGGGAACGGTCGCTGCGCTCATGTTGCCGTACTTCTGTACCGTGACGACGACTTTCTCCATCGGAACGTTCGACGATTTCGCGACGGCTTCGATGATACGCAGATTCGCCTGATGCGGCACGACGAGATCGACTTGTTCCGCGGTGACACCGCAGTCCTTGAGCACGCGCTCTGACGCTTCGCTCATGGCGCGCACGGCGCGTTTGAAAATCACGGGGCCGTCGAAATCCCAGATCGTGTCGCCGAATGTGACGTCGTTGTGTGCGTAGCTGCAACCGATGCCGCGCACGCGCAGTGTTTGCCGCGCCGCGGCGTCGCAGCCGAGTACGCTGCCGATCACGCCTTCGGGTTTGTCGGACGCTTGCAGCACGACCGCGGCCGCGCCGTCGCCAAAGAGCACGGCGACGTTGCGGTTGGACCAATCCATGTAGCGGCTGATGAGTTCAACGCCGATGACGACGGCGGTTTTCACAACGCCGGTGCGAATCATGGCGTCGGCGGTGGTGAGTCCGTAGAGAAAACTCGTGCAGGCCGTGTTGACGTCCATCGATGCCGCGCGGTGCGCGCCAATGCCGACCTGCACGCCGGATGCGCTGTTCGGAACGGCTTCGTCGTTACTGCAACTGCCGTAAATGATGAGGTCGACGTCGTTGGGCTCGATCCCCGCGCATGCGATGGCGCGCAGGGATGCGACGCTCGCGAGTTCGATCGCGGAGACGTGCGAGATGCGCCGCTCTTTCATCCCCGTGCGCGACGTGATCCACTCGTCCGACGTCTCGAGGAACGTGGCGAGGTCGTCGTTGGTGAGGACGGCGGGGGGCATGCATTTGCCCCAGCCGGTGATGGCGGCGTAGGTGGTCATTCTCTGTGATGATCGACCGTCGGACGGATTAGCGAAACCCCCCGACGGGGCCTAGCAGCCGGACGGGTTGGCGCAGAGGAAAATGTCGAACGTTCCGCCGGATGGACCCGCCAGACCTGCTACGCCGTCGCGCTCACCCGGCGGAGCGGTCGGAGCGCTCAATCCACCAGCCCCGCCGTCACCACCTGCGCCGACAAAAAACACCACCGAGCTGAGGACCGGAACGCTCGCCGAGGAGCTGCGGAAAATGCCGACGGAAATGCCGCCTGCCCCGCCTCCACCGCCGGCCCCGTGCCCACCGTGTGCTCCGTTCGCGCCACGGCCTCCCGATCGCAGGCCTTGGGTGCCGCCCGCCCCACCCACACCTCCGCTCTGTCCTCGTCCGCCGATGCCGCCTACGCCTCCCTTGCCGCCTGCCGCGCGCGACACGGACGAATTGATCAGCGTTGGCGAGGCGTTGATCAGGTACAGTCCGAATGAGCCGCCAGCCGATCGCCCTCCCGCCGACTGCGCGATCGCGCGCGCACCGCCCGCGCCGCCTCCGCCACCGCCTGGTCCGTACGCGTCCGCGCCTTCACCGCAGCCACCGGCGCCACCTCCACCACCACCGCCCGTCCCATCCTGACCCAAGCCACCCGACTGACCGTCGAACCCGACCCACAACCCGTTCTCGAGGAAGCCGCGCGCACCAATCGAGGCGCCGGCTCCGCCATTGACGATTCGGCCTGGCAGTCCATTGCCCGGGCCGACCGTGCAAGGGCCTTCCGCACCGGGCCCAAATGCTCCGCCGCTTCCGAAGACGCCGAGTTGGAAGGCGTCTGCGTTCGCGCCGGACTCACCTGCTTGCGCGCTGAGGTTGAGTGTGCCTGCGCTGCAGTCAGTATCCTTCGCGCCGCCGCGTCCTCCCGCGCCACCATTGGCGTTGGCGATCTCGCTGCTGCCGCCCGCGCCGGCTGTGCCGCGCGAACTGTCGTCGCAGTCCGCCGGCGTCCCGCCGTTCCCACCGACAGCGCCATTGGTTGCCGGCGTGCCCGGCGCGTCTCCGCCGTTCACGCCGTCAATTCCCCAGTACGCGGCGGTGCCCACGAATCCGACGCGATCGAAGGTCAAAACGCCGGCGGGGACGTTTCGCAGTATTACAGCGTACGTGCTGCGTCCACGCCCGCCAGCCACGGTGAGGTTTGTGCCGATTCGCAGAATGGCGTAGATCCTGATGTCGGCGATCGTAGCTGGCGTCGTCAGGTTTTCGCCGAACAGCGTCACGGCCTGCGGTTCACCCACGCCAATGTCTACACTGTCAGCAACGAACTCCCCGTCGATTTCTGATGTACGGCCGGCTGCGCGCTGCCACTGGATGCATCCACGGGGAGGACACAGTTCGTCGTACCCGCCGTATAGGCTGACGCCGTTCACCAGCTTCACAGGCTCCTTATATGCGCCCTGCTTTAGGTAAACGTCGCGCTTGCCCAGCGTAGCCGCGCGTTGCATACCGAAGTTGATCGTTCGGCATGGCACCGCCATCGTCCCGCACGTGCCATTGTCGGTGCCCGCTTGTGCGACGAACACGGCGTTGTTGACCTCGCCGTCGATCCCGTCGCAGTTCATGTCGACGAACAAGCCGTCCGGGAAATCTGAGACGCCGGGCCGGATGTTTGGGTTCAAATCGTTGCAGTCCCCGCCGTAGGGCGAAAACCCGTCACCATCGACGTCTGCGAAACTCAGCGTGACGTCGAACGGGTTGCTGGTCCCAGTCGGCAGATTGGTCGCTGTCGCGACAAGGGTGTACCCTGCGCCGACTTCGCTGAGCTTGAGATTGGTGAACGTTGCGACGCCGTCGACAGTGGCCGCGAGCGCCAAACCACTGAGCGTCGCGCCGCCCGGATTGGTGCCGATGCTGATCTGTATGATCGCGAAGGCTTCCGGAAACACGTCGCCGTTTCCGTCGAGCAATGCAACTTGTATTGGACCGCCCTGGAGGAGCGAATCTTTGATCGACGCGGTGATTTGATTCTGAAATGCGACGCTCGTCGGGATCGGGTCAATGACCGTGAAGTCTGCGCTCGTCACTCCCGTTAGGCCGGCCGAGGACGCTGTGAGCGTGAAGCCAACGCCCGGCGCGCTAATCGCGAGTGTCGGAAACGTGGCGACGCCGTTAACCGCCTCGGCGGTGGTCATACCGGTCAGCGTCGCCCCCGCCGGGTTTGCGCCGAGCGCAATCGTGACGTCGGCGCGCGAACCTACGACAATTTCACCGTTACCGTCGACAACCGCGACTCGAACGGGTCCGGGAATCGGTGTGACCTTATAGCTCGCGGTTGGCTCGGTCACGAATGCGAGACCTGCGGCGACGCGATCACTCGGACCGGGCGCTAGCGAGCACGCCGCGACCACAAAGCCAGCGAGCAGACCGGGGGCAGTGCGTCGTCGTCGCGCCATCGGTCGCGTGTTACAACCCGAGGATCTTTTCCGCGCCCACGCCTTCAGCTTCGGCCTGGAAGTTCAGCACCATGCGGTGACGCAGCACGGACAACGCCGCGTGCTTCACGTCCTGAATGTCCGGCACACCGCGACCGTCCATCGCCGCGCGCGCTTTCGCTGCGAGCGTGAGGTACTGCGACGCGCGCGGACCGGCACCGTAGGCGACGTACTTACGCACCGTGTCGCTCGCGCCGGGTTCCTGCGGACGCGTGCTGCGCGCGAGTTGGACCGCGAATTGTACCACGACCGGCGGAGCAGGGATGCGGCGCACGAGTGCCTGCATCTCGCGCAACGTTGCCGCGTCAATCACCGGACGCAGCACAACATTGTCAGCGCCCGTCGTTGTCGTCACGATGCGCTCTTCTTCTTCTTTCGACGGATAGTGCATGCGCAATTCGAACATGAAGCGGTCTTGCTGCGCCTCCGGCAGCGAATATGTGCCTTCCTGTTCGATCGGGTTCTGCGTCGCGAGTACGAAGAACGGTTCGGGCAATTCGTACGTTTTGCCAGCAACCGTTACGGTGTGTTCCTGCATCGACTGCAACAACGCGGCCTGCGTTTTTGGCGGTGCGCGATTGATTTCGTCCGCAAGCACAACCTGCGCGAAGATCGGACCGGGCACGAATTTGAATTCGCGCTTGCCGGTGCCGTGATCTTCTTCGAGCAATTCCGTTCCCGTGATGTCGCTCGGCATCAGGTCCGGAGTGAATTGCACGCGCGAGAACGTGAGGTCGAGACACTTCGCGACGGTTTGAATCAGCAACGTTTTCGCGAGGCCAGGCACACCAACCAGAATGGCGTGACCACCGGCGAGAATTGCCGCAACGAGATTGTCGACGACGGTGTCGTGACCGACGATGCGTTTCGCGATCTGCGCCTTCAAGTCTTTGTGTGAGCGCTGCAGTTGCGCCAGCAGCTCGAGATCGCGGTCGTCGGACACGGGTTTTGGCTGTGCGGACATTCGGAGCAGAAGACGAGAAGACGAGAGGACGAGAAGACGAGAAGACGAGAAGAAATACGCCGGCGCGGAACATAACGTTCGCCTCGCGAGGGCACGAGAGCACTTCTCCGGGCGCCGCGCGTAATACATTGCGTCCACGACCGACGCCGGTCCGTTCGCCCCGCACAACCCGCAAGTCGTCACATGGACGTACACCTCGCCGACCCCGATCACCACGCGTCCTTCACCAAAGGCGTGTTCCTCGGCGAAATCCGCGAAGACCTCGTTCTCCCGTATCCTGAACTGAGCGCGGACGAACGCGAAAACCTGCGTGCGATCCTCGATTCATTCCGCGAGTGGGCCGCGGCAACCGTCGATCCAGCGCGACACGATCACGACGGCCGCTTCACCGACGATGTGCGCCGCGGCATGGCCGAGCTGGGTTTGATGGGCCTGAACATTCCGCAGGAGTACGGCGGATTTGGGGCAAGCGCGATGGTGTTCAACCGCGTGTTCGGCGCCATCGGGGAAATCGATCCCGCACTTGCCGTGTACTTCGGCGCGCATTTGTCGATCGGGTGCAAGGGCATCACACTGTTCGGCACCGAGGATCAGAAAAAGCGGTGGTTGCCGAAATGCGCGAGCGGTGAACGCATCGGTGCGTTCTGTCTCACCGAAGCGGGCAGCGGTTCCGATGCGCAATCGATGCGCGCGACTGCTGTGCTCAGTGCGGACGGTACGCATTACGTGCTGAACGGTGAGAAGCTGTGGATTTCGAACGCCGGCTACGCGGGATTGTTCACGGTGTTCGCGAAAGTGCCGGTCGACGACAGCGGCAAACGCAAGCAGCGCGTTACGGCGTTTATTGTCGACGCGCACGCGCCCGGTGTTTCGCTCGGCAAGATCGAAGAAAAGATGGGCATCAAGGCGAGCGATACGCGCGCGGTGATGTTCAACAACGTGCGCGTTCCCGTCGAAGACCGGCTTGGTGACGTCGGCCAGGGATTCAAGATCGCGCTCGAGATTCTCAACACGGGCCGGCTTGGACTCGCGGCTGCGTCATCGCGCGGCGCGCGGCGCATTCAGAACATCGCGCTCGCATACGCGAAAGAACGCAAACAATTCGGACGATCGATCGGTTCGTTCGGGATGATGCAGCGCAAGTTTGCAATGAACGCGGTGGATGTGTACGCGTCGGACGCAGCGTGGATGCTCACGGCGTCGATGGTCGATCGCGGCGGTGTCGATTTTTCACTCGAGACCGCGGCGTGCAAAGTCTTCGCGTCGGAGCTCGCGTTTCGCGCGGCGACCGACGCGCAGCAAACCGCCGGCGGCATCGGCTACTCGAAAGAGTATCCGTACGAACAAGCGGTGCGCGACGGCCGCATCAATCTGATTTTCGAAGGCACGAACGAAATTCTGCGCGCGCTCATTGCCCTGTCGGGCCTGCAGGAACCGGGTGAGCAACTCAAAGCACTCGGCGCCGCGCTGCGCGACAAGCTCAACTCGATCGGCGTGATCGGCTCGTACATTGCAGGGCGGGTGAAGCGGCAGATCGTGCAGCCGTCGTTCCACCGAGTGCATGCGGCATTGGCAAGCGAAGCCGACGCAATTGCTGGCGGCATTCACGATTTCGCGCTCGCCGTGGAAGGCACGCTTATGCGCCACGGCAAAGACATTCTCGACCGCCAGCTCGAACAGGAACGCATGGCGAATACCGCGATCGACATTTATTTGTCGACGGCGGTGGTGTCGCGCGCGTCGTGGGCACTCAAACGCGCGAAGAACGCGGACGAAGCGGTTGAGGATCTCGACTGCGCCCGCATTTTCGTTGGCGCGGCGATGCGCCGTGTGCGGCGCAGTGTGCGCGCACTACGGCACAATCAGGATGCGCGCGTGAAACAACTCGCGGAACGCGCACTCGAACGCACTGATCTCACGCTGCCTACGCCGACCGACGTCGGCTGAAACCGGCGTCGCTAGAACTTCAGGCGCAATAGCGGAATTCCGCTGCGCGCACTCGAGCGCGTCGGCGACAGCGTGCGATCGGTGATGAACGTGCCAGCGATTGCGCCGCCGGTAATCAACGCCATTGCCCCGGATGCATCCGGTTCGCTGAGTACCGCGATGCCGCCGCCAAGTAGTGCGCCCGCGAGCGCGCCGAGTCCCACGCGACCGACGTCCGATTCGGAGTGATCGAACGGACGCACGAAAAAGATGTCGCCCGCGAGAATGCCCGCAACCAATCCGCCGGTCAGGGCGCCGGCGAGTGTGCGTTCATTGAGCCGGTCGCGGTCGATGAATGGAATGGACGCGGCCGCAACACCGAGTACGCTCGTGATGCGCAGCATGCCGACGTCGCCGGCGGTCACGCGATAGCCGGCGCGTCGCGGATACAGCGGACCAAGTGCGTAGCCTGCGATTGCCGCACCGACGCCCGCGCCGGAGAACGCGCGCGGTGTGGTGTCGCCGATGGTGCGCGTCGCCGCGATCACACCGAGTGTCGTCAATGCAGCCGCGGTCGATGTGAATGTTGCGGCGTGCGCTTCACCGTCGGTCCACTTCTTTCCGAGATTGAATCCGAGTACCGCGCCGCCGAGCGCGCCCGCGAGTCCGGTACCGACAGCGACATCGTCGCTCGGGTCGACGCCAAACGTGTGCAACAATCCGTTCGCGATGATTGCGCCGCGCACGCCGCCATCGGTGGCAAGATGATTTTGTGCGCGCGTGATGTTCGCGTCGCGCGAAAGGCTGGAGAGCGTGAAGTACGTACCGCCCGTCAACAACAACCACACCGCTGTACCGCCTTTGCCGTCGTGCGTAAGCGTTGCGGCGGCGGGTGCATAGACGAGCGCGGTCAGCAACACCTGGTTGCGCACAAACGCGCCGCGCGCGGGCTGCGAAATCGTGCCGGTTGCTTCTTCGCCGACCAGGCGGCCCGACGTAAGCATTGCTGTTGCAATCGCGGACTGCAGTGCGGCGCGTTCGGATTCATTCAGCACGTAACGCCGCAACGCACCGCCATCGATTTGCGCGACGATCACGTATCCGTCGCCTTCGATGTGGTAAATGCGCGCTTCATTGAACGCGCCGAGCACCGGCCACGCCGGCGCACTCAGCTTCAATCGCGCGACGAGTCCCGGCGTAACGGCGCGGACGCGTCCCGCGCTGTCGAATGCGATCGGGCGTTCGACGGACTGCGCACGAGACGACGCGGCGCCGAACAGAGTGACAAGCATGAGCGCCGCAGCGCGGGTGGTGCGATGCATGGCGACAACGATACACCGCGGGGTGCGGATTGGTACCTTATCGGGCATGGACTTCATTCAACTCGGTCGTTCCGGTCTTACCGTTTCGCGTCTCGCACTCGGTTGCATGACGTACGGCGATCCTAAATGGCGATCGTGGGTGCTGGACGGTCCCGCATCGCGTCCGTTTTTCAAACGCGCCGTTGAAGCGGGCATCAACTTTTTCGACACGTCGGACATGTATTCGCGCGGCGTGAGCGAAGAAGTCACCGGACGCGCGCTCAAGGAGTACACCAAGCGCGACGAGATTGTGATTGCGACGAAAGTGTATTTCCCGCTCAACGACGCGCCGCACATGAGCGGACTTTCACGCAAGCACATCATCCAGGGTTGCGAAGCGAGTCTGAAACGGCTTGGTGTCGATCGCATCGACTTGTACTACATCCATCGCTTCGATCCCGTCGTGCCCGTGGAAGAAACACTCGAAGCGCTGAACGATCTCGTGCGCTGGGGCAAAGTGTTGTATCTCGGTGCAAGCTCGGGTCCGGCGTGGCAATTCGCGCAGATGTTGTCTGCCTCAGAGCGTGACGGATGGGCGCGTTTCGTCGCGATGCAAAACCACTACAACCTCATTTACCGCGAAGAAGAGCGTGAAATGATTCCGCTCTGCAATCACGAGGGGGTGGGTCTCATTCCGTGGAGCCCGGTTGCGCGGGGACTGCTCGCGCGTCCCAAGCCCAGTGACGCGAAAATTGCGAGCGCGGGCACGGCGCGCGCGTCACTCGATACATACTCGGAGCAGCTCTACGACAACCCCGCCGACTGGAACGTGGTAGATGCCGTCGAGAAGATCGCGAAAGCGCGCGGCGTCTCCATGGCGGAGGTCTCGCTGGCGTGGTTGCTCGGACGCAAAGGCGTCGCGGCACCGATCATCGGTGCGACCAAAATGGAACATCTCGACGCCGCGCTGAAGTCGATCGACCTCAAACTCACACCTGAAGAGAACGCGGCCCTCGAAGCGCCGTATGTGCCCCACGGTGTTCGCGGATTCGTCGCGGGAGAACGGAGATGAATCGACCGTCCAGCCAACAGCACGATGAGCAGTGGGTGGAGAACGTCGAGGTCAAGCCGGAGTTCCGCGGCAACGGCGGCGAGTTCTTCTGGATCTGCGCGAAGAACGTGCTGCTCACGATCCTGACGCTGGGTGTGTACGCGTTCTGGGCCAAAACCAACAACCGCACCTACCTCTACAGCCAAACGCAGGCTGGCGGTGAACGATTCACCTACCACGGCCGCGGCGGTGAATTGTTTGTCGGATGGCTGAAGGCGGTCGTGTTCGTTGCGATCATTGTCGTGGGGCTCGGTGCGCTGTCACGCGCGCTCGACCAGCCGCTCATCCTCCTTTGCGGTTATTTCGTCGTCCTGCTGTTCTTCTTTCCGCTCGCACTGCTCGGTGCGCGCCGGTACAGGCTTTCACGCACGTCGTGGCGCGGCGTTCGCTTTTCGTTCCGCGGCCATTACGGCGACTTCCTGAGGGTGTTCATTCCGGGCTTGCTGCTCACAGCCATCACCGTGGGCTTGTACTTCCCGTTCTTTCACTTGAACGTGCGTCGCTATCTGGTCGAGCACACACGCTACGGCGACACGGCGTTCGATTTCGACGGCAGCGGCGGCGAAGTCTTCGGCAAGTTCCTGCTCATGGTGTTGCTCACGCCGTTCACGTTTGGCTTTTACTACTACTGGTATTCCGCGTGGCGCCACCGGTACTACTGGTCGCACACGTCGTTTGGTGCAGCGCGATTCGACGCATCCATCGCGGGTGGACCGCTGCTCGGGCTGACGTTCGTGAACCAGATCCTGCTGATGTTCACGGCTGGAATTGCGTGGCCGTGGACAGCGTGCCGAACAGCGAAATACTTCGCGTCGAACATTTCGCTCTCGGGGCCCATCGATTTCGCGCGCATTCAGCAGGACGCGAAAACGGCGAACGCGACGGGCGAGGAGTTGTCGGGCATGTTCGACTTCGATCTCGTCGGCGCCGATTTCTTCGGCGTGTGACGCCGTGGGGCGTGTGACCTGTGCTGCCTGAACGGTTCTGGCGCGCGACGTACTTCGACGGACACACGGCGGCACGCTACGCCGTCGAAGTACGCGTGGACGAAGACGGCCTGACGATGCTCGGCGAGAGCATCGGTCCGGTCACCTGGCGCTACGACACCATGCGCCAATCCGCCGGATTGCTCGCGACCGATCCGGTGCGCTTCGAACGCGGCGGCGACACGCCCGAAGTGCTCGTGATCGACGACGGCCGTGTGCTCGAAGCCATTCTCGCGCTTGCGCCCGGCCGCCAGCGGTTTGTGAAACGCGCGCGCGGGTTCTTCAGTCCGCGCCGAACCATCGCCGCCGCCGCGGCGCTCGTCCTGGCTCTGCTCGTCGCGTACTTCTGGGGTGTGCCGACGCTCGCCAACAGCGTCGCCGCGAAGGTGCCGGTCAGCTGGGAGGAGAAGGTGGGTAGTTCGGTCGCCGCCGCCGTCGCGCAAACCGCGCGTCCGTGCAACGATCCCGCCGCAACCGCTGCGCTCGAACGAATCGTGCAGCGCCTCGCCGCGGACGGGCGCGGCGGTCCGTACACGTATCGCGTCAGTATCGTCGACGACAAGATGGTCAACGCGCTCGCCGCTCCGGGCGGTTACATCGTCGTGTTTCGCGGGCTCCTCGAGAGCGCGCAATCCGCGGATGAAGTTGCCGGTGTCCTCGCACACGAAATGCAGCACGTCGTTCTGAGGCACAGCACACGACAAGTGCTGCGCGAGGTGCCGTTCAAGCTCATCGGTGCTGCGATCGGGGAATCCGCGGCGATCGATATTGTGACCACCGTCGGTGCGTACCGGTATGGGCGTGCTGACGAACGCGCCGCGGATCGCGAAGGGCTACGCACGCTGCGCGCAGCCGGCATTTCACCGAACGGACTGATTGCTTTTTTCGAACGACTCCAGGCGAGCGAAGGACAGCGCGGCGGATCTCTCCCCGCGTACCTGTCGACGCATCCGAGCACCGCGTCGCGCGTGGCCGACCTTAGAGCGCTTGCGGGAAGCGCCGCGTATACCAGTACGCCCGCGTTGGACGCCGCCGAGTGGGCGGCGCTCCACGGCGCCTGCCGCGTTCGATAGCGAAAGGCCCGCGCAGGGCGCAAATTCAGCCGCTGCGAACAGCAGCAAATCGCGGTAACCCGCAGCACCCGTCCTCCAACCGACCTACCGATGAAGCTCCGGTCCATGGCTCGCGTCGCATCGTTCGCGGCGCTCGCACTCACCGCCGCCAGCGCCGCTCCGCTCGCTGCGCAGACTCCCAACCTCTCCGAAGCCGTTCGGCTCCGCGAAATCGGCCCGACGCGCCAGGGCGGCCGTTACGTCGACTTCGCCGTGGTCGAAGCGACGCCGCGCATTTTCTACGCGGCGACGGCGTCCGGCGGTTTGTGGAAGACGACGAACAACGGACTTTCCTTCGAATCCATCTTCGACACGCTGCCCGTGATTTCGATTGGCGCGGTCGCGGTGTCGCAGAGCAGTCCGGACGTCGTGTACGTCGGGACGGGCGAAGCGAACAATTCGCGCAGCTCGTACTACGGCAACGGCGTGTACAAGTCGACCAACGCCGGTGCGTCGTGGGCGCACATGGGACTGCCGAACTCTGGTCACATCGGCCGCATTCTCGTGCATCCGACGAACCCGAACATCGCGTTCGTTGCGGCACTCGGGCATCTCTACTCCGAGAATCCCGATCGCGGTCTCTATCGCACCACCGACGGCGGCGCGACGTGGACCAAGGTGCTCGACCACAAAGTCGACGGACGCGCAATCGGCGTTGTCGATGTCGCCATGGATCCGTCGAATCCGCAGGTGCTGTACGCGGCCACGTACGACAAGACTCGCCGCCCGTGGTCGTTCGGCGAAGGCGGACCGGGCAGCCGAGTGTTCAAGTCAACGAACGGTGGCACGACGTGGACGCAAATGACTAACGGCCTGCCGACGGGCATGCTGGGCCGCATCGGCATCGCGATCGCGCGCAACGCGCCTCGCACCGTGTACCTCGTGATCGAAAACGCGAATGCGAACGGCGTGGATGAAGCGCAGCGCCGCGCGCGTCTCGCGCTCGGTTTTGGCGGCAACACGATTGGCGACGAGTTCTTCCGCACGGACGACGCAGGCACCACGTGGCGGAAGGTTGCGCCGGGCGCTCCTCCGCCGACGGCACCGGCCCCGACGACGGCGGCAGGCGCTGGCGGGCGCGGTGGTGACACTGCGGCTGCCGGTGGACGCGGTGGTGCGGGCGCCGCTGGCGCAGCGGGTGGCGGTCGAGGTGGTCGCGGCGGCGGCGCGTTCAGCGGCGCCAATCCGCCCTACTACTACGCGCAGATTCGTGTCGACCCGAACAACAAAGAGCACATCTATCTGCTCACGGTCAACGTGGTTCACAGCACGGACGGTGGCCGCACGTGGGGCTCACCGTTCAACTTCGGCGGTGACAACCACGCGCTCTGGATCAATCCGAAAGACTCCGACCACATGCTGCTTGGTTACGACCACGGCATGGGCGTGACGTTCGACGGCGGCCGCGAGTGGTTGCATCCTGACAACAAGCCGCTCGCGCAGTTCTACGCGATCGGCTACGACATGGACGTCCCGTACAACATCTACGGCGGATTGCAGGACAACGGATCGGTGAAGGGCCCGAGCACGCGTCGTGGCGGCGGTACGATTCCGTTCGAAGCGTGGTATCGCGTGGGTGGCGGCGACGGCATGTACAACGTCGTCGACTGGAAAGACAGCCGCTGGCTGTACAACGAAAGCCAGTTCGGTCCGCTTGTTCGCACGGACCAGCTGACGGGCGAGACCAAGAGCATTCGCTACAACCGTCCGCAGCCCGCGGGGCGCGGCGGCGGGGCGGGTGCAGGTGCGGCGGGCGCAGGTGCCGACGGCGGCGATTTCTGCCCGCCTTCAACGTCGCTGCGATGGAACTGGGCCGCTCCGATTCTCGTGTCGCCGCACAACAGCGACATGATCTATCACGGCGCGAACGTGTTGTTGCGTTCCGCGTTCCGCGGTGAGACGTGGCAGGAAATCAGCCCCGATCTTACGGTGAACGAAGAAGCGCGTCGCTGTGGCACCGGCAACATCCAGTACGCGACGATCACGACGATCGACGAATCACCCGTGATTCCGGGCGTGCTGTGGGTTGGCACCGACGACGGCAACGTGCAGGTATCGCGCAATGCTGGTGGCAGCTGGACCAACGTGCGCGATAAGCTCCCGGGCCACACGGGTTACTGGGTGAGCCGCGTTGCTGCGTCGCACCATGACGGCGGCACGGCGTATGTGAGCGCGACTGGCTTGCGACACGACGACTTCAAGCCGCTCGTGTGGAAGACGACGGATTACGGCGCAACGTGGGCGTCGATCGCCGGCAATCTTCCGAACGAAGCCGTCAACGTGATTGTCGAAGACCACAAGAATCCGAATCTGTTGTTTGTCGGCACAGACATGGGCGTGTATGCGTCGATCGACGGCGGCCGCGCGTGGACGAAACTGCGCAACGGCATGCCGACGAATCCGGTGCACGATCTCAAGATTCATCCGCGTGAGAACGAGTTGATCGTTGCGACGCACGGACGCGGCATCTTCATCGGCGACATCACGCCGTTGCAGGGATTGACACAGCAGGCGCTCGCGGCGGAAGCAACGCTGTTCGATATCCAGCCGACGATTCAGTGGGCGAACAGCCCGCAGCCGGTGACGGCGTCGAATAACTACGACGGTCAAAGCCGGCCGGCCGGCGTCGCGATCAGCTATTACCTGCGCTCAGCGGTGCAGGGCGGTGTGACGGTGCGCGTGTACGATGGCGCGCGCTTGATTGCCGAAACACCTGGTCCGGGCGCGGCGGGCATCCAGACGGTGCGGTGGAACATGCAGGCGCGCCGCGAATTGACTGAGGCAGAGTTGTCGGGTCGCGGCGGCGGACGTGGTGGCCGCGGCGGTGGTGGCGGCGGCGGTGGATTTGGTGGTCGCGGCGGCGGTGGACGCGGCGCGGGTGGCGTGGTGTTCCCCGCAGCCGGTGCCGGCAACGCCGTCATGACGACGGTGACGCCGGGCGAATACCGCGTGGTGCTGCGCGTGGGTCAGCGCGACCTGGAACAGCGCGCGCTGATTCTGCGCGATGATTGGGCGAATAAACGCGAGCCGTAGTGTCGAAGCGAGAAGTAAGAAGTACGAAGTAAGAAGGTCCAAGTAAGAAGTGAGAAGATGGAAGTCAGAAGGCAGAAGTCGACGGCCCCCACTGGCCGCGCACTTCTGCCTTTTGACTTCCCGTTTCCCACTTCTTCCTTGACACTTTTTACTTCCAACTTCTCACTTCCTACTTTTCTGTCGTGCTTGCCTACGATCTCCGTGAACGCGTCGCGTCGTATGACGCGAACATGGAGATCATGCACCCGAATCGCGCGAAGATGGTGGAGATCGCGCTGGACGCGCTGCCGATGCCGCGCGACGCCGGGTTGCGCGCGCTCGACCTCGGCGTCGGCACGGGATACTTCACGCAGGAATTCCTGCGGCGATTTCCCAATGCGCGCGTGCTCGCGCTCGATGCGGCGCCGACCATTCTTGAGCTTGGGCGGACGCGGCTCGAGTCCGTTGCGAATCGCGTCGAGTTCATCACGGGTGATTTCCGGACGCTCCGTTCACTCGTGCCAGCGGGTGCAGTGTTCGACGCGGTGTTGTCGTCGTTCGCACTACATCACCTGAACGGCGCGGAAAAACTCAGCGTGGCGCGCGAGGCGCACGCGCTGCTCGCGCCCGGAGGATGGTTTCTCAACGCGGACATCATCGTCGCGGAATCGCCGGAGATCGAAGCGCGAATTCAGGAGTTGCGCGTCGCGGGGATCGTGCGACGTGCGGCAGAGCGCGTCGAACACTTCAAGACACCGCAGTCGACGCGCGCGTTTCTCGACAAGCTCGAGGCCGACGATGGCGATCAGCCGCAAACGC
This sequence comes from Gemmatimonadaceae bacterium, assembly GCA_035277145.1. Lineage (GTDB taxonomy): Bacteria > Gemmatimonadota > Gemmatimonadetes > Gemmatimonadales > Gemmatimonadaceae > DASRAP01. The sequence continues at coordinate 7,791 of DATELA010000041.1, read as the reverse complement.
TCGCGAACGATCTGTCGACATTCGCTAGCGCGGGATTTCGCAGCGTCGCCCCGCTCTGGGTCGAGTACCGCGAAGCGGTGGTAGGCGGGGTCAAGAACGGCTGACGGCGAGAACGACTGACAACGAGAACGACTGACAACGAGAACGACTAACTACGAGAACGACTGACCACGAGAACGACTAACAACGAGAACGACTGACGACGAGCAAATGAAAAGGCAGAAGCGCGGGGTCCGCGACTTCTGCCTTCAGCTGTTCTGCCTTCAGCTGTTCTGCCTTCAGCTGTTCTGCCTTCAGCTGTTCTGCCTTCGCAGTTCTACGCCTATCTGACTACGAACTCTCTCTCGAGTTGCACCGGATTCGTGTCGCGATTGAGTACGGCCACTACGCGATACGTGCCGGGCTGTTGCGCTTCCCACATCGCTTCATAGCGCACCGCATCGCCGGTTTTCAGCTGACGCGTTTGCAGTGACTGCGTGAACAAGCGACCGGTGCTCCAGCGCCACACTTCGCGATCATTTGCATCGAACACGGCGAAGTCGTGCGTCTTGCCGCTCGTGAAGCGCATTTCGTCGCGCTTACCGGTGTTCGTGACTTCGATGGCGAACGACGTCGCCCGCTGATTCGTGGACTCGAGCAATCGCACCGCGAACGCACTGCTGGTATCGATCGCTGTTGCTACTTCACTCGCGCTCGGTTGTTGCGCGGGTTCGTCATTGCTCACGCGATTGCGTGGCGCGCACGCGTAACCAAGTGCGGCGCAAGAGACGAGTAACACGGCTGCCCGGCGTGACATTGTGATGCGGTCTCGCAATAAAGGTTCGTACTGTTCTTGATCCGAGGCGCGCCGTCACGCCAACAGACCGGGCGCAAATAGTAGTGTTGAAAAGACGATTCGTCAACATTGCTGTCACCCGCTAAATCCATGTCCGGGGCCGATTTCGGGGTCTTTGCACACCCTTGTTGGAAGGTGAAGGCATGTTTGTGACACCCCAGCCACTCGGGTAACACGTTTTTCTTGCGGGCCTCGCCCGGCGCCGATACGTTGCCCGCCCTGATGGGCAAGCACCTCATGCTGGGCGTTCAGTTCGCGGCGGCGATCATCATCGGCGTCTACGCCGGACTTTGGGTCGATCGCCGGTTCGGTACTACACCGTGGGGGCTGCTCGGTGGCGCCGCGATCGGGTTTGGCGGCGGCTTTTACTCACTTTATCGGGTGGCGATGGCTTCGAACGACGACAACAGCCCGCCTCCCGGCGGCGGCAAGGGCTCGTGAAGCGATTCCTGTGGTTCTGCCTTGCGTCCGCGCTCACCATCGGGCTGGCGGCGTGGGGCGGCGTCGCGGCATTTGGGGACCGAGTCGGCGCGGAGGGCGTCGAGGCGATCGTCATGAGCGCCGGAGTCGCGTTCGTGGTCCAGTGCCTAACTTTCGGCGTTGCGATGGCGATTTTTCCGGTGAACTGGATGCTGGGCTGGGGTGCCGGCATGCTGATCCGGTTCTTCACCATCCTGGTTCACGGAATCGTCGGCGTGAAGTTGCTGGGCCTCCGCGCTGACGCTGCATTGCTCTCGCTGGCTGCGTTTCTGTTTTTGACCTCGCTGATCGAACCGTTCTTCCTGGTGCGACCAACCGCAGCAGGACCGGATACGAAACCCACCGCTCGACCGAGTTGATGACCCGCTTTACGACGACGTGCCTGGCCATCGCGCTGTCTGCGCTGTCCGTCTCCGCCGCCGCACAGGATCACACACCTCCCGCCACACAGGCGACGCCGCCAGCCACCGCGCAGGGCGAGCAACACGCTGCGCCGGCGCAGGCTGAGCACGCGGCGCCCGCCGAAGGCGGCGATTTCATCATGGACCATATCGTCGACTCGCGACACCTCGAGTTGCCGTGGCCCGCGCCGCCGTTTCACAAGGAAATCGAGCTTCCGCACTGGAAGCCCATCCAGATCGGCAGCTTCGCGATCGACATTTCACCGACGAAGCACGTGGTATTCATGCTCTTCGCCGCGGTGATTGCATCGCTCGTCCTGGTTGGTGCCGCTCGCTCGCACAAGCGACAAATCGCGGCCACCGGTACCCCAAAGGGTTTTGCGGCGTCGGTTGAAGCGCTGGTCGTCTGGCTTCGCAATGACATCATCCTGCCCAACGTCGGACCGCACGGCGAGAAGTTCGTGCCGTTCGGCCTGTCGCTGTTCTTCTTCATTCTCACAGCGAACGTGCTTGGTTTGCTGCCGTGGGGCGCGACTGCCACCAGCAACATCTCGGTCACCGCGACGCTCGCGATCATCTCGTTCTTCGTGATCGAGATCGCCGGCATGCGCGCGCTCGGGTTCGGTTACATCAAGACCATCGTGTACTGGCCGCACGACATGCCGCTGGTTATGCGCATCCCGATGTCGATGCTCATGACGCCGATCGAAATGCTCGGCAAACTCACGAAGCCGTTTGCACTTGCAGTCCGCTTGTTCGCGAACATGACGGGCGGACACATCGTGCTGCTCGCACTGATCGGACTGATCTTCACCTTCGGCAACTATTTCGTGGCGATCGTTCCGGTGGCGATGAGCGTGGGCATCATGGGCCTCGAAACACTGGTCGCCGGGTTGCAGGCGTTCGTGTTTCTCTTGCTCGTGTCCGTGTTCATCGGACAAGTGAGAGAAGTGGCGCACTAGAACAGAAGACGAGAAGACGAGAAGACGAGTAGGCGTCGCACGGCTCCACGCGGCGCCATATGTAGCGGGGGGAAGTCCCTCGCGAAGCTCGCTGGGCCCCGGGGTCCGTTGGCGAGCAGCGTGAACGGCGCAAGCCGATCGCGCGGAGCAGCAGCAGGACCACGACTTACTGGGAGAAAGAATGCTCAGCATGCTTCATCTGTTGCCGCAGGCCGCAGCGTACACCCGCGAATACGCGGGCGCGTGGGCGCTGCTCGGCGCCGGCGTTGGCGCCGGTCTCGCGATCGTCGGCATTGGTCTCGGCGTCGGCCGCATCGGCGGTTCGGCGGTTGAGTCCATGGCTCGCCAGCCGGAAATGGCCGGCAAGCTCCAGACGACTGCACTGATTTTCGCAGCGCTCGTCGAAGGCGCCGGTCTGTTTGCCGTCGTCATCGCGTTCATGATTCAGAACCGATTCCCGTTCGCGGGCTAAGTCATTCAGGGTGAGCGGCGACCCGGGTCGCCGCTCGTCCACATCCCATCGTCATGCGACACTTCAATCGACTCGCGGTGCTAGGCGCCGCGCTCATGCTGCCGGCGACCGCGTTTGCGCAGGAGCACGCGGCCGGCCCAGTGAACCTGCTGGCACCAAGCGCGGGCGTGATGTTCTGGACGCTCATCATTTTCGGGACGTTCGCTTTCATCGTCTGGAAAGCGTTCTACCCGTCGATCATCGAGAACATGAAGTCGCGCGAGAACGCTCTGCGCGACGCGCTCGATTCAGCCAAGCGCGACCGCGACGAAGCCGCGCGCGTGCTGGCCGACCATACAGCGAAACTCGAAGCAGCGCGTGGTGAAGCGCAGAAAATGCTGGCCGATGGCCGCGCCGCCGCCGAGCGCATGAAGGAACAAGCTGTCGCGGACACCAAGAAGCAGCAGGACGAACTGCTCGCGCGCGCCAAGCGCGACATCGAAACAGAAAAAGCGAAAGCCATTTCTGATTTGCGCGCAGAAGCCGTCGATCTCGCATTGCGCGGCGCGAGCAAAGTCATCGAGCGCAACCTCGACGACGCGGCCAACCGCAAACTCGTCGAGGACTTCCTCGGTTCGGTCGGGAAGCGCTAATGCGCGATTCAACGATTGCGCGTAACTACGCGCAAACGCTGCTCGAACTCGCGACCAAGTCGAAACAGGTCGACGCGTTCGCCGGGTTGATCAACGGTGTGGCGGACGCTGTGCGCAGCGATCCGATTCTCGACCGGTTCCTGCGCGCACCGCAGGTGGCCGAAGTCGCGAAGCGCGATGTGCTGCGCAAAGCGCTGACCGGTAAAGCGCCGGCGACGTTCGTGCGCTTCATGGAAAAGCTCGTGTCGAATCGCCGTCAGACACTCGTGTCAGAGATCGCGGTCGAGTTTGCGAATCTGGTCGACGCTGCTCAGGGGCGGGTGCACGCGACCGTGACGGTTGCGCGCAAACCCGCCGACGGTGACGCCGCAGCATTGTCGAAGCGGTTGTCACAGGCGCTCGGCAAAGAAGTCGTCGCGCATCTCACGGTGAATCCCGCGATTCTCGGCGGCGTTGTCGTGCGCATCGGCGACACGGTGATGGACGGTTCCGTGCGACGCCGGCTTGGTGCATTGCGCCACGCGCTCGGCAGCACGAGACAGTGAGCGCGCGCGAATGAGCGACGCGGGGCGCTCGCCCGTTCGCATTGTACCAAAGCCTTGGGGCCACGAAGTCATTTGGGCACACACCGACCTCTACGTCGGGAAAGTGCTGCACATCAAAGCCGGCCATGCTCTTTCGATTCAGTACCACGAGAAGAAAGACGAAACGATTCATCTCCTCTCCGGGCGAATCATTTACCGGGTCGGGTACGGGGTACCGGGGACGGGGGAAGCACCGCCACTGCGTGACGTCGAGTTGAAAGAAGGTGAATCGTTCCGCAATACGCCTGGCACGATTCACCAGATGGAAGCGGTCACCGATTGCGTGCTGCTCGAAGCCAGCACGCCGCACCTCGACGACGTCGTGCGCTTGCAGGATCGTTACGGCCGCGAAGGAACGACCGCGCCGTAAGCGCGCGGCACACGCACGCGAGGTAATCGCATCGTGAAGGTGATCATTCCGCTCGCGGGCAAGGGCACACGGCTCCGTCCGCACACGCACGTGACACCGAAGCCGATGCTGCGCGTCGCCGGTAAGCCGGTGATGCAGTACATCATCGACGACCTCACGAAGCTCGGCGGCATCGACGAAGTCGTGTACATCACCGGACACCTCAAAGAGAAAGTCGAGGACTACGCGCGCAAGGCGTTGCCGGTGCCGAGCGTGTTCATCGAGCAGAAGGTGCAGGACGGGACTGCGGGCGCGGTGGCGCTCGCGCGTCCGCGCGTGGATCAGCCGGTGCTGATCATTTTCGTCGACACCATTTTCGATGCGGATCTCTCGATCATCAATCGCAGCGACGCCGACGGAATCATCTGGACAAAAGAAGTGGAGGACTATCAGCGATTCGGCGTCGTAGTCACGGATGCGTCGGGCAACATGACGAAGATCGTCGAGAAACCGAAGGAACCGATCTCGAAGCGCGCGAACATCGGACTGTACTACATCAAGAACTGGAAGCTGTTGTACGAAGGCATCGATCATGTGCTCTCACGTCCGCAGAACAAAGGCGAGTGGTATTTGACCGATGCGTTTCAGTACATGATCGACAAAGGCGCGAAGCTCAAAGTCATCGACGTTGCCGGGTGGTACGACGCGGGCAAGATCGACACGTTGCTCGATACCAATCGCGTGATGTTGGAGAAAGGCCGCGCGCGCCGGCCCGCGAACACGAACGGCTGCACGATTGTCGATCCGGTTTACATCGAAGACGGCGTCACGCTCGAGAAATCGACCATTGGGCCGAACGTGTCGATTTCAGCGGGGTCCACCGTGCGCGGCAGCACGATTCGCGAATCGGTCATTGGCGCGAAGACGCAGATCACGCAGTGCAACATTCACGCGTCGCTCATTGGCGACGAGGTCGTGCTCGAAGGCGTGAATGGCAGCGTGACGATCGGCGACCACTCGGAAGTGCGCGCGAGTTAGCGCGCTCCGCCGTTTATCGGTACGCGGTGTACGAGCCACCTGGTATGGGACTGGTATAGCCAGAGCAGAGTCCCAGGACCGAAAGCGTGCCAATCGCGCCGTTGAGCACGTTGTTGCCAACGTTGAACGTGCCGCTGGTGGTGCCCGGAGTTCCGGTCGTCGGGATCGGAAGCGAGAACGTTCCAGCGGGAGTGATCACCGCTGACGCTACGGGCACCGAAAGCGTGATGGTGCAGCCGGGCACCGAACGCAGGGTTCCGGCGAAGCGCGTTACGCGGCCGAACACGACGTCGACCTCCGCGGTGACGCTTGCGTCGATCGCCGTGCGATAACTGCCGTCGTACACTGACGGAATTCCCGTTTGAACCAGTCTCGAGTTTGTGCGCCCCGCGGCAGATGCAGCGATCGTGGCACTGCCGCTCGCGAGCGCGGTGAGAAAGCCGGTCTGGTCGATGCTCGCGATTGTGGGCGCGCTCGAGCTCCATTGAACCGGACCGGCATCGATCGGTGCGCCGAGCGCGTCGCGGGCTTCTGCCGTAAGCGTCGCGGTGTTGCCAACGACGATGGCTGATGCGACGGTGAATACGATTTCCGCCGGCACGACGCGCACGGTCGCCGTCGCGGATAAATCGCCAACACTCGCAGTGATGGTGACTGGGTCAGTGAGCGCACTGCCGGTAGCGACGCCGTTCTCGTCAACATTCACGAGCGACGGATTTGCGGACGTCCAAACGACATCGACCTGATCCGTGATCTCCATGAAATCCGCGCGGCGTACGGAAACGGGGAGCGTGAGCGAACCGTTCGCACTCAGCAAATACCCTGACGCGTTGAATGCAATCGACGCCGGCGTGTTGTCAGGCGCCGTCGTCCCCGAATCGGATCCACACGCGATCAGCGGAGCGAGCACAAGCGCTCGAAGATGTTTTGTCATTTGTTGGTCTACCGAAAGGCGGAGTAGCTCTGCGACGGCAAGCCGATGCGGCCGGCAGAGACGAGCGACGTGCACCCATAGTCCGCGGATTGACCACCACCCACGTTGCCGTTCGCGACTCCGGGCGCGGAGAACGCGCCGCTGACGTTGCCGCCTGCGGGGAGGTTGTAGATGAACCCGGTCGGTCGCATGATGCCATCGCTGCGGATTTCCATATTGGGACGCGCGTCCATCGAAACCGAGCACTCGGGTGCCGGGCGCCAGGACGCAGTGAATCTGGTGACGTAGCCGAAGGTCACTTCCATCAGGACCGTGGCGGTCGCTCCGGGCGCGGAGACGTACGTGCCGTCGAGCTCCGTCGGCACGCCCACGACGACGCCGAGGCCCGCCACCCCGCCCGCTGCCGTCGCGCGAATCTCGGCGCCACCGGATGCAATGCCGGTCAGAACGAGTGTCGCAGGGTCGAGCGAAACCACGGACGGTGATTCGTTCGTGAGTGTCACGACCACGTTAGGGATGGCGGCGCCGAGACCGTCGCGCGCGACGGCGGACAGTTGCACGGAGCGCCCGACTTCGAGTGTCGTAATCGCCGGTGAGATCTCGATACTCGCGGGCACGACTTGTATTTGAGCCGTTGCGGACAACTCGCCCACCGCAGCGGTGACTGTAACGGGTCCGCCGAGCGCGATACCGCTCAGCTTCCCGGTCGCACTGACAGCAACGATCCCTGGATCACTCGATGTCCACGAGATCACACTGGTGGCCGTGAGATTCGACCCGTCTTCGCCGAGAACGATCGGGACCAGTTGTGTCTCAGCCCGCAGGCCGACGCGGAGTACGTTCGCTTGAAGAACGATCTGTGTCGGCTGTGCATCAGGCGGAGTCGGGTCGGCGGCGCACGCCGTCAGCGCGATCGGCGTCGCGAAAACGAGAAAAACGCGTCGCATCGCCCTGCTGCGCATTGCGAATAGCGGATGTATCATTGCGCTCGACTCCCGTTGCCGACTGCCCAATCAAGCTGCCGACTTCAGGAGTACGAGGCAAGGCTGAACATGAATTTCTCCGGAGGATCTGTGGTTCACCGCACCATCCGCTGCGGCTTCG
>DATELA010000040.1:0-27029 GCA_035277145.1 Gemmatimonadaceae bacterium | reverse complement strand
CGGGAAGCACCGGACGTACGGCCCAACGATACAGGTCGCGCACTCCGCGCCCATCGCGCGATCGCCATTGCCGCAACACTTCGAGCCAACGCCCCGTCGCGAAAAGATCCGCGAGATAAATGTCCGACACCTGAAACAACTGATCGCCGCCGGATCCATCGAGCACCACGTGCGCGCCCGCCGACGAGGCCGCACGCGCGAGCGCGCGATTCCACGTTTCATACGGGTGCGCAAACGGTTCGTCGCGCGCGCGCGCCGCGTCAGTCGCGGCGCGAACCGAATCGCTCGCTTCGCCAAACATCTGGATGTCGTCGATCCCGATCCACGACGGCGTCGACTTCCACATCGTCGTCGCTTCGGTAATGAAGTCGTCTTCGCGTCCGACGTCGCCCTCGGGATAACTGATGCTGACCGCGTGCAGCGTTCGTGGTGTCGTTCGCGCGCGCAGTGCGTTCTGCCCTGCACCGTACACCGCCGTGGAATCCCAGCCTCCGCTCAGCGTCACCGCGGTTGCGCCCTGGCTCGCGAGACGCTCCGCGGTCGCGCGCGTGAGCAAGTCGAGCAGTTGACGCGCTGCGTCATCCGGCGACTCGCGACTTCGTGCGAGTTCCGCGGGCGGATTCCAGAACCGCGACACCGACACGCCATCACGCGCATCCCAGGTCAGCGCGTATCCCGCCGGCAACTCCATGACATCGCGATAACACGTGTCGGGTGCGTGTGCCCATATGCCGGCGGCAGTCGCTGCGATGTGCGCGAGATTGAGATCGCTCGACACGCGTGCATCGGCAGTCACACCACCGATCGTCGACGCGAGCGTGATACTCTGATTGATCGCGGCGAAGTACAGCGTGCGCTTGCCACCAAAGTCGCGCGCGGCGAACAGCGACTCGCGCTGCGAATCGAACAGTACAAACGCGAAGTCGCCCTCGAGCCGCGCAACACACTCGCGGCCGAACGCGGCATACGCCGCCGCAATCAGCTCCGCAGCCGAACCGCCGAATTGTGCAACGCCATTCGCGGAGATCGCGCGGCGCAAATCGTCGCGATAGTACAGCGTCGCGTCGGCGACAACGACGATCGCACCATGTCGCGCGACGCGTGACTCGCCCGGCTCCCAATCAAAATGCGCCGTGCCAATTGCGGCGTTACTGAGCTCGCCGACCTCTTCGCGGTCGCCGCGAGTCCGCATGGCGTTCAGCATGCGCGATATCGTCGCGACGCCAGATCCTGGCGCGCCCGCGCCCATCTTCGCGGCAATTGCCGTCATGAAAAATGCCCCGGGTGAGACACCCCGGGGCACATTGTAGTGCGTGGACCGCGTTGCGACGCCGTGTCACGCACGCGTCGCACCATCATCCAACGTCGGTCAGGACGTCGACGGGCAGCGCGTGAACTCACACCCAATATCCGTGGTGTTGTTCGGGCCGAGGATGATGTAACCGTCGTTGCCACCGTTGAACCCAACTTGGGTCAGGGTGCGGAAGGAGCCGAACTTTTCGAGTTTGGGCTTCGCGTACATGCTGGCTCTGGAATGGGGTCAAAGGGCACTGGGTCCTGCGCTCGCGCACTGGAAGGGCAATTTCAATGCCAGCTACGGACCGGCATCACGCGGCGAGCCGCATCGCGTAAGCCGTTGCTACACAACGCGATACACAGCATTGTCAAACCACCACGGACGACCAATTTCCGCGCGAATCGATCGGTTTTCGCCGATGCGATGCAGCATCACACGCCACCTGTTGGATGTTTACCACACGTGGCTAGAGGTCGGCGATGCGCAAATGCAGCACCCGCGGACGCCTTCGTGAGCCAGGCGACAACCTGCCACAAATGGCACAAGTGTTGCCCGACGAATCCACAGAAGCTCGATGGACCTGTTGCCCCAATCAACCGATGCATCCGCGCAGACTCTGTTCGCTCGTGTTGTTCGCCGCCCTCGCGTGCGGCAAAGAGGTGCCACCGGCTGGCCCAACGCTGAATGCACCACCGATCAAAGCCTCGCCCGCGCATCGCTGGGTACTCGCCGCAACGCGACGCGACCTCGGTACGCTCGGAGGTTCGTCGAGCTTCGCTACTGACATCAACAACGCGGGCACAGTCGTCGGATGGTCGCTGAACGCCAACGGCGTCGCGCGCGCGTTCCGCTGGACCACCGATGCGGGAATGATCGACCTCGGCACGCTCCCCGATCACGATTGGAGTCGCGCCGTCAGCATCAACGACAACGGTGAAATACTCGGCGTGAGCGGCGATACCGAATCGGGGCAGACGACGCCGGTCACATGGAGCGCAAAGACAGACATCACGTCCCTCGCGATTCCACTGCTACCCGGTGCGTCGTTCGGTGAACCAACCGACTTCAATCACAGCGGAGAAGTCGTCGGATGGGATGTGGTCGGATTTCAGCACGCGTGGACCTGGCACGAGGAGCGAGGAAAGCTCGATCTCACCGCGACGGCGCCGGCGCCTGGCGCCGAAGGAATCTCGAGTCAAATCAACGCACTCGGTTTTGTCGCAGGAACCAACAAGGCTGCGGTGTGCAGCGCGATGGTGGAGTGTTGGCGCGGATTCCTGTGGAGTTTCGGCAGCGGATACATGGAAATCGGTACACCCGGCGCCGACAGCAACGTGGCAGTGACGACGCTTGGACTGAACAACCGAAGCACCGTGGTTGGATGGACGATGGACAGCTCGTTTCAAATGCGGCCGTATCGTTGGCGCGCCGACGGTGGGTTCACGATGCTGCCGCTCGCTGCCGCGCCGGGATACGCGATGGCAATCAACACAGCGCGTGTTGCGGTGGGCGCGAGCTGGAGCGCAGCCAACGGCGCGATTCAACCGACGGCGTGGACCCGCGATGACATACAACTCGCGCTGAACACCGAGACGCCATTCCCCGGTGTGGCCGTTGCGATCAACGAATCAAATGCGATCGTTGGCTGGACGTCGCTCGACTGCTGCGGAATGGAACATCGCGCGATGTTGTGGACGCTGGAGCGTGCCGCCGCACAATCGTCGACCAACCCCGCGCCCGCACGACACGTTGCTGTCGCGATACCTGCGAACAGTACCAGCATGTGCCTGACCGATCCGCAAGCATTGCTCTCGCGCGCAACGCTCTTTGCGTGCGTCGTGCGAAAGAGCGCGCCGGAGTGACGCGGGCGAATCAGCCGCCGCGCAACACCTGGCTTGGGTGAACATTGAGCGCGCGCCGCGCGGGAATTGCCGACGCGACAAGCGCAACGACGATCAGCGTTGCTGAAGCAGCCGCGAGCGTAACGACGTCCACAGCGGGCACGTCGACGAGCATCGATTTGATTGCGCGCGCGGCAGCGAGCGCGCCGGCAAATCCAATCACGACGCCAATTGCAGCCATCCACACGCCATCGCGAATGATGAGCGCGAGCACGGCCGACCGTTCCGCTCCAAGAGCGACGCGCACGCCAATCTCGAACATGCGTTCCGTTACGCCGTATGCGACGACGCCGTAGATACCGATCCCGGCAAGCACGAGCGCGAGCACGGCGAACGCGGCGATCAACGCCGTAGTGAAGCGTCGATTCGCAACCGACGTCCCAACGACCATTTCCATCGTGCGAACATTCGAGACAGGGATAGTCGCGTCGAGGGCACGAACGATTTCACGCACACGCTGACTGACCGCAAGCGGTTGACCTTGTGTGCGAATGACGAGGTTCATCGCGCGCGGCATCGTGTAGGCGGACTCACGCGTTTGCGGATATGGGAAATACATCGTCGGCTCGGACGTATTGTGAAATCCGCGCGCGCGAATGTCGTCGACCACGCCAACGACACTCACAAACGCCTGATTTCCGCCGACCTGGAACCGTTTGCCGATTGGATCTGCGTTTGGCCACAACTGCGCAGCCATCGACGAACTCACGATGGTTACGAACGGACCTCCGGCGCGATCGTGTTCGCTGAAATCGCGGCCCACTCGAATGGGCATTCCCATCGCGGCGAAATACCCCGGAGTGATTTGCTGCGGCGCAGCGATCGGGCTCTGCGTGTAGTCGGAGTAGCTTTTGCCCTCGGGAAGCAGCCCCCAGAGCCCGCCGGCGTCGACGACAGGCAACCAGCCGGCGGCGCCTGCATTCACAACACCGGGAATTGCTCGCACGCGTTCGAGGAGTTGCGCGTAGAACACGGTTGCTCGCGATTCGTCGTACGCGATCTGCAAGGGTGAAACGCGCGCCGTGAGTACCGACCGCTCGTCGAAGCCCAGCTCAGCGCTTTGCAGATTCGTGAGACTGCGCACGAGCATGCCGGCGCCGGTCAACGCAATCACCGCCAACGCAACTTCGGCAACGACAAACGCGCGACGTGCACGGTGCGATCCTGCGCCTCGAGAGGAGCGTGCACCGTCCTTGAGGATATCGCCCGGCGTGTTGCGCGACGCATACAGCGCCGGCGCAAATCCAAACAGCAATCCCGCGCCCAGCGCCGCGGCCAGCGTGAACGCAAGCACGCTGCCATCGATGCTGATTTGGTCGACGCGCGGTAACGATGCGGGCGCGAGCGCGATCAACGCGCGGCTCCCTGCCCATGCGAGCGCGAGCCCAAGCGCGCCGCCGCCGCACGCGAGCACACCCGACTCTGTAAGGAGTTGCGTCGCAATTCGGCGCCGCGATGCACCAAGCGCGGTGCGCAACGCCATCTCCTTGCGCCGGCCCTCACCGCGCGCAAGCAGCAAACTCGCGACGTTGGCGCACACGATCAGCAACACGAATCCCACGGCGCCGGCCAGTGCCCAGAGATACGCACGCGTTCCGCCGACCAATTTGTCGCTGACGCGCTGAACGTCGGGCGTGAGTGGCTGATTGGGATCGTAGCGATCCGCAAAGTCTCGCTGCATGCGCGACGCCACCGCATTCACTTCCGCGACGGCGGTGCTCAACTCCACACGCTCGCGCACGCGTCCGACCATGAACAAAGCGTGGTTCGTGCGATCACCCGGGCTGTCTGGATTCATCCTTGGCATCGCGACCCAAACATCCGTGCGCGCATTCGGGTAATCGAAGTGCGGTGGCATCACGCCAATCACGGCGCGCCGCCGTCCGCCAAGCGTGATGGACTTTCCGACAATGGATGAGTCAGCGGCGAACCGGCGTTCCCACAGCCGGTGGCTGATGACTGCCAGTGTGCCCGGAGCGAGATCGTCGTCCGGCGCGAACAGCCGTCCTCGCTGTGGACTCACCGCGAGCACATCGAAGAAGCTGGTGGTCACACTCGCCGTCGCGATCCGCTCGGGCTCTTCTTCGTTCGCAAGATTGGCTTCACCCTGCACAAACGCGGCCAACGACTCGAACGACTTTGCGTCGCGTTTGTAGTCCAGATACTCCGGCACCGACGCGAGCCAGTACGGTGCCGTGTGCGTGAAGCTCACGACGCGATCCGCATCGGGATACGCGAGCGGACGCAGGAGCACGCCGCGGACCACACTGTAAATCGCTGCGTTCGCGCCAACACCAAGCGCAATCGTTGCAATGACGACTGTTGCGAACAGCGGCCGCCTCGCCAGACCGCGCACAGCGTACCTCACATCCTGCGGAATCGACGACCACGCACGAAAATGCTCGGCGATCGCGGACGTCACGTGATCGGCAATAACGGTGAGCGGCCACGTGGCGCCTTCGCGCATGCGCTCGTGATGAAACGCGATCATGGCATCACCGTACCGTTCGCGGAACGCACGCGGATACAGCCGCAGCAGTCCGCGAATCAACCGGTCGGTGTTCATGCGCGCACCGGCGCGATGATTCCGCGCACCTCCGCGAGTTGCACGAGCGAACGCAACCGCAGCATTTCAGCGGCGAGTACGCGACGACCGAACGGCGTGAGTCTGTAATAGATACGTCGCTCATCAGTCGTTTCGCGCGGCGTGCGTACGGTAGAGACCAACGCATCGTCCTCGAGTCCGCGCAGGTGGCGATACAGATTGCCCGCCTCGATTGCCACGCGCCCCTCAGTGTGCTCGAGAATGTCCTGGCGAATGCCGTACCCGTGCCGGTCGCCGGACGCGAGCATGGTCAGTACGAGTAGTTCGACGGGTTTCAGCGGGAGGAAACGCGTTGGATCGGGCATGAGAGCACTATGGTTAAAATGACCATAGTGTCTGACACACCGAGTGAGCCGATGGTTGTGCCCATCGGCCGACATGGGTCGCCGAGCCCCGGCCAGGGTATACTCATCGCATGGAAAAACGCACCCTGAATCGGCTTGTCCCGCTTGCAGCTGTCACACTGGGCTTTGCCGTGGCCGCCGCGTGCGGTTCACGCGATGCGTCGTCTGGTGCGCAGGCCGGCGCCGCGACGACGACGGACACCACGCCGGCGCCGCCCGGATGCGAGGCAGTGTCGAGTTACATCGGGCGTATGCCGGGTCTCGAGCAACGGCCGCTGCGTGGCGTACCGCTCAGCGAAGCGTGGGACGGCGCCGAACCTCGTCCCGCGTGCCAGGCGGCGGCGAGCGGACACTCCGTCAATGAATACGCGTCCGTCGACTCGCTGCTGGGATGGCTGCGCATTTCAGGCTGGCGCGAAAACACGATCTATTCGGCCGATGGTCCCGACGGCACCGTCGTCGGAATGCACAACGGTATCATGACGTGCATCATCGAAGGACGCTGGGATGGCGGCGATGATTCCGACACCACACGCGCGCGCAGTGACACGCTCGACGTCACGGCAACGTGCGCACCAACGGTCGCGGCAGATACTGCCAGTGAGCGTCCGAAGACGCCGCAGTTATCGCGTACCGCCGCGCCCGGCGCCCGCCTGGCTCTGCACCGTCGTCACCGTCACGCGCAGAATCTTGTCGAGCTTCGGATACTCGCGATCCATGAACGCGTTGCCGCCCGTCTCGAGCGGGCCTTGTCGCCCTTGTCGCATTCCGCTGCCTGAGTTCTCGCCGTAACCGGAGTACAGGCTGTCGACGACGTTCATCCCTTCGATCACGCGCCCGAGAATCACGAACGGTTCGACGTTGTTGCGAGAATTGTCGCCGAGGTTGATGTAGATCTGCGTGTGGCGCGTGTTGGGCCCCATTTGCGCGAACGCATACGTGCCGCGCGAATTCTCAGAGCGCGGCGGATCGTCAGCAATCGTGCGGCCCTTCCATGCGGCGTTCACTGCCGGATTCCCGTGCAATCCGAATTGCGCGATGTAGTTGGCGTTCACGCGATGGAAACGCGTGTCGTCGTAATAACCGAGTCGCGCAAGGTTGTATAAGCGGTCCGCGCCATTCGGGCCCCACGCGCGATTGACCTCGAGCACGAACGCGCCTTTGGTCGTTTCAAAACGGAGATGCGAGACCGCGGGCGCCGGCGCACGCCACTCCGCGCTCGACGGATCGAGCAGCAATGCGTCACGCTGTTGCTGAGTAAGCGACTCGCCGGGGCATCGGTTTGGACGAACGCGCTTCGCATGGAACACGTCCATCGGAATGCGATGCGACTTGAACACACGGCCGAGCAACTCGAACAACTTCGGATCGTACGCTTTCAGATCGTCGGGTGTCTCGACTTTGACGTTGCCCGCGAAACACTCGCCATAATTCGAATAGAACCACCACTGCGCGCCTTCGGCCCAATATTCGTTGGCGTTGGTGGTTGCATAGTGTTTGCGTCCGTCGGGGTGCACGTACTTGCCGGCGGCCATCGCGCTGTCATACGCCGCGCGAATTTCCGCGTGCATCGCCGAGTCCACGGTTCGAATTCCGCCGCCCATAATGGCGTGCGAGAACTCGTGGACGAAAATGTGTTCGCCGAAATAACGTGTGCCCGGATAGCCGAGCAGGTTTTCTTCTGCGCCTGTGGTCGGGTTACCGCCGAGTCCGCGCGAACGATTCGCGTGGTAATCCTTGTCAGCCTGAACGACCGGTTCACCTTGCGGCGCGCCCGGGCGTTTCATCCGTGAATACTCCGGAATGTCCATGGTCATTTCGACTTCCGCGATGACGCCGGTCCGCCACTTTCGCGCGATCATGGCTTTGCGCAAATCAGGCCGCGCCTCGAGCATGCTGTTGATGATGTCGCGCGCGACGAACAACGCAGCGTCGGGCACTTTCTCCGACGAGATCACCGGGATGCCCTCGGCGTCGACGTACTTCTTATAGAAGGGATCGACTCCGAGCGATGCGGGAACCGCATTGATGGTCCCTTTGGCGTCGGTGATCAGCGCCGGAGACTTACCGGTTTCCTTGAGAATGCGATCGCGCTCGGCGCGATTGCGCGTGGCGATATCGCGGGCTTGCTGTTCAGTGCGCTGTTGTGCAGATGCGGTGAGCGCGAGGGCCGACGTGCATACAACCACTAACAGTGAACGCATGCAACTCTCCGTTTTGAGTACTGCAACTGCGTATTGGGCCGTAGAAAGGGCGTACTGGGCCGTACGAACGGCGTATTGAGCAAACTGAAGTGGCGTTTCAGACTCATGACGTCCTTAGATCGGCCCACGACGCCGTTACAACGGCTCAATACGCCGTTCGCAATTACCAGAACTACCGCCTGACTATTCGAACTATCGCTATTCGCTCCACCAGGTTCTGCCCATTCGCTGCCTGCGACTGAATCTTCTTAATCACATCAAAGCCCTTGGTTACTCTGCCGAATGCTGCAAATCCCTGGCCATCAGGATTTCGTTTGCCGCCGAAATCGAGTTCGGGTTGATCACCGACCATGATGGAGAACTCGGTGGTGCCAGTGTCGGGGCCGCTGCGCGCCATCGAGATCGTCCCGTCGACGTGCTTCAGCCCCGTCACGCTCGTGCGCTCGAGCGGAATCGCCGGCCGGCGCTCTGCGCGTTTTTCGCGCGAAATGCCGCCCTGGATAACCTGAATCTTGATCGAGTCGTTCGGCTGATTGTCCATGCGCACGACGCGATAGAAGTTGCCGCCGTCGAACGTGTGCGCATCGACGTACTTGAGGAAGTTCGTGACGGTGATCGGCGCGCGCGCCGAGTCGAGGTCGACTTCGATCGAGCCCATCGAAGTTTCGATGACAATGGGGACGAGCTTGGCTTGGGCCAGAACTGGCGCGGGGAGTAGCGCGGCGAGCAACAGAACGGCGTACTGGGCCGTTCGAAGGCCGTAGTGGGCCGCATGAAAGGCGTTGTGGGCCGTGTGAAAAGCGTTGTGAGTTCTCATCATCGTGATCCCTCGCCGGCGAGCCGCGTGTAGACGGCACGCGCAGAGTCTGTTGCCGCTTTGAATGCATTTCGTTCCGCGTCCGATCGCCAGCGCGAGCGTTCCACACGCGCCCAGATCGCGTCGACGGTTTGCGCAAGGAACTGCGCGTCTTCGGCTTTCACAAAACGCCGGCCGCCGCGCACGACGTACACGGGCGTCGTGTGCGCAAACGCGTAGTCATCGCCAATGTATTTCGACGCGGGACCAAGTACGCGCGCTGCAACCCATCCACCTTGCGGCACAGGGACTGCGCCGTCGAATGTGATGCGCTCGCGCGACGTGCCGCGAATTGTTTGTGCGACGTCCCCGTTTACAATGATCTGCAACGAATCGATCGGCGCCATGGACACCGCCTCTGCTTTCACGCGCACCGTCGCGGGCGCATTTGCGGCGAGTGCGAGTTCATCACCGGGCTGCCGTCCTTCGACATCGAAGAACAACAGCGGCCCCGTCGACATGAATGTGTGACCACGCTTCACTGCGTCGAGCCAACTCGCGAACGTGAACGCGCCTTCGACGTGGGCGAACGTTCGGTCTGAACCGGCAGGTGGATCGCGCCACACGTCCGAGAACTGATCCGTGCCTCCCGTCGCTGGTAAGCGAAAACCCGCGTTGAGCAAGCGATAGTAGAACTGCGCGGAATACAACTCGTCGGACCACAGCGCGCCGACGTCGTAGAAATCGCCCAGTCCAAGCGCGACGTCGACCGCAATGAGTGTGCTCGCGGCAGCGTTGGGCGTACGCGGATCAGAGATGTAGGGATGCATGAAGCCGGCGAGCCCGCCTTGTGCCTTCGCGCCGTTGAAATACTTGTGCTCGAGCGACGGCTGGCCATACGCAGTGCCGTTCTGTCCGCCGACGAATGGCAGAATGAATTCGCGCGTGCCGATCATGCCGACGTGGCCGAGGCTTCCGCGATACTCCTGCGCATACTGGAGAATGTGCGTGCGCGTTGAGAGCGGATGCGGCGCACCGGTGAGATCTTCCCAGCGCCCCATCAGTCGCGTGCCATCCATATGGATGAGCGCGTTGGTGACGTGCAGATCCTCGGCGACGAGATGTTTGAAGAACGCGTCGTAGCTGAGTCCGAATCCCTGATGCAGATCGTGTACGTGACTGTCGCCGGAATACCAGCCGCGCGCGGGCATATCGACGAGACGATCGAGCGCGATGGTCGCGGTTTGCGTGGCGCCGGCGCGCACGTCGATCGTGATGGCTTTCGGACGGAACTCGAACGCGCGCATCGCTTCGATGGTTGCGTTGCCCGCGGGTAACTCGAGCTCGTCTTCGCCGTTCGTGTGGAAGTAGTGGCGATCCTGTACCATCATCGCGCGATGGAACGCGCCATTCGGACTGTACGCACGCGTGTCACTTGCGTCGACGTACACACGCGCCGGCATCGGGCGACCATCGGGACCAAGCACGCGCAAACGCACGCGTCCGGTCGGCGTCACGGGTTTGCGCGAAGTGATCTTCACCTCGCGCCACGCACTAGGCCGTCCGCCGTACATGTCGGCCGTGTAGAGCGTCGGCACGGCCGCGCGAAATGCGACGAACGCGAACCGCGTGCCATCGGGGCTCGGCGACGGCGACATTTCGTGATTCGCGTCGTCGATCGTGAGTTCGATCGGATCGCCGCTCGTCGCGGAAATCACGCGGATGTCGTTGCTGCCTTTGTCTTCGGTGACGTAGAGAATGTTCTTGCCGTCGGGCGTCCACTTGGGACGCACGCGGTACTCGGTTTCTTCGTCGCGTACGACGCGCGATTGCATCGTCGCGAGATCGAGTACGCGCAAACCGCCTTGTTCATACGCGAGCGACAAACCGTCCGGCGATGGCGCTGGCTGAATACCGTTGATCAGCGCGGTGTCTTTGCCGGTTGTGAGGTCGTGACGGAAGATACGCCAACCACCGTTGCGTGCGCTGGCGAAAAACAAACTCTTTCCATCCGGACTCCACGCGGGCTGCAGATCAACGCGCGCGTGCGGCGAAACGGGGTGCACTGCACCGCCGTTGGCGCTGACGATACCAAGTTCGATGTTGCCCGCGACGTCCATGGACAACGCGATGCGCTGACCGTCGGGACTCCACGCAGGCTCGAAGTAATAGTTGGGGCCCGAAGTAATCGCGATCGCTTCACCGCCGTCGGCGGGAATCTTCCAAATGTCGCCGCGCATGGAGAAAGCGATCCAGCGTCCGTCAGGACTCCACGCGGGGTCGAGAGGACCAGTAGAGACGGCGGGGAACAGATGGCGTTCCTCGCGGTCGGAATAGCCGAAGCGATTAGGGCGGAGGGAGAGAACAGCGGACGCGGCAAGCGTCGTAACGAGAAGAGCGGCGGAGAGAAGGCGGGAGTGCATACGTCAAAGATGCCACGGTTAGATGAACTGCGTATTGGGCCGTATGAACTGCGTCCTGGGCCGTAGAAACTGCGTACTGGGCCGTACCAACTGCGTAGTGGGCCGTACGAACGGCGTACTGAGCCGCACGAACTGCGTCCTGGGCCGTAGAAACTGCGTACTAGGCCGTACTAACTGCGTACTGGGCCGTACCAACTGCGTTGGAATGATTGCGGTGCGCGAAAACGGTGACGGAGTTCTACGTGGCCAACCCTAACTTCGCGGCATGCAAGACTTCCGCAGTCTTCGGGTCTGGCACTTGGCGAAGGAACTCACTCCCGCGCTCGAGCGTGCACTACCCGCGCGCGCGTGCCGCCGCCTGCCCGGATTTCGAAGTCAGATCCTTCGAGCGGCTGGCTCAGTTTCTGGCAACATCGCAGAGGGATGCAGCAAGCGGTCGCGCGATGAATTCCGTCGCTACCTGGAAACGAGCCTTGGTTCACTGCTGGAGGTTGAGAGCAATCTTGAGCTCGCGATTTCCTGCGCGATCCTGCGTGCAGACGTCCACAACACGCTCGCCACGAAGGCCGCGGTCTTACGCCGCATGCTCATTTCATTCATGGACGCTGTCGAGCGCAACGACGACCGCCGCGGCGACCCGCGGTGACGCGACCCACGACGCCGTTTCAAACGGCTCATTACGCCTTTTTCATACGGCCCACGACGCCGTTCCCGCTTAGCTACAACCCGGCATGCGAAACCCTCCGATCTTCGTCGAGTAACTCGGCGCGTCTTTCTTGTAGTAATCGCCCACATACCAAATCGTGCAGTCGTCACTCGGGTCCACTGCACTCTGCGTGTAGTCCTGCCATCGCAGCGTACCGAAGTTCGGCGCGGTGCCGATCTGCGACCCTTCGCCTTCGACTAAAACTGTTTCGCGCAGCGTCAGCTGGCCGAGCGGATCGTTCACGAGGCGACCCGCGAATCGCTGGCCCACATAGTTCGGCAACCCGCCGAACGAATATCCCATGCCGATGTTGCCGTTCTTGTCGATCGCTGGACTCGCCATCCATCGATAGAGTCCGTCTGACAAGTACGTGCCCTGCTGATGCAAGCGCACATTGCGGTTGTTGCCGTCGACGCGGAATTCGTACCATCGCACACCACCGCCGCCCGTCGATGTATTGATCGAGTGTGTGCCGACGATCGATTCAACGTTGCCCATGCGGCGATACACGAGCCGCGCCATGATTTTGTCGCCCTGCGAATCGAGGCGTTGTTCCGTCCCCGGTTGCGGCACGCACTTCGTGAGTTGTCCATCGCACATATAGCGATACGGCGCAACAGGAATCTTTTCCGGTCCCGTGACCTTGGTCTTCGACGGATCTTTCCAGTCGACGTGGAACTTCCACACGTCGACGACGCTGTCGACGTAAATGCTGTCGAGCTGCGTGGCGCCTGCCGCGATCATGATGTTCGGCGCACCCGCGGGCGGAAGTTGCTTCCCGTCGAGGTCGGCGTTGTTCAGAAAGTTCACGTTGTGGATGATCACGCACTGCTCTGACGCGGGCTCGCCGCGCAACATCTTGTCGCGCTCCACAACGCACGCGTGCTTCTGCGTCGCGACAGAATCGGAAATCCGGTTGTCGCCCGTGCTCGACGGGTTGTAATAGCCATCGGGCCACACCGCGGGCCGTGGATAATCCGGGAAGTACGGCCGCAGAAACTCATATCTATAGTAGGGGCCCATGGGATCAGACCCGGTGCTGATCGCGTAGCACATCGAGTACACGCCCTGCGGACCAGTCGGTTGTCCACCGCGACCACCGCCTGCTGGCTGTCCGCCGCGGCCACGCTGGCCCTGGCCAACTGTGTCTGCGGGATTCGGCGGTGGCGGCTGGAACAGTGGCACCGCAGGGCCCGGCTGTCCCGGCACACCGATCACGCTTACCGCCGCAGGATCTTTCGGCGAAGTACCAGCCGGTTGATCTGCGCGATACGGAATGCGCGAGAAGATCGGCATCACGATGAGCCATCGATCGGCGAGCTGATCGTAGCGCACCACCGCGTCGCCGTTGTTGCGCTGCTCGCACGTACCGCCAAATCCCCGAAACACGTTGTTCGTCTGCACAGAGCCGTACAACACTTTGCCTGTGGTGTCGTACATGCGGCCCTTCTTGGTGAAGATCGCCATACGCGTGTTGACGGTCTGCACAATGTGATTCGGGCCGACCGCGAGACTGTTGTCCGACGGATTGCGCACCAACGTGTTGCCCTGCGGTCCATTGAAACCAACGCCGAGTCCGTCGAAGCTCGCGATGAGCGTCGCGGCGGGACGCGAGCCCTGCGCGCGCTGTTCACCCGCGGTACCAGGTGATTGCGCGCGCGCAACAGTCGCGGTGAGCGCAACGAGCGCAGTGGCAGAAGAGCGGGAGAGACGGTTCATGGTTCGGCGTGGCGGAATGGATTCGAATTGTACGGCTCGCGCGCGCACCTCACAACATTGCTGCGGCGAGCGCAGATTACCGCGACCACACGAGGCCACAGGCATGCGAGCTGTTCTAAGCGTTCTTCTTGTTGCAGCGGTTGGCGCGACCGCCGCGCGCGCACAACAACTCACCGCGGCGGGACAACCCGCACAGCTCGACATTCGCACAGCAGGCGAGCGTGCGCTTCGCATTTCGCTGCGGCCCGTCGCAACATCCGACACCGTATTCACGACGCCGGCAATCGCCGAGCGCGCGTACGCATCGGCTGCGGTCAGCGTGCGCACTCTGGCAGCGCCGGTGACGCGCAGAATCGGCGCGCTGACGGTGACGGTTACGCGCGCACCGCTCACGGTGACGGTCACGCGCGGCGCGAATGACGTTGTGCAACGCATCAGCTTCCGCGATGACGGTGCGGTGACGTTTGCGCTCGACGGACAACCCGTGCTCGGCATGGGTGAAGGCGGGCCGCGACCCCAGCAAGGACAGCCATGGCGCACCGCGCCAATTCAATTCGATCGCAGCGGCAAGCTCGACACCATGGAACCGCGATGGCAGAGCGATGCGTACGGCTCGCGCAATCCGTCGCACATGCTCGTCGGCACGAATGGTTGGGCCATCTACATGCCGACGCCGTGGTCGCAGGTCGATCTCACGCGCGCTGACACCGGCGTGTTCGTTCCGTGGCAACCAACAGAAGCCGACCGCGCGCCACAGAACGAACGCAACCAACAGCAGGCGACCGGTAAGGGCAAACCGCCCGTCAGCAAAGTTGTCGCGGGCGTGTACGACCTGTTCGTGTTCGACGCGCGCGATCCCGCCGTGTTGATGAAAGACTTCGCCACGATCACGGGACCCGCAGCGCTGCCACCGAAGTGGGCCCTCGGCTACATGCAGTCACACCGCACGATCGAAGACGAAACACAACTCATCGGCATCCTCGACACGTTTCGCTCAAAACGCATTCCTGTCGACGCGGTGATTTATCTCGGCACAGGCTTCACTCCGCGCGGATGGAACACGCGGCAACCGTCATTCGATTTCAATCCCGATGTGTTCAAGCGCGACGGCAAAACTGTCATTGCCGATATGCACGCGCGCAACGTGAAAGTCGTCGTGCACATGGTTCCATGGGATCGCGATCGATTGCCCACACTGCACGGCACGATTCCGGCGAAGCCAGGCGAGACGCTCGACGCCTCGCACATTCAGAATTACTGGCGACAACACGTCGGCTTGTTCGACGCGGGCATCGATGCGTTCTGGCCCGATGAAGGCGATTGGTTCAACCTGTTCGAGCGCGTCACGCGACATCAGATGTATTACCAGGGACCGCTATCGACGCGGTCCAACACGCGTCCATGGAGTTTGCATCGCAACGGCTATCCCGGTATCGCACAATGGGGCGGCTGGGTCTGGTCGGGCGATACCGAGGCATCGTGGAAGTCGCTCGAAGGTCAAATCGCCGTTGGCATCAACTATGGATTGAGCGTTGCACCGTTCTGGGGCTCGGACATCGCCGGCTTTTACGCAAACAACGAACTCACAGGCGAGTTGTATGCGCGATGGTTCCAGTTTGGTGCGTTCAGCGCGTCGTTTCGCTCGCACGGACGCAATTGGCAATTGCGACTCCCGTGGGGATGGGGACTGAACAATTTCGGGCCGCGTGAATACAACAACACCAACGCGCCGATTCCCGATGACGACCGGCGGAACATTCTCGCGACGGAACTCAACAATCCCGCGATAGAGCCGGTGGTAAAGACGTACGCGGAGTTGCGGTATCAGCTGATGCCATACACGTACACGCTCGCGTGGGAAGCACGCGCGACGGGCATGCCGCTCACGCGCGCGATGTGGATCCACTATCCCAACGACCGCAGCGCGCGCGGACTCGGCTCGCAATACATGTGGGGAAAGGATCTGCTCGTTGCACCCGTGTTCGTGAAAGGTGCGTCGTCGCGTGCGGTGTACCTGCCCGAAGGCACATGGTACGACTGGTGGACGAACGCGAGCGAAGCCGGCGGACGCACGGTAACGCGCTCCGTCGATCTCGCGACCATGCCGATTTACGTACGCGCGGGCGCGATCATTCCGTTCGATCCGGTTCGACAGTACACGAGCGAACCCGTGAGTGAGCCGACGACGATCAAAGTCTATCGCGGCGCAAATGGTGAGTTCACGCTATACGATGACGACGGCATTTCGCAGGACTATCTCGAGAAGCGCGGGACGTGGACGCGAATGACGTGGAACGATGCTCGGCACGAACTCACCTTGCAGCCGGGTGCGCCCTCGGGATTTACGAATATTCCTGCGCGGCGCACGTTCATCGTGGAGATGTTGCCAGAAGGGACCAAAAAGAACGTGACGTATAGTGGCAGCGCGGTACGCGTGACTTTCTAACGGAGAACGACTAATGCTCGCCACGCAGCGCGCCGTCGCGCTTCGACTCGTGGGAATCCTCGCGGGTGTCGGAGTAACGCTTGCGCTTCAGTCAGCGCCGCAACAATCCACCGCAACGCTCGCGTTCGTTGGCGGGACACTCATCGATGGCAACGGCAGCCGCCCGATCGACAACAGTGTTGTCCTCGTCACTGGTGATCGCATCACCGCGATCGGACGCGTGGGACAACTTGCGGTTCCGCCGAGCGCGACGGTGATCAATGCATCGAGCATGACCGTGATGCCTGGGTTGTTCGAGATGCATGCGCATCTCATGCTCGTCGGTCACGGGAGTTACGCGCATTGGGATACGGTGTATCCGCCGCGCCTCGCGAAAGAGATCATGCCCGCGGCTGCGCGTCAGTCGCTCATGCACGGCATCACGAGTTTGCGTGACCTCGGCGGTCCGCTCGAACCGTTGATGGAAGTGAAACGCGGCATCGACAGTGGCCGCCTCGTTGGTGCGACGGTGTACACGTCGGGCCCGTTCATTCAGCACGAGGCGTATCCAGGCACGGGCGCGTTTCGGTGGGGCGTCAGCGGTGTCGCGGATGCGCGCGCGAAAGTGAAACGCCTCGCTGACGCCGGCGTCAGCGTCATCAAACTGATCGATCAGGATCAAATGACGATGGACGAGGTGCGCGCGGTGGTAGACGAAGCGCACGCGCGCCGATTGCCGGTGATCGCGCACGCGCATCGTCCTGATGAGATTCGCCGCGGACTCGCTGCTGGTGTTGATGGATTCGAGCACACGGGCATGGCGACTGCGCCTGAGTATCCGAAGGACATCATCGATTCGCTGCACGCGCGCACCGCACAGGGCAATCGTCCGCCGCTGTATTGGACGCCGACGATCGACGTGCTCACGAACTTCATCGATCGCGCCGCGAATCCCGCATTCGTGAACGATTCGACGTGGTACGAATTCCTGCCGGCCGATATCGCCGCCGATGTGCGCCGTTCGATTCAGCGACTCGACACGTTGGCGTACTATCGGTTCGTGCCGAATCGCAAACCGACACTGGTCACCAAGTTCAATCAGTTGCGACAGAGCGGCGTGCGGTTGCTGATCGGCACCGACGCAGGCGTGCCGGCGAACTTCCACGGATTCGCGACACCCGAGGAAATGATTACGTGGGTGCGCACGTACA
Organism: Gemmatimonadaceae bacterium; assembly: GCA_035277145.1. Lineage (GTDB taxonomy): Bacteria > Gemmatimonadota > Gemmatimonadetes > Gemmatimonadales > Gemmatimonadaceae > DASRAP01. Next base: position 9,398 of record DATELA010000040.1, on the reverse strand, counting down.
AGATGGATCCGATGGAGACGATCCGGTCCGCGACGTACTGGCCCGCGCTCTCACTTGGCGTACTCGACCGCGTGGGCACAATCGAGGTGGGCAAACTCGCGGACATCATTGTCGTGCGCGGCAATCCGCTGTACGACATGACGTCGATGCGGCGCGTGGCGTTCGTGGTGAAGAACGGGAAGCGCGTGAAGTAGTTGCGCGGCGGCGTTAGTCGCCGCGCAGCACGTCCGCCGGCTGCACCGCGGTGGCGCGTCTCGCCGGCATCACGCACGCAAGCATCGCAACAGCCACGAGCCCAGCGGAGACGAGCGTCAGCAGCATCACGTCGCGAGCGCTGACTTCAAAGAGCAGCGTCGAGACCAGCTTGCTCGCACCGAACGCACCGGCCGCGCCAAGCACCGCACCGATCAGCGCGATGCGTCCACCTTCACCAACAACCATCCGCGCGATCTGGATACGTTGCGCACCAAGTGCGAGGCGAATGCTGAACTCGCGCCGACGCTGTGACACCCCGTACGCAATCACGCCGTACAAACCGATCACGGCGAGCGCGATGGCGACGCCCGCGAACGTCGCGAGCAATGTGAGTGTGAACTGGCGCGCGCGGAGCAAGTCACCCATCATCGTTTCCATCGTGGCCGGCGTCGACACCGGTTGATCTGGATCGAGTTCCTGCACCACACGTGTCAGCGTCGGCAGAAACGCCATCGGATCGCCGGTCGTGCGCACCACGATCGACGTCCATCGCCACGGATACTGCACGTTCGACATGTAGATCTGTCCGGGCGATTCCACCTCGAGGCCGTAGGTCTTTACGTGCGTCACCACTCCGACGATCGTCGCAAACTCCGTGCGCATCGGTAACTGCATCTGCTTGCCGATCGGATCTGCATTACCCCAGGTCCGCCGCGCGAAGACTTCATCAACAAGACATACCACAGCGCCGTCGTAGCGATCGTCATCCGTGAACAGGCGGCCTTTCACCAAGCGAACGCCCATCGTTTCGAAATAGCTCGGCGTCACGATGTAGCGGTCGCCTTCGGGCGCGTCGCTGCCGGAGTGCTCGGGTTCGCCGGCGATCCGTGCAATACCAATGCGATCGTAGTCGCCGCTGAAGGCGATGAGGCTCGTGAACGCGACGTCCTCGACGCCCGGGAGGCCGCGCACACGCTCGGCCACGCGTTGGTAGAACACCGTACTCTTCGAGCTGTCGTATCGCGCGCGCGGCAGGTTCATCGACGCCGTCAGCAAATGATCGCCGCGTATGCCCGGCTCCACACGCAACACGCGCGCGAAACTCGAAATCACCATCGTGCTCACGGAGAGCAGTACCACCGCGAGCGAGAGCTGCGCGACGGCGAGTCCAGTACGCAAGCGAGCGGTCTGTCCACCGCCCGCTCGCGACGACGCACGCAACGTTGCCGGTGGGTCGCGCGGTGCGCTGCGGAACGCGGGTACGAGGCCAAAGAGAAGCGTCGTGCATACAGCAACGGCAACGGCACCGGCGAGCACGGTGAGATCCATCGACGGTGGGCGCGTCGCAAACACCGGTGGACCCAGACGCAACAACTGGCCCGTGGCGACGGACGCCACGATGACGCCGCCAACACAACCAATTGCAGCGAGCAGCACGCTCTCCGTGAGGAGTTGTCGCACGATGCGCGCGCGGCCGGCGCCTAATGCAACTCGCACCGCGAGTTCACGGCCACGCGCAACACCGCGCGTGAGCAACAAGTTCGACAGGTTCGCACACGCGATGAGCAACACGAGGAACGATGCAGCGAGCATCATGTACAACGGCCGCCGGAGATCGCCGATCAGCCGGTCGCTCAGCGGAGCGACAACGGCCGTCGATCCCTTGTTTTCCTTGGGATACTGCTCGGCGAGTTGCGCCGACACGCGCTGCATGTCGTCCTGCGCCTGATCAACGGTCACGCCGGGTTTGAGAAGCGCATACGCGGCCTTCGATCGTCCCGCGCGACCATCGGTATCATCGGAAAAGTTGAACCAGATCGGACGATTCAACGAACCGGGCGCGCTGAAATCGGGACGCAATACGCCGACGACTTCGGCCGGTGCAAAGTTGATCAGAATCTTTTGTCCAATTGCGCCGGAATCGGCGCCGAGCCTCGTGCGCCAGAAGTCGTAGCTCACGACAACAACTGCCGCCGCGCCATTCGCGTTGTCGCTTGCCACGAACCGCCGGCCGAGAAACGGCCGCGCATCGAACACATCGAAGATTCCCGCGGTGACGCCCGCGACTTCGACGCGCGCGGCCTGGCCGCGTCCCGTGAGCGTGGGTTGCCACGTGTTGAACAAACCCATCGCGACAAAACTGCTCGACATCTTCTGCCAATCGGTGAAGTTGTCGAAAGACGTGTTGCCGCCGCGCCCTGGTCGCGCGATGTCACGCTCGCCGACGTGCACGACGCGATCGGCGTTGGCGTACGGGAGCGGCCGCAGCAGGACGCCGCGCACAACACTGAACACCGATGTCGTGGCACCAATGCCCATCACGAGCGTGAACACTGCGAGCAGCGAAAAACCGGGGTGCGCACGCAACGCAAACCACGCGTAGCGCAGGTCGTCGGTGACGGATTCAATGAAGAGGCGCATGCGTTGCTCCCGTGCGTACTGGTGATCGATCGTCGCGACATCGTCTCGATATGCCGCCACATTGCCGAACTCACGAAGAGCCGTGGCGCGTGCGTCGGTCGCGGTCATGCCGCCGGCGATCAGCTCGTCTGCGCGTGTCTCGATGTGAAAACGCAATTCATCGTCGATCTCCGTGAGATTGACGCGCCCCGGCAAACGGAGCCGGAACAGGCGGCGGATACCAGCGATGCGCGGCACGAGATCGCGACGATGTGCGTCAGGCCGCCGGCTGCAGCACGCCGGCGACTGCTTTGATGTAGCGATTCCAGCCGGCGAGCTCGGTGCGCATCGCGCCGCGGCCGCTCGTGGTCAGCTGGTAGAACTTCGCCTTGCGGTTGTTCTCGGAAACGCCCCACTCGCTCTCTACCCATCCCTTGCGCTCGAGCCGGTGGAGTGCCGGATACAGCGCGCCTTCTTCAATGAGAAACACGCCGTCGCTGCGCTCCTTGATGAGGCGCGCGACTGAGTAGCCGTGCATCGGTCCCCACGCGAGCGTGCGGAGAACGAGCAGATCGAGCGTGCCTTGGAGCAGGTCAATCGAGCCAGGCATGAGCTTCCCCTAATGTGATTAGGGGAACATGAAACACCCAGCCGCTTCTGTCAACTGCTCAGGGTGTACCCTTTGCGATGGCTCGTGAGAAACGCTACCGGTTGTCGCGCTCGTTGAAACGGCTGCGCGGTTCGATGCCGCTCGAGATCTGGCTCCTCGCCCCAATCGCCCGGCGCCATTCTTCCGCGGCTTCGAGCATCTCCACCTGCGCGTCAATCAACGAGAGCTCGGCGGAGCGTGTGTTGCCCTGGTCGATCAAAAACTCCAGCGAGGAAATCTGCGCGCTCTCATAACGGACGAGCTGCAGTGCAAGTGTACGCCGCGTAATCTCGACCTGACGCTCGGCGAGCGTGAGCTGTGTCGCTGCGTTCTCGACGCGCTGCGCAGCGAGGCGCACTTCGTTCTCGAGTGATCGCATCTCATCAGCGAGACGCGACTCCGCGATCCTGAGATCGTTGATCGCACGCTGGACGTTGTTTTGTTCGCTGCGGCGGTCGAGCAGCGGGATCGAAACACGCAACTCGACGTACTTCGAGTTGCCCTGCGTTCCGAACGCATCGTCGAGCGCACGCTGCATTGCGCCGGCAGTTCCGGAACCGTCAAAGCCGAGGCGGCCGTCGAGGATCACGCGAACAGGTGAAGTGCGGCGCGCGTCGCGCAAACCGTCTGCGCGGTTGGCAACGCTGAGCTGCGCGAGGCGCAGATCGTACCGGTTCCCGCGCGCGTACTGCAGCCCAGTGTCGACGTCGGCGACGACGCGCTCCACGCGCAGGGCCGAGTCCGGAATGACGACGGTGCCGGACGGAAGCGCCAGCGCTTCGTTGAGCTGCGCGCGCGCGCGCCGGAGGTTTTGCGCGGACCGCGTGCGATTGAATGCGGACCGCGCCGCTTCGAGTTCGAACTTGAGCGAGTCCACTTCGCTGACCGTCGCGCCTCCCGCAGTGGTGTTGGCGTTGCGGAGGGAATCACGCAAGAACGTGACGCTGTCGATCACTGCCTGTTTGCGCGCGCGGACCAGCTGGAAGTACGACGACATGATGAAGCGTGCGATGCCACGTTCGCCGTCGAGAAGCTGCGCTTCGGAGCGCGCGAAGTCCTCCTTGGCGAGCCGGTAGTCGCGCACCGTGCGATTGACACCGAAAAACTCCTGCTGCAGCGAGATGCCTACATTGGTCGCGCCCTGATACCGCTCAGCGGGATCGAGGAGTGGCTGTTTATCCGAGCCGACCTCGCCGGAAATACGCAGGACACCGCCGGTGGGAAGCGGCTGACTCAAGTTCAGCTCCGCACCCAGGGAGCGCCGCTGCTCACGGCCAATGACGGTCACCACTTGTCCGTTGTCATCAATCGCCGTCTCTCGCCGCAGGCGTGAGGAATAGGCAGGCGTGGTGACATCGAGATTGACCGCGGGCAGGTAGCGTTGGCCGTACGCGCTCGAGAGCCTGGAGACCGCGTTCTCATACGACAACTGCTGCCGGATGAATTCCGTGTTTTGCTTCTGCGCGAGAACGAGCGCCTCGTTGAGCGACAGGTGAATCGTGTCCGCCTGAACGGCGAACATTGCAGCAGCAATAGCGATGTGCATTGTGAAGATGCGTGAGTGTAGGCGGTCAGGGCGACCGCATGAACATACGGCCGCCGGCTATTGGTCGATCACGTCCAGCATGACGAGTGATCGATAGCCCGGAAGCCGGCCGGCGGCGTTGAGCGCAACAAACCGATCCATGTACTGGGCGAGCTGCGCGGCGTGGTATCCCGCGACGGTGTTGGGATGATCGCCGAGAAAATAACTGCGCAGCATGAGCGTGCGCGCATTGCGCGGTAACTCGGCGACTGTGCTTGCGAACTGCGCGAAGCCTCCGCCGCGAAAGAGATACTGCTCGACGTTCGACGTGTAGAACGCGCTCACTGTTTCGCGATGATCGCGAAGCCACTTGCCGACTGCGGGCAACGCCGTGGGACTTCCGAAGTCGCCAACGATCGGAATGATCAGGTTGCGCGCGTGCAGCGACTTCACGATGCGAAAGTCCGCCTCGTGCGCGAGATAACTCGATTGTCGGCCCGTGCGATCCGTTTCCAAGAGCAACCGCCGGAACGTTGGATAGTACGGCTGTGGTGAACGGCCGAACGAGTTGAACTGCAAGGCAGGCCCGTATGTAATGAATGCGTCGTGGAACCGTCCGATGGTCGCGAGATCCTGCGCGGACAGCGCGGGAAGCGTGCGTTTCGCTCGGTCCAGCACTTGTTGTTTGATGCGTGCGGTGACCGCCGCGGTTGCGCGCGTGGAATCAACGTGCGCGATCAGTGCCGCAATCGTGGGCCCGCTCCAGCCGCTCGTATCCGCGGGCGCGGGTTTGCCAAACAGCAAGCACAAGTACTCGAGCCGATTGCGCGCGAGCGCGAAGATCGACTTGAACAGCACGTGCTCCAGCATGTTCTCGCGGCGAATGTCGACGATGAATGCGACGCGCGGCTGAATCGCGGCGATGTACGAATAGTTCTGATCGGGCCCAACCCCGATGTACGCACCGCCGGTCACACCCAATCGCTTGATCGTGCCGACGACATGCAGATACGAATCTTCGTTCGAAATGAGGTTGTCGGTGTCGAAATAGCCGGGCGGTTCGGAAAGCGTCGCGATGAGATGCGCGAACGCTGAATCGGTGAGCGATGGCGGAGCCTGCGCTCGAAGCGGCCCAACCAGCGCGACTGCGATCGCGACAACGCGCCACGCAATTCGCGCGGAAATCACGCGAGCAATTCCTCGAGCGCGAGCTGGGTCTTGGGCATCAGTTGCGCCGAATCGAAGTACCTGGTCACGATCGCCATGGCGTCTTCCGCGCGCGACACGTTGAGATAGCGCAGAAGGTACCGCACGTCGTCGAGATCGCGAAACTCTTCACCGAGACGAAGCGCGGCGCACTTCATGGCGAGCAGATACTCGGGCCGCGCAACGAACACTCGAAGGTGAGGGAGATCGAGGTAAGTGTCAAACTCCGCGCGCGAACCCAGAAACCCTTTCACAGCGTCGTTGAGCCACGTCTCCGGCACATCCGCTTTGGCCGCGACTCGCGCAGCCGCCTGGCGCACCGCCGCGGTCGGTCGAAAAACCGCGTCGACGTCGCGCGTCGAATCGCGCGCGCCGAGCGCAAGACACATCACGGCGCCTCCAACGAGATAGACCTCTCCGGATACACCAGCGGCGCCGAGTTCGACATCGAGCAATCCGAGCAAGCGGCGAATGTCTGCCTGCGTGAGTGACGCCACAGCCGCGGCTACACGCGCCCGGCGACGCCGGGATCAGTGAACAGATTGCGTCGCTTGAACGGCGGCGGCGACGCGACGAGCAAATGCGCACGCAGGGATCGCAAGTCGGATGCAAACCACGGCTCGTCGAGCGGTGCGATGGACGTTGTCCAGGCTGGCAGGGGTGCCCCACGGGTCACGCACGCTTGCTCTACGAGCGCGGCGAGATAGTTCTGCGCAAACGGCGACAGGCGCTCGAGGCCGCGCGGCGCCAGATCGAGTTGAAGCTCAGTGAGCGGCGCGTCGCCGAGCACATCCGCGACTTCGGCAAGGGCAAATCGACGCCGGGATTCGTCCGCAAGCGCGCGGACGGCGTCGTCGAATCGCACGCGACCCGCTGGCAGCGCACGAGCGAGGACGTACGCCGACACGTCTTGGCCCGCGCGCGAAGCGAGCTGCCGCAGCCGTGCCTTTTGTGTGGGGGTCACGCGAATCTGGAGCTGTGTGGACTTCACGGGAGGGAAGTTGCTGCGCCGCGACTATGATGTCAATACGTGCGTATTGACATGCGGCACGGGTACCCGGTACCCCGTCCCCCGTACCCCGTAACGGCGACCCGCGCTCCCGCGTAGAATCCCGGCTCTGCAGTCGGCGTGAATACCTCGGAGGATGTGATGAACGGAGTACGACGCGTTCTTGTCGCGCTGGTGGCTGGTGCCATCGCGCTTCCGCTCGGCGCGCAGGGACGCGGGGGCGGTGCTCCCGTGGATCTCGCAGTGCCGACAAGCCTTCGTTCGCTGCTCGCGCCGCGTCGGAGTGAGATGCGCCTCGTCACGGTTCGCTACAACGCTGACCGCAATCTGTTGATGTCGAATTACGCCGGCTCCGCGAGCGGTGGTCGCGCTGGTGGTGGCGGCGGACGCGGAGGGGGTGGACGTGGCGCCGGTCGCGGAAACGACACCACACCGGTGCTCGACGTGACTGTATCACCGGCACGCATTGCGCGGCTCAAGCGCTTCGATATGTCGTGGCAGGACGCGGTCAACAAACTCGACGCGACCAAGCTCACCGTGCCCGCGCGCGCGGGACTCGATTCACTCAAACAACTGATTACGCGCAATCTCGCGGGACTCGATTCAGAAACCGTCGTGCTGGCGAGCGCGATGCCGTTGATGCCGTTCTCGACGCGACTCAACGCGCTCGTCGAATCGCGCATTCGCATCATGCCCATCGAAGGTGAATCGGCTGCACGAACAATCACGGAAATCACGCGCGATGTTGCGCAGATGAAATCGCGACTCGAAGCAGGCCTCAGCGGCGCTGACGGCGCGCCGCGCGCCAGCGCTGCACAAGCGCGCGCCGCTGCAGCCGGACTCGAAACGCTCCGCGGTAATCTCAACAACTGGTTCGTGTTCTTCGACGGATACGATCCGATTTTTTCCTGGTGGAATCGTCTGCCGTACAAACGTGTGGACTCCACGTTGCAGGCGTACACGACGTTTCTGCGCGATCGCGTCGCTTCGGCGAATCAAACGTCGAACATGCAGGGCGCGCCGTTGCGCATCGAGCCCGCGCCACCGCCGAAGTACGGAGAGGTTCCTGACCTCAATGAATTGCTCGCGCTGCCGCAAGACGAAATGACGGATATCGTGCAACGATTCCGTGCGGCGCTGACAGCACCAGCGCCAGGTGGACGCGGCGGTGAAGGGCGTGGTGGAGCAGGTGGCGGAGGACGCGCGGGATTCGGTGGCGGACCCGTCCGTGATTCTGCGTTCTATCGCGGGTGGCTCGCGGCGCTGCGCACGCTCGACTTCGACCGGCTCACGCGCAATGCGCAGGTCGACTACCTCTATATGAAAAAGCGCGCCGAGTTGGATCTTGCGCGCATCGGACGTGCGTTACCGGACAGCAATCCGCGCAAAACGGATAACAGCGGAATTCCGGGACGCGCGCGCGGACGCGAAGGACTCATTCGCGATTTGCAGGATGAACTGATTCCGTACTCACCGGAACAGCTGCTTGAAATCGCTGAGCGCGAATTTGCGTGGCACGATGCCGAGATGCTGAAGGCATCGCGCGAAATGGGATTCGGCGACAACTGGAAAGCAGCGCTCGAGAAAACGAAGACGATGCACCCGCCACCGGGCGGCCAGCCGCAAATGATCAAAGACCTCGTGTTCGAGGCCATCGATTATTTGCGTGAGAAAGACTTGATCACGATGCCCGAGGTCAACGTCGAATCGCAGCACATGACGATGATGACGCCGGAGCGGCAGCTCACGAGTCCGTTCTTTCTCGGCGGTGCGCAGATTCTCGTGTCGTTCCCAACGGACGAAATGGAATTCGACGCGCGGCAACAAAGCATGCGCGGCAACAATCGTCCGTGGTCGCACGCGACGGCGTTTCACGAAATGATTCCCGGCCACAACCTCACCGGCTTTTACGGCCAACGCTTCGGCGGTTACAGGCCGAGTTTGGGCGGCGGACCGTTCTGGGGTGAAGGCTGGCCCGTGTATTGGGAAATGATCATGTACGAGAAGGGATTCCACGACACGCCCGAAGAACGCGTCGGTGCGTTGTTCTGGAGAATGCACCGCTGCGCGCGCATCATCTTTTCGCTCAAGTTCCACATGGGTCAGTGGTCGCCGCAGGAAGCCGTCGATTTCCTGGTTGATCGCGTGGGACACGAGCGCGACAACGCGATGGCTGAAGTGCGCCGTTCATTTGAAGGTGGATACGGGCCGCTGTATCAGGCTGCGTATTTGCTCGGCGCAATTCAGTTGCGCGGATTGCGTCGCGAGGTCGTGGACTCGGGCTTGATGCCGGAGAAAGCATTCCACGACGAAATCCTTCGTCAGGGCTCGATGCCGATCACGCTGCTTCGCCTTGCGATGACGAAGGAGAAGCTGACGCGGGATATGAACATCGATTGGCGGTTCTATGGGGA
>DATELA010000039.1:0-26136 GCA_035277145.1 Gemmatimonadaceae bacterium | reverse complement strand
GTCACCGGCGCACTCGCACGAACATCACAGCCACCTCACGGTGTGATCGCGCTCTGCCAGCCGCGAATCCAGCCTGCATACCACGGAACGTTGCTCTTGGTGGAATTCGCCGGTGCAACAGCGCCGATGAACGTCGCCGATGCATCGAAGAATCCGTCGGACGGCGGTGTCGCACCGCCCGTTGCCGTGCCAAACGCCGGGCGCCAATCGGGCACCAGCACGTTGAGCGGGCTCAGGAGCGGGCTCGTCGCCGGGAACTGATTGCCACCTGCTGCGTTGAGCACGTCCAATTCTGTGCCACCGCAGCCGGCCGGCTCCGCGTCGGAATTGTCGATGCGGATGTTCTGCGTGAAGATCGAATTCGCGAGCTTGAAGCCCGTCGCAGTATTGACGTCAACGCACGTGGACGCATCGTCGATGTCGACCGCGAATGGGAAGTTCTGCACGATGAAGTTGAACATTTGCGGACGCGTGCCACGCCGCGGGTTCATGCCACCCACGCTGTTGTTGTTCGCCGTGCCCGACGTGCTCGCCGGATCCGCTTTACCAACGAGCGTCACGTTGTAGATCTGCGGAATTGCGCGTGGCGTGGCGTCGTGGTTGAACTCGTAGTTGTCCTGCTCGAATCCTTTGTCACTGTCGAGCGAGTCGTGCTGCGCAATGACGAACTGCGCCTTACCACTCCAGCCTTCGGTGTAGTCGAACGAGTCGTCGGAGTTGGCGGTGAGCACGAGGTGCTTGAGGTTCACCGTACCGCCGAACATTTCGATACCGTCGTCGAGACCCGCGTGCACCTGCACGAAGTCGACGATCGTGCCGCGGCCAACCCCGTTCAACGCGAGACCGTTCAGTTCGTTTTCAGGTGTGAAACGGAATCCCGCGTATTCGACGCGAACGTAGCGAATGATTCCGCTGTCGTCGTTGTCGTTGCAGCCGCCGTACAATCCCGCGCCGCCTTCGGCCGACTTCTCACGGCAACCACCAGCGCTACCACGGCTCGGAATGCTCGGGCTCGTCAGCGCACCATCATTGAGCGACGCGTTGCCGAGAATCGTGATGCCACCCCAGCAACCCTTGAAGCGCGCGGTCGGTCCAGCAACGCACGTGAACACGATCGGCTGCAGTTGCGTTCCGTCGGCGACAATGCGGCCTTCGCGCGAAACGAAGAGTGCCGCGCCACCAACGCCCGGCCCCGTACCACGCTGTCCTTCGACTTGCGTGCCCGGCTCGATCGTCAGCGTTGCGCCGCTCGTGACCGAAATGCCGCCCTGCAGTTCATAGATGTTGTTGCTCGTCCACGTCGTGTTGGTCGTGATGTTCGCGCTGACAATCACGCGATTCGAAACGGGAACCAACGGACGACCAGGGATCACGTCGCCGACGACCGGCTGCGCGATACCAACGGCTTCGTTCACTACAGCGAGTCCGTCGCCGAGCGTCACGAGGCGCGAACCATCTGCTTCACGTCCAGGCGGATTGAGATCGCCTGGCTCGCCAAGTCCCGGAGCGTTCGCGGGGAACACGTTGCCAGCGACAACTGCGTCGCGGTCGCCGGTGGCGCCCGATCCATCCGTACCAACGATGAGTTCGTTGATGCCGACAGACACGTTGATCATGTACAAACCGTCCGACAACGTGATCGCGTTGTCGAAGTTCGTATCGCCGAACTTGAGACCGTTGCGGATTTCGCCGGGATCGCGCGCAATGCCGCGTGCGACGTCGAACTGTGCAACGATGTCCTTCCATTCATCGACTGAAATGGGACCGACGCTGTCATCAGCGTCGATGAGCGGATTCACTTTCACCGCGCGTTCCATGTCGACCGACATGCGCTGCACTGGTGATCCGTTCATCGCTGCTTCTTCGACCGTGAACGACATCATCGACGTGTATCCACCGGCGACGACTTCGAACACGAGCGTACCAGAACGCGTCATGTCATCGGGATCGAGCACCGCGAGACGCAGCACACCGGCCTGCGCGTCAGCGGTGTTCACGAGCATGATCTGCTCGTCACCCGTATCGCGTTCCTGCCCGACGAAGCGCAAGCGCGTCGGATCGAAGCGCAGGAATCCCTGCACGCCGCCCGGCGCAACGCCGCTTTCGGTTGCGATCACGACGCCGATGTGCTCTCCGGTCGACGCGACGGCGTCGGATACCTGGAGTGCGAGCACCGACCTCGCAGAAGTGCGTGGCGAGACGCCTTCGTCTCGATCACACGCTGTCGCGAGCGCACCAAGTGCGGCAACTGCCCACACCGAGCGACTCAGCGAAAATGCTTTTCGTTGCATGATGATTGAATCCTCTGATAGTTGGTTCCGGCGCCGCGCCAGCGGAGACGAACTCCGCCGGCGCGGCGTCGGTTACGCTGATCGCGTTACGGGATGATCAGCGCCGGGAGTGCCTGTACCGCGACGCTGGACGTGACGTTGATCAGACCAGTCGTTGCCAACGCTTCGGTCACCACCACGCTCGGATTGATCGTGCCGCTGAATCCGGTTGCGATGTTGAACGTGAGGCGGATGATCGAGGTCGAGCCCGAGACCGTGAGCCCGCCCGTGCTTGCCACTGCAACTGCGGCCTGCGCGCTTGCTGTTCCTGCGTTCGTCTCGTTGACGATGCCGAGGTCGAGCGAACCCGTCGGATCGGTCAGCGTGCGAACCGTGTAGTCGAGTCCGACGCCGTTGTAACCGACGTTGAACGAGATGCCGGCGAGATCGTCAGCCGCTGCGCCGTTGACGTCAGGACGTCCAGGCGCGCCACCCATGTTGATCGAGAACTCGAGCGTCACCTGGCGGCCCGTCGGACCGGTGTTGGTGATCGCGCCCCACGCTGCGCTGAACGGATAGCTGAACGGAGCCGCAACGCAGGTCACGGTGATGTTGACCGTGAGACCGCCCGTGGTGAGACCGGAGTACGGCGTCGCACCAGGATTCGTGCAACCAGCCGGCAAGTTCGCCAGCGTGATCGAGCCCGTCGGCGGAATCGTCGGAACGCCGCCAACTGAATAGGCACCCGCGCCGCTCGTGGCTACGCCCGGAAGCGCCGAGCCACCGGTCGGGGTTACGACAACCTGCGCACCGCTGATGCCGCCACCCAGGCTGCTGCTGATCGTGCCGCTGATCGTGCCAGTCGGGACCGTGCAAGTAACGGAGAAGTTCACGACCGCCGTTCCGCCCGACGTCACCGTCGCGTTCTGCGACGCGGGGGCTGTGCAACCCGCCGGCAAATTGCTGACCGACACGGTACGCGAGCCCGTCGCAACACCGGGGATCGAATACGCACCGGCGCCGTTCGTAACGCCAGCGAATCCACCGGAGACGCTCACGTTCGCGCCCGAGATGGCGCCGATCTGCGGCGAGGTGACTGAACCCTGCACCGTGCCAGGCGTCGGCGTCGCGGTCACAACGAGGTCGGCCGCGAGAATGACTTTGACGCGGAAGTCACCGACCGTCGGGTCGATGAGGAAGCCGACGTTCTTCGTCAGCGAAGCGCCGAGCGGATCGATCACGCCGAATGCTTCGGAACGGAAGCAGTCCGTCGACGACAGCGTGCAACCGCCGCCGCTGAAGAAGTTGTGATCCGCGTTGTCCCAGTTGTTGCTCGACGCGACCGCGCCGTAACGCGGCGACTCGACGATGATCTCGTTGTTGCTCGAGCTGACACCACCGCTCGTCGTGACAACGGAGATTTCAAACGGGAATGCAACCGCGCCCACCGTTCCAGCCGGAGGCGTCGGGAAGGTGGGCGTGCCGAGCTGAATACCGGGGAGCTTGTTGTTGACCGTGAGGTCGAACGTCACGAGCACTTTGTTCGGGACCGAAGCACCGACCGCACCGGCGACGAAATTCGCCGACGTGAGATCGATGGCGTCGCCGCCGAGCAACGAGAACGTCGCTTCATCGCCAACGTTCAGGTTTCCTTGCGCTTCACCAAGCGACAGCGTCGAACTCGGCGCTGTGATTCTCACCGTGCCGCGGCTCGGGCTAACGTCGAGAATGAACGCCTGGCCGCGATACTGCGGCGGAATCGGCGGATTGCCTGGCAACTGTGGTGCGACGGTGCTGTCACCGCACGCGGCGACGAAGAGCGTCGCCGTCGCGGCTGTCAGCGCCGCGAGCCGCCGACTGTGGCGCGAAAAGATCTGCATTCCCTTTCCCTCCCTCTACTTGGTGAAATGGCCCGAGCGGACCGGTGCAGCGGAGCGAGGGCAATGATTGGTGTTGCGCGTCACGACGAAATGCGCGTCGTGTATCGGCTTTGATCGGCGCGCGTCACGACGCGCGGTTGTTACAGAATGATCAGCGCGGCGACGGGCACAATTGCAACGGTGCTCGTGACATTCACGAGTCCCGTGGTCGCGAGCGCTTCTGTAACGGTCACGACTGGAGTAACGGAGCCGCTCGCGCCGGCGGCGATGTTGAACGTCAGGCGCATCAGTTGCACGCTTCCCGTTGCCGCTCCGCCACTGGTGCTCGCGACAGCAACGGCGGCTTGCGCCGTCGCGGTACCGGCGCCCGTTTCATTCACAACGCCAAGGTCGAGGGCGCCCGTCGGTTCGATCAGCAATCGTGACGTGTAATCGAGCACGGTGCCGTTGTACGCCACGTTGAACTGAATACCTGCAATCGGATCCGCGTTGTTGCCGTTGATATCCGTGCGTCCAGGCGCCGCGCGCATATCGATCGCGAACGCGAGCGTCACCTGTCGCCCGGTTGGGCCGGTGTTCGTGATCGCACTCCACGTCGCCGTGAGCGGATACGTCACCGGGCCGGTTGGACAATCGATCTCGAGACTCACGACCGACGTCACGCCCGTGTTGACCGTGACTTGTTGCGGCGCCGGTGCCGTGCACTGCGAAGGCAGGTTGCTGAGCGTGATCGTCCGCGTGCCCGTCGGAACCGCTGTAATAATGAATGCGCCCGATCCGTTCGTATTCACCGGCGGGCGCCCATCGACCGTAACGGTCACGCCAACGAGCACGCCCAACTGCGGCGACGTCACGCTGCCGAAGATTGCGCCCGTCGTTGTCGTTGCATTCGAAACGACGATGGTGTGATCGCGCGCGTTTGTCGCGCCACCGTTGTCGGTGACGGTCAGCCGCGCGGTGTACGTGCCCGCCGATGCGTATGCGTGCGACACGCTGGCGCCGGTACCCGTGGTATTGTCGCCGAAGGTCCACGCATACGACGCAATCGTTCCGTCCACATCCGTGGACTGGGCGCCGTTGAATGACACCGACGCACCGGTCGTTGCAGTTGCCGGCGCGGCAATCTGCGCGCTCGGCGGTTGATTCACCGGCCCGGCGTTCGTGATGCCGAGCGTCGCATCGGACACGCGTACGCGATCGTTGATGCGATTCGGTTGCAGATCGAGAATGTCGCCGAGCGTTGTGGACGTGCGCACCGACGAACCCGCGACGCCGATGACCGTGAACCACGTGCGTACGAGCTGAATGTTGCCGCTCGCGCCTTGACCGCTCGTGTTAAATGCGGCGATCGCGAGCACGGTCGGTTGCGGACGATTCACTGTGGTGATGTCGAAGCTGCCAACGCTCCGCGCGCTGTCGTAGCGAATGACTGTGTTGTCGAACTCGATGGTTGCCGCGGCACCGGACACTTCCTGCGCGGGCGTTGCACTCAAATCGAGCGAGCTGAGCAACGACACTTTGTCGCCGGGCCGCGCGGTTGCCGATGACCATGTGTTGCGCCACACGAATGGGCCGCCCGTGGTGTCTTCGACAATTGGTTTGCGGCACGTGAGCGTGAACGCCACCGTGTCGATGGCGAGCGGTAACGGCGCGAGTTCGCGCTTCGCTGCGCCCTGGAGTTCGCACGGCGCATCGACGTCGGCAACGGCGATCTCGTAGTCGCCCGGCCGCAGGTTGTCGATGCGGAACGCGCCGTTGCGTCCGTCGAGCCGGCGCGAGTCGTAGTACGGTTGCGGATCAGTGGGCGTGACGCCGGTGATGGTGAGCGCGACACCGTCGGCGTCGAGCGTGTCACCGGCGGTTTGATGCACAATGACGAGACTCGCGCGCGATGGATCTCTGCAGCCGAGAATGAACGTCGCACCTGCAACGGTTTGCAGTCCTTCGTCGGTGATGGTGACGGATCTGACCGTGTCGCCTTCGACGACCGACCCGCAGTTCACCGCGAGACCGCGAAGCACGATGGAATAGTCACCGCGCGGCATCGGCGATACGACGCGTTCTCCATTCACACCGACGGTCACGGAAATCGTATCGGTCGCACCGCGAATCAGCGCTGTGTAGCCGTCGGGATCCGCAGACGCGGGATTGGGATACGCTGTCGACGTGCGAATGAGCACGCCGGGTACCGGTGCGGTCTTTGTCCCGCCGACGTTCGACACACGCGAGCGCGCACCAAAGCGGGATACGGCGCGCACGCGATAGCCGTAGTAGGTGTTGGGTTCGACGTCGGTGTCGAAGTACGTGACGCGATCGCCGCCGTCGGGCTGAACGTTTGTTTGAATCGTCTCGAAGTCGCCCCGAAGATTCGTGCGTCGTTCGAGTTCGTACGACGTGACGTCGGCATTCTCGGCAGCGCGCCATGACACGCGTACCGCGCTCATGCTCACTGCGTTGGCTTCGAGTTCTTTTGGCGCGGCAACACGCCCGCCCGGACCGGTCGAATCACTGCACGCGGCGACGAGCAGTACTGCCGCGAGTACACGCGCGACCATCGTCATGCGCGTTCGTTCAGCGTGCATATCCCACGCCGACACTCACGGATGTCCCCGGCTTGGCGTAACCCGTCGTCACTTCGCCGGCGGCAACGTCCTGCACGAATCGCACTGGTGCGTTCGTCAGGTTCTTTCCTGCCACCGTCATCGTGAAGCCGCGCCCAATCGACCGCGAGAGTTTTGCATCGAGCGTCGCGCGTCCACGCTCGACGATGTTGGGTCCCTGCGTCGCAGTTTCGCCGCCGGAACTTCGGAATCCGTAGCGCACGACGCGGTCGCCGAACGTGTTGACCAGGACCGTAGCCATGAGATTGTTGCTGACGCCCGCGTACGTCAGGCTCGCGTTGGCCAGATACGGCGACTGCCCTTCGAGCGGAAGGTCGGGATCGTACACACCCGCGGACGGATCGATCGCGATGCGCGATTCAACCAGCGTGAGGTTGAGTCCCGCCGACAAACGCGACAGCGCGCCCGGCAAATACGTGAGACGCTGACGCAGGTCGAATTCTGCTCCGATGTTGCGCGCCCACGTTGCATTCTGGTACGTGTACGTGCAGCCGTTGCGGCCCATGACGACACGAACGATCGGCTTGCGGAACGCTTTGTAGAAACCACTCACCGAGATCAACTCACCGGGACGGGGATACCATTCGAGACGTGCGTCCGCGTTCTTCGCGGTCGAGCGTTCAAGCGCCGGATTGCCAATCGTCGCGCAACTGCCGACCACATCCACGTACTCGTCGAGCGAGAGCTCGCGCGTATCGGGACGCGATACACTCTGAAACGCGGCGAGGCGCAGGTTCAAACGTTCCGTGATGGAGACCGTTGTGTTCGCGGAGAGCAGTACATCGCGATTGCGCCGGCTCGTCGGACGCAGACTGGTGTCCTCAGCGAAACGCCGTCGACCGCCATCGAACAGGTCGAGCCGCCAATCCTCGATGCGCGCGCCGCCAACGACGCGAATGCGCGGCATGATCGTAGCGTCGACCATGGCATACGCAGCGGTGACATCGTCAGTGGCGTCGTATGGCTGCGCGAGCGAACCGGGAACGGAGAGTACGAGGTAATTGCCGATGTTCTCCGGTGTGAACAGCAACTCGGGGGGCAAATAGACGAGGTCGCCGGGGATTTCGTCCGGGCGTCCTGGGCCGAATGACACCAGCTTTGCGTCAAACGCGCGACGTTTCGCGCGCGCGAGCCCACCGACTTTCACTGTAGCGTCGCGCGACAGCACGCGAATGGGAACGCTCCAATCGGCTTGCAGCGACGTTTGACGATCGACGAGTGTACGAAACCACGCGTCATTGGTAGTGCCAAGTGCGCACTGTGCGCTGCTTGTGCCGCGCAAATAGACGAGCTGACGGTTGTCCGGTTCGTCGCGTCCCGAGCGGCTCAGCGTCGCCTTCCACTCGAGGCGCGATGCGCGCAGCCGCTCGAGCAGATGCTCGCCGGCGAGTTGCGTCTGAATCAGATCGCGCTCGATGTACTGGAACTGATACGTGCACAAGTCCCCGTTCTTGTCCACGCTGAACCCTTCGCCGGTGCTATAGAGTTCCTCTGCGTTGCGCGTATACAGGTTCTTGAATCCCAGCTTGGTTGCCGTACCGAGCCGCAGTGATGCGTTCGCAACGGCGCCCCAATCCACGACGGTGCGATGATCCTGATAGACGAAGCCACGATTTGGGTCGGCTGATGGATCGCTGTAGAACTGAAAGAAGCGATCCGGCTGACGCTCGAACCCCGCGCTGTACGTCAGTGAAGCGACGTAGCCAAGCGCGGCGCGCTCGGATGGACGTTGTCCGCCAAGGTTGACGGAAAGACCAAGGTTCGGCGGCGTGGTGCGCGCGCGCGGCTTCCAGTCTCGGCGAATGCCTTCGGCGAAACGTTCGACTACATAGGGATCTGCGAACGCCGAGTCGGCGGGGAATGGCGGCGGTGCGCGTCCGCTGCCGTCGAATCCGAGAAAATCCACACCGCGTCGCTGCGGAAACGGCAACACGTTGAACGTGCTTTGTGAGTTTCCGGATTGCGAGATACTGAATTCGCGGACGGTGTTGTCGGGAAACTCTTTTGTTTTGACTTCAACTGCACCGCCGGAAAAATCGCCGGGCTTGTCCGGAGTCGCGGACTTTGTGATGACGATCGATTCGAGCAGGCTCGCTGGGAAAATGTCGAGCGGGACGATCTTCTTCGCGGGCTCTGGACTCGCGACTTCCGCGCCGTTGACGAGCGTCGTGCTGTAGCGTTCTGACAATCCGCGCGCGACGACGAACTTTCCGTCGACGACGGAAATGCCCGTGACGCGCGTCGCGGCTTCGCTGGCGTTGGCGTCCGGCGCGCGACGCATCTGTTCGGAGCTGATACCATCGGACACGGCCGCGGCGCGGCGCTGCATCGCGAGCAAACTCGCGTCGCTCGAAGCCTTCGTGACAGCCTCTGTCTCGACCCGCACCGATTGCAGCGCGACGGCAGCGATGTCGATCGCGTCGAGCGAGAAATTGACGACGCTCGCATTGCCCGATGTGACAGCGACGCTGTCGAACTGCTTCGGTTGCGAACCGATGCGACGCGCAAGAACCGAGTAGTGGCCGGGAGCGAGACCAACGATGGTAAAGCGGCCATCGAGATCGCTGTTGACGACGATCGCGCTGCCGACGATTTCAATTCGTACTTTCGGGAGCGGCAGGCCGCTCGCGCCATCAACGACACGGCCCGCAACGCGACCGGGCACGGCGTCCTGCGCGTGCGCAGCCGGCGCGAACGAACTCAATGTCGGAAGCGCGATTGCGACGAGCGCCGCGAATGTAACGGCCAGCCGCACCCGCCCCGAGCGATTCCCACGCATCGCGACGTCCTCCTCGTGGTACGGCGATGCGGCAAGTATCGAATCCGCCGATCACCGCGACAACGGGAGCAACGTCAAGATTTAGAAACAGTACTGCGAAGGTTTATCGCAGCTGCGCCTGCACCGCGGGATCGAGTAGCTGGTACGCGAGCTCCAGCAACTCCGGACGATCGCGCACGCCAAGTTGACGCGCGAGCACGATCATGTTTGCGGCCGTGTAGTCCCACGGCAGGCGGCGAATCGCGCGTGCATCGGCGCGGCGCAACGCGCGCGTCAATACCGCACGTGCACGCGTCGTATCGTTCGCGATCGCGTACACGGACGCGAGCGCCACGTCGTCTTCCAGTGCGAGACTGTCGAGCGCGGCGGACCGCGCTTCCGCGCGCCGCAGCGTGGCGCGGTATGAGCCGAGTGTGGTGTCGGCTTGTTGCAGTCGAGCGAGCGTGATGAGCGCAGACGCGTTCGCCGGATCGTCGGCCAGCGCACCGTTGAGCAGTCGTACTGCAGTCGCGACGTCGTTCATCGCCAGCGAGTACTTCGCAAATCGGACGCCGGCCTCGGTAGCTGTTTGCGCGGGTGACACTTCGAGCACGAGCACCGAAGCATCGGTAATACCGGGAATCTCTGGCGGGCGAAACGGCAGCGGCGTCAACCAGATTGGTACGGCACCCTGCATGAGCCGCGGACCAAACGCGTCGTTGATCAATGAATCAGCAGGAATGCTCGCTGACGCGGGTCCACGAATACCGCGCGACAAGCGCGCGTATTCCGTCATGAACGGCGCCCACGAATAGATCACGATGTGCGTCACGCCAAGTTGCCGCGCAATTGCGAGCGCGTCACCGGCGCCGCGGCTATTCGTATCACCTGCCGGAGCGCCAAACAGTCGCGCGTTCGCGGCAATGCCGTCGCGGTTCTCCCAATACAGGGTGCCGACGCCGCGGAATCCGCCGAAGTACGTCATCCATGTCGTCGCGGTCGGCGAACTCGCAATCACACCACGCTCGTCACCAAGGCGAGCGCGGAGTTTGTACGACAGATCGCGCGCGACGATTTGCGTGAGCGCGCTCGACGTCGGGGCGACGGTCCACACACTCGTGAACCACTGGTATACGGAAAACAATGGGAACGGTGCGAATGCGACGAACGCCCCAACTGCCATCCACCGGCGCGCGGATGGTCGCCGTAACGATTGCCACGGCAACGCAGCGATGATCATCGCGATCGCAACCGCGGTCGCGAGCCACAGCACCAATGCAGTGTTCAGCCATCGTCCGTGGCGAAACGCGAGCGTCGTGAACAGCAACGGTGGCGCAACACTGATCAGCGCCAACGCGCGAAGCTGCGCAGGAACCCGCTTGGAGAACGACACAGCGAGCGCGGGGAATCCCGCGAGCAGCGGGAGGAATCCAACGCCCGCAACGACTTGCGCCGCGGACCACGACACAACCTGGCGGGGCAAACTCCGGAACTCGTCGATGTAATCCTCGTGCAGCGCCATGATCATCGAGCCGGGACGTAACACGAACGATTGCGCGTCGAACAGCGCGACAACGGGTAGCAACACGACCAGCGCAGCGCTGACCACGAGCCGCGCAATGTCGAGCGCGCGCCGCTCGCGGAACACCGCCGGTGTCAGCGCGAGAACTTCTCCCGCACCGAACCACGCGAGCGCGTACAGCGGATGATTCACTTCGAGACGCAGCGTCATGTGCGACGGCGCGTACTCGGCCAAATAGAACGCCACGCTCGTGATGGCGCCGGCGATTCCCCACACGCGCCACAACGCCGGATCCATGCGCCACTCGTTGTCCGCATGATCGCGCGCAGTGAGCGTTGCATGACTCACGAGTACCGCCACACCGATCGCGATCAGCACGGGGAGCTGAGTCGCTGCACTGATCCACAAGCCGGCGCCGCCCGCAACGCCGGACGCGACAAACCATGCACGCGCGCCGCCGGAGTCGCCGCGTACCCAACCCGCGCCACCGCCGAGCAAACACAGCACAGAAAGCAGCGCAGCGGATGACGCAATACCGTGGTGATCGAAATTGCCGATCGCGTACAACTCGTACGCGGGATACACGGCAACCATTCCGATGGCGAGCACACCCGCCGGGCCGGACCCAAACCGTTTCGAGACGACGGGAACCAACACCAGGAGCAGCACGCAAAACACCAGCGTATTGATCCACGGCGCGACCGTCTCTACGGCCTGCGCCGACGAGCGATCAGTAACCGCCGCGACGACCGCCACAGCGCCCGCGGTGATCCATCTGAGGATCGAACTCCAGTGTACGTCCCTTCCCTCGGGCGGACCGTCGTAGTCAACGTGTCGTATGCGCGCGTCGCCGGTGGCGAGCATCTGCTGCGTTTGCATCGCCCAGTGATAGCCATCGGTGCCGAGGATGGGCAGCACCGCAACGTGTTGATTGCCGGCGTATCCGGATGGGGTTGTTGAATCGCTCGCAATGACGCGTGTACCGCCGCTATTTGCGTCGTTGAGTACAGCGACACCGCGCAGACGCGCAACGCTGTCGGCGACAACGAACAGCAGCGCGAATGCGAGTGAGAGCTTCCAGAAGCGGCTGGACAACTAACGCGCGCTCATCATCGTGCGGAAAACTTAGCGCACGTGCGTGTACATCAGCCCCACAAGTTCGTCGTACATCTTGTCCGCTTCGCTATTGCTCGTGCGAATGGCGTGCGTGGCGCAGTGCTTGAGATGGCTGCGCATGAGTTCGCGTCCAACCGCGCGCAGCGCCTCATGCACCGACGAGATCTGTGTGAGCACTTCGGCGCAATAGCGTTCTTCCTCGACCATGCGCTGCAGTCCGCGAATCTGACCTTCGATGCGCCGCAGCCGTTTGAGATTGCGCGTTTTGGCGCCGGGGTCGACAGCGACCGCGGTCATTGCGTGTTTCTGCTTCGTCATTTGGCCTCCGCCAATGGCGCGCGGAATCCGCGCAACCGCAAACTGTTTCCGACAACGAACACGTCGCTCAACGCCATTGCGGCGCTGCCGACCATCGGGCTCAACAGGATTCCGAACGCGGGATACAACACGCCGGCCGCAACTGGAATGCCGATGATGTTGTAGACGAACGCCCAGAAGAGATTCTGCCGCATGGTTTCTCGTGTGCGACGCGAGAGTGACATTGCGCTCGCGACGACGCGCAGATCGGGACGCATAAGCGTGACGTCGGATGCAGCGATTGCAACGTCGGTGCCCGATCCCATCGCGATGCCGACGTCAGCCTGCGCGAGCGCGGGTGCGTCGTTGATACCGTCGCCAACCATCGCGACGCGATGGCCCGACGCCTGCCACTGTTTGAGCGCGGCAACTTTTCCTTCGGGCGCAACACCCGCGACCACGTGTGTCACGCCGGCGTCTTTCGCAATTGCATTCGCAGCGCGCGACGTATCACCGGTCAGCAGCACGACGTCGAGACCGCGCTTACGAAATGCGTCGATTGCCGCACGTGACGTTTCGCGAATCGCGTCGCTCACAGCAACCAGCCCCGCGAACGCGCCGTCGATCGCGACAAATGCGATCGTCTTGCCTTCGTCCGCAAGTTCAGCCGCGCGTTTGCGCAACGGGCCAATGTCGATCGCCCAATCGCTCATGAGTTGTTCATTACCGATTGCGAGTGCGCGACCATCGACCACGCCCGTGATTCCACGCCCAACCGAACTCGTCGCGCTCTCGGCTCGCTGTAGCACGATGCCGCGAGACGCCGCTGCCGCAACAAACGCGGCCGCGAGCGGATGCTCAGAGTCCCGCTCGAGCGAAGCGCTCAGCGTGAGCAGCTGCGTTTCGTCGAAACCATTCACCGCAATGATCGACGACACGCTTGGCGCACCTTCGGTCACGGTGCCGGTTTTGTCGAGCACCACCATATCGATGTTGTCGAGCCGTTCCAACGCATCGCCACCTTTGAACAACGCGCCCAGTTCAGCGCCCTTCCCTGTCGCGACCATGATGGCCGCCGGCACTGCAAGCCCCATTGCACACGGACACGCAATGATCAGCACGGTGACGGCCGCGTGTGTTGCACGAGCAATCGGGGCAATGTCGACAACGAAAAACCAGACAACGAACGTCAACAGAGCGATGGCCAACACCGATGGAACGAAGACAGCGCTGACGCGATCGGCGAGCTGTTGTGTGGGTGCGCGCGCGCCCTGCGCTTCGCGCATCAAACGAACAATGCGCGCAAGCACCGAGTCAGCGCCGAGTGATGTCGCGCGATACCGGAACGTACCGGCGCGATTGACGGTGCCGCCGATAACGCGATCACCGGGTTTCTTCGCGACGGGCATTGGCTCACCGGTAATCATCGATTCATCGATCGCCGTTTCACCGCTTGCGATTGCGCCGTCGGTTGGTATGCGCTCGCCAGGGCGGACAACGATGACATCGCCGGGATGGATCGCGCCGATGTCGAGTTCGATTTCGTTGCCGTCACGGAGTACGCGCGCGCGCGGCGGTTGCAGTGCAACAAGTGCGCGCAACGCAGCTGCCGTTTGTCGTGTCGCGCGACTTTCGAGTGTGCGGCCGGCGAGCACGAGCGCGATGATCAGTGCGGCGGCTTCGTAGTACACGTCAGGCGCGATGCCACGTGCGGCGAATGCCTGCGGCCAGAACGTTGCGGCGACGGAGTATGCGAACGCGGCCGCCGTCCCGAGCGCGACGAGCGTATTCATGTCCGCGCCGCCGTGGCGCACCGCGGCCCACCCGCGCGTGAAGAATTCGCGTCCGGCCCACGCGAGTACGACTGCGGTGATAACGAGCGACGCGCCAAGCAGGATGTTGCGATCGACTGCGTAGAGCCACGGCATCGTTGCGCGCAGCGGCGCATCGAGGAATTGTGCGAGCCATTCGGCGAGTGGATCCGCGTGCGCGGCCTCATGCGATGCGCCGTGCGGCGCCATCATGAGCGGCGACGACAACAGCATGACGAGGAATCCGAGTCCGAGCGCCCACAGCGCGCGCGTGCGCAATGCGCGGTAGCGCGTTTCGCGTTGTGCGTCGTCGTCGGTGACGGCTTCGAGTGGCGACTGTGCAGGCTTGGGCAGCGATGCGTCGTACCCGGTCGCGCGGATCGCCGTGATGAGCGTGTCGGGTCCGGTGACGAGCGGGTCGTAGGTGACGGTGGCGCTTTCCATCAACAAGTTCACGTTCGCGTCGGTCACGCCGGCTTGTTTGCCAAGCGTGCGTTGCACGCGCGTCTGGCAGGAGGCGCAAGTCATGCCGGAGACGGGCAATTCGATGGTCGCGAGGGAAGACATTGGTCAGAAGGTGGGGCGAACGGCGTCAGACGAAGGGCGTCAGACGAAGGGCGTCAGACGGACGGCGTCAGACGGACGGCGTCATGCGGACGGCGTCATGCGGACGGCGTCATGCGGAAGGCGTCATCGATGAGGCGAAATAGCCGGCGTCTTCGACGGCGTCCTTGATCGCTTGTGCGGGCAGAGGGTCAGCGGACTGGATCGTAGCCTTGCCGATCTGGACGTCCTGCACGGTGACGCCTGGAACTGAGGCAAGCGCCTGGCGGACCGCGCTGACGCAGTGACCGCAGCTCATGCCGTCGATGGAGAGAGTGTGGGTAGTCATGGTAGGCATCCTAGCATACCCCCTACCCCTATACAAGCCCCCTGGGGGTATACGACCTGCTCGCATGTGCCACTGCGCAATGGGCCGCAGGGGGGCGTTATGGGTACTGAGCCGTGGGTGATGCGTTTGGGTCGGCTGTCGCTCACCTGACTAGCTTCACACCGTGGCCATACAGGATCTCCGGCGCGATTATGCGAACGCATCGCTCAGCGAACGCGATGTGTTGCCGGATCCAATCGCGCAATTCGCGAAGTGGTTCGACGATGCGCAGCGAGCGGAGGTGCTGGAGCCGAACGCGATGGCGCTCGCGACCGTTGGTGTGGGCGGACAACCGTCGGCGCGCATCGTTCTGTTGAAAGGCTTCGACGCGAACGGATTTGTGTTCTTCACCGACTACCGCAGCCGCAAGAGCGACGAGTTGAATTCCAACGCGCGCGCGGGATTGTGCTTTTGGTGGGGCGAACTCGAACGTCAGGTGCGCATCACCGGCACCGTCGCAATCGTGTCGCGCGAAGAATCGGAGAAATACTTCCACTCTAGGCCACGCGGTTCGCAGATCGGCGCGTGGTCGTCGCACCAATCATCTGTGTTGGCGACGCGCGATACACTCGAACAGAAAGTCGCGGAGAACACGGCGCGCTTCGGCAAAGGCGATATTCCGCTTCCCGAGCATTGGGGCGGATACCGCGTGAGCCCAACCGAGATCGAGTTCTGGCAAGGCCGCCCCAGTCGCCTGCACGACCGTATTCAGTATTTGCGCGACGGGAAGACTTGGAGAATTGCGCGGCTCTCGCCGTAGCGACAGCGCACGACCCGGCGCGTTCGAATGATTACGGACGCGCTGTTCTGGTGACACAGTTTTCGCGCATGCACCCTATCGTGTGGCCACAGGGAGCGAGGGGTTACTTGCGCGGTACGTTTTGATGTTTCGCCATTCTCGCGGATGTGCCTGGATGGCGGAATTGATAGACGCGTGCACTTCGCAAGTGCATGCCGAAAGGCGTGTGGGTTTGAGTCCCACTCCGGGCACACCCGCCCGATTGACTCGGCCTTCTGGCGCGCTAAGTTGCGCGTACTTGCGAAGTGCACGCGGCGATCTGCCGCAAACACAACGCCCGCGAACTGTTCACCGGTTCGCGGGCGTTGTGCGTTCGGACCGCCGCGCGATGTTATCGCGCTATCCCCGCCGCCTCGACGAACGCGCGCACAATCGGCGGCGCGATTTCACGCAGCGCCGCGCGCTCGGGCTGAAACAGCGTCGCAACGAAGAACGGATGGCCGTCGAGCTCCACACCGCGCAATTCACTCGCATCGTCCCAGCACGTCGCGCGGAGCGGACCATCCGCGAGGCGCGTCGCATACAACGGATTCAATCCGTAGCTGCAGTGATATCCCTCGACCGCGCTCAGATCGCCGTACGCGCGCGCAAGACGCGAGTCAGGTGCAAAGCGCACACCGCCACGCACTTCAACCAGTGCACAGTTCAACGCGCTGATCACCGGATCTCTCGCACCCGGATCAGTTTCCGCATGCGCGGGGTTGCTGACGCCCCACACGGACTCCGCGTACTCCAGCATCGCGTGCTGAAATCCACCGCACGTTCCAAGAAACGGACGGCCTGACTCACGCGCGAAACGAATTGCGCGGATCGCCGCCGCACCATCGGCATACGGACTCGCGGGAATGCACCACAATCCATCGCATGCGGGCACGTCGCGCTTGAAGCGCTGCGCAAGCGTCGCCGTCGCGAGCCACACCGGCGTCACCTCGACGCCTAACGACGATCCCGCGAGCGCAAGCGCCCGCGGGATTGCCTGGTGCGCGACGACGGAATCGTCGCGATCGCCGATGAGTCCGATGCGAATCACACGTGCATCATACTACGCTCGTCAACGACGCACATCGAACACCGGCTCGAGCGCGGGCCGTTTGTCCGTGTTCGCGACAAACCATCCCGTCAAATACATCCACTGCGTCATCCGATAGAGCTTGGGATAATTGATCGTCTCTGGCCCGTCGCGCGGTGTGTGGTAATCCGGATGCAGATTCGCCGAATACATCAACGCCGGCACGCACGACTCCGCGTACGGCAAGTGATCGCTGCGCCGATACCAACCTTCGACGTGCGTGGGACGATCCCAGATGGAATCGAGTTTGAACTTGCCCGTGAGATCGTTCGCTTGCAGCGCCATCGCAACGAGTTCGCGTGAATTCATATGCGGTGGTTGCACGCCCATGATCGACGCACTGTCGGGACTGTTGCGGCCGAGCATGTCGCCGTTGAGTACGGCAACCGTTTGCGCGAGCGGAACGATGGGGTGCTGCACGTAGTAGCGCGAACCAAGCAGACCGCGTTCTTCCGCTCCGTGATACACGAACAACGCGGAGCGACGACCCGGCTGCTTCACGAACGCGCGCGCGGCAGCGAGCAGTGCAACGCTCACCGTGCCGTTGTCATCCGCACCGTTCCAGATCGAGTCGCCGTTGATCTCGTACCGCACGCCATCGTGGTCCTGATGGCTGCTGAACAGCACGTACTCGTTGCGCAGTGCGGGATCCGTTCCGCGCACGACACCCACAATGTTCACGGACGGATAGGTGAACGATTCACGGAACAAGCGAATCGTTGCTTCCTTTCCAGCGGCACCGCGCGCGTCGTTGTACGCCTGTTGACGAACAAGAAAGATCGGTGCGGCCGCGCCACCGAGTCCGCCGCCGCGACCACCCCCTGCACCACCGCGACCACCGCCGCCTGCACCTGCGCGCCCACCGCCGCCGCGGCCCGCGGTCGTGTCGACAGCGATCGACGGACCACCGCACGCTGCACCAGTTCCGTTTGGACGATCGGGCGCCGCAGCACCGCGTCCACCGCCACGTCCTCCAGCAAGTCCATCGACGGCATACGTCCCGCGCGCGCGAATGTTCTTGTAACCATCGAACGCTTTCTCTGCGACGGAATCGGCGATCAACACGACAGCGATCGCACCACGCTGCACGAGTGCATTCCCTGCCGCGGGCACCGCGCGATTCGTGTAGCGATACTCGGGCGAATTCACCGACGTCTCACGTCCACCCGGCGCAGGTGCAACGAGTTGCGCGACCGCAATCTTGCCGCGCACATCGATCGTCGTGTCGGTTCCGTTGCCAGCCCACACAATCGTACCGCTCACATCGGCTTCGTTGTTGCTGCTGACCGCGATGTCGGACCACAATGCGAACGAGCGATCGCCGAGCTTGATGACGCTGCTCGCACCGAGTCGCGTGCGGCGCATGTGCCACCATTGGAAATACGTTCCGTCCTCGCCCATCGGCGCGACGCCGATCTTTTGCAGCTCTGCCGCGAGCCACACTGACGCACGCATTTCGTCGAGCGTACCTGCCTCGCGCCCGCGCATGCCGTCGCCGCCGAGGAAATACAAATCGCGCTTGAGGTCGGCTTCGGTAATCGCCGACATCGCGGCAGGAACCGTGCGCGCAGGGACGCGGGCCTGTTGTGCGTGTACAGCTGCCGGAAGCGTGAGCGCGGCAGCGAGAAGATAGGTACGCATGGGGTCGTGTCTCAAAAGGTTGAACCTTCGTGCGGGACGCGACCCTAATCTGTCGTCAGTCGCGCCCGGCCGCTCTCCCGTCGTCGCGGTAGACCGTGCCACCCTTCATTACGAAGCTGACCCGGCGCACCGCTGTAATGTCCATGATGGGATCGCCGTCCATAGCGATGATGTCGGCTTCCATGCCAGCCAGGAGTGCGCCAATGCGATCGCCGAGGCCGAGTGCTTCGGCGTTGGCGGACGTCGCTGAAATGATGGCGCGCATCGGTGGTTCGCCGGCGGATTGCACGCGGCACACGAGGTCTTCGGCGTTGCGACCATGCGCGCCCGCGACCGCATCGGTGCCGTACAGCAGTTTCAGCCGCGGCGTCGCATGCGCCTTACGAATGGCAGCAGACGCGAGTGGAAGCGCGCGCTCCATGGCCGCGAATCCTTCTGCATTGTAGTTGCCGATGCCTTCGTACTTCGCGCGATTGTCGAGATAGTTGCTGAACACGAGCGAGCATTGCGGATCGAAGTACACGCCGCGCGCCGCCATCATATCGAGTTCTGTTTGTGTTGCGAACACACCGTGCTCAATCTGCACGCAGCCGCCGTTGATCACTGCACGGAGCGATTCTGCGCTATGCGCGTGAACGACGGATCGAAGACCCGCCGATTTCGCCGCATCGCACACTGCGCGAATCTGTTCGTCGGTCATGCTTTGCTGTCCACCATCGCGGATGCTGCCCGACGCGAAAACCTTTACGAGGTCGGCGCCTTGCGCTTTGAACCGTTCCACGCGCGCGCGCAACGAATCGGGTGACGTGCGACCGCCCTGGATCTGGCCGAGCGATGTGAGAATGCGCGGGCCCGGCAATCCCTGCGTGGCAATCCAGTCGCGCAAATCCTTGTCTTCGGGCGAGCCAGGGCTCTGGACCGTGGTGAAGCCCGCCATGAGCGTCGCGCTCGCGTTTGCCGCGGCGGCGAGCATCGACTGCACCGGCGTATCGCCGTCGTTGTTGGTGTGATAGCGGCCCTGGCGATTGAAGTACCACGTGAGGTGCACGTGCGAATCGATGAGACCGGGAAGCACGGTGCGTCCGCGCAGATCGATTTCGCGCACACCAGCGGGCACCGCACTGCGCGGCCCGACGCGCGTGATCTTGCCGTCAGTGACGGTGATGTCGACATCGGTCAGCGTATTGCCGCGTCCGTCGAGCGCGCGCGACGTGTGAATGACTGTTGTTCTTGACGATGTCTGCGCGTGCGCAAATGACGCGCACAACAGCGCCGGCGCGATCGCCGACGCACTCAACCAACGGAATGCACCCCGCATTGCTATCCTCCAGTGACGCGCGCACCCGCTCCCCGCCGAACGTCGCCCAAGGTCAAGGCCGGCTGTCCCGCGGCGGTCAACTGCGCGTTGAGAGCGCGCAGGTCCGTCGTGGTGAAGGTGGTCCATCGCGTGCGCAACGCAGCAAAAGATGCAAGGCGTTCGTCCGCCGCGCGAATCAGCTGCGTCGTCGGCTGCTCGTCAGCCGCCTGGAATGCGTTCATGACCGGTAGTAGTTGCGCAGTCACACCGCCGAACGCGGCGTTTTCCGTGAGCGCGCGCGCTTTCGCTTCGAACGCTTCGAGCGCGTTGGCCAGCCCGCCGGTAGCGGCTCCTTTGCGCGCGTTGACCGAATCAATGAATGGGCCGAGCGACGCGAGACGCACCTCGGCTTCGTGCATGGCGTCGAAGAGCGCGAGCGACTTGGTGTACTGCAGATCGAGCGCCGCAGCCGGTGCTTTCACGCGCGGATCCATTCGCACGGTGAACGTTTGCGTGTACGCGCGGCCGTCGACGGTGAGCTTCACCGTGTACACATCGGGCATCACCCACGGACCACGCGGTTCGCGCGCGGTGTTGCGCGGCGTCGCGGAAATCGGCAGCGATGTGTTCTGCACCGGTGGCGGATAGAAACGCAAATCCCACACGAACCTGTGCACACCCGCGGTGGACGGCGGCGTACTCGGCGGACGGAACCAGATCGCGGGTGCATTCCCTTCGTCGCGCACCGGATCGATCGGATCGTTGCTCGAAAAGCGGCGCACGACGCGTCCAGCAGCGTTTGAGATTTCGATAACGACGGGATCGGTCGCATCACTGCGCAGCGCGTACTCGATCACCGCCCCGTCGGGCGGGTTCTCCGCCATCGGTTCATCGGGCGGCACGGGCGTGTCCGTGTACATCGAGTAACGGACGCGCGTAGCCATCGCCGGTTTGAACAGCGTGACCTGCGCCGTCGCAATCGCCGCTGACCATTGTCGCAGCGATGAAATGTCATCGAGAATCCAGAAACCGCGGCCGTGTGTCGCAACCGCAACGTCCGCGTCCTTGATGATCAGGTCGCGCACACTGGATGCCGGCAAGTTGAATCGCAATGGATGCCAGTGGTCACCGTCGTCGAGCGAGAACCAGACCGTTCGCTCGCTGCCAGCGAACAACAATCCGCGGCGCACGGGATCTTCGCGCACGACGTTGATTGTTGCGCCGCTGTCGATGCCGCTCACGATCTCGGTCCACGTGCGGCCACCGTCACGCGTGCGATAAACGTGCGGACGCAGGTCGTCGGTGCGAATCGTGTTGACGGCCGCGTACGCGGTGTTCGCATTGAAACGGCTCGCGTCCATCACAGACACCTTCATCCACGGACCGATAGTCGATGGTGTGACGTTGGTCCACGTGCGTCCGTTGTTGCGGGTTACGTGAATCAAACCATCGTCTGTTCCCGCCCAGATGGTGTTCGAGTCGACATAACTCGGCGCGATCGTGTACACCACGCCGCGCCGCGATGCCGCCGCGGCTTGCGTGTTGGTGTATTTGCCCACGCTCCGCGGTACGGTCCACGTTTCGCGACTGAGGTCGGGACTGATCTGTTTCCAGCTCTGCCCGCCGTTCGCCGTTTCCCAGACGACGTTGCTGCCGAAATAGAGTTTGCGCGGATTCGTCGGTGAAAACAGAACGGGCATCGTACGAATCGTGCGATAGTCGGTGACAGGTCCAACCGTCGCGTTGCCGCGCCCGACGCTCGGTCCGACTTGTTGCGTTTGCCCTGTGAGTCGATTGAAGCGGGAGACTTTGCCGCCGTACACGATGTCGGGATTGAGCGGATCCGGTGCGACGTACCCGTACTCTTCCACACCAACTGGACGCCAGTCGCGATATCCAATCGAGCCATCGTTTCCGCGACTCGGCACGCACGCCGATCCCGATTCCTGCTGCCCGCCGCACAGACGGTACGGGAAAGAATTGTCTGCAGTGACGTGATAGAGCTGAGCGGTCGGTTGGTTGTACCACGAGCTCCATGTCTCGCCGCCATTCACGGTGATCACAGCGCCTTGATCGGACGTCGCGAGCATGATGCGCGGTTCCGTCGGATTGATCCACAACCGTTGATAGTCGTCGCCACCTGGCGCGCCGCGGAACGCGGTCCAGTTCACGCCGCCATCTGTCGACTTCCACATCACGATGTTGGGCGAATACACGGTGTTCGCGTCGCGCGGATCGACGGTCAGCGCGGAGAAATCGTCAGCGCGTCCGAAGACGCGATTGTCGTCAGTTACACGCGTCCATGATTCACCGGCATCCTCGCTGCGATACACGCCGCCTGCGCGCGCCGACTCGACCGTTGCGTACAAGCGATTCGGACTGCTCGGCGCCACCGTGAGACCGATGCGTCCGAGTCCGTCCGTTTCGAACACTGGCAACCCGCGCATGATTTTGCGCCAGTTGTTTCCGCCATCGGTGCTCTTGTAAACGGCCGATCCGTTGCCCTGGAATCGCGCGTTTTCCCACGGACCTTGTCGCGACTCCCACATGGTCGCGTACAAGGTGTTCGTGTTGTTCGGAGCGAATGTGATGTCGGCAGCGCCGGTGTTTTCGTCGACGAACAAGACGCGCTCGAATGATGCACCGCCGTTCAGCGATCGATACACGCCGCGCTCTGAGTTCGGACCGTACGGATGTCCGAGTGCAGCGACGAACAAACGGTTTGGATTGCGCGGATCGATGATGATTTCGGTGATCTGCTGAGCGTCGCGCAAACCGAGGTGCTGCCACGTTTGTCCACCGTCGGCTGATTTGTACACGCCATCGCCGGTCGAGAGATCGGGGCGCTGCATGCCTTCGCCGGTCCCGACGTACACGATGTCCGGGTTCGAGATCGAGACTTCGACCGCGCCGATTGACTGCGTTGGCTGGTTATCGAAGATCGGTTGCCACGTTCGACCGTAGTCGGTGGTCATCCACACGCCGCCGTTGGTCGCGCCGATGTAAAACACGTTCGGCTTCGACGGCACGCCTGTGCCGGGCTTCGTGCGTCCACCCCGGAAGGGGCCGATGTGCCGCCACTTCATGTTCTGCAGAGTGGCGACGTCGATGGTTGCCTGAGCAGACGCGGGCCCGGGCAACAACAGGTGTGCGGCGATGATCGCGATAGCCGCAGCGGCGCGGTATGTCAGTCGCATGAACCTTGGAAAGGAGCGGGTGAGGGCTCCTCTATAACGATTGCACCACCCCGGGAGGCACCGGGGCGTGTCGCCGGTCACACCATAGGCGTCAGGCGGAAACGGTGACGACGTGGGCCTGGATCCGTGCATCGATCGTTCCGCGACCGAACCGGCGTGCGACGCCTTCGGTCGCCGCGTGAACTGCTTCGTCGAGCTTGTCCGCGCCGTGAGCGTCGATCTCGTTGCGCAACGGCGTACCGTGGCAGAACGCGACCACTGCATTGTGCGCTCGCGGCGCGCGACTGTGCGAAGTCACCGTATCGATTTGGACGCGCTCGGTGAATCCGCCGGCGCGAACATCGCGTTCGATCACTGCTTTGTCGTTGTACCCGTACGGCGTCCGCGACAAGAACCGCGGAGGTTTGGCGGGAAACAACGACGCGACGTTGTGTTCAACGATGGCGGCGATCTCGTTGGTCTCGATTCGGTCCCACACGCTGAAGATGCACACGCCGCCGGGGCGCAGCACGCGCAGGAATTCCGAAAGCGCTTGTGGCTTGTCGGGAAAAAACATGACGCCGAACTGACACACGACGGCGTCGAACGACGCGTCCGCGAACGGGAGCTGCATCGCATCGGCGGGCTGCCATTTCACCGGCCGTCGCGTACCGACCGCCGCCGCGCGCTCGAGCATGGCGGGATTCAGATCGCTTGCCACTATCGACACATCGTCCGGCAAATCCGATGCGAGCGCGCGAGTCACCACACCGGTGCCGGCCGCAACTTCGAGCAGATCGGACAAGGGTCGCGATGCGAGACGCGTGACGAGATCCGCGGCGTACGGCGTGAAGATCAGCGGGACGAGGTATTCGTCGTACGCTGTGGGAATGGAGCCGGCAAAGGCGGCGTCGGTATGCGGGCGGCTCATGTCTGAGCCGGCGTCAACGCCGGACTTGTCGGCGCGTTCGCAGTGAGGTGCTTGCTCATCTTCTCGCGAAGTCTTCCGCGTTTGAAGCCCCACCATCCCGCGAGCGGCCCGAGCAATGCGTAAATCCATCCGCCCATCGCGACGTTCTGTCCGATGCCGGTGACGCTCACGAACGTCCCGAGTGCGCCGACCGCAGCGAACAGCGACATCTCGCCGCGCCGTGTAACCGCATCGAAGCGTTCGAGTTCGTCGAGCTCGAGTGTTGCTGCGTGCGTGATCGCGCGATGGTACAGCACGACGAAGCACGCGAAGATGGCGGTGAACCCCGCGCCGTAGATCGCGAACAAGTCAGCGATGCGATCGAGCGACGGGCCGAGCGCAAACGTGAACGATTCGCCGCTGATCAGCCCCATGCCCCACATGACGCGTTCGATGAAACTCGTCATGACGACGCGCATGGGATACACGAAAAACAGCACGACGAACAGGAGGACGGAATTCCATACGACCGTAATCGCATCCTGCATTCCATAGCGGCGAAAGAACCCGTTGTGAATGCTCCAGATCCAGATGAGCAATGCGAAGCACGCGGCGAACGGAATGAATCCGCGCAGGCTCAGCATGAGCGCGCTGTAGTCGCGCGGGACTTCGAGCGACACCACGAGCAGCGTGGCAGCGAAGCCAAATACGGCATCGCTGAAGGCCTCGAGCCTCGTTACGTCGCGGCCTCTGACGCGGAATGGGAGGTGGGGCATGGTCGGCTCTGAAAAACGGACAGCGAGAACGACTGACAACGAGAACGACTGAAAACGATTACGACTAAAAACGATTACCACTAAAAACGATTACCACTAAAAACGATTGCGACTCGCCCACGCGACATAGCGTGGATCAGCGCGAATAAAGTCAAACAGCGGATCGACCCGAACTTGCGACACGTATGCGTGTTGCGTCACGAGTGTGTCGAGCCATTGCAGTGTTCTCGCCGTATCCTGCAGCGTCGCGTACGCCACCGCAAACCGCTGTGGCGCGGGCCGCTGACCGTTGCGCACCGACGCTTCGAGGCGCGCGAGCGTGCGGCGTGCGTCCGTCATGATCAGGCGGCGCGCGGCGCTGTCGCTCGACGGCGCAGCGAGCGCACTCGCCGCAGCGGAGTCGCCTTCTGCAGCGCGCACCCGCGCGAACCACGCCGCGGCGTCGCGCGGCCGGCCCATCGCCAGATACAAGTACGCGACATCCGGGTACACGCGGCTCCACGCAGGGTCGTCGCGCAACCACCGCGTGTACAGCGCCATGGCTTCGGCGTAGTCACGCGCAAAGTACAATTGCTTTCCAAACGCGCGCGCGAAGTACGCGCTCAACGGTTCGAGTTCGTACGCGCGCTGCGATTCGACGACGGCGCTGTCCATCTGACCGAGATACCGGAACCACACCGCGCGCATCGCGGGTACATCCGGATCGTGCGCATCGAGCGCCCGCGCGCGCAATAGTCGTTCGCCCGCGCGCGACAAATCCCCGAGCGAGTGCATGTCGCGCGACGCGAGCAACAGCCACGCGCTCGCGGCAGAACTGTCCAGCGCGAGCGCGCGGCGCGCGAGCACGTCGACGCGCGGCCACATCAAGTCGCGATCGCTGAGACCGTCCATCGCGAGCAACGCGTGTGCATGACCGAGTCCGTACACACCCGGCACATACAGCGGCGCGCGATCAACGAGCGCGGTCAGCGTGTCGCGCGATTCGCGAAAACGGTTGCCGAACCGAAGCGCGAGTCCGCGCAAATACGAGCCATACAAGCTGGTATCCGCGCGATATCGCGCGGGGAGACGAAGTACCGCGCGCGTGGCTTCGGCTTCCGGTGCATCTCCGACGATTCTGCCTGCGCTCGACGTGGTACGAAACTGCTGATACGCGGCGCCGCTAACGGCCGCGCATGCGAGTAACCCTGCGGCAACGATCATCCGCGTTCTCGCGCGGCTGGCAACCGCAGGGCGCGACGCAACTGGCTCGCTGTTGAGCA
>DATELA010000038.1:0-48921 GCA_035277145.1 Gemmatimonadaceae bacterium | reverse complement strand
CAATTCGCACCGCTGCGCACCGTGTTTGCGACGGCGATGGCCGCGGCGAATTCCGATGCACCGGTGTTGATCGTCGGTGCGCCGGGCACGGGAAAGTGCGCGCTCGCGCGCGCCATTCATACGCATTCGCCGCGCGCGGCGCGGCCATTTGTGCAGTTGGATCCTGCGGCGCTTGCGGGCAACGATCTCGAGCGCACGTTGTATGGCGCGGGTCGCTCCGACAGCGCGTCGCGCGCCCGTGCTGTGCTCGCGACGAGGGGCACACTCTATTTGCACGAAGCAGCCGCGCTCTCTGGCCGCGCCCAAACGCGACTCGCGCGCGTCCTGGCCGACGGAAAGTTTCGCGCGGGCGACGCCAACGGCGATCGCGCGGTACGCGCGCGCGTCATTGCCGCGACGCAATTCGGATCGGCGCGTTCGCTCACGCGCATACAACCCGAGCTCACCGACGTGCTCGGCACGACGTGCATCGAGCTTCCAACGCTTCGCGAACGGGCTGTTGACATCATTCCGCTCGCCGAAGCGTTTCTCGCGATTGCCGGCGATGCTGCGGCTCCGCAGTTCGAGCCTGATGCGACGGCGGCGCTGCACAGGTATTCATGGCCCGGCAACATCGCGGAACTTCGCGCGGTGGTGGAGCGCGCGCGGTTGCTCGCGCGCGACGGCGTTATCCGCGTCACCGACCTTGCGCTCAGCGGTGACTCGGCGCTGGATCTCGCCGAAGTGGAACGCCGCCACATTCGTGCGGTGCTCGAGGCGAAAGAGTGGCACCAGGGTCGTGCTGCCGAATCGCTCGGTATTGCACCGAAAACTTTGTATCGCAAGATGCGCGAGTTCGGATTGCAGAAGCCGCGCCGCGAGGAGCGCGCATGAAAGCGCTCGTGATCGAAGATGATCCGACCGTCGGTCGCTTCGTGCAGCGCGGCCTCGAGGAGCAACGGTGGGGCGTCGATCTCGTGCCCGATGGAGAACAAGGCGAACGTCTCGCGTTGACGCAGCCGTACGATCTGGTCATTCTCGACATGCGATTGCCCGGACGCTCGGGCTTGCAGGTGCTGCGCACGTTGCGCGGGCGCGGATTCGATACGCCGGTGCTGGTGTTGACCGCGCAGGATGCAATCGATGCGAAAGTCGAAACGCTTCGCGCGGGTGCGGACGATTACGTCACCAAACCATTTGCGTTTGAGGAATTGCTCGCGCGCGTCGAAGCATTGTCGCGCCGGCCGCGCAACATGCAGCGGCCTGCGCTCACGGTCGCCGACTTGACGCTCAATCTCGATTCACGCGAGGTGACGCGCGCGGGAAAGCCGGTGGATCTCACGCCGAAAGAGTTCACCGTGCTCGAGTACCTGATGCGGCACGCGGGCAAGGTCATGAGTCGCACGCTGATTACGGAATACGCATGGGGATATCACTTCGATCCGGGCACTAACGTGGTCGACGTGGTCATCAACCATTTGCGCAAAAAGGTCGACGCCGGCCACGGCAAGAAACTGATTGCGACCGTTCGCGGCGTGGGCTACGTAGTGCGCGGTTAACGCGTGGCGCCGACGCCGCGGGGCCGGCTGGCAATTGCCATTGCGGGACTACTGCTGCTCGTGGTCGTCGTCTTCGCCCTTATTGTTCGGCAAATCGAAGCAGCGCGTAGCGTCACCGAATACCAACAGCAACACGAACTGGAAGTGCGTTCGCGCACGACGTCGCTCGCGCTGCGCCTGCTCGAATCGCACAATCTCGGCGATCGATTGACGCTGAAGATTGGCAATGATGTCCCAGCAGCGACGTCGCTGCTCGAGAACATTGTCGACGGTGCCGGCGGCTATGTCTGGGTGCTCGACAACGGCGGCTTTACCATCTACAACTCGCGCACGGTGCGAGAGCTGGCAGACAGCGTGCGCATCGAACTCGACTCAGTTGTCCGGACGATTCCGCCGGGCGTTGGCGTGAAGGGCGTCCGAGGCAACGAGAGCGCTGAGCGCATTGGCGACGCGCACGTCACCCCCCTGCCACTGCGGGGCGCCACGCTCACGCTGTTCTCCGGTTCGCTGGGTTTGCCGCAAAGCGTGTATCGCGTCGTCGTCGGGCGCTTCTTCTCGCCGCCGCCGCCTCGCGAGACGAACATGACAATGCCGATCCTCGTGATCATTCCGTTGATCGTCCTCGCGTCCGTTATCGCCGCTGGCGTTTTCTCGCGCGTTGCCAATGCGCCTGGCGACGAGTTCATGGCGTACCTGATTTCCGAGGTCAAAGCGATTGCGGACGGACGATCATTGCACCGCCGGCTCGCAATCGACAGTGATCGGGCGCGACCCCCGATCGACGAACTCGCGGAAACATTGAACGCGATGATCAGCCGTCTCGAACAGTCATTCGCGGGACTCCGCCGCTTTACAGCCGACGCGAGCCACGAACTCAAAACGCCGCTCGCGGTACTTCGCGCAGACGTGGAACGCGCGCTCGCCGCCGATTCCAATCGTGGCGAGCAGCTCATTGCGCTCGAAGAAGCACTGGCCGAAACGACGCGCATGGCCGATCTCGTCGACTCCCTGCTCACGCTCGCGCGCGCGGACGAAGGGCGGTTCGATCTCGTGCGTGAGCCCGTCGATCTGCAGGCAATGACGCGCGACGTGCTCGAAACCGCGCATCTGCTCGCAGAACCCAAGGGCATCACGGTGCGCATGGCCACGGCGCCAGCACTGACGGTGCCCGGCGACGGTGCGCGGTTGCGTCAACTGTTTCTCAACCTCATCACCAACGCCATCAAATACACGCCGCAAAACGGCGAAGTGGAACTTTCCCTCGAGCGTGTCGGCGCCACTGCGCAATTCAGCGTGCGTGACACAGGAATCGGTATCGCCGCAGCCGATCTTCCGCACGTATTTGACCGTTTCTGGCGCGCGGACCGCGCCCGTTCCCGTGTCGGAGATCGCGGTGGCTTCGGACTCGGCCTCGCGATCAGCCAGTACATCGCGCAAGCGCACGGAGGTTCCCTGATTGCGCACTCCCGCCTCGGTCGCGGGAGCACTTTTACTGTCGCACTACCGCTCATTGACGGTGTAGCGAAGATGAAGACGGAATAACTACGGCTTCATCATTTCTTAATGTTTGCTCCATTCCGTCATAACGACCGGTTTGTAGGATTATGCGAGTTCAAAACGACCCCATAGTGGAGACTGCTAATGTTTGACAATCTCCTTGAAACCAGACGAAAGAAAACGCGCAGCGCGGGCGGCATGCTTGGCTCGTTCGTCGTGCATTCGCTCGTCATCGGCGGCGCACTCTGGGCGACGGCCAGCGGCACGGTCGCGCAATTAATCGAAGACAAGCAGGAGAAGGTCGACTTCATCAAGAAGGAGGAACCGCCTCCGGAAGTGAAGCCGCCGCCACCTGACGTCGTCGTTGCACCACCGCCGCCGAAGGGATTCCAGGTGCTCATCGCGCCCGTCGAGATTCCTGACGTGCTTCCGGAAATCGATTTGTCGAAGAAGATGACCGACGAAGCCGACTTCTCCGGTAAGGGCGTTGCGGGTGGTACATCCACCGGTGTGGTCGGCGGCGTGCCGCAGATGATCAACACCGACCAGACCTACTACGAATTCCAGGTCGAGAAGCCGGCGTCGCAGGTGTCGGGCATTGGCGTTCCGGTGTATCCGGAAATGCTCAAGAACGCGGGCTTCCAGGGCAAAGTGCTCGCGTCATTCGTGATCGACACGACCGGCAAGGTTGACGTCGCCACGTTCAAGATCATCAGCAGCTCGCACGATCTGTTCACCAAGGCAGTGCGCGATCAGCTGCGCAACATGAAGTTCCTGCCGGCCGAAGTTGGTGGCCGCAAAGTGAAGCAGCTCGTTCAGCTGCCCTTCGAGTTCTCGATTCGTTAGTTCGTGTCGCGGGCCGCGCGCGATTTCGCGTGCGGCTCGCGCACATGTTCGTTTCCCTGTTCGTTCCCCACTCAGTCTGTTTGACGACTCTCACGGAGTAGCGACGCGATGGAATTCGATATTGGCCATCTATTCATGGAAAGCGCCCCATTTGCCAAAGGCATCTGGGTCGTGCTTGCCATCATGTCTGTCTGGTCCCTCAGCGTTGCCATCGGTAAGTGGTGGGGCCTGCGCAAGGCGCAGAAGGAAACGCTGAAGTTCGCGCCCGAATTCTCGCAGTTCCTCGAAGAGGACAACCTCACCGAGGCGATCAAGTTGGCCGAGGGCTACAAGCGTTCGCACGTCGCGAACGTGCTCGGCGGCGCGCTCGGTGAAGTGAAGCCGCTCATCGCCGACGGTTCCGTCACGGTTTCCGACATCAACTCGGCAGAGCGTGCGGTGGAGCGCAACATCCTGTTGCAGATCGTCGCGCTCAAGCGCGGTACGGCAGTGCTCGCGACGGTCGGTTCGACGTCGCCGTTCGTGGGACTACTCGGCACCGTGTTCGGCATCATCAACGCGTTCGTATCGATGGGTACTGCCGGCGGCGCGGGTATTCAGCAGATCGCAGTTGGTATCGCTGAAGCGCTCGTCGCGACGGGCTTCGGTCTCTTCGTGGCCATCCCGGCGGTGTGGTTCTACAACTACTTCCAGACCAAGATCGACAACCTGACGGCTGAGATGACGTACCTGTCGAAGGAAATGATCGACTACCTCATCAAGGGCGTGTCGGGCGAGTTCGGCCGTTCGCGTTTCACCCGCGAGTTCAACACGCAGGCGCAGAAGGGCAGCGCGCCCATCTCGGGCTAACCGCGACCGACGCCGGAGGAGGAGCTTTCCATGGGCATGTCAGTTGGGGCTGGTGAGGTCAAGGCGGAGCCAAACGTCGTTCCAATGATCGACGTCATGCTCGTGCTGCTCATCATCTTCATGGTGGTGACGCCGGCAATTACGTCAGGTTTTACGGCGCGTCCGCCTGAAGGTGTGAATCTCAAGGAACATCCCGAAGACGAGAACCTCGATCGCGTGCTCGGCATCGATAAGGGCGGCAATTACTATCTCGACAAGAAGCCGATCTCGCTCGATACGCTTGGCGCGACGCTCAAGCGCATTTACGACGCGCGGCCTGAGGACAAGATCCTGTACCTCAAAGCCGACCGCGAACTCGAGTACGAGAAAATTCTGACCGCAATGGACATCGCCGGTAAGAACGGCGTCGTCGTGATGGGCGCAATTACCGATCAGCGCATTGGCACCAAGTCATCGGTGCCGGGCGACGTGATTGCAGAGCGCGTCCAGCAAGTCCCCAAGAAGCAATAGGAGACTCGGCATGGGAATGAGTGTAGGTGGCGGCGGTGGTCTTACGAGCGAGCCGAATGTCGTGCCAATGATCGACATCATGCTCGTGTTGCTGATCATTTTCATGATCATGCAGCCGCTCGTCCGTAAGGCAATCGACTTGCAGATTCCAACGCC
Source organism: Gemmatimonadaceae bacterium (assembly GCA_035277145.1). Lineage (GTDB taxonomy): Bacteria > Gemmatimonadota > Gemmatimonadetes > Gemmatimonadales > Gemmatimonadaceae > DASRAP01. The sequence goes on along the minus strand of DATELA010000038.1, from coordinate 43,525 downwards.
GAATCCAACGGTGATGCCGGCGAACAGCAAGTCGGACCAGATCGTGCTCGAAGTGTTGCCGGAAGGCAAACTCGCGATCAATAAGCAGGACGTCTCGAAGGAACAGCTCGCGGAAAAGTTGAAGGAGATTTACGATCCGCGTCCCGAGAAAGTGCTGTTCATCAAAGGCGATCCGAAAGTTTTGTACCAGGACATCATCTGGACGATGGACGTGTCTCGCGGCTCCGGAGTGAAGGTCATCGGTATCCCGCCGATTGAGACGAAGAAATAGGTTGTTGATGTGACGAAAAAAACACGGCGGGTTGCCTTCCAGGGCGCCCGCCGTGTCTATTGACAGAAGAACCTTTCGTTGTCTATCAATCGTATAATTGTCGGGTGCACCGTCGGCTCCCTCCGTTGAAACAGGTGCGACGTAGTGGGCGAATCTTCGAGCGAACGACCGAACGCTGAAGTCGCCGCGGCGGCAAAACCGCGACGAAATTTCCGCTTGCCAGCGGCAGAGCGGCGCAGCTGGCGTTCGACGGTTGCGTCTGTGCTGCTGCACGCGCTCATCATTGCGCTCGTGTTCATGCCGACCGACATGATGTGGATCGATCCGGAAATGGAAGGCGCCGGAGGCGCGGGCCCCGCGGGTGGTGGCGGCGGTGGCCGAAAGGGAACGGGCGGCGACCGCAACGCGCAGGAGCGGCTGCAGTTCTATGCCGCACCACAAGCGATTCCGGTGCCGCAGGTCGTTCCGCCGATCATTGAGAAAAAGCCCGAGGTCGTCCCGCCGCCGGTGGTGCAGCCACCCCCGGTTGAGGCGCCGAAGGTCGATACCTCAACCAAGGTCGCCGATGCGACGGAAGTGAAGTCGCCGGTCACCGGGACGGGAGGCGGCACGGGTAACGACACGACCGGTGGCACCGGCCCGGGCACCGGCGGCGGAATGGGCTCGGGGAACGGCACAGGCAAGGGCAGCGCGGACGGTCCGGGCACGGGCGGTGGCTCCGGCACCGTGTATCCACCTCACCTGACCACCATGGTGATCTTGCCGCTACCCGTGCCGTCACGCGTGCGGCCGTATGAAATGCGAGCGTGCTTCGAGGTCGATAGCCTTTCCCGCGTGAAGCTGCTGTATTGGACGAAGTCGAAGGACGCGAATTACAACAAGCGGGTCGAGGAGAGTCTTCTCGGATACAAATTCCGAGCTGCGGTGCGCGCGTCCGACGGCCAGCCCGTCCGGGACACGGCGTGCGTTACCGCTAAGGGGTAGCGTTTCCCCTCTAGCCAGCCGAACGTCTTGCTGGCCTTGGACGTAACTGGGCGGTAACTTTTCGCGTCTCTATCGCCCGGATTTCGGGGGCCCGATTGCCCCCGTCCGCGAGCGCCCGCCGGACCACCTCCACAACGCCGAATGTCGACGATGCACGGAGCTGCCGACGGTATTAGCCCCGGTGCCACGGCGTGAGCGCGCTCAACGCGCTTTTCGCCAGAAAAGGAGTCACCGAGCTCGCCCAGGGGAGTGAATCCCTGCGGCGCGAGCTGGGCACCGGCGACCTCGTCATGCTATCCATCGGCGCGGTCATCGGCGCCGGCATCTTCTCGTCCATTGGCACCGCCGCCGCGGGCCACGTAGGCCCGAACGGCGAAGTCATTCGCGCGGCAGCGGGGCCCGCGCTCGTCCTCTCGTTCCTGCTGCTCGCCGCCGTGTGTGCGCTCGCGGCGCTGTGTTACGCCGAGATGGCGTCGATGATTCCCCAGGCCGGGAGCGCCTACGCGTACGCGTACGCAACCCTCGGGGAGTTGGTCGCGTGGCTCATTGGATGGACGCTGATTCTCGAGTACGCAGTCGGCAACGTCTATGTCGCAATTTCGTGGGCCGGCTATTTCGTATCGCTCGTCAAACCGCTCGGGATCGAATTCCCGGCGTGGATGATTCACGGCTATCGTGAAGTCGCGATCTCGACCGATCCGGCGATTCAGTCGCTGATGCAAACCGCGCCGCACATCGGTCCCATTCCAATTCTGGTGAACATCCCGGCCTTCGTGATCGTCATGCTGGTCACGTGGCTGTTGTACATCGGCGTGAAGGAAACCAAGCGCGTCAACAACGCGATGGTGTGGACCAAGCTGGGCGTGCTCGCGTTGTTTGTGATCGTCGGCTCGATGCACATCAACTTTGACAACTACACACCATTCGTGCCGGGCGGTTTCCGCGGCATCTGGCAGGGCGCGGCGGTCGTGTTCTTTGCGTACATCGGGTTCGACGCGATCTCGACCGCAGGTGAAGAGACGAAGGATCCGCAGAAGACGCTTCCGCGCGGCATCATGCTTGGCTTGCTCGTATGCACGGTGATTTACGTGATCGTTGGCGCGGTCGCGACGGGGCTTGTGCCGTATGCTGAGTTGAACGCCGCTGATCCGCTCGCCGCCGCGTTCGACAAAGCCGGCCTGACACAACTGTCGTGGCTTATCTCACTCGGCGCTGTCATTTCAATGACCGCTGTGTTGCTCGTGTTTCAATACGGACAGCCGCGCATTTTCATGTCGATGGCGCGCGATGGGTTGCTACCTCAATGGGCGTCGAAGATTCATCCGAAGTACCGCACGCCACATGTCACGACTGTCGTCACGGGCGTATTCGTCGCCGTGTGGTCGCTGGTGGGCGACGGACCCGAAACCGCGGATCTCACGAGCATCGGCACGCTCGCCGCGTTTGCGATTGTGTGCATTGGCGTTCTGGTCCTGCGCGTGCTCGAACCCGATCGTCCGCGCCCGTTTCGCGTTCGATTCGTGTGGCCCGTGGCCATCCTCGCATCGGCGGCGTGCGTGTTTGTGATGCTCGGACTCCCGAAGCCCGCGTGGGTGCGCTTCGGCTGGTGGATGCTGATTGGTGCAGTGTTGTACGCTGTGTACGGCTACAGGAATTCCCGGTTGCGTCGCGCGGCGTCTCAGTCCGCGTGAAACCCTCCGGATCAACGTTGACCCTCTGATGACCGCACAACCGACTTCCGCCGCCGGTGCACCGGCGCGCCCATTCCTTCCGTTCCTGGTCCTCCTCTTCGTCGGCAGCGGATGCGCTGCACTGATCTACGAAGTGGTATGGCTCCAGATGCTTTCGCTCATTGTCGGTTCGTCGGCGATTTCGATTGCCGTCGTGCTCGGCACGTTCATGGGCGGTATGTGCGCCGGCAGCTTGCTGCTCTCGCGATACGTCTCGCGCGCTGAACATCCGTTACGTGTGTACGCGAAGCTCGAGGCATTGATCGCCGTGTGCGGATTCGTGCTCGTGTTCATCCTGCCGTACGTCGGCGGCTTGTACATCTCGATCGGTGTCGGCGGTCTGCCCGGTTTGTTCCTGAGCGGCCTCTTCTGCGCGCTCGTGTTGCTTCCGCCCACGCTCATGATGGGCGCGACGCTGCCGGCGATTTCGCGATTCGTCGAAACCACACCGCAGGGTGTGTCGTGGCTCGGATTCTTCTACGGCGGTAACATCGCGGGCGGTGTGCTCGGCGCACTCGCGGCGGGTTACTGGTTGCTCCGTTTGTACGACGTGTATACCGCGACGTTCGTCGCCATGCTGTTGAACCTTGCGGTCGCGGGGATTGCGTGGGTGCTGGCGAATCGAATGCCGTACGCAGGCAAAGCACCAGCGCCTGACGCTCCGAAGCCGAAAATCTTCGACATGCCGAAGGGAGCGGGCCCGGTATACACGGTCATCGCACTCTCCGGATTTACAGCGCTTGGTTCCGAAGTCATCTGGACGCGCTTGCTGTCGCTTAATCTCGGCGCGACGACGTACACGTTCTCGCTCATCCTCGCCACCTTCCTCATCGGCCTCGGCATCGGCAGCAGCGTTGGTGCGGTCATCGCTGGTGGTGTGCAGAACGCGCGCACAGCACTGGGGTGGTGTCAGATCCTCGTCGTGTGTAGCCTCGCGTGGGCCGCGTATTCATTGACCGTCGCGCTCCCCAACTGGCCGGTCGATCCGACGCTCTCCGCTGGCCCCATGTACACGTTCCAGATGGATTTCGTGAAAGCGGCGTTCACCGTGATTCCCGGTGCGATTTGTTGGGGCGCAAGTTTCCCGCTCGCACTCGCGGCGATTGGTACCCAGGACAGCGACCCGGGTGTCGTTGTTGGTACGACCTACGCTGCAAACACTGTCGGCGCGATTCTCGGTTCAGTTCTTTCGGGCCTCGTGATGTTGCCGTGGCGCGGCACGCAACAAACGCAACAACTGTTCATCGTCGTCGCCGCGATCTCCGCGATCATGATGCTGGTGATCTGGCGCAAACGTGGTATCGGCGTCGCGGCGATGACACCGGCCGCAATGGCGATGTTGTTGCTGACGCTTGGCGGTACCTATGTGCTCGCGGCTGGCGTCAACAAAGTCCCACCAATTCTTGTTGGGTACGGACGTTTTGCGGCGCGCCGGTACAACGATCACGGCGATTTCATTTTCACCGGCGAAGGCATGAATTCGTCGATGACCGTGTCGCAGCTTGGTAATGGCGTTTTGAATTATCACAACGCCGGCAAAGTGCAGGCGTCGAGCGAACCGCAGGACATGCGTCTGCAGCGCATGCTCGGTCACATGGCAACACTGTTGCCCGCGCAGGCACCGAAGTCGGTACTCGTGATTGGTTGCGGCGCCGGTGTCACAGCTGGTTCCGTGAGTATCGATCCGCGCTTGGAGCGCGAAGTCATCGCGGAAATCGAGCCGCTCGTGCCGAGCGTCGTGTCGACGTATTTCGCGGAACACAACTTCAACGTGATCGCGAATCCAAAAGTGAAAGTGCAGATCGACGACGCACGCCACTATCTCCAAACAACGGGCGAAACGTTCGACGCAATTACGTCGGATCCTTTCGATCCGTGGGTGAAGGGTGCGGCGAGTTTGTACACGAAGGAATTCTTCCAGCTCATCAAGGACAAACTCAACGCCGGCGGTGTCGTCACGGTGTTCGTGCAGTTGTACGAAAGCCATCCGGCCGCGGTGAAGAGCGAAGTTGCGACGTTCCTCGAAGTCTTCCCGGAAGGACTCATCTTCGGTAACACGCACTACGGCGCGGGCTATGACGTCGTGCTCGTCGGACAGAAAACCCCGGGCCCAATCGACGTCGACGCGATTCAGGCGCGGCTCGAAACGCCCGAATACGGACCGGTTGCATTCTCGCTGTCGCAGATCGGATTCAACTCGGCGGTCGACCTGCTCTCGACCTATGCCGCGCGCAAAGATCAGCTCGCGGATTACCTCTCCGATGCGCAGCTCAACTTGGACAAGAATCTCCGCCTGCAGTACCTCGCAGGGTTTGGTCTCAATTACTACGAGCAGGCGGCGATCTACTCCGACATGATCCGGGCCCGGCAATTCCCGGAGGGCCTTTTCAAGGGCTCACCCGAAAAAATCGCCGAGCTGAGGGCGAGGATCCAATAGTGGCGCGGGTTTCTTTGCCCATCCCGCGCACGGACCGTACATTCTGGCGCCGATCTGAGCCGGGGCATCCGGCTGTTCGCGCCGTACTCACTCGAACGAACTGAGGGGGACAATCGTGGCTGGATCTCTATTCCGGACCAAATCGATCGATCGCCTCATCGCTGATAGCGCTGAGACGGGCGCTCACAGCCTTAAACGAACGCTCGGTGCGTGGTCACTCGTGGCACTGGGCATCGGCGCGATCATCGGCGCTGGATTGTTCGTGCGAACCGCGGCCGCAATCGCGGATCGCGCGGGACCGTCCGTGACGCTGGGCTTTGTCGTCGCGGGTATCGGCTGCGCATTCGCGGGTCTGTGCTACGCCGAATTCGCGTCGATGATTCCGGTCGCCGGCAGCGCGTACACGTATTCGTACGCAACCATGGGCGAGTTCGTCGCGTGGATCATCGGCTGGGACCTGGTGCTCGAGTACGCGGTTGGTGCGGCGACAGTCGCGATCGCGTGGAGCGAGTACCTCGACAAAGTCTTCGAGTTCTTCGGCTGGAACATTCCGTATGCGTGGTTCCACTCCCCGTTCCAGACGTCAGCGACGGGTGAGCAGGGAATAATGAACATCCCTGCCGTGGTGATTCTGGGGCTGCTCTCGGCGCTCCTCATTCGCGGCACGAAAGAATCAGCGTTCGTGAATGCGCTGATCGTCGTTGTGAAAGTCACCATCGTAATCATGGTGATCGTGATCGGCTGGGGCTTCATCAATCCCGCGAATCACACGCCGTACATCCCCGACGCGACGACCTACGTATCCGCCTCAGGTGTGACGCACAATTACGGCGGCATCATGGGCATCCTCGGCGCTGCCGGTGTCGTGTTCTTCGCGTACATCGGATTCGACGCCGTTTCGACGGCCGCGCAGGAAGCAAAGAATCCCAAACGCGACATGCCGATCGGTATTCTCGGTTCGCTGGTCGTGTGCACCGTGCTCTATGTGTTGTTCTCGCATGTGCTCAGCGGCGTCGCGACGGTCGATGACTTCCGCACACAGGGCCGCGAGGCATCGGTCGCGTTCGCGATCACACAGTACATGACGGGTTATGCGTGGCTCGCGAAGTTCGTGACGGTCGCGATTCTCGCAGGGTTCTCGTCGGTCATTCTCGTCATGTTGCTCGGTCAGTCGCGCGTGTTCTACTCGATGAGCCGCGATGGTCTGGTGCCGAAGATTTTCTCCGAGGTGCATCCGACGTATCAGACGCCGTGGAAGTCCAACATGCTCTTCTTTGTGTTCACCGCGTTGTTCGCCGCATTCGTTCCGGGCGACATCGTCGGTGAAATGACGAGTATCGGAACGCTGTTCGCATTCATGCTGGTGTGCGCGGGCGTGTGGATCATGCGCGTTCGCCGGCCGGACATTCCCCGCGGCTTCACAGTACCGGCGCTTCCGGTTGTGGCGATCCTGGGCATCGTCGTCTGCGGCGCAATGATCTACGGTCTCGGTCTGACCAATTGGCTCCGCTTGCTCGGCTGGCTGGCGATCGGCCTCGTCATCTACTTCGGCTATAGCCAGCGTCATAGCCGCCTGGACAGCGCGGGCTGATTCGGGATTCTGGGCGTGGCCGGCGGACGTTGTGCCGCCGGTCACGCGCCCTCCCCGACGACGGGTTGGGCACTATTTTGTCGTCTGCTCTGCGCCGCACCCCGTTCACACCGGGTGCTTTTCATTTCTGACCACCACGCCTAGATGACCAGTCCGACACCTACAGCCACACCCGAACGCTCCGGCGGCGGTGGTGGAATCTTCGCCATCCTCCTCGGCGCGATCGTCATCGCGGCTGGCGCGCTCGTCGCGTTCGGCGGACTGACGCCCGAGGAATCACGACCGCTGCTCGCGGTGCTCGCCGCGTGCACGGTGACGTTCATTATCGCCGGTGTGCTCGCAAAGGAGCTGTTCGCCGGTGACACCGGCACGGCGTCGATGCAGGCGGTATACGCGGCCATCAAGGAAGGCGCCGAGGCCTTCATGCGTCGCCAGTACAAGACCATCGCGATGCTCGCCGCGGTCACCGCGGTGCTCGTGTACGTCCTGTATGCAATTGTCCGCGCACCATCCGCTGACGATCCCGCAACGCCGACGGTGCTCGCGCTCGCAACGGCGCTCGCGTTCGTGTTCGGCGCGTCGTGCTCCGGCATCGCGGGCGTACTCGGCATGTGGGTCGCGATTCGCACGAACATTCGCGTCGCAGCCGGTGCGCAAAAGTCGACGCCGGACGCTCTTCGAATTGCGCTGCGTGGCGGCGCGGTTGCAGGCCTGGTGGTTCCCGCGATGTCGCTGGCCGGCATCGCTGCGCTCTTCGCTGGTTTGCGCGCGGCAGGTGTTGACGCGCGCGAGGCACCGCTGCTCGTCATCGGCTACGGTTTCGGTGCGTCGTTTGTCGCGCTCTTCGCCCAGCTCGGTGGCGGCATCTACACGAAAGCTGCCGACGTTGGCGCTGACCTCGTTGGTAAAGTCGAAGCCGGCATTCCTGAGGACGATCCGCGTAATCCTGCGGTCGTCGCGGATCTCGTCGGTGACAACGTTGGTGACTGCGCTGGTCGTGGTGCCGACTTGTTTGAATCCATCGCCGCCGAAAACATCGGTGCGATGATTCTCGGTATCGCATTGTTCAGCACGTTCGGCGCGGAGGGCGTGTTGTTCCCGCTCGTCGCGGCCGGCGCTGGATTGCTCGCGTCGATCATCGGCGTGTACGTGGTTCGTATGCGCGAAGAAGAAGATCCGATGCGCGCGCTCAATCGCGGGTTCTACGCAACCGCCGCGTTGGCGCTCGTGGGTCTGTTCTTCAGCTGCAAGTACTTGCTCAGTTCGCCAACCGAACCGACCGCGTGGTTGAGCTTCTTCTGGTGCGCGGTCATTGGTGTTGCGACGTCGTTCGGCTTCGTGCTCGTGACACAGTACTACACCGAGCATCGGTATCGTCCGGTGCGCAGCATCGCGGATCAGTCGATCACGGGGCCAGCGACCAACATCATCGCCGGCATCTCCGTTGGTCTCGAATCGACCGCGCTTCCGGTGTTGATGATCGCGATCGCCATCGTGAGTTCGTACGCTGTCGGCGATAGCACGGGTCTCGCGTCCGCCGGTTTGTTTGGTACCGCTGTTGCGACGATCGGCATGTTGTCGACCGCCGGTTACATCCTCGCGATGGACAACTTTGGTCCGATCACGGACAACGCCGGTGGTATTTGCGAAATGAGCGGCGCGCCGAAAGAAGTTCGCACGCGCACCGATCGTCTCGACGCCGCGGGCAACACGACCAAGGCGCTCACGAAGGGTTACGCGCTCGGCTCCGCCGGTCTCGCGGCGTTCTTGTTGTTCTCCGCGTACATCGACGCCGTGCGCTCGTACGGTGCATCGATTCGCGCGGTCGACATTTCTCAGCCAGTCGTGTTCGTTGGCGGCATGCTCGGTGCCGCGCTCGTGTTCTTGTTCGCGTCGGCCGCGATTCGCGCGGTGGGTGATGCTGCGTCAGTCGTGATCGAGGAAGTCCGCCGTCAGTTCAAGGAAAAGCCCGGCATTCTGCAGGGCACAGATCGTCCGGATTACGCTGCGTGCGTCGACATCGTGACGCGCGGTGCGTTGCGCCGCATGGTAACCCCGGGCATCATCGCGGTTGGCGTGCCAATTGTCGCTGCGCTGCTCTTCCGCGCATCGCAGGCCGGCGCTGAAGCAGTTGCCGCGTTCCTGATGATTGGTACGGTGGGCGGCATTCTCGTTGCGACGCTGCTCAACAACGGCGGCGGCGCGTGGGATAACGCCAAGAAATACATCGAACTCGGCGCGCACGGCGGTAAGGGCAAGGACGCGCACAAAGCTGCGGTTATCGGTGACACGGTCGGCGATCCGTTCAAGGACACCGCCGGTCCTTCGATTCACGTGTTGATCAAGCTGCTCGCGACGGTCATGCTGGTGATGGCACCGTTTATGGTGTAACGGATAGGAGCGAGAAGCGAAAAAAGAGAGACGAGTATCGAGAACGTGAGAAGCGAGAACGGGAGGGTGAGCATGCTCATTCTCCCGTTCTCGTTTTCTCACAGCTTGCACCTCGCTCCTTCAATTTCGCTCCTCGTTCCTCGTTGTTCCGCCTGTTTGGTAGAACGCGATCATCCCAGAATACTCGACCACGTCGGCCGGATCGACGTCGTCTTCGCGTCCGCCCTCAGCGATCCACTCGGTGAGTTTGCGCCGAATCTCTGCGACGCGTTTGCGTGACCCGCGCACTTTGAGTCGCAGCATCATCGGCCCGTCGTCGCCTACGGGCATGCCGTCCGCGCAGAGCTCCAGGAATTCGCGCTCGGTGTCAGCCAGCACCGTTTTCACAATGGTCTCGAGTTCTCTCAGCGCGGCGGTTTTCGGTGCGCCGCGCTGCGACGATCCGAACAGCGAGCGATCGACTTCGAAGCGCGACGCGACGGCTTGCAAGTAGCGCTCGGTTGTTCCGCGTTTCTTGCGCTCGCCCATGCGCTTGAGCAGACCGGCGCGCGTGAGTGCGTCCACGTGGCGGTACAACTTCGGTGCGGGTTCGCCGAGTCGTTCCGCGACCTGCATGGTAGTACGCGGCTCGGTGACGAACTCAGCGAGGATGCGCAGCTTGAGTGGGTCGGCCAGCAAGCGCGCGTGTTCGAGCGAGCGGACGGTGTGCACGGCACGCTGCGGCTCGCCCGGCGATTTGCCGCGCGCGGAGCGACGGGTAGGCATGGTGTGAGTTGCCGGGAACGGGATGTCCGATTATTTACGTTGGCGTGAATATTAGCCGACACGCGAACAAAAGGAACCCCGTATGCCGCTTCTTGCCGACCACCTGCTGATTGTGCTGCTCGTTGTCCTCGCGCCTTTCAGCGCTGTCCAATGGCGACGCCAGATGGAGCGGGAGATCGCCGCCGGGGGCGCCGAGGCGCGCATTCGCTGCTACCGGGTTGGGGCGAGCTGGCAATGGATGAACGCCGCCATCCCGTTGGTTCTCTGGGCGGCCGCGCAGCGCGACTGGTCCGAGCTCGGACTCGGGTTGTCGCGTTCATGGGGGTTCGCCGCTGCGTGCGCCCTCGCGGTGGCCGTCGTTGCGCTGCTGAGCAGTCAGGCGACGGCGGCGCGCAAAGATGCATCGGTTGCCGCCAAGGTTACCGCGGGCGCGGCCGCGGTCGAATACCTCCTCCCGGCGAGCGAACGGGAGTTTCGTGCGTTCTGGGCTGTCGGTCTGACGGCCGGTATCGTGGAGGAACTGCTGTACCGCGGCTATTTGATCTGGTACCTCGATACGTACCTCCCGCTGTGGGCGGCTGCGGTCGGCGCGGGCATCGTGTTTGGCGTCGGCCACGCGTACCAGGGCACAGCGGGAGTGCGCAACACCGCGGTGATCGGCGTTGTCATGGCGGGTGTGTACCTGCTCGCAGGCTCGCTTTGGCCCGCCATGTTCATTCACGCAGCGTGGGATATGCTGCAGGTGCGCATGTTCCTCAATGCACGCATGGCGCTCGCCGCGCAGATTTGAGCGCATGACGATCCGGCGCGCCGCGCTGATGCTGCTCCTGGTTTGCGCTCCCATGAAGCTCGGAGCGCAGGCGCCGCCGTATCGCAATGCGTCGCTTCCGGTTGCCGAGCGCGTCGCGGACCTCGTGAGCCGCATGACGCTCGACGAGAAGTTCTGGCAGCTGTACATGAGTCCCGGCAGTCTCGAGAATCCGGCGCACGATTATCGCAACGGTTCGTTCGGGCTGCAGATCACCGCGAAGCCGGGCGCAAACGCGGCGCGTGCACACGCGGAACTGATCAACGCGATTCAGAAGTACTTCGTCGAGCAAACGCGGCTCGGCGTTCCCATTATGCCGTTCGAGGAAGCGTTGCACGGATTGAAAAGCGACGGCGCGACGGCATTTCCGCAGGCCATCGCACTGGCGGCGACGTGGGATACGGCGCTGATGGGCCGCGTTGCGGCTGCGACAGCGCGTGAAACGCGGAGCCGCGGCATTCGCGACGTGTTGTCACCCGTCATCAACATTGCGAGCGATCAGCGATGGGGGCGCGTCGAGGAAACGTACGGCGAGGATCCATATCTCACGTCGGTCATGGGACTCGCGTTCGTGCACGCGTTCGAGCGCGCGGGGGTGATCACAACGCCAAAACATTTTATCGCGAACGTGGGTGAGGGGGGCCGCGATAGTTATCCGATTTATTTCAACGAACGGTTTCTGGACGAAGTCCATCTGCCGCCGTTTGTTGTCGCTATTCGCGACGGTGGCGCGCGGTCCGTAATGACCGCATACAACTCAGTGGATGGTGCGCCCGCCACGCAGAACAAATGGCTGCTACGTGAAAAACTGAAACGCGCATGGGGCTTCACCGGGTTCGTGATTTCCGACGCAGCCGCAACCGGCGGCGCGACCGTTCTGCATTTCACCGAACCCAATACGCCCACGGCTGCGCAGCACGCGTGGAATTCCGGACTCGACGTGGTCTTCCAGTCCACGTACGAACAACACCGTCCATATCTCGACGCTCTGCGCCGCGGCCTCGTGGCCGATTCGGTGATCAACGCGAGCGTCGCGCGTGTGTTACGCGCCAAGTTCGAGCTGGGGTTGTTCGAGCGCCCTTACGTTGACGCCGACAGCGCCGCGTACTGGAACGGACACGCGGAGCATCGTGCACTCGCGCGTGAATCTGCGCGCGCGAGCATCGTGTTGATGAAGAACGAACGCGCAGCGCTTCCGCTCGCGTCGCCGCGCTCGATTGCCGTGATTGGCGTTGACGCCACCGAATCACGACTCGGCGGGTACAGCGGCCCCGGCATTCGTCCCGTTTCTATCCTCGACGGCATTCGCGAGCGCGCCGGTGCGTCCGCACGAGTTGTGTACGCCCCTGGGCCTGGTCGCTCTTCTGCCGTGATCGCAGTTGTGCCGTCATCGCAGTTCAAGCACGTCACGGATACCGGCACTGTGCCGGGACTGCGTGGTGAGTATTGGGACAACAACCGATTCGACGGCGCGCCGCGCATGACGCGTGTCGATCAGCGCATCGACTTTGGCTGGACGCTCAATTCGCCGGGGCGGGGAATTCCGTTCGATTGGTATTCGGTGCGATGGAGCGGAAAGATCACGATCCCAGCGGGCGGCGTGAAGAAACTCGGCATTGAAGGAAACGACGGCTACCGGCTGTTTCTCGACGGCAAGCTCGTCGTCAACAACTGGCTCAAGCAATCGTACCGCACGGTACTCGCCGATGTCGCACTCGCGGCGGGCTCCACGCACGACATTCGCGTCGAGTTTTACGAGAGCACGGGCAACGCGCGTGTGAAGCTCGTGTGGGACGCGGGCGTTGCAGCGAATTGGTCTGCGCAGATCGACACGGCAGTTGCGGCTGCGCGTCGCGCAGACGTCGCGATCGTCGTCGCGGGAATCGAGGAAGGGGAGTTCCGCGATCGATCGTTGCTCGCATTGCCGGGTCATCAACCCGAACTCATCGAGCGCGTTGGCGCCGCCGGAAAACCTGTTGTTGTCGTGCTCGTTGGTGGGAGCGCTATAACGCGTGCGCCGTGGATGGATCGCGTCAGCGCGCTTGTGAACGCGTGGTATCCGGGCGAAGAAGGCGGACGCGCCGTGGCCGATGTGCTCTTTGGTGATTACAACCCGGCCGGTCGCCTACCAATCACGTATCCGATTTCAGAAGGCCAGCTCCCGCTTGTGTACAACAATCGTCCGACCGGACGCGGCGACGATTATCTCGACGGGACAGGAAAGGCGCTGTTCCCATTTGGTTTTGGACTCAGCTACACCACGTTCGAGTATTCAGGTCTGACAATTGCGCCCGCCGAGATTGCCGCGAACGGAACTGCAACGGTTCGCTTCACCGTAAAGAACACAGGTTCGCGCGCCGGCGACGAAGTAACGCAGTTATACATCCGCGATGTGCTTGCATCACTCGCGCGGCCGATGATCGAGCTCAAGGGCTTTCAGCGCCTGCGCCTCGCGCCGGGTGAATCGAAAGAGGTCGCGATCGAATTGCGCGCGAGCGATTTGCAAATGCTCGACGAAAACATGAAATGGGTCGTCGAGCCTGGCGCCTTCCGTGTCATGGTCGGCGCCTCATCCAAAGACATTCGGCTTCGTGGCGAATTGCGCGTGCGTTGACGTCAGGGCGCACGAACCGCCCGGCGTCGCCCGCAACTATTCGCGCTCGCGCGGCGGCGGTGGCGGAACGAATTCGCGAATCTTGATGTTCCGCAATTGCAGGATGCCGTTATGGTCGCCCTGGATTGCGATGCGGCCGGATTTCTCGCGTGCGTAATTCGCGTAAGGCGTGAACTTGCTGGCCTTGAACTTGGCTTCCCAATCCGGGCTGCCGATCTCGAACTGCGCGAGCATCGTTCCGTTGAGCCAGTGTTCGACGTGCGTTCCCTTGGCGACGATCTTCGTCGTGTTCCATTCATTCGCGGGCTTCACCACACCGCGCGCGGCGGGATAGAACCCGTACACCGCGCCGGCTGACGTGAGTGGGTTGCGGCCGTCGGCGTACGTCGAGTCGTCGGTGAAGATCTGGTATTCGTGCGAGCTCCAGTAGACGCGGTTGTATTGCTCCGTCGCGCGGTAAAAGAGTCCCGCGTTGCCGCGTCTGCCGACTTTCCATTCCAGTGTCAGCTCGAAGTCGCCATAGCTGCCCACCGTCACGATGTCTTCGGTGGTGATTTCCTTCATCAGCATCCCATCCTGAACCTTCCAACCGTCGGGCAAGCGCGTCATCTGATAACCGCGCCATCCATTTGTCGTCACACCGTCGAACAACAAATGCCATCCCTCGGCGCGCTCCGTATCAGTAAGCGTGTTGTTGGCCGGCGTGTTCTGTGCGTTGAGCGATGCCGCGGCGGCGGTCAGAATCGCAATGGAACGAATGAATGGCATCGATCGCATGGTGTGCGTCTCGGCGTGTGAACGAGTGGAAGGCGCCGTGAAAATACGCGCGGCCCCCTCGCCTGTGCGAGTGGGCCGCGCGCCATTTGCACCAATCCGCCGCCAAACTCGGCGGCGCTTCAAGTAACGTTACTGCTGAACGACCGATCCACCCGCGATCTTGACGCGTTCGATGAACGTGCCTTTCTCGTCAGCTACGCCGAGGTATACGACGCCGGGGCCGAACCCGAGAATCGTTCGGTTGGGAGGAAGCTGAACGCGTTCAACGATTTCGCCTTTCCGGTTTACAACGTCGTACAGCAACCCGCCGCCGTTGGCGAGCGCGGACGTTGTCGGCAGCACCCATACGTTGCCATCGAGATCGGCACGCAACATGCCGAGCCGAATGGGCGGGTAGTAGTCGGGCAGATCCGACGGGCTGAACTTGACCACCAGCGGTGTTCGTAGCGCAGTGAGCATTTCTGGCGTGAGCGCAGCGCTGCTCACCGCGACTCGCTCTCCGACCCCGCTCGCGCCCGCAGCAGACACGGCCATCTTCACCGCCGCAACTTCGCCCTCAGCCCGCTTTGCGCCATCTGCGCCGCCGGGAGTCCCGCCGGCGAGCATTTGATCGGCAAGCTTCGCGGCACGCTCTGCTTGTGCTGTCGCTGCGGAGTCGATAATGCGCTGCTTTTCTTCGTCCGTGAGCCGGCGCCAATCGAACTGCATTTTCGGTGTCGATGCGCGATCGCCGTCTGATTCGATCCAATCGACGTGGTAATCCTGCGCGCGGAGAATTGCGATCGTGCCGTCGCTCATGATCACGAAGTCGTCGACCGATGCAATCGGCGGGTTGCCACCACTCGTGCGACGGCCGCCGCCCGGCATGTCCTGCGAAACAGTTACCGTCTTCGGAATGCGCAGATACGTCAGCGTGTCGACGGTGCGCGTTTCGAAATCCGCGCGAAGGATTGGGCCCGAGTCGGGTTGTTGCGGCGGAACGAACGGTTGTCCCGGTGTCGGCGGACGCATCGGCGCTTGAATGCGTCCGCGATAGATCAATCGTCCGCGCCCGTCGACCGCAGAGCTCACGTTCGCAATCATCGGCAAGTCAGTTGGGCGCGGCGCGGCCATCACACGCGCGACTTTGCCGTTGCCATCGAGCACGAGCAATGAGAATGACGTGTTATCGACGAGGATCGTCGAGTCGCCCGAATAACGAATCAGCGGGAGCGCGGCGCGACCGTACGGGATCGACGTCGCGTTCGCCGTGTCGGCGATCAACGTCGACGTCGTGAGCGACGCGTCGAACAGTCGCACTTCTCGGCTCGTGTAATCGCTCACGAGTACGCGACCGTCGCTCAGTGGGCGAATCGAGTACGCGGACTTGACTGGTGTCGTCGTGCGCGACACGACCGGACCAAGTGTTCGCGTCGGGGTCGTTCGTTGCTGTGCGTCAACGCCCGTTGTGGCGCCCGCTGCGATGACAACCGCGATGATCGTGAGGTTCTGTCTGCTCATGTGTGATCGGTGTTAGCGAATGCGTGCGCGTTCCAGGAACGTCTGCGTTCCCTCTTTGACCGACAAATACACGACGCCGTTCGGGCCGAAGCCTTCGAGCATACGTCCTGGTGGTAACTCAACACGCTCGAAGATCTCGCCCTTCTTGTTGATCACGTCGTACACTTTGCCCGGCCTCAATTGAGATGAGGCAGTCGGCAGTATCCAAAGGTTGCCTTCGGGGTCGGGACGAACCGCGCCAATCGGCGAGAGATAATCGGGGATTTCGCTGAGCGGCGCGGCCTCGAGCTGCGGTGGCACCGGCCGTTGGATGCCCGGCGGCAACGGCTGTTGCGCCTGAATCGCCATCACCGAGTCGAACATCTTGCGAAATGAATTCAGCGCCGAGTCGGCGTAAAACTGTTTCTGCTCGTCGGTGAGGCGCCGCCACTCGAATGGCATCTTCGGCGACGTGCGCGTTGTGCCGTCGGTGTCGATCCAATCGATGTGATAATCCTGCGCTCGCACGATTGCGATCGAACCGTCGCTCATGACGACAAACTCGTCACCGAACGGCAATGGATTGATGACGGCTGTTCCGGGTGACGGTCCGCCGCTCGTATTCGGGCGAATGCGACCTGGGCGTGGAATCTTCACAATGGCGATGGTGTCGACGCTGCGCGTTTCGAAACTCGCGCGGACAAGTGGCGCGGAATCGGGCGGTTGTGGCGGCGCAACGTTCGACCCGATTTGCATCGGAAGAATTCTGAAGTTCGACCGGTAGATCAGGCGTCCTTTTGCGTCAACGCCCGCCATGCCGAACGCCGAACTCATGAGCATGAAGATGTCGGCGGCCTTTGGCGGTGCCATCACTTTCACCACCGCACCGCTCGCGTTCAGTACGAGCAGCGACTGCGACCCGGCATCAACGAACAATGTGGTGTCACCGAAGTACGGCACGATCCCCGAGCCGCGCGGACCGTATGCGGTTGGCGTACCGGGAACGGTGTCGGCGACAACGGAGGCGATCTTCATCGCGGAGTCGAGCAACACCAAGCGACGGCGCGCGAAATCATTCACCAGTACGCGTCCGCCACCGACGCCGCGCACACCGAACAACACGCCGAACGTCTCAGTCGATTTCGACACGACCGCGCCAAGCGGACGCACGGGAATGGATTGTTGGGCGCCGGCAGCAAGAGCGCCGCTTGCAAGGGCGGCGCTCAGCAACATCGCAAAACGAGTTGGGTTCATCGTCAGGGAGTTTGCGCGATCGCTTTGGAGCCGACCACGCGTGTGCGTTCGAGAAAGAATCCGGCGGAGCCGGGCCGGTCGGTCGGTTTGGCGAGTGGGGCAGGGTGCATCATATAGATGACGCCGCCACGCCCGAATCCCGCGATCGACCGGCCCTCCGGAAGTTCGACGCGCTCGATCAGCACGCCGTCCTTGTTCACAACGTCGTAGACCAGGCCTTTGTTTTGCGATTTCGCGGATGTGTACGGCAGGATCCACACGTTGCCGTCGCGATCCGCGAACACGCTGCCGGTGCGAATCGGCGGGTAGTAGTCCGGAATCTCGTTGAGTGGCACGAACGCGACTTCAAGGTGGTAAACCATGCGCCGCTGCACGCCATCCGGTCCCATCATCGTGCCCGTCGGCAGCATTTCAGGCAGCTTGGTGATCGAGTCGTAGTAGATGCGCAGCGAGTCGACGATCTTCTGCTTGTCGTCGTCCGTCAGCCGTCGCCAGTCGTACGGCATCTTGGGTGACGAACTCGTCGATCCATCGGGCTTGATCCAGTCGATGTGGTAGTCGCGCCCGCGGATGAGTGCGACCGCACCGTCCGACGTGACCACCCAATCGTCGAGCCAGGTGAGCGGGTTGATTATTTGCTTCATGTACCGCTCTTCGGGGCTCGCGCCTGCGCGCGACTCCGAGCGATTTCCGGTCGCGACCTTCACGCGTGCAATCGTGTCAACAGAACGCGTGTCGAAATCGGCGCGCACGATCGTTGCCGAATCAACGATGAAGGGGTTGACGGTGCCGCCGCGGCTTGCAGCCATCATCGTCGCCGGAGTGGGGCGCGGAGTCACCCGGTATACGAGCCGGCCTTTGCCGTCAAACGCCGTCGCCGTTGCCGAGAGCGCAATCACATCCGACGGCCTCGGTGGCGCCGTGACGCGAACGACCTTGCCGGTACCATCGAGTACGAGCAGTGACTGCGATGAGATGTCGACGAAGATCGTTGAGTCACCCGCATACGGAAACATTGGCGCCGATCCGCGACCGTAGCTGTTTACTGCGCCGGGTGTCGAATCAATGATCGTCGTAAAGTTCGCGAGCTTCGCATCGAACACGATGAGGCGTCGCTTGATGGCGTCATTGACTAGGACGCGTCCGTCGGGCAAGTGGCGTACACCGCGCACAATGCCGATCGTCTCCGTGCTCCGCGCCTCGACCGGCGCGACAACCCGATGCGGAATGCTGTCTTGCGCTCTGAGCGGAAGCGCGACGACAAACGTCGCGACGCTCGCGATGAAATGAAGTCGACGCATAACGACTACCGGTTAGCGAATCATCATCATGGCTTCGATCGGCAAGCCTCCACCGGCCAGCCCCGCGCGCATTTGCGCGAGATACAACGGCTCGAAGTACCGCGAGATCGTGATCGGAAGTTTTCGGCGTTGTTGCGCAGTCAACAGGTTCTTGAGGTGCGGCGCGATCGTTGCCAGGTAATCCACCGCTGCTTCGCGTGCCACCACAAACCGGTTGTGTGCCGCGCCGAGGTTGTACGCGTCCGGCATTTCCGCGAGATACTTCGCCACCGGCAACCAGATCGAATCGAGCTTGATCGTGAACGTTCGGCTCAACATCGCCAGGCTGTCTGCTTGCTGACGCGTGAGCCGCATCGTTTCCGGTTGGCGCAGAATCGTCGCCATCGGATTGACGACGCCGAGCGCGCTCGACATTCCGCGCAGCTGCGATTCCGTGAGCTTGGTGCCCGTACGACCCGACCGGCCGCGATCGAGTCCGATGCGCATGCTCTGCCAATCGCGCGTCGGCGCAACGTTCACGCTGAACGCTGCCGTCACAATGACCGGTGCTCGGCTCGTGGTCTGGCTCATGTCCGTCGAGCCGAATCGCTGATTGACCTCGTAACGAAACCGCTGTGTACCCGGATCAAAGCCGCGCACATTGAGCAGCGTGCTGTTGGGATTTGGCGTCTGTCCCCAACCGCGCAATCCCTTCGAGCCGTGCAGCATCATGTCGAGCGCGACGAGCGGATTGCGCACCGTCAGTGTGAAGTTGGTGCGCGGCGGCATCCAGACTTTCGTCGGATTGAAGTTGAACGTCAGTGATCCACCATCCATCGTCCACGGACCTTCGCAGCTGTTGCGCGCTGCGATGCCGCCCATCTGTGAGTAAACGCAGTCACGAACGCGTTGCGAGCTGCGGTCGAGCAACGACTGTATGCCGGATGCAATCGTCGCATCGCTGGTGGAACTCGGGTTGTACACGAACGCGCGATCGTTGAACGAAGCTCCGTCTCCGTTGATGTCGCGGTCGACCATCGGTGTATAACGCACACCGGATCGGAATCCGCCGCTGTAGCCCACGCTGACGACATCCCAGAAGTTGTAGCTCACGCCATAACCAATTCGGTGGGTCGGGCTCGACGCGCGACCCCACGCGAGATCGAGAGGATTTCCGCTGGTGCTACCCAGCCCACCGACACCACCAAAGCCGTTGTACTTGTCGCGCGTCTCCATCCACGTGTAATTCGCGTTCCACCGGAAGCGTCCCGTTCCGCCTGGCGTGTACGGCGCGAGGTACAGCGTCAGTTGCGTCGCGGTGTTCCGCAGATTTGAACTGCGCGACATCACGCGATTGAAGTCGGGCGACACACGGCCCGATTGCGGTGCGATGCCACCCGATGCCGGCGAGATCGACGTCGGTGCAACGAATACAGGCCGATCACTCTCGTTGTCGAGCGTGAATTGCGTCGCCGGATTGAAGTTGAGATCCGTCTGCCCGCTCTGATTCAGGCCCAGCGAAACTGTTGCATCCGCGGTCAGCGTGAATCGGTTGTCGAGAATACCGCCATACCAGTTGACGTTCGCGCGCGCGGCACTCGCCTGCTTGTACGACTTGTCGAACATTGTCACGCTCGGCAGGCTGCTCGCGAACACGGTGTTTCCACTTGCGCACGTCGACGGTACGGAACTCGGATCGAGCCGGTACGCGTCCCAGTCAGGTGTCGGTGCTTCTGCGCCGACGCACGTCAACGTTTGCGTGCTGCCGGCGAGGCCCGTGTTGGTGAGCGCACCACCGAGCAGGTTTGCACCCGCGACGTTCTGGTAGAGACCGATTCCGCCGCGGACAACCGCGCGTGGCCCGATCGTGAATCCGTCTGCGATTGGAATCACGTTCGGTTGACCGTACTGCCACGAGAATCCAACGCGCGGACTCACGTACATCCGGTTCGGCACGTACGTGTTCTTCACGCCGAACGCTGACTCGACGAGCGGGTTTTCGTCGGGTTGCGTGTGGAAGTAGTTCCCGTTCACGAGTGCGTTGTAGACGACCTGCACTGTCGGCGAAGGACGCCACGCGTCCTGAATACCAACCGAGCCGGACAGCTGGCGCCCTTTTTCATCAGGGCGCGTCAACACTCGCGAGTACGCCGACGCGAGGCCGTTCTCCAGATCTTCGAGCGACTGGAACGTGAAGCTGCCGAGTCTGTTGCCGGGGCTTTCGTTCGAGTACCAATCCTCGCGCACCTCGGTGATCAACTTGATCGAGTGCTTGTTGTTGCCCGCGTACCATGAGAGCTGATTCTTCGCGCCAAGCATGCCCGTTGTCGAGCGATTCGTGATGCTCGAGTTGCCGCCGAATTGCAGGTTCTGAACAGTCGCGCGCTCGCCGAGGTCGGAGCTCACGCGCACGTTCCCCATCGGGAAGTCCAGGAACGGGTCGCGGCTGGAATTGTCAATCGATGCACTGACCCACGTCTGGCTCAGTAGCGTCGTCCAGAAGTAATTCGTGTGCCGCGCCATCACTTGACCCGAGAAGCGGTTCGCGTCGCCGGTTACGGTCGGCACAGAACTCAGCATTTGACCGCCGCCCAGCGGGGCTTGGCGCGTCACGTTGGTAATGGCCGCGATTTGGTACGAATTACCGGTTGATGAGGACGGTGGTGAGAAGTCGAGATTTCCCTGGAGTCGAAGGTTGTCGCTCGATCGGCCATCGCCAAACCCGCCGGCCGCAATCGGAATGTTCAGGTTCTGCAGAATCGTGCGCAGTCGCTGCGCCGAATCCGGCGCCACGCCGAACGTCGTAAGGCCGTTCGCGTTCGTGTTGAACAAGTTCTGGAAATCGCTCGTGTTGCGGCTGTATTGAACCGAACCGCTGTACCACGCCTTATCGCGGGACAACGCGCCGGAGAAACCGGCACCCGGCGAAAGTAGTGTGTACTCGGACGCCGTCGACTGGCCGACGCGATCGGTCCACTGGAGCGGCGGGACTTCGAGGTTGCCGCTCATGCTTCGCGCGGAGTAGTTCGTTCCCGAGCGCGTATTGACGGCTACTTGTGCGCCGCTGAATCCGTTGCGCGATACGTCGAACGGTCCCGTTCCGACACTCACGCCCACGTTCGCATCGCGCGGCAAGTCGCCACCCGAGCCGGACATTCCATTGAGACTCTGGTTGTTCTGGTCGCCGGTCAGTCCAAGCGCCGAGAACATGTCAGGGTTTCCGTCGACGCCAGGGATGAATTGGAATCCGGGTAGTCCCGCGGCAATCGCGGCAAGATTTCCGGCGGCAGCACCGGTGCCGAGCCCAACGCTGCGATCAGTTCCGCTCGCGTCGATGGTCGATTCAACGCGCGTCGGAGTTTGCCGGCGCGCCGACGTCGTGATGTTAACGGTATCGAGGCGTTGCACCGCGCGAGCGAGTCGCGTGTCCGCGATCAGGACTTCCTCGTCGGCGATTCGTTTGATCTCGAACGCTTTCGGCTCGTAACCGATCGAGGTCAGCCGCACCATGTAATCGCCTTCGCCGTTCGGGAACATCACCGAGAAGCGGCCGTTGCGATCGGTCTTTGCGTTCTTGCTTATGCCGCCCATGAACGACGTCACCAGTACGGAGACGTTGGGAATAGGCAGACTGTCGGGTCCTGTGACACGGCCGCGAACGATGTCGGCCGTTTGCTGCGCGGCAGCGGGGGAGGCGAACGCTGCTGACGCAGCGATTCCGAGGATGGCCAGCGGAAGACGAAATCTCACGACACACCTCTCCGAGGTGCGGGGGTTTGGACATCGTGACGCGGGAGACGGCGCAAACGTGCGGTTTCCAACTGTACGGATAACCCGACACAGTTGTTGCAGCGGATGGGGCAGGGCGTGACGGCTGATACGAACGCACGAGACCTACGGCCCACTATACGACGCAGTTTTTCGCCGCACGGTTGCCCGGGCATTCTGACCTAAACGGTTGTGATCGCTGCGCCGTATTGCATTGCTGCACGATGAGCCTTTCGTTGCGATTGTATGACGGCGCGTGGATTGGCACCGACAACGACCGATTGACGGCAGTTCGTGCTCACAGTTGCGCTTTTCACCATAGGCGTATACTTATATAAGCCATGGCCTATGCTGATACGTTCACCGCGCTCGCTGATCCGACTCGGCGCTCGATCTACGAGCGCCTCCGCCGGCGCCCGCACACCGTTGGCGAACTCGCAAAACTGACGCGCATTACTCAGCCCGCGGTGTCGCAGCATTTACGCGTTCTGCGCCGCGCGAAACTCGTCGCCGACCGGCGCGAAGGCACGCGCAGGCATTATCGCGCGAACCAGGACGGACTCGCCGAATTGAAGCGGTACGTCGAATCCATGTGGGACGACGTGCTCGCTGCTTACGCCGCAGATGATCCGGCGCCGCCCAAACGCGCGCGCAGCACTGAGTAACCGACGACAATCACTGCCATGGACAACACCTCTCGCGCGCCACTTCCGCCGATCGAGCGGACGGTTTCCGTCTCGTGGGCTCCAGACGCCGCCTTCAAACGTTTTACGACCGACGTCATGACGTGGTGGCCGTACCGTACGCATTCCATCGGCGGGCCACGCGTGAAACGCGTCGTGTTCGAAGGTCGCGTCGGCGGAATGTTTTTCGAGGAGCTCGTCGACGGCCGACGATTTCAGTGGGGCGAGCTCCTCGCGTGGGACCCGCCGCGAAGCGTGACGTTCACATTCCATCCGTCGCGCGATCCCAGCGAAGCGCAGGAGGTCACGCTGCGATTCATTCCAGAAGGAACCGGGACGCGACTCACTCTCACCGCCGACAAATGGGAGCGCGTTGGGAAACGCGCCTCGATCGCGCGTCGCGGCTACGAATCCGGTTGGGGATACGTGCTCAACGTGTGGGCTGGCCGCCGCACCCCGCGCATGGCCGTGATGGACGCAATGATGACCGTGATCAACGCGGGGCAACTCGTGTGGTACCGTGGACGCGGCGGGATGATCAACGCGGCCAAAGGTGAACTTCGATAGCGAAGGATCAAACTGCAAATTGCGAATCGATAGTTAGCAATTGCCGATTCGCCCGCATCAATCGCAATTCATGCTGTTGCTATCTCCATGACAGCGGTAACTTCCGGCTGCCTCTTTCCGGTATCCGCCATGGCGATCTCGTTCAAGGTCAACGGACGGTCCGTGTCAGTGGACGCTGCGGGCGACACCCCGTTGCTCTGGGTGCTCCGCGACATCCTTGACCTCAAGGGCACCAAATTCGGCTGCGGCATCGGCGAATGCGGTGCGTGTACCGTTCACGTGAAGGGCGTCGCGACAAAGTCGTGCCAACTGACGGTGTCGCGCGCCGCGGGCATGGACGTCACGACCATCGAAGGTCTCTCAGCCGATGGGAGCCATCCGCTGCAGAAAGCGTGGGTAGAACTCGACGTCCCACAGTGCGGATACTGCCAGGCGGGACAAATCATGGCCGCGTCGGCACTCCTGAAAACAAAACCCAAGCCGACGGACGCCGATATCGACATGGCGATGAGCGGCAACTTGTGCCGGTGCGCCACGTACCTGCGAATGCGCCAGGCGATTCATCGCGCCGCGGGTACGTCTGCCAATAACAACGAATAGGGGGCCACGTGGAAACGACGATGAATGTTGATCGCCGCGCGTTTCTGCGCGTCTCGGCTGTCGCAGGCGGTGGCATGCTGCTCGGCACCTACCTGCTCGAGAATGGCGTAGCGTTTGCGGAGACGCTCGTCCCGGCGGATGCAGCGCTTGGCGCATTCGTGCGCATTACACCCGACGGAATCGTCACGATCATCGGAAAGAATCCGGAGATCGGACAAGGCATCAAGACGTCGCTTCCGATGTGCATCGCGGAAGAACTCGACGTCGAGTGGAAGAACGTTCGCATTGAGCAAGCAGATCAAGGCGCGCCGTTCACGGGACAGTCAGCAGGCGGCAGCGGTGCGACGCCGGGCAACTACATCCCGATGCGTCAAACCGGACGCGCAGCGCGCGCAATGTTGATCGCAGCCGCGGCGCAAACATGGGGTGTCGCCGAGAGCGAATGCACAACAGAAGCGGGTGTCGTGCACCATCGCGCGAGCAATCGCAAGGCGACATACGGCGAGCTCAGTACGAAAGCCGCGAGCATCACGCCGCCTGATCCAGCGTCGTTCACGCCGGACAAGCTGAAGGATCCCAAGGATTTCAAGATTATCGGCAAGCGTATCAGCGGCGTCGACAATCCGAAGATCGTTACGGGCAAGCCGCTGTTCGGTATCGACGTCACGGTACCCGGAATGAAGTTCGCCGTGTTCGAGAAGTCGCCCGTATACGGCGCCAAAGTCGCGAATGCAAACCTCGAAGTTGTGAAAGCGCTGCCCGGTGTGCGCAACGCGTTCGTGGTCGAAGGCGGAACGAACCTGGCCGGATTGCTGCCCGGTGTCGCGATCGTCGCCGACACGTGGTATCAAGCCGAATCGGCGCGGCGAAAGCTCGTTGTACAGTGGGCTGAGCATCCGACGTCGCAGCAGAGCAGCGCGATGTTCGCTACGCGCGCCGCGGAGCTCGCGGCATCCGCGCCGGCAACATCAATGCGCAAAGACGGCGACGCAGACGGCGCATTGGCGAGCGCCGCGAAGACGGTCGAAGGTTCGTATTTCTATCCGTTCATTTCGCACGCACCACTTGAACCGCAGAACTGCACGGCGCACATGCGCGCGGATGGCAAGCTCGAGATTTGGGCGCCGTCGCAAACGCCGGGATCCGGCCGCGGCATGGTCGCACAGACGCTCGGCATCGATCAGACCAACATCATCATCCACATGATTCGCGCGGGCGGCGGATTTGGTCGCCGGCTCAGCAACGACTACATGGTCGAAGCCGCGTGGATTGCAAAAGAAGCCGGCGTTCCGGTGAAGCTGTTGTGGTCGCGCGAAGACGACATGCGTCACGATTTCTATCGCGTTGCGGGATTCCACAACTTCAAGGGCGGCGTCGACGCAAACGGTGCGCTCGTCGCGTGGAAGAATCACTTCGTCACGTTCAGTGGTCCGACCGGCCAGGGGCTACAGGGCGGAATGAACGCGAACGAATTCCCGGCGCGCTACGTTCGCAACTACGATCTCGGCGCGTCGCCGATTGCAGCGCTCGGCGTACCAACGGGCGCGTTGCGCGCACCGGGCAGCAACGGCATTGCGTTCGCGATTCAGTGCTTCATTGATGAATGCGCGCACGCGGGCGGTAAGGATCCGCTGCAGTTCCGTCTCGACCTCCTCGCGCAGTTCCAGGCCGATCCGCCACCAGCTGCAGGCACCGGTGGGCGCGGAGGGCAGGGCGGCGGCAATCCTGCTGAATTCGCGACGCGCATGCGCGGTGTTCTCGAAACGCTTCGCGATCGGTCAGGTTGGGGCAAGACGACGCATCCGCGCGGTCGCGGCATGGGCGTCGCGTTCCACTTCAGCCACCGCGGTTATTTCGCGGAAGTCGTTGACGCGAGCGTCACTCGCGATGGCCGTGTTACCGTCAACAAAGTGTGGGTGGTTGGTGACATCGGCGCGCAGATCATCAATCCGAGCGGCGCCGAGCAGCAGGTCGAAGGCTCAGTGCACGACGGACTCGCGCAGGCGCTGTACCAGCAGATCACGTTTGCAGGCGGCAAAGCCGTCGAGTCGAACTTCGACGAGTTCCCGTTGATGCGCATCAACAATGCGCCACCGGTCGACACGTTCTTCAAGCTCACCGAATACCAGGTGACAGGGCTTGGCGAACCCGCGCTGCCACCGGTTGTTCCGGCCTTGTGCAACGCGATTTTTGCGGCGACGGGCAAACGCATTCGCACACTGCCGCTGTCGACGCAGGATCTGCGCTGGTCGTAAATGAAGCAGTGGCTTGAAACACGGCAGGTGCTCGATCGGCTGGCCGAACTGGAACGGGAAGGAAAACGAGCCGCGCTCGCGACAGTAGTTCGCGTGCGCGGCTCCGCGTATCGGCATGAAGGCGCGAAGATGGTCGTCGCCGAAGATGGATCGACCGTTGGTAACGTGAGCGGTGGCTGTCTCGAGGCGGACGTTCGCGAAGTTGCGCTGCAGGTTTTGCGCACGGGTTTGTCGCAGCGCAAAGAGTATTGCGCCGGTATCGACGAGATCGCGGCCTGGGACCTCGGCGTTGGCTGCGAAGGCAGCGTGGAAGTTTTTGTCTGCGTTGAAACCGCGAGCGCTGCGCCGGAGCGTATGCGCTGGCGCGCGCTGCTTGATGGCGACGCGAGCTTCGCAGTGTCGACGGACCTCGCAACTGGTGTGCGATCGATTCTGACGCGACAAGGCGACACGCCCGATGCACCGTCGATTCGCAACATCAAAGGACGCGAAGTCTTTGTGGATGCGTTCACACCGCCGCCGCAACTCGTGATCGCGGGAGCGGGCGACGACGCGCGTCATCTCGCGCGGCTCGCGCTCGATGTGGGATTCCGTGTTGTAGTTGTTGATCGGAGACCTGGTTTGCTTACGCAAGAACGTTTTCCTGGCGCAGCGCTTGTCGAGGGCGACGGTACGAGTCTGGGTTCTCGTCTTCTTTTGACTCCTGACTCGTACGCCGTCGTTATGAACCACAACTACGCCGACGACCGCGAGTTTCTCCGCGCGTTGCTCGACACGCCGGCGGAATACGTCGGGATGCTTGGGCCGCGGCAACGCACCGAGCGCATCATTCGCGAAATCAGCGCCACAGAAACAGTTGATGAAGCGCGCGTGTTTGGGCCCGTCGGTCTCGACATCGGAACGGATGGCGCGGAGCAAGTGGCACTGGCGGTGATTGCGGAAGTGCTCGCCGTGCGGTCGGGGCGCAGTCCTGCATCGCTACGCGAGCGACGCGCGCCGATCCATGCCGAAGTCGAGTAGCACCGACACAATCGCAGGCGTCGTTCTCGCCGCCGGCGCATCGCGGCGCATGGGAACGAACAAACTGCTGCTCGAGCTTGACGGCGAGTCGCTCATTCGTCGCGCCGTATCGCGCGCAAACGAGGCAGGCTTGGCGCCGGTCATTGTCGTACTTGGTCACGACGTTGAGCGGGTGAGTGCTGAACTCACGGAGCTCGAGTGCGAAATCGTTGTGAATCCTGATCCGTCGCGGCCCATGAGCGCATCAATGCATCTCGCGCTCGCTGCGCTACCACCGAAGGTCAGCGCTGCCGTGGTTGTTCTCCCGGACATGATCCACGTAACAACCGCGATGCTGCGCGACATCGGGCGTGCGGCGCGCGCGGGCGAGCAGCCGTTGGTTGTGTCGCGCTATGGCAGCGTCACTGCACCACCCATCTTGTATCGTCGCGCATTGTTCGCTGAGCTACTCGAGTGGAATGGCGAAGGGTGTGGCAAGCCAATCGTGCAGCGCCATATGAATGAAGCGCTTGTGAAGGATTGGCCCGAAAGCGCACTGGCGGACGTGGACACGCCAGCGGATTTCGCCGCGGTGAAGCGGAGCTAGCGGGCGCTAGAAAATGCCGACGCGTCCTTTGACGGATTCGATCAAACGCTTCGGGTCGTAGCCAACACCATTCTTGAACACGACCTCGACCTTGCGAACATCCGCAATGTTCGTGGACGGATCGCCCGCGAGCAACACGAGATCAGCCTGCTTGCCAACCGCGATCGATCCGACTTTATCCGCACGGTCGAGATACGTCGCGCCGTTGAGCGTGCTCGCCTTGATTGCTTCGAGCGGTGAAAGGCCCGCTTCGACGAGCAACTCGATCGCTCGCTGATTCGAGTATCCGGGAATCACACCGCCGCCGCCCGTGGGATCAGTGCCAACCACGAGCATTCCGCCTGCCCGCACGAAGGACACCTCCATCGCGGCGACTTTCGGATACAATTGCGCGTACATCGAGCCCGTGTTGCGCGCGGTGCGTGCGTAGTTCGAATCGAACGACGCGCGCAGGTTCGGCTCAAGCACGTCGAGTCCCGGCGGAGCCGGGCGTCCCGGCGTAAACGTCTCGAACACGGTGAGCGTCGACGTCAGCGCGACCTTCTTTTGCACCAGGAATGAGACCAGCGACTTGTACTGCGCGCTGGATGTGTCGAGTGCGGCGATCGTTTGCATGCCTGGCCCCTGCCCAGGACACACATCCGGCTGTTTGTCTGACACAAAGTCCGTCGCGACGAAAAACGAATGCTCGAGATTGTCGATGCCCATCTCGGCGGCTTCGCGATACGTCACCGAACAGAGGTGTCCAGTGAGCTTGAGGCCGCGCTTGTGCGCTTCCTCGATCGCGGCGCGCAATTCGTCGCGCGTGATGTTCATGTACGCTTTGAACGACGTCGCGCCTGCGTCAGCCCAGAAGTTCACATGCTTGCGCGCGTCGGCGGCGTCTTTCAGCAAATACATTTGACCCGCAGCGCCACCGGGTCCTTGCAAATAGGGCGCAGTCGCATCGATCCACGGTCCCGCCTTTTGTCCGCGATCGATTTGCTGTTTGATGGCAATGTCCGTGTAGCCGTTGACGTTGCCACCCGTGCGCATCGACGTGACGCCGCCCGCGAGATACAAACGCGTGAAGCTCTCGTCGTACAGCCCGTACCACCCGCCCGTATTCGGATAGTACAAATGCTCGTGTACCATCACGAGACCCGGAATCAGCGATTGGCCAGTGGCGTCGATGGTTTGCGCACCCGCAGGAACGCTCGTGTTCGCCGTGGGACCGAGCGCGGTGATCATCCCGTTTTGGATGATCACCGTCTGATCGGTTTTCGCCGGCGCTCCCGTCCCATCGATAACTCGCGCGTGCGTGAGTGCGACCACCGGTGCGCTCACACTGACGTACGCTGCGGCGCCACCGCGACCTCCCCGTCCGCCCTGCGCGCTCGCAGTCGTGTCAGTCAACGCAATGCCAAGAACCGCGATCACGAGTTGCAGTGCGACGCGCAGTCCGCGCATCGCGAGCTTGAGCGCGCCGCGCGCGCCGTCGATTTCGTCGTGTTTCACTTGTGCTCCTGGCACTGCGGACTTCAGCCGGTGTTCGACGAGCTTGCGAAGCAACGACCCGCGTGCGAGCAGTCCGCCACTCAGCGCGACGGGTACTGCGGCGCGCTCATCAACAAACAATCGGCGCGCGAGCGTTCGTATGTGCAGCACCAGTTCCTCGGCGGCCATTGTCGTAATTGTGCTGGCGCGACGATCGCCGTTCTCCGCGCAACGCATGACAATCGGCGCAAGGTTCGCGACCGCATCACGCTCGGCGGTTTCCGCCCACGCGATCATGTCTTCGGGTTCGTCGCATTGCGTCGCCGTCATCAGCGCACCGAGCAGCGCGCTGTCGGGCTCGCGTCCATCGGCAGATGCCGTTGCAGCGCTCAGCGCGCGAAGACCGAGCCAGTACGCGCTGCCTTCGTCGCCAAGTGCGGGGCCCCAGCCACCACAGCGATCCGTCGTGCCGGTTGGCGATCGCGCAAAGGCAACACTTCCGGTTCCTGCGATCAACAACACGCCGGCGCCGTCATGTCCGAATGCGTCAGCGAGTGCGACTTCGGCGTCCGTAGTTACGATGACTTCGTCCGCAAGTTCACGCGAGCGGAGTGCGCGTCGCATCGACGTGCGTCGCTCCTCACGTCCTGCGCCCGCGATGCCGGCGCACATCACGCTCGCGGTCACGTCAGTCAGGCCCGCAGCCTGCAGACCTTCGCTGACGAGATTCATGATCGTGTCAGCGGAGGCGTCGATACCAGCCGCGCCGATCGCACTTGGTCCGCCACTCACGCTCGTCAGCACGTGTCCATTTCCATCGGCAACGACGAGTCGCGTTTTCGTTCCGCCGCCGTCGAGGCCGAGCACAATTGATTCAGCAGTCATCGCGCTGGTGATTGAGTGCGAGAAGGGAAGAGCGTTGAGAACAGGATGCCGGTCACAAGCGTGATCGAACTTCCGATGAGAACGTACCAAGGCCACGCAATTGCGGGGATGGCCGACAGCACAGGCTCGAGCGCCGGAATCCAATTGAGGAACAATGTGCGAAACACAATCACGGCCATGATGCAAATCGCGACCGACATGCCAACGATCGCATCGCGCTGACGCGCGCGTTCCCACAACAAGCCGAGAAAGAACCCGCCGAGCAGCCCGCCGTAAGTGAACGATGCGATACCGAGCGCGATGGTGACGACCGGTGTGCCTTGCTGCCGGTAGAAGAACGCGCCACCGATCAAAATCGCGGCCCACATCAGCGTGAATCGTTTGGCGATTTGGAGCGTGGCAGGATCGTCCGCGCGTCCGCCTTTGAGCGGCAGCCAGATGTCGTGCACCGTTGCAGCGGCGAGTGCGTTGAGCGAACTCGCGATAGTGCTCGCGGCGAGGATCGCCGCAACCACCAAACCCTTTAATCCAGATGGAATCGCGTTGACGATGAACTCGGGAAACACGCTGTCGCCGCTCGCGAATGTGCGCGCGTCGTAAAACGCCCACAGCCCCGTGCCGATCAGTAAGAAGAACGCGAACTGAAAGATGACGGCGAATCCGCTCACGATGAGCGCACGTCGCGCTTTGGCGAGCGAACCCGCAGCGAGCAACCGTTGCACGATGAGTTGATCCGCTCCGTGCGACGCCATCGACAAGAACGCGCCACCGATCAGCCCCGCCCACAATGTGTTCGCGGAACCGAGCACGAATTGAGTGTCGACAATGCGCAGCTTGTCCGCGTCGCCGGCGCGCGAAAGAATTGCGCTCCAGCCGCCTTCGACGCCGTTCCCGATCAACACGACGGCCGCGAGTCCTGCGACGAGGTACACGGATGTTTGCACCACGTCAGTCCACACCACTGACTTGGTTCCGCCCCAGTACGTGAACATCACCGTGCATGCGCCGAGCAGCATGATCGCTGACGGTGTACCCCAACCTTCGGGAACCGCGGGCCCAAGAATGAGCGCCAATGGAATTGCAGTCGCAAACACGCGGACGGAATCCGCGAAGGTTCGCGTGACCATGAACGTCACTGACGCAAACCGGCGCGTCGTCGAACCAAAACGTTTTTCGAGAAACGCATACGCGGTGACCAACTCACCGGCGTAGTACCGCGGCAACAACACGGCGGACACCACAACTCGGCCAATCAGGTAGCCGCACGCGATTTGCAGAAACCCCCAGTTCGTCGTGTATGCGAGACCGGGAATCGAGATGAGCGTCAGTGCGCTCGTTTCGGTGGCGACGATCGAGAAACAAATCGCCCACCACGGCAACGCGCCGTCGGCGAGGAAATAATCTTTCGCGTCTTTCTGTGATCGACCGAGCCACGCGCCAAGCCACGACGTCGCGGCGACATACAGCACGAGGACAGCGAGGTCGAGCGCGCTGAAGCCAGTGTGCACACCTAAAGATGAACGCGCGGCGCGCGCAATTCACCCTCGATCAACAAAAAGGGCGCCGATCGCTCGGCGCCCTTCTGCGTTCATGACTCAGTGCGCTACGCGGAGAACGAGCTCCCGCAGCCGCAACCGCCCGTCGAATTCGGGTTCTTGAACGTGAACCCCGATCCCTGCATCGACGTCACGTAGTCGATCGTCACGCCGTTCAGGTATTGCATCGAGAACGGATCGACGAAGATGCGATAGCCGTCCTGCGCGACGATCGTGTCGTCTTCGGCCGCGGCGTCTTCGATCAGCAGCGAATACTTGAATCCGCTGCAGCCACCGGGCTGAACAGCGACGCGCAATCCGCCGACGTCGGGTGAGACGTTCTCAGCGGTCATGAACTTCTTGACTTCAACCGACGCCGCCGGAGAGATCGAGAGGGCGATGTCGGGCGTTTGGACTGCAGTCATTAGAGGCCTCCTTGCCGGGAACTGGGACAAAACTACTCGGGGTGTGCGGTCTGGCCAATGGGTTTGGGGACCTATCCCGGCGTTTCCGGGCTCGGAGCGACCTGCGCGAGGTTTCGAGCAATCCACACAAAGCACACCGTGGCCAAGGCAAAGAACCCCAGACCGGCGGCGTATTCGCCGAACACAATCTTTCCGATCCCGAAGAGCGAGCTGTAGACCGCAATCACGCCCGCGATCCAGTTGGTCCAGTTCAGCGCGCCACCCGGAATCTTCTCACGTCCGTAGCCCATCGCGCTCGAAACCCGCTCCCACCCCGGTCCGCCCGGTCGAACGCGCTCGTAAAAAGAGCGCAGGGTCGCATCGCTCTCGGGCTGCGTCAGGAATGTCACCGGGATCCACACCAACATCGAACCGAACGCGGTGACCAGCAGAACAACTGAATCGATACGGGGGTCGCCAGCGGGGAAGTAGCCGGGCACAACCTTCATTGCGACAATCGAGATCACGAATGACGCAATCATTGAACTGATCTCGGACCACGCGTTGATACGCCACCAGTACCATCGAAGGATCAGCACGAGCCCGGTACCGGCGCCGAGTGCGAGCAAGAACTTCCAGGCGCCTTCGACGGACTTGATTTGCCAGGCGGCAACGCAGCCCAGGATGAACAATCCAAACGTTGCGAGCCGCGCGACTTTCACCAGTTCGCGCTCGGGTGCGTTTGGTTTCACGAAACGTTTGTACACGTCGTTGACGAGATACGACGCGCCCCAATTGAGCTGCGTCGCGATTGTGCTCATGTAGGCGGCGAAGAATCCCGCGAGCATGATGCCGCGCCAGGGCGTCGGCAACAGATCGACGAACGCGTGGATGTACGCGTTCTCTCGATCCGTGTTCGTCGTCAGACCTGGGTACAGAATGATTGTGGCGAGACCCGTGATGATCCACGGCCACGGGCGCAGCGCGTAGTGCGAAACCTGGAACAGCAACGTCGCGAGGATTCCGTCTTTTTCTGACTTCGCGGAGAAAATGCGCTGTGCGATATAGCCGCCGCCGCCTGGTTCGGCGCCGGGATACCACGCCGCCCACCACTGCACAGACAAGAACGTCGCCAGTGTCAGCATCGGCATCCACGCGTACGCGGTAAACCCAGAATGCACGGGAAGCACCGAGAGCGCAGCGTCAGTTCCGAAGTGCGCTGTCACGCCGGCGCGTAACGCGTCGATCCCGCCAACCTTGTCGACCGCGTACACCGCGAGAATGATCACGGCCGACATCTTGAGTACGAACTGGAATACGTCGGTCCACAGCGCGGCCCACATACCGCCGGCTACTGCATACGCGGCGGTGAACAGGAAGCACACGCCGACGGCATACAGCGGATCGATACCAAGCGCGATGCTCAGAATGCGAATCATCGCGGCAGTGACCCAACCGACAATGATCAGATTGATCGGCAATGCGAGATACATCGCGCGAAATCCGCGGAGAATTGCCGCGGGCTTTCCGCCATATCTCACTTCGGCAAGTTCCGCGTCGGTCATGACGCCCGCGCGCCGCCACAATCGCGCGAAGAAAAACACCGTGAGCACACCGCCCATCACGAAGTTCCACCAAATCCAGTTGCCTGCGACGCCGTGCGCCGCAACGAATCCGGTGACCGCGAGTGGCGTATCGGCGGCGAAAGTCGTCGCAACCATTGAGATTCCGGCGAGCCACCACGGGACCTTGCGGCCGGAAACGAAGTACTCACTGACGCTCTCACTCGCTTTACCGGTAAACCAGAAGCCGATGAGCGCTGTCAGGACGAAGTACGCTACAACGATCGACCAGTCGAGAGGAGTAAATGACATGGGACCGGAGACGTGAGACCAGTGATGGGAACGAACACGTGAGACGTCTGATTTCTCGCCGACTTTTGCTGCTGTTCACCCTGGCCGTCGCATGCGCCTACGGGCGGGCCGAGGGCGAACGTGCGTCACTCAATCGACAAGACGCGCGAGTCCTGCCGGGGATCACGGTCCTGGTGCGTGATTCGCTCTCGCTGCTTCGCGGGAAGCGCGTGGGGCTCGTGACCAATCAAACCGGAATCGACGAGAGCGGGAAGAGCACGATCGATCTGCTTTACGCCGCGTTGAGCTCGGCGAGCGGCGCACCTGCAGCTCAGGACTCAGGGCTCAGGCCTCAGGGCTCAGGCCTCACAGCTCTCTTTTCCCCCGAGCATGGCATCAGGGGCACTGAAGACCGATCCAACATTGCGAACGAGCGCGACGAGAAAACAGGACTTCCTGTGTACTCGTTGTTTGCTGCGGCAACCATACCTCCGCCGGACTCGTTGCTCCGCGATCTCGATGCGATCGTCGTCGATCTCTTCGACATCGGCACGCGCACGTGGACATACGTCGGCGTCATGCTGTACACCGTGCGCGCGGCCGCGCGTCGCGGTATTCCGGTATTTGTGCTCGATCGGCCTAACCCAATTGGTGGACGCGCAGAAGGCGCGATTCTCGATTCTGCGATTGCGAATCCCGACGATCCAAGCGCCGGCAAACCGGCTCGCGCATACGCACTGTATCCGGCGCCGCTTCGGCATGGGCTCACGATGGGAGAGATGGCGCGATGGTTCAACGCCGAACTTCGACTCGGCGCGGATCTCCACGTGATTCCGGTGCGCGGATGGCGGCGGGACATGTGGTGGGACTCGACAAGAATTCCGTGGGTACGCCCGTCGCCGAACATGCCGTCGCTCACGAGCGCGTTGTTGTATCCCGCGCTGGTGCCGCTCGAAGCGACCAATGTGTCCGTCGGTCGCGGCACAGCTACTGCGTTCCAGCGATTCGGTGCTTCGTGGATGCACGCGGCCGCCGTCGCCGCATCGCTGAACTCACTTCGGCTGTCCGGCGTGTCGTTCGTCGCGGAGCCATTCACGCCGGTTCAGCCTGGCGACAACAAGTTCGCGGGGCAACGAATTCCCGGCGTGCGCATTGACGTCGTCGATCGCCAGCGCGTGCAGTCCGCACGCGTTGGAGCGGCAATTGTCTGGGCGCTCAACAAACAGCACAAGGATTCGCTGCGAATTCGCTCACTGGATTTCGATCTTCGGTTCGGGTCTGGCCGTTTGCGTGAGGCGTTGATCGGCGGCGCCGATCCTGACTCCGTGATTGACAGCCAGGTGCAGCGCGTCGTCGCGTGGCAACAGAAAATTCGACCGTATCTGTTGTATCGATGATGCGCGCCTGCGCGATCTGTTGCGCCGTGTTGGTTGCGCTGCCCGCCGCGAACGCGCAGTCGGCGCCGCCAAGTTTTTCGCTCGTTCAGGAACTGCGACTGGACGGCGTCGCGCACGATTTCTCGACCATCAGAAGCATTCTCGTTGGTCGCGACGGGCGCGTCGTCGTCCCGCTCGAGCAGGACCATCACTTTCGCGTCTTCGACGCCGCTGGCAAACAGATTGCCGCGGTCGGTCGCGCGGGAAGTGGGCCGGGTGAGTTCGACGACGTCGCGAGTTTTGTCGGTTGGCTCGGCGACACACTGTGGGTGCACGATTTCAACCCGAGGCGGCTGACACTCATTTCGCCACTGAACGCAGTCGTGCGCTCCGCGAATACCGTTCCTCCGGTGACCGCGGCGGGAAGCAGCGATCGTCCACGCATCACGATGACGAACGTTCCCGTGCGCGCGCTGTTTGCCGACGGGACCATGCTTGTGCGGTGGGGCTTTGGCCCGCCCGATCCCGAAACGTTTGCTCCCACTGACGTGCGGCTGGTGGTCGTGTCGCCTGCGGGCGAGGTCGTCCGCGAAGTAACGCGCTTGCCCAAGGGTGCGGGCGTCGTTTCGCATCGCATGCCCGACGGCGGCGTGCACAACGCGGTGGTGCCGTTTTATGCGCGCCCATTAGAGGCGATTTCAGCTGCAGGCGATCGCGTCGCGACACTCACGACCGACGTGGGCAGTGCGACGTACGCGTTGACGGTCGTGCGCACGACGGGTGACACGGTGTTCGCCAAGACCTACCCATTCACCGGCGCGCGTATCTCAACCGCCGCGAAGGACAGTGCGCTCGCGACGATTACGAGCCGGCAGCCGGAGACGGGCATACAGCTCCGGTCGAAGGCGGCTCCGCTCGTGCCCGACGTGTACGCACCTGTCACTGCCGTTCTTTTCGGCGAGGACGACACGGTCTGGCTCCGCGTCCACTCGGCGAACGCCAATCCGCGCTACTCCGTGCTCGACGGTACGGGCGCGCTCATGGGCCAGGTCGTGCTGCCCGTTCGAGCGACGCTTGCGCGCGCCTCACGGACGAGCCTCTGGACCATCGAGCGAGACGCCGACGATGTGCCGAGCATAGTCAGGTACCGAATCCAGGCGAGGCGCTGAGCCGTACAGTCGATGGTTGGCGTCGGCCGTCCGTCCCGGTAAGTTCATTGGCGTTCGGCTGTACCTTACCGCAACCCGCACAAGCAGTTAGGCGCCCCTCACCCGGTTACATGCGCGCAATCTGGGACGCGATACAACGCGGTTACATGCGGCTCTTCGAGCCGGTCATTACGTGGCTCGTGCGCCGACGCGTGAGTCCCAATGAAATCACCACGCTCGGCACGTTCTGCACCGTTGCGGCCGGGTGCATGTTCGCGATGGGCCATATCCGAACCGGCGGTTGGGTGCTGGCGACGACCGCGATGACGGACGCGATTGACGGTGAAGTCGCGCGCCGCACCGGACGCGCAACCAAATTCGGCGCGTTTTACGATTCGACGCTCGACCGACTCGCTGACGGCGCGTTGCTCGGCGGTCTGTTGGTGTTCTACGCGAGCGACGACGTCCATCGCAACGTGGCGATGGTAATCGTCTCATTGCTCGGCATCATCGGCGCATTCCTGACGTCGTACACGCGCGCTCGTGCGGAAGCGCTGGGTATCGATGCCAAGGTTGGGCTGATTCAGCGCGCCGAGCGCATGGCGTTGTTGACCGCGCCGCAAGCGTTCTTTGGGCTTACGTTGCACGGGTACGTGCTCATGGCGATCGTCGTCTTGCTCACGCTGACGTCATGGGTCACCGTTGTGCAGCGCATGGTGTTCGTGTACCGCGCCACTACGCCGCAGGGTCCTGAGTCATCCACATCGAAATCCGCCGGCCAATCCGGGCCGGTGCTGACCGGAGATCGCATTGCCCGCTAAGAAAAAATCGAACGTGCCGTCACCAAAGAAAATCGCGCCAGCGAGGGGACGGCTTGGAATTCTTACGCCCGGCCTGGGTGCCGTGGCGACGACATTCATGGCCGGCGTCGAGAGTATTCGGCGCGGATTCACGGCGCCAATCGGTTCGCTGACGCAAATGGCGACCATTCGCCTCGGCAAGCGCACCGATCATCGCAACCCGCTCATCAAGAAGTTCGTTCCGCTCGCGGGACTCGATAACCTCGTGTTCGGCGGCTGGGATCCGATTCCCGACGACGCGTACACCGCCGCGAAGAAAGCCGGCGTGCTCACCGCCGAACATCTCGAGCCACTCAAGAGTTTCCTGTCGGCAATCAAGCCGATGCCCGCCGTGTTCGACCAGAAATACGTCACGCGGCTCAAGGGCTCAAACGTCAAGAAGGGCAAGACCAAGCGCGATCTTGCCGAACAGCTGCGGCAGGACATTCGCGATTTCAAGAAAAACAACAAATGCGACCGGCTCGTCGCGGTGTGGTGCGGATCGACCGAGATCTTCATCAAGCCGTCGGCCGTGCATCGCACCATCGCGTCGTTCGAGAAAGCGATGGAGAAAAACCACGACGACATTGCGCCGTCGATGCTCTATGCGTGGGCGTGCATCATGGAAGGCGTTCCCTACAACAACGGTGCACCGAATCTTGCCGTCGACACGCCGGCCCTGATCGAACTCGCGAACAAGAAGGGCGTGCCCATTTCCGGCAAAGATTTCAAGACCGGCCAGACGTGGATGAAGACGGTCATCGCGCCTGGACTGAAGGCGCGCATGCTCGGTCTCGAGGGTTGGTACTCCACCAACATCCTTGGCAATCGCGACGGTGAAGTGCTCGACGATCCGGCGAGCTTCAAGACGAAGGAAGAGTCGAAGCTCTCCGTGTTGCACACGATTCTGCAGCCCGAGATGTATCCCAAGCTGTACAAGGATTTCTCGCACGTCGTGCGCATCAACTACTACCCGCCGCGCGGCGACAACAAGGAAGGTTGGGACAACATCGACATCAACGGGTGGATGGGCTACCCGATGCAGATCAAGGTCAACTTCCTCTGCCGCGATTCGATCCTCGCCGCGCCCATCGTGCTCGACCTCGCGTTGTTCAGCGATTTCGCGCATCGCGCCGGCATGAAGGGCATTCAGGAGTGGTTAAGCTTTTATTACAAATCGCCCATGGCTGCTGCGGGGTTGAACCCCGAACATGATCTTTTCATTCAGCAGACCAAGCTCAAGAACACGCTGAGGCATCTCATGGGCGAAGAGCAGATTACGCATCTGGGACTGGAGTACTACGCGTGAGCTTTCGGCGCATCGCGCTTGCGATGTGCGCGTGCGCCGCTGCTCTCAGTGCGGGGCCGCTCGCGTGCGGCCCCCGCGAGCCGCGACGCCTCGAAACCAAGGCGTTCACGCAGGACTTCGCGATGCGCATCTCGTGGGATCCGACGCCCCCCTATGCGCGCGAACCGATCATTGTGCGGCTTGTTGTGCGCGACAAGAAAACCGGCGAACCAATCGAGAACGGCGAAGGCCGCGCATTCGCGAACAACGCAGGTGGCCAGGATACGTGGGACGTGTTCGTGCCATCGCCGGAATCGGGAACGTACACGGCGAAGTTGAGCTTCCTCACCGCGGGCGAGTGGGCGCTTGGTATTCAGTTCCGGCGCGATTCCACGTCGCGACTACAACGCCCTGAAGACATCCGGCTTTCCGTTCGCGGAGAGCGCTAACGCACCGATGCGACATTTCTTTCGCTGTCACACACATCCGGATGACGTGCTCGCGGCCGCCGATGAGTTTTTCCCCACGATCGCACTCACGCGGACACAGAATTCCGCACGAGGACGCTCTTTCCGCGGTGAATTGGGCACACTCGATCTGACCGTGCGGATGGAAGGCGGACACTACACGTTCGTCGAAGCGAGCACGGATCAGATGGGCGAGAGCCGGCTCGATCGCAACGTGAAAAAGTTTTTTGTACGCTTGCACAAGCAAGCGGATCCGGCGCACGCGCTCGACGCCGCGTACTGAGCGTTCACTGTGACAACTGAACCGCTCACGCCCTTCGAACGGCGCGCTCGTTTCGTCGGCGTGGGCTGCCTGATGACCGTGCTGGGTTTTTTTTCCATGGCAATGGTCGGCGTGCTCGTGTCGGCGGCCGTCGCGGCAGCCACAAAAGCCCCGTCGTGCCAAGACATACCGGCGTGCGACTGGTACATTTATGCCGGGTTCGGCGGCCTGCTCGGTGCCATCACGCTGCCGATCCTCGTGCTTCGCCGGCTCGGCAAACCTCAACCCGGCGGGGACGAGACTTCAAAGCCTTAGGAGTGTCCCGTGGCTCGTGTTGATGTGCCGATGCCCCAAATGGGCGAGTCAATTGCGGAAGGGACGCTCTCGCGCTGGATCAAGAAGCTCGGCGATGACGTGAAGCGCGACGAGCCGATGTTCGAGATCTCGACCGACAAGGTCGACGCCGAGGTTTCTGCGCCAAACGCCGGCACGATTGTCGAAATCCTGGTCACTGAAGGGCAAACGGTCCCGGTTGGCGCGGTAGTCGCGCGCCTTGAAACGGAGAAGGGTGCGGCCGTTGCAACGCCGGTGGCTGCTGCGCCCGCGCCTGCTGCACCTGCGCCGCGAGCCGCGGCTCCAGCACCGAGCGCGCCTTCCGCTCCACCCGGTCCCCGGTCCCCGGGTCCCGGCCCTCGATCCCCCGTCCCCGCGTCCGTGTCGAGCAGTGGTGGCAACGGGTCCTCGCTCGAAGAACGATTGCGTACAAAGTCGTCGCCGCTCGTGCGAAAGATGGCTGCCGAGCACGGCGTGGAACTCGCGACGCTGTCCGGGACCGGGATCGCCGGACGTGTTACGAAGCGCGATCTCGAGGCATATCTCGAATCCGGCGCCGCCGTCGCGCCAGCACCTGCACCTGCGAGAGCCGCTGCGCACGCACCAGCGGCTGATCCGCACGCGCCAATGCCCGTCGCATGGCCCGGCGATGTCGTCGAGCCAATGTCGCGCATTCGCCAACTCACCGCGGAGCATATGGTGCTCGCGCGGCGAACGGCGATGCACGTCACGACAGTGTTCGAAGTCGATCTCACGCGCATTGCTGCCATTCGCGCGAAACACAGAGCTGCATTCGAAGCGCGAACGGGAGAAAAGTTGACGTACCTGCCATTCATCGTGCAGGCGGTGCTCGGTGCTTTAAAACAAGTGCCGATTCTCAATGCGACGGTTGCCGGCAACGACATCATCTATCGCAAGTCGTACAACATCGGTATCGCCGTTGCGTTGGATTGGGGCCTCATCGTTCCCGTGCTCAAGAACGCGGACGATTACTCACTGACCGGACTCGCGCGCACGCTCAACGATCTCTCCGGACGCGCGCGCACGAAGAAGCTCAAGCCGGAAGAAGTACAGGATTGCACGTTCTCGATCACGAATCACGGCGTGTTCGGTTCCTTGTTCGCCACGCCGATCGTGCCCGTCCCCACGACCGGAATTCTCGGCGTCGGTGCGATCGAGAAGCGTCCGAAGGTGTTGAAGGGCGCGGAAGGCGAGGACGTGATCGCGATTCGCACGTGCACATACTTGTCACTGTCATTTGATCATCGCGTCGTCGATGGCGCCGGTGCGGATCGGTTTGTCGCAATCGTGAAGGACAGCCTCGAAAACATTTCCGACCCGTCGTTCTGATTCATGGGTCGCGTGCTCACGATTCAGCGAACGACAGTTGCTGCGGCCGAGCGCGCGCGGTACGTCGCATCGCTGCGTGAGCGCCGTCAGGAATTCGCATCCGCGGACTGCCGCTTCTGGGTATTCGAAGAAGCGGCGAAGCCTGGCGAGTTCGTCGAGTTTACCGAAGCGACCAGCGCGGCGGTCTTGAGCGCGGTGCACGGCGCACGGAAGCAACTTGCCGCCGTTTCCCTTTTCAACGAAGTGGAGCTCGACTGATGCCGGGCCGCTCGCTCGTAATCGAAGGCCGGACGTGGCAGATCTATCCGTCCGGGTTCATCACGCAATACAACGCGGACGAATACGGACTCGTGTTCGTCGATGGAACGGGAGACACTGCGCAAGTTCGCGTGACGCGTTATTCACCGCGAGGCGTGATGTCGCGTGAAGCATCGCTGGCGGAACTGAGCGACTCGCAATTGCGTGCGCTGTTCGAACAGTCGCAGCCGAGTGTCACGTCGCCCGAGGCGGGATACCGCCCGTGACGTCGCCGCAACCCGCGGCGACCGTTGATTTGCAGGTGCATTCCACGGCGTCCGACGGAGCTGTCGCGCCGGCTGATATCGCGGCGATCGCGGTGAGTGCGCGTCTTTCGGCGTTCGCTCTCACGGACCACGACAGCATGGCGGGCGTTGCGGATGCAACCGCGGCCGCTGCGCGCGTTGGCGTGCGCGTCATTCCCGGCGTTGAGTTGTCGGCGATGCACGGTGATCGCGAAGTGCATCTGCTGGGACTGCACATCGAATCGCGCAGCACCATCGAGACGCGATTGATCGAATTCCGCGCGCAGCGCGAAGATCGCGCGGCGGCAATCGTGCGCAAGTTGCAGGCGCTGGGAGCATCGGTGTCATACGACGACGTGGTCCGGGAGGCAGCAGGTGCGGCGATTGGCCGCCCGCACGTCGCACGAGTGCTGGTCAAGGCCGGTGGCGCAGCGGATTTCCGCGATGCGTTCGATCGATTCCTCGGCGCGGGACGTCCGGCGTTCGTGCCGAAGCCGCGGTTATTGGCGCGTGATGCCATCGCGCTGATTCACGACGCAGGAGCAATCGCGGTATGGGCGCACCCAGGGCCCCTCGGGCGGCGTGAAATGATCGAGGCGCTGGTCGCGGATGGACTTGATGGAATCGAGATCCTGCACCCGGGTCACTCAGCGGAGGACACGGCGCGCTTGCGCGCGTTGTGCGATCACGTGCAGATCCTCCCCAGTGGCGGATCGGACTGGCACGGCGAAATGACGGGCGCGCGGACGCTGGGCGTCATGGCTGTTCCGGCTGAATGGCTCGCGCGACAAGACGAACGTGTTGCGGCCCGCCGCGGAGCTGGCGTGACATGAGCGGACCGCGTCCAGTTGTACTCGTCACGGGCGGCGGACGCCGCATTGGTCGCGCGATCGCGGTGCATCTCGCGAGCATGGAGTTCGATGTTGCGATTCACTTTCATCATTCTGAAAGTGGCGCGCGCGAAACGGCCGAGAAGTGTCGTGCGCGCGGCGTAAAAGCAAATTGGTTCGGCGCGGATTTCGCCGAACCCGCATCCGTGCAAATGCTGGTCGAGCGCGTCAAGGCATCGCACGGTCGCATCGACGCGCTCGTGAATTCTGCTGCCGTCATGTTGCGCACGCCGCTCGAAACGCTCTCGGTCGCGCAGTGGGATCAGATTTTCGCGGTCAACTTACGCGCGCCATTCTTTTTGTCGCTCGCGGTCGCGCGCCTCATGCCGCAGGGCGGTGCGATCGTGAACATCGCCGATCATCTCGCCGAAGAGTCGTGGACGCAACTTGCACCGCACGGCATCAGCAAAGCCGGGGTCGTCGCGATGACGCGACATCTCGCCGCGCAGCTTGCACCGCGCGTACGTGTGAACGCGGTGTCGCCGGGCGCGGTGTTGCCGCCTGACGATTTCGATCACGATGCGCGCAAACGATTGGCCGACGACACGCTCTTGCAGCGGCTCGGCACACCGGAGGACGTCGCGGGAGCTGTTGGGTATTTGCTGCGCGCGCCCTACGTCACCGGTCAGGTGCTGGTAGTCGATGGCGGACGCACGGTCAGGTAACGCGCCACAGCGCTACGGCGACATCGTCGTCATTGGCGGCGGGTGCTACGGATCGTTCTACGTACGGCAGCTGCAGCGCGCGGCCGCGGCTGGCGCGGTGGAGTGGACGCAGTTGCTGGTCGTTGACCGAGACGCCGCGTGCCAGGTGAACACCGACCTGCGTACGCACGAGCATGCGCAGCCGGCTCCCCGCCTGGTTGTGCAGGAATGGGGCACGTTTCTCGACACGTGGATTCCGCGCGAATCGCACTCGGCGCCGGATACGATCGTTCCGTCGCCGTTGATGCCGCATTTGTTTTTTGAGTTTCTGATGCGGCGCGCGTCCACGGGCGTTCCGAACCGGCGCGTCGAG